>NZ_CP099546.1:2400000-3118335 GCF_023973145.1 Natronosalvus vescus
CGAATCCGTTCAGGGACTCGAGGCGGTCGCCGGAACACTCGTCATTTACGGCCTTACCGAGTTGGCCGGCGGGTACGGGTTCATCGCCGTGTTCGTCGCTGCCGTCACGATCCGCGACTCCGAACGCACCCACGAGTACAACGAGTCGCTGCACGAGATCAGCGAACTCGCCGAACAGATCGCGATGGGCGTGATCATGGTATTTTTCGGCGGCGCTATCGTCGGCGGCCTCCTCGCTCCGCTCACCGTCGAGGCGTTGATCGCCGCCATCGCGATCGTGTTTCTCGTCCGGCCGCTGGCCGGGGTGATCGGTCTCGTCGGTTTCGACGCCGACTGGTCGAGTCAAGGGGTGATCGCGTTCTTCGGCATTCGGGGAATCGGCTCGTTCTACTACCTCTCTCACGGCCTGAACGAAGCCGCGTTTACCGACGCCGATCTCCTCTGGGCGTTGGTCGGCACCGTCGTCGTGATCTCGATCGTCGTCCACGGGATTACGGCGACTCCGGCCGTTAATCGGGTTCGGCGCTCGGACTGAGTTCTCGAGTAAAAAAGCGCACGCTCACGACGTTTCCCGGCCGGCAGTGACCGTACGCTAGCGGCGTCCGCTCCACCACCTGCCACATGCACCTTTTTCCGGTCGGGATTCGCTCGCGACACTCGCTCACCACTCCCGCAAAAATCTGCACCAAAAACGCTCGCTCACGCCGTTCGCTCGCGGTGCAACCCTACACCAGCGGCGTCCGCTCGACAACTTGCCCATCGTACGTCGGATACTGCTCGACGATCTCCCCGTCGTCGACGTCCCCTTCCTCGATCATCTCCTCGAGCAACCACCAGGCAATCTCGACGTGATTCGACTTGATCGTGTAGAACTCCTCGGGAACGCCCAGGGCCTCGAACCGGGTGGGGTCGGCGCGTGTCTTTCCGTACACCAGGGTGCCGTCATCGGTGATGTCGTCGAACTCCCGGCGAACCGTTCGCGCCATTCGCTTGAGTCGCCGTCGGTGCTGGGCGGCGTCCTTGAACACCGAGGTGCAGAAGTACACCTTCGGATGGTCGCCCATCACCTCGAGGATGCCGTCCCGGTCGTTGTCAACGGCGCTCATGTGCCCCTCCTTGAGTTCGAACCCTTTCTCCTGCATCCGGCGGAAGTTCCCGTGGGACATCTCGAACTCGTTGACGTTACAGAAGTCGGCGGCACCCTCGTCGAGGAACTCGAGGAACTCCGTCTCGGCGCGGATGCCGGGAATCTCGAACGCCGGCGTCAGCCCCTCCTCGCGCGCAATGTAGAGGATTTCCTCCCACTCGGTGCCGTGGAGGTCGCCCCACTGCTCGAGGGGCGGGTGAAAGCGGATCTCGTCCAGGCCGGCCTCCGAGAGGCGGCGCATGTTTTCGCGGCCACCGGGGATGCCGGTGTAGAGGTGGGTGTGGTGATCCTCACCGAACTCCTCTTTCAGCAGGGAGAGGTAGTGGCAGGTGCGCTCGAGGGCCTCCTGTGGCTCCCCGCCCGTGATGGAGGTGCCGAGGGCGTTCATCCGGTGGGCCTCGGTGAGCACGTCCTCGTCGTCCTCGACGAGGCGTTCGTTGGCGTAGACGTCGGTCACGTTCTTGCGGGTCTCGCCGAGCGGGCAGTAAAAGCAGTCGCGCTGATCGCAGTAGCCGTACACGAACAGCACCATCTTGCCGCCTTTCGCACACTGCTCACAGCCCTTCGAGATCATTCAATAGCCATTCTTGCGCCTCGAGGCTCAAAAACTGTGCGAATCGGTGGAGGAGTGAGTGGGACTGGCACGGCACTGTTGAACTCCTTCAGAAGTGATTGCAGGAGGGTACTGAATATTGATTGCAAGGGGGTACTGAATACGGAGGCTGAACGCAGCAAACGCCGAACATGTGTTTTGGACAGGTAGTAATGTGAGATGAATGGTATCTTACTGCGGTGGGTCTGCGTCATCACCGAAGCCACTCCCGTACGCGTCGATGATTTCTGTGATGGTAACCTCGTACGCATCGTACCACTCCGTCCAGCGGGCTTTCGCCGTTTTGTGGTCTGCATCCGTCCCAAACGACTCGAGTGCATCCAGCGACTCCCAGTAGTAGGCAACGAGAATCTCCTCACTCCCGGGGGCGTGCCACGTGCGTTTGCCACGATACCCGTCTGTCCCTTCGGCGACTGCCTGTATTGCATCGTTCAGCTCGTGGAACTCTTTGTCGTATGCTCCCGGCTCGAGACGGAACGTAACGAGATACATCGATACTGCCCCTTCTGTTCACGTCAGCAAAGGCGTTCTCTTCTGTTTACGCACGGCCATGATACAGGTGCGGTCTCGTGACCGATTTGTGTCCTGTCTCTTTTGGAGGCTCGACGAACTACCGATCTGCTGTCAGAATCGGCGTGCAACATACGGTGATTGGATGAACCAAATTGAGATTCGTTTGTTCCGATCGGTCTGCGCTGAAATTGCGTCAGTAGATCTTCCCGGGCGTACCCATCATTGCGGATGTTACCTGAACCATTAATGAGTGATAACACATACCATGACCATGGATGCGACACCAGACGATATCGAATTTCTCGTCACCTCGGATCACCGCGTAGCCGTACTTGGTACACTGGCCACGGGGCCGAGTGACCGTGATGAGTTGCGATCCGCAACGGGAGCTTCTTCACCAACCATAAGCCGGATACTCGCTGACTTCGAGGAGCGCAACTGGATCGAACGGGAAAGCAGGATGGCCCAGCTGACGGGCCTGGGCGAGTTCGTTGCCGACCGACTATCGGAGTTCGTGGATGCGATGACGATAGAGCAACAGCTGCGAGAGGTCTGGCACTGGTTACCTCACGAATTCGATGGATTCAGTGCTGAGCTATTTTCGGACGTTGACGTCACATACCCGGGTCCCGGTTATCCCGACAAGCCGACGGAACGCCGGCTCGAGCTGATAACGGATACATCTACGTGGCGCGGGGTTGGAGTGGCGATGTTGGGATTACGGACGTTAGAGGCCTCTTTCGATCGGTTCCTCGACCAGCAAGATAAATTCCAGTGTGAGTACATTTATTCGCCGGAAGTGTTCGAGGAACTCTTGTCGTGGGGGGACACAGAAACCATCATGGCGGCCGCTGATAGCGAAAGCTACACCGTGTTGCTCCACGATGATCTGCCGATCGACGATCGATTCGAAATCTGTATCTTCGACGATCGGGTGACCATCTGTTGTTACGATCACGAGAAGGGTGGATTACAGGCGCTCGTCGAAACGTCCAGTGCCGACGCGCGGAGGTGGGCGGAGTCCTACTACGATCGGTTCCGTACGGAATCCCAGCCGCTCGAAGACGGCTACGAACGCGGATCGCTACCGTCGCTCAAGTAGTCCGAATCGCCGTCCGTCGACCGGTCTGTGTTTCACGACGTGAAAGATTTTAGGCAGTGAAATTCTTTCAGCGGGAATCTATAACGGTTTCGCGGTCGGATCGTCTCGCATGGTGTCTGACGCAGATACAGACGACCCAATCGACAAGTTCGATGCGGACGTCTTCGGCGACGTCATACGGCCCAAGGATTCCGACTACGAAGAAGCACGTTGCGTCTGGAACGGCATGATCGACAAACAACCCGCCGCAATCGCCCGCTGTCGAGATGTCGCCGACGTCATCGCCGCGGTCGCGTTCGCCCGCGACGAGGGCCTGGTCGTCGCCGTTCGTGGCGGCGGACACAACGCCGCGGGTCTCGGAACCTGTGACGGCGGGATCGTCATTGACTGCTCCCCAATGAACTGGGTCGACGTTGACCCGGATGCACGGCGCGTCCGCGTCGGCGGTGGTGCCACCTGGCGAGACGTCGATCACGCGACCCAGTCGTTCGGACTGGCCGTTCCTGGTGGGGTCGTTTCCCACACTGGCGTCGCGGGCCTCACACTCGGCGGCGGATACGGCCACCTCCGACGAGCGTATGGGCTGACCTGCGACAACCTCGTCTCGGTCGATCTGGTCACCGCCGACGGCCGCTTCCTGACCGCCAGCGAGGATGAGCATACCGACCTCTTCTGGGCGGTACGCGGGGGCGGCGGTGCCTTCGGCGTCGTGACCGCCTTTGAGTTCGAAGCACATCAGATCGGAACCGAGTTGGCCACGGTCGAGACGTGGCACCCGATCGAGGACGCGACGGCGGCCTTCGAGACCTGGCGCGACTTCGTCGAGACCGCGCCACGAACCGTGAGCGGCGAAGCGATCATCTGGGGGGTTCCCGAGGATCCCCACTTCCCGGAGGAGTATCACAACAAGTCGGTTGCCATCATCACCGCCGTCCATTCCGGCGACGACAGAGAGGGCGAGGAACTCCTCCGCCCGCTTCGGGAATTCGGCTCGCCATTGTTCGACTTCAGCGGTCGAACGCGATACCTCGACCTCCAGCAGGGGTTCGATCCGTTTTTCCCGGCCCAGAAGCACCGGTACTACCAGGGATCGGTCTACCTCGATTCGCTCGACGACGACACAATCACCGACATCGTCGACCGGGAGGGATCGCGTCCGGATCCGAGGATCCTCTACTACGTCTGGAACCTGGGTGGTGCGATCGCCGACGTCCCGGAACACGCCACGGCCTTCAGCGGTCGAGAGCATCCGTACCTCCTCGCCCTCGACTGCAAGTGGGATGACCCCGAGGCAGACGAGGCGGTTCTCGACTGGGCGCGATCCTTCCAGCGGGACATGGAGATCCACTCACCGGGCGGGGGTTATCGAAACTTCCCTGGACTTGGCGAGGCGGACGACATCGACTCCGAGCGGTCACCCCGAGGCGACGAGACGACCGACCGATTAATCGAGTTGAAAGACCAATACGACCCGACGAACGTATTCAGCCGCAATCACAGCGTCAGGCCGTCCGAATCGGAACGGGCTGACGGAGGCACAGGCCATGAGTGAGACCGACCAGCGTAGGCCATCCAGGGTACAGCGGCCCCGGCACAAGAATGGTGTCAAGCCTGGATACGAGGAGTTGGTTCGCGCGGCCGAAGCCAGCGTCGGGACGTATACGCCAGCGGAAGCGATCGATATGGTCGGCGAAACCGGCGTTCTCTTCATCGATGTCCGCGACGCTGTCGAGCTGTCTGACGGGATGGTTTCCGGAGCCATCCACGCGTCCAGGGGACGGCTCGAGGCTCATCTGGATCCCGACAATCCACGGTACGTGTGTGAACTCGACGACGCGGCCGAGATAATCTTCTACTGTGCGAGTGGAGCGCGTTCGGCACTCGCTGCCCAGCGGGCTCAGGAACTGGGATACGATCGCGTTCGGTACCTCGATGGTGGGATCGCCGCGTGGACGGACGCTGGTGGACAGAGACAGGCGATCGATAACTGAAGTTGAGATTGAATGTTTCCCGAACACATCGAGACGGAACGACTCAGATTCGAACGAATCTCCCACGATACCGTCGACGTCTTCGAACTTCACGAACTTTACGCCGATGGAGACGACGCGGAGGAGCTGTTCGAGTACTGGGATTCGTCGCCCCACGAGACGGTGAAAGAGACGTACGACTACGTAGACGAGGCCGAACAGCTATGGGACGACGTTGAGGGGGCGAAGTACGTGATCCGACCGAACGAGGGAGAAGACGGTGCGGACGTCATCGCCGGAACGACGGGACTGTAGCCGGACTGGAAAAACCGATCTGCGAACCTTGGTATTCTTCTCGAGAAGCGATTCTGGGGCCGGGGGTACTCCGGCGAACGAGCCGACGCCCTGCTCTCCGTGGCGTTCGACCGACTTGATCTCGAACTCGTCGTCGCCGCCCACATCGACGGGAACGAGAAGTCTCGACGGGCAATCAACAAGTACGTCGAACGGTATGGAGGTCAATACGAGGGTCTTCTCCGGAATTGGATTCCGCTGACGGACACGGTTGCTGACGTTCATAGATATGCCATTTCACGTGAAGAATATCTTGAAGCGACCGAATACTGAGTAGTTATCCTGCATTGAACGATCACTACTTTCGAAGACGATGCCGAGCTTCGTGCAACATTGCGCTGTAGGCAGCAACGCCAGAACGATCTGACAAATTTGGGACAATCGAAGTAACAGACGCCTAAACACGCTGTGCGGTGTGATAACGTGCCTGTCGCTTGCCGATGCCGGCCGTAGCGGCGACATCATGCCCAAAGAGTACGTCCTATCGGGTAAGGGAATCGCGGACATGAATCGGTATGTGAACGAGTATCTTCCGGCCACACGAGCCACCGTGGATGAATACGGCGGCACGTTACTGATCTACGAATTCGACCCTGAATCGGTCGAAGGCGAATGGGATTATGCCCACACCATCGTTGCCGAATTTTCATCCGCGGACGCAGCGTAAGAGTGGTGGAACGATGAGCCATCCCAATCTGAGGAACTCGATCAGATGCGCGACGAGGTTTTCGACGACGTCAAGATCATATTTACACCAGAATTCACGCCTGAAGACCTGCAGTGAGTTCTCCCTCAACACATTCCTTCTCGAGTGGATTTAGCGAATCACTGAATTGGGTGGTGCTGCATTCCGCGCTGTGTATGCAGCATAGTTGCCAAACCCTGTTGACAGCTATGGAATTCAACAGAGCCACTGACACTGACGCTGCCGCTGGCGCTACTTGCCACCGATACTGTCGCTGTTGGTAACGCTGACGGCGTCACCTGACGATGAACGGGCTCCACGCCCCCGACTCGAGCCGACCCGCACTCAGTCCGCACTCGAGGGTGAGGCCGAGGCTGAGGTCGCGTTCGTGCTCCCTGCCCCTGGCGTCGTGTCGGTCTCTTCGATCACGTACTGCTGGCCCAGCATCGGATCGAGCAACGCGTCCACGGCCGCCCGGTCATCTTTGAGAACCGGTACGTCGTCAGTTGCCGGTTCGGCCATGGCGTTGTCTATTTCGTCAGTGAGGTCGATTGGCAGGGTTCGATCCTGGTTCCGACGCTCGAGGTCGGCCGCTGAGAGCCGCATCTCGTCTTTCGTCGCGATCAACTGGATGTTCTGCACGGCGGGGGCGTCGGAGGTGCGGAAGCTGTAGACGGTCGGGAACACTTCGTCCATCGTTTTGTACTGGGCGCGGTAGAACTCCGAGGCCGAGCCATCGGGGGCGGAGATGACGTTCGCCAGCAGGATGCCGTCGTCGCTCAGGCTGTCGTCGACGAGCGACATGAACTCGAGCGTGGTCATCTCGAAGGGAACCTGGTCGCGTTTGAACGCGTCGAGGACGATCACGTCGTACTGCTCGTCGCTGTTGTAGAGGAACTGGCGACCGTCGCCCTCGTGCGCTCGCAGGTTGTCGGATTGCTCGAGGCCGAAGTACCGCTCGGCGGCGGCGGTCACCTCGTGATCGATTTCGACGACGTCGATGGTCACGTCGTAGTATTCCTCGAAGTGCTGCGGGCCGGTGTAGCCCCCGCCGCCGATGAACAACACGCGGTCGACGTCGTTCGGGTCGTCCGCGAGCAACATGGTCAGGTGGAAGTACCGCGTGTAGGTGAACACGTTCCGGTCGGGATCCTCGAGGTCGGTCGCGCTGTGGCGAGCACCGTCTAAGTACATCGTCCGGACGTCGCCGTTGTCGACCACCTCGAGTTGCTGGTGGGGGGTCTGGGTCTCGTAAACGATCTCGCCGCGGGGGTCGAGACCGAGGGAGGCGCTGCTGGTCGAGGCGACGAGCAGGATGGAGATGGCGGCGACGGCGACCACGGTGCGTTTCGATGGACGAGGAAGGCTCAGTACGAGTGCGGTTCCGACGAGAATTACCCCGAAGAGTAACCCGATTTGATCGACCGACATCGCCGGGATGAGGAGGTACGTGGTCGCGCCGGCACCGATGATGCTCCCGATGGTTCCGAGGGCGTAGACGTGGCCGGAGGCCGCGCCGATCCCTTCCTTGGTCGACAGCTCGGCGGAGTAGGGGCTGATGAATCCGAGGAGGTACGTCGGCGGGCCAAAGAGGATGATGATCGCCGGCAGTGATGCGTACCGCGGCGAGAGCGGGATCGTCGCCGTGTAATACAGCAGCATGTCGCTGGCGTAGATGACGATCGCGATGTAGACGGCCGTTCCCAGCAGGAGCCAGGTCATCTGGCGGTTCGACGCCGTATCGGCTAGTTTTCCACCCTGCCAGTAGCCCAGGCTGAGCGCGGCGAGAAAGACCGTCAGCAGGCCGCCCACGGTGTATATGTGGCTGCCGAACTGCGGGGCGACGATACGTACGGCGAGGATCTCGAGGCCCATACTCGTCACGCCGGAGACGAAGACGGCGAGCTCCGGTTTCGAGAGGCGGTAGGGCTCGAGCGACCGCGGGAGATCCATTAGCTGTGTCCAGTCGGCCCATTGGTGAGTACTTGTTGCATCTCGACGAACGTCCCGTCGATACATCTCACAGCTGGACGGGCATCTCGGTGCGGCAATTGCGTACGCGTCTCGCCAACTCGAGACGCTACGAAAACAATCGACTGCCGGTCGGTCAGTCGCCCCGAACTCAATTCGTCGTGACGACTTCGATCACGTCCCGTGGCTCGACCTCGTACTCCTTGCCGAGCTGGCGGTTGCTCCGGCAGTCGATGGCGTAGAGGAAACCGTCGCCGATATCGGAGTGCAGGCTGTAGGCGAAGTCCTCCGCTGTCGACTCCGGCGGGATCAGATAGCAGTCGGGCAATACCTCGCCGCGTTCGTTCCCCAGGCCGTTCGCCCCGCCGGGGAACACCGGGATGACGCCGAGCACGTCGAACAGCGCGGTCTCGAGCGCCGCTTGGACGCCCGTCGCACCGTACTCGGTCACGAATTCGCGAATCTGCTCGAGTCCCTGCTCCTGTTCGGGGGAGACGTCCCCAGTAATTTCGAAGTCGTCGTCGCCGGGTCGGTAGTCGACGACGCCGGCCTCGTCCGCCGTCTTGAGCGCCTTTTCGGCGTGGGCGCTGCAGGGAACGATCGTGAGGTGTTTGTACTCGGGGTCGCTCGTGATCGCTTCGAAGTTGGCCTGCGCCTCCGGGGTGTCCATCTTGTTAGCCGCGATCAGCATCGGCTTCGTCGTCTTGCGGATTTCGCGGGCCAACTCGAGTCTGTCCGCGTCGTCCCACTCCTCGGGGTCGAAGCCGATCCCCACGCGGCGGATCAGGAGCTTGAGCTCGTCCTCGTTCGTTTTGAACGCGCTCATCTGCTCGGCGAGATCGGCCTCGATGGCGTCGTCCTCGGTCGTGTACCCCGAGGCGTAGCGCTCGATCCCCTTCTCCAGAATGCCGAGATACCACTGGTCGAGTTCGGTCTCGAGGAAGTCGATGTCCTCGCGGGGGTCGTGGCCCTCGGTGGGTTCGCCCTCGAGGGTCGTCTCGCCGGCGAAGTCAACGACGTGAATTAGGACGTCGGTTTCGTTCAGGTCGGTCAGGAACTGGTTACCGAGGCCGTTGCCCTCGTGGGCGCCGGGGATCAGCCCGGCGACGTCGACCAGTTTCGTCGGGACGAAACGAACGTCGCCCTCGAGGTAGCCGACGCTGGGGGTCGACACTTCGCCGAATTCGGGGGCGGCGTCTTCGACCCGGACGTATGCTTCCCCGACGCTGGGGTCGATCGTGGTGAACGGGTAGGCCCCCTCGGGGACGTCGTTCATCGTCGCCGCGTTGAAAAAGGAGGACTTGCCGACGGAGGGTTTGCCGACGAGTCCGATCCGATAACTCCTGCTCATTGTCAGTCGTGAGAGCGTATCGACTAAACGGGTTTTGATTCGTTCCTGCTATGGCATGACTGGACGTGACACGCTGGGTCTGTGGCTACACGAGGGCCTTCCAACTCCAGGCCCCAGTCGCAAGCACGACGACCGCGATCACTGCGAGAACGGCCCACTGCCCGCCTTCGGCTTCGGTGAACGGTACGGGAACCTCGATGAGGCCGGTCGCCTGTAGCATGGCCAGCGCGAGCACCACCATCGTGAAGATCGAGACGACGGCGACGGCGAGCCAGTTGCGTGCCATCCACCGTCCTTCCTGGCGGGCGTCCTCGGAATCCTCCGTCGGCGTCTCCGTCGGCCGATCGTCTGGTTTGCTCATACGCGGTCTAGACTCGTCCCCGCCCTTACCGTTGAACCTGCAGGTTCAGGGCTCGAGGACCGTGGCCTCCAGCGGGCATCGTCCGTCGTGCGCCCCTCTCAGGAACCGTGCTCGAGACTGGACTCGGCTTCGTCCAGCCAATCGGGTTCGGCGGGGCCGCCCTCGTTAGGTTCGATTTCGACGAAATGTTCGAACTGGTGATACTCGGATTCGGCCGGAATAATCCCCTCGACGTGGTAGTACTCGACGAGTCCAGCATCGGTGAGGAAGAGCTCCACCGAGAGGTTCTCATACGAGTCGAACGTCGACGCGGTTCCGGTGAGTCGATAGTGACCTCCCTCACGTTCGACGGTATCGACTACCTGGGCGACGTCGGCGAGCGATATCGGCATCGCCGGGTCGACGCCGCTTTCGGATTCCTCGACGTACGTCGTGTTGCCGTCTTCGTCCACGAGTTTCAGCACCGTTGTCTCGCCATCGTACCAGCGCTCTCGTGTGGTGTAGCGGTGATGTGACTCCGCGACGGGGCCACCGATTTCGACGTCGACCAACGCGGGCGCGCCGCCGCCAGCGACGCTTCGCGTTTCGACCCACGTCTCGATGCGCTCTCCGGACTCGTTTTTGAACGTGGTCAGCCGTTTCTCCCGATGGGGCTGCGCATCGAGTTGCTCGCGGTGTTCGGATTCGAGTGCGATGCCACTCGTTAGTTCGTCGTCTGCTATCCCGGCTGGCTGCTCGGTTTCGAATTCGTCCCCGGTGAACGCGTCGTCGACCTCATAGGGCTCGCGGTCGTCGCCGTACTCGAGCGCCTGGCACCCTGCCGTCGTGACGAGGAGGGCGATGACGACGACGATGGCGATACGAGGCATCTGTACGCGTTTTGACCAGTCCTGCAGTAATAATAGTTGTCCTGCTAACGTATCGGGTCGGTAGTTTTCTCAAAATGAACGGTTCGAACGACGTTCCGGACGTCGACGACCGGGTCTGCAGTCTGCTCTTGACGCAGTCCGGGACAGGGAACTCTCGACTTGGCGTGGGCAGGAACAGGGAACTCTCGAGGCGGATCCGTGTCGAAGTTCCACCTGTCTGTCTCCGCTCGAGATCATCGGTCGTGTCCGGAACTCAGACGGACGTCGGCGCTTCGACGCTCGTCTCGATCTCGAGTTCCTCGGCGACGTCGGAGAGGAGATCACCCTTGACCTCCGCGACACGCCACCCGATCTCGGCCACCAGCGGCGGCTCGAACGTCTCCCGGATCGTCTCGAGATGGGCGCTTTCGGTCTTGACGCGCTCGCGAAGGTAGCGCGCCCCGCGGCCGTTCTCGTCCGGATCCGGTTCGGGCGTGAGTTTGTTGGCGATGAGACCTCGAACGGCGAGGTCTTTCTCCTGGAACTCCTCGATCGAGCGCTCGGTCTCGTTCAGGGAGAGTTCGTCCGGGTTCAGCACGAGGAAGAACGCGGCGTCTTCGCGCAGGGCGGTGCCGGCGTACTCGAAGAACGCCTTCCGTCCCTCGAGGCGGGCGAGGACGGGATCACCCTCCATGACGCGACGGGGTTCGTTCTTGCCGATCGCCGCCTTCTCGAAGAGGTCGATACTGGTTCGTCGCTTGTACATGAGCCGGTCGATCCACTGCTCGAGCAGCTCCGGGAGGCCCAGCAGCCGGAGGGTGCTCCCCGAGGGGGCGGTGTCGAAGACGACCCGATCGTACTCGTCGGAATCGCGCATCACGTCCACGAATCGGTCGAACAGGGCCGACTCGTAGGCGCCGGGGGTGCCGTGGGCCATCTCGAGCTGGCGGTTGATCTCGTTGACCATCGCCGCCGACACCTGCTCGGAGAGATCCTGCCGAATCTCGTCGAGGTGGCGGATGACCTCGTCCTCGGGATCGAGTTGCATCGCGTCGAGTCCCTCGATCCCCTCGACGGGCTGGGGGGTGTCGTCGAACGGCTGGTCGAACACGTCGGTGACGGAGTGGGCCGGATCGGTCGAGACGACGAGCGTCCGCAGGCCGTCGCGAGCACAGCGAAGCCCGTAGGCACACGAGACGGTCGTCTTACCGACCCCGCCTTTGCCGCCGAAGAAGACGAATGGTTCCATGGTTCGATCAGAAGTGATACTGCTGGCCCTTTCGCTCGAGGAGCGTCCCACGATCCCACAGCCGTCGCTCCCAGGCTTCGAACTCGTCCTCGAGGTAGGGGAGCAGTTCGGCGGTGTAATACGAGACCGGCGAGGGGATGCCGAACGCGTCGGGGAAACACGCCAGCATGAACGCGTCCTCGGCGTCCTCGGCTTCCTTTTCGATCTTCTCGTAGGCGGGGTGGGAGATCAGTCCGTGATAGAACCCACGGAGCCACTCGTCGAGGATCGCCCGGTATCGTTCGATCCGGTCGGCCAGTTCCATGTCAGTACATGCCATCCGGGCGGCTAAAAGCTGTCGAGGGTTCCGTTCGGGGTGCGGTATCGTGAGGGTCGCTTTCAAGACGGTTCGGTTCCAGTGACTGCGTATGGATACGGATATGGACGGGGGCATTCCGGTCACGATTCTCTCGGGCAGCCTCGGAGCCGGGAAAACGACGTTGCTCAACCAGCTGCTGTCGAACGCCGGCGATCGAACGCTCGCGGTGCTGGTCAACGACATGGGCGAGGTCAACGTCGACGCCGAACTCGTCGCCGAGGGCTCGGAACTCGACCTCGAGGACGGCATCGCCGAACTCTCGAACGGCTGTATCTGCTGTGAGCTCCAGGACGACCTCGAGACGGCCGTCGTCAGGTTGGCCCGCGACCGTTCGTTCGATCACCTGATCGTCGAATCCTCGGGGATCTCCGAGCCTGCTCCGGTCGCGCGGTTGTTCACGACCGAGTCACGCGTCGCCGCCAAATACACGGTCGATACGCTCGTGACCGTCCTCGACACGCCCGCGTTCCTCGAGGCGTTCTCGGGGGAGGCGGTTCCAGAGCGCCGCGGCGAGGACGACGACCGGCCGCTCTCGGATCTGCTCGTCGAACAGGTCGAGGTGTCGAACGTCGTCTTGCTCAACAAGGCGGATCTGTGCTCGGACGCCGAACTCGAGCACGCGGCGGAACTCGTCCGGGCGCTTCAGCCTGACGCGGAGACGATCCCAACCGAGTTCTCGGCCGTCGACCCAGACCAGTTGCTCGGTCGTGGTCTGTTCGAACAGGAGCGGCTGAGTGACCTCCCCGGGTGGAAGCGGGCGCTCGAGGCTGGTCACGATGACGGCCACGAGCATGGTCATGGTGGCGATGACGGGGACAGGCACGCTGATAGTCACGATGACGGCCACGAGAACTCCCACCACAAGCACGAACACAACCACTACCACCCCGACGAGGTGTACGGCGTCTCCTCGTTCGTCTACCGTCGGCGTCGCCCCTTCCACCCCGACCGATTCGCGGCGTTCCTCCGCGAGCTTCCGCCCGAAATCGTCCGCGCCAAAGGTACCGCCTGGCTCGCCGACAACGAGATGCGCGTCGCCATCGCCCAGGCCGGGCCGTCCGTTCGCGTCACCGCACAGGGGCCGTGGATCGCGAGCCTGCCCGCCGTCGAACGCGACATGTACCGCTCGAGCCGGCCCGAACTCGAGTGGGACGACGAACACGGTGATCGACGGACGGAACTCGTCTTCATCGGTACCGACTACGACGAGTCGGCGCTCAGGGAGTTGCTCTCGGCGGCGCTCGTGACGGACGGCGAGTGGGGCGAGTCCGTGGACGAGCCCGATAACGACCCGTTCCCCGTCGAACAGGGCGGTGAATCCGTTCTTCGTGAGCCCTGACCGAGGCTGACAGTTCCGAGGCTGCTTGTTTTCGGTGTCACGGCACGCCGGTCAGAGCATTAACGGAATCGCGAGCCCAATCATCAGAACGGCGAGGACGAGCATGAGGTAAAACAGCCGGACGGCACGGACGCTAGCGGGAACGACGCCAACGGTTTCCGGCCGCGCCGTCCAGACCTGCCAGTAATACGAGCCGAACGCGACGGCGAGAAAGAGCGCGAACGAAACGCCGACCGAGAGCTCGAGTCCTGCGCCCAGGGCTTGACCGTACAGTGGGCCGAACGAGAGCACGAACATGAAGGTAAGCCCGACGACGACCAGAAACGGGACTGGGTCGACGGGCGTCCCCTCGTGGTTCCGAAGTCGCATGGGGGACGAACACCGTCGAGCGCCAAAGAGCTAAGTGTCGAACGAACCGTTCTCGAGTATGAGCGATCCGGAGGCGGATGAGAAATCCAGGGGGTTCAGCGAGGGGCTCTCCTCGTCACAGGGCGATATTCGCGTTCTGTTTGTACTGAACGCCCTCCTATCGACGCTGTTTGGCTGGACGATCATCTGGGGACTGTCGTTGCTAGGGATGGCCGAGTACTCCCTCATCAACGTCGCTACGGCTGCGATCGTCCTGTTTGCGTTGACCTACGCGGTAACGATGTCGTGACGTGGGAATCGATCACTGGCAACTCGGTTGGCGCTCGCTCGAGTGGACGGCACGTAAACGCGCTCGCTCGAGTATCGAACGTCTTCTCATATCGGCGGCTATAGTAGCCGCTGTACGTCAGTACACACCTGATCGCCAGACGTATCGGAGATCAGTGTGTAATCCGTTTCAGTTGTACTACACTAACGGTGGACACCACTCCTGATCGAGTTGCCGTCAATCTTGGAACCGGAACTGGATCGGGCTACCGTCCGTAAATAATCCGCTGTACACTCGCATCGATGCGACTCGTCACGCGACCGGCCCAGGCGCCAGGGGACATCCGCCGAAGTGTCGCGTCGTCAATCTCGATCGCCTCGCCGGCGAACGGATCGCGATCGGCTGCCTTCTCGTCGTCAGAGCCGACGGCGTCGACGACGGTCGACATCGAACACCGGCCGCACGATTCGGTTTTCTTTCCTCCCATGGGCGTTCCTTGTATGGTAGTACGTCTCACTGGGGTAAAGTGTACCGCCTCGAGTGCAGGCACGGGGTTCGTGGAGGCTGCATCCACCGACGCCTATTTGCTCCCCGAAGCGAGTACCTGTGGTATGGGATACCGAGTCGTCGATCCGGAAACGGTCGACCCCGCTCCGGATCGCCCGTGTGAGTGCCGAAAGCTGTCGGCGGCCGCCGGCCTCGAGGCAATGGCGCTCAACCGGTTTCGTGCCGATCCGGGCGAGGAGATACCGCTGGCCTACCACTACCACGACACCCAGCAGGAGGCGTTCTACGTCGTCGATGGCACGCTATCGGTCGAAACGCCCGACGAAACCTACACCGTCGAGCAGGACTCGCTGTTCGTCGCCGATCCCGAGAGCCCCCATCGGGCGTACAACCCGGCCGATGCGGACGAGGCGGTGACGGTGCTTGCCATTGGTGCCCCACCAGCTGACGACGACGCACACGTGTACGATCCCGAGAACGAGAGGGCGTGAGTGAGATGAGTAACGAACCGGACGCACCCGAAGCCGACGACCTGCCCGAAGCTGACGACCTGCCCGACGACCTCTGGGCGGAGGTTCCCGAGTGGGACGACGAGTACCTCGACAGAGTCGCTCACCGACTGATCTACAGCTACGACCTCGAGAAGGACTACCGCCTCGAGGGGGAGCGCTGGGATCTCTACGGCGAGATGCGCGTCGTTACCCAGAAGCAATTCTTCCATCCGGCGTTGAGCTACGCCGACCACGAGGCCGAGGAGTACCTATTCGCTCGTCGTGCACCCCGACCGACCGTCCGCGACCTCGAGCGCCTCGTTGACCTCGGACACGAGGTGGCCGACGAGCAAATCGTCGCCGACGAGGAACACTTCGGCACGGACGTGAGCTTCGTGCTCGTCGCCGACGAATTGACCGACGACGTCCGCGAGTACGTCTCCGGCTTTCGCGACCGGACGCTGTTGAAGTTCGGCTACTACGGCCACTACGACGTCAACCTCGCCGTCGTCGTTCCGGCGGACGAAGACCACGTGGCCAGCGAGGCCGCCGACGTCGCCGAGGCGTTCACCCTCTGGGCGGACGTCACCACGCCCGAGGAAGGCGTCCTCTCACGGTTTGCGAAACGGTTCTGGCGGTAGCCGGTCGTTCGGACGCGATCGGTGAAGGTGGTCGCTCGAGCGTGGTTTTACGAATGGAGTGGTATGGTATTCCGGCCGATTACGTGCTTTGCGGTAATCCGAGCCCGTGTCTGCAGTCGCTTCTCCGGAGACTGATTCTCGCGATTCCTCGAGCCTGTCGTCGTCCACCGATATGAGTGCATAGCGGCGGCTCGAGTGTGCAGCTTCCAAAAAATGCGTTAGTCGGTTGTCGGTGTTCAGTCTTCTCAGTCGTCGCCCGGCGCGGCAGGCGTTTCTGGCCCGCCGCGAACGTCGCGGATGTTCTGGTACCCCAATCTGACGAGCGCGAGCGCGAGCGTGATCAACACGAGTCCGATCCCCATCTGCACGATCGACGAGATGAACGCTTCCGTGGTCTCTGCGCCACCCTCGATCAGGTTCAGGTAGAGGTTCTCGTAGAAGATCAGTACCAGCAATCCGAGAATGGTGATCGTCACCATGATCGCCATCGGCACGCCGGTCGAGATGAGCTGTTTGCTGTCGTCCCAGTTGGCGAGCCAGACCGTCGCGGTCAGGAGCGCCAGTGCGGCGAGCAACTGGTTCGCGCCGCCGAACAGCTGCCAGAGCACGACCCACTGCCCGGAGATGACGAGCAGGTAGGCGGGAACGATCTGAACGAACGGGTTCGTGTATCGACCGCGGGCGAACGACGCTGGGTCGCCGCTGAGCCCTTTGTCGGTCATGCCTGCGGGTGTGCCGACGATCTCTTCCATCATGTATCGACCCAGCCGAACGGCCGTGTCGGTCGAGGTGAGCAGGAAGCTCACGAGCACGAGCGCCATGAACACGGCACCCACCGTCTCAGGGATGCCGAGGCTCGTGAAGATGACGCCACCGCCCGCTGCGAAGTTCGGCAGTGCAGCACCGATGCCGCCTGCAACATCAGGTAAGCCCGCCACTGCGAGGGTTACGAGGGCGACCGCGGCGAGCAGTCCTTCACCGAGCATCCCGCCGTAGCCGATCAGGCGAGCGTCGGTCTCCTTGTCGAGCTGTTTGGCGGTCGTCCCCGAGGAGACCAGCGAGTGGAACCCGCTGATCGTCCCGCAGGCGATGGTGATGAACAACAGCGGGAACAGCGGTACCAGTCCGGCTGCTTCCACGCCCCAGAACCCTTCGAATGCGCCGATCGAGTCGGCGACGACGAGCGGTTCCGACGAGGTTCCGAGGAACGTGCCCACGATGATCGCGATGATCGCCCCACCGACACCGGTGTACAGCAGGAACGACGAGAGGTAATCGCGCGGCTGGAGCAACACCCACACCGGGAGTGCACTTGCGATTGCCCCGTAGATCATGACGACCGGGATCCAGGCGGCCGTGTTGCCGCCGAGGTCTGCTGCGCCGGGCACCCAGGAGCCGTCACCACTGAGCAGCACCGTTAGGTTGTCCAGATCAGCGGCGCGCTCGGTTGTTGGCTCGAACAGTGCGACCGGGTACTGGATACCGACCCAGACGGCCGCGAACACACCCAGAACGAACAGGATCGTCCCGGGGATGAACGGTGCTCCGAGCTGGTACAGGTAGACCCCGAAAACCAGCGCGAGCGCGATGTAGAGGAACGATGCTGTCGTCACCTCTGGATACGCGTTGAATACAATGCCCACGACCAGTGCGAACACGGCCACGACCAGAATAATCGTCAGGAACGCGAACCACAGCAGCATGTTCTTCCCCTGTTCGCCCACGTACTCGCCGATCATGTAGCCGATCGACTTCCCCTCGTGTCGCAGGCTGCCCGACAGCGACACGAAGTCGTGAACTGCCCCCATCAGCGGGTTTCCGATGGCGATCCACAGCAGGGCCGGTACCCAGCCCCAGATCGCACCGGCCGTGATCGGGCCGACGATCGGTGCCCCGCCCGCGATACTCGAGTAGTGATGCCCCAACAACACCGGTTTCTTCGACGGGACGTACTCCTGGCCGTCCTCGTACTTGTGCGCCGGTGTCTCCCTGTCAGCGTCGAGTTCGACGAACTGCGCAAGGTACCGTGAATACCCCACATAGCCGACAGTAAATGTAACCAGTACTGCGGCAACGATCCATATCACCTGTGTCATGCTACGTCTACCCACACCCAGTGCGTTCAAATGCCTTAATAGTTGTTTATTTTTCCGCGTTATTTCAGCTGATATTGTGTAATACACCCCCTGCTTGAGTCAGGTTGCTTACTCGTTTGATGTGTTCCGAGTGGCAGTTCGCGGAGTAGCACCCTTCTCCCCGGCTTCACTTCCCACTTCGTTTCGGCTACTCTGGTACGAACGCGAGCCTCGAGCGTGCTGCGGTAAAAATGAGTCTCTCGACGTCGGTATTCGAGACAAAACTGGACAACTGTAAAACTACTCTCTGAGAGCTGCGTATTCAATTCAGCACTGCCTCGAGTGCGTCCATCGTTTGCTCGACGTGGTCGAGTCGGGCGTTGTGCCCCATGTGCCCAACTCGAAGGATATCGTCCTCGAGTTCGCCGAGTCCCGTCGAAAGGAGGATCCCATGTTTCTCACGCACGCGCGCCTGGAGATCTGTGGCCTGACCGGGCACGTCGAGTGCCGTTACCGTCGGCGAGGCCAACGCTTCGTCGGCGGGGTATACGTCGAGTCCGAGTTCCGTTGCCCGCTCGCGACACCGTTCGGCGGCGACCTCGTGGCGTTCGTACACCGTTTCGAGCCCCTCCTCGAGCAACAGATCGGTCGCCGTATCGAGCGCGAGCAGGTTCGAGACGAGGTGGGTATAGGGGAACCACTCCTCCTCGAGGACGTCCCGCCAGGGCGCGAGGCTGGCGTAAAACGAGCGGGGCTCGACGGACTCGATGCGCTCCCAGGCGCGGTCGCTGATCGCACAGACGGTGAGTCCCGGCGGCGCGCTGAAACACTTCTGGGTCGCCCCCAGCGTGACGTCGATCAGGTCGGTCGGGACGGGTGTCCCCCCGAGGGAGGAGACCGCGTCGACGACGCTGATGACGTCGTGGTCGTCGAGGGCCTCGAGCACCGGCTCGAGATCGTTCAACGTTCCCGTCGGCGTCTCACAGTGTACCATCGTCGCGACCTCGTACTCACCGGACTCGAGTTCGTCCTCGACCGCCTCGAGGTCGATCGGCTCCCGCCAGTTGCCGCCACAGACAGTGGCCTCGCCGTCGTACAGCTCGACGAAGTCCGCGAATCCCTCACCGTAGAGACCGTTGGCGATACACAGCACGTCGTCACCGGGTGCGACCAGCGAGGCGACGGCGGCCTCGAGCCCGAGGATTCCCTCGCCACCGAGGATCGCGATGTCTCCCTCGCCGTAGAGTGGCTCGAGTTTCTCGGTGAGGTCGCGGTAGAACTCGACGAATTCGGGTTCGACGTCGGGGTTCCAAGTCGGTTCGCTCATTCGTTCGCGGACGCGCGTGGGCACCGCCGTCGGGCCGGGCGTCATCCGAAGAAGGTCGTCCGTATCCATACGCTACGAGAGACCGGCAGCGACAAAAGCAGCGGTGGTTACGGCGATTCGGTCGAGGCACGCGATCACCGGCGTCGCCGTGACCGTCACCGCCATCGTGACGCAATCATCATCGTCATCGTCGACGTCGCAACCGTCCCCGATAGAACGGGCTGGCGGGAAAGACACCCAGTCGAACGCGCTCGAGCTCGAGCACCTCGAAGGCCTCGTGGGCGACGAACAGGTCGACCGTCTCCCGGGTGACGTTACAGCCACCCGCCAGGTGGTTCCAGAGCGGGTTACAGAGGTCTTGCCCGCGCTCGCGCCAGCCGTCGGCCCGGACGTGCTCGAGGAACCGGAATTCGCCGCCGGGGCGGAGCACCCTGGCGACCTCCTCGAGGGCGGTTTCGGGATCGGCGATGGTACAGAAGACGGCACTCGAGAGGACGACGTCGAAACTGGCGTCGGGATAGGGAAGTGCCTCGGCGCGCGCGTCGCGGATGTCCACGGAGAGGCCGACCTGCCGGGCCGTTTCGATTGCCTGTTTCCGCATCGTTTCGTCGGGTTCGACCGCGTGGTACTCGATCCCCTCGCCGCCGGTCGCCTCGAGGACTGGTTCGAACATCCCGCCAGTGCCAGCGCCGACGTCGAGCACGCGTCCGGAGAGATCGGCGGCGAGGTACTCGCGGTGAGGTGCAAACAGCCACTCCATCGGCGTCATCGCGCCGTACAATCGGGAGACCCAGGGGTGGTCGATCTCGTCGGTGTCGGCCGCTGGCTGGTTCGGCGTGTTTCGGGACATTCGTGGATCGTGGCCCGTATCTACACCCGCGAGCCAGGTAGCCGTTGGGGGTGGGTCGCGCGTCTCGAGACCGAAACGATCATCGGCCTGGCCGAAACACGTCAGGAAGTGACCACGTACGACACCGTGTTGTTCGACAGTGACGGGGTACTCGTGACCCCGCCGCCGGCGGAGACGCAGGCAACGGCCACGCGCGATGCGTTTGCGGCGATGGGCGTCGACGACGTCGATTCCGGTGTGATCGACGAGCTCGTCGCTGGAGTCTCTCCCGACCGGGTTCGGGAGCTCTGTGGGCGGTACGACCTCGAGCCCGACCGCTTCTGGACGACCTGGGAGGATCACGACGAGCGATCCCAGTTCGAGCAGTTCAGAGCCGGGCGTCGCGACTGCTACGACGACCTCGAGGCGATCGACGCCATCGCGCAGCCGTGTGGCGTCGTCAGCAACAACCACCACAGCACGATCGAGTTCGTCCTCGAGCACTTCGACCTCGAGCCCTGGTTCGATCGGTACTACGGGCGGCCGAAGACCCTCGAGAGTCTGTCGCTCCAGAAACCCAACACCCACTACCTCGAGCGCGCGCTCGCGGACTTCGAGGCGACGAACGCGTTGTACATCGGCGACAGCGAGCACGACGTGACCGCGGCCCACGACGCGGGCATGGATTCGGCGTTCGTCCGGCGGCCCCACACCGCGGACGTTTCGCTGGCCGTCGAGCCGACGTACGACGTCGACGGGTTGCTCGAGGTGGCGTCGATCGTCGCCGAGTGAGTCGGTCTGGCATCGTTTCGGTGTGTCTGTCGGGATGACCATCTTCCTCGAGTGACCTCCATCCAGGTTTTCAGGGGGATTGAAGTCCCCCCTATCCCCTCGTAGTGGTGGGGTGATCGCCATGCGCGACCACAACCGCGTTGTGGCCGTGTGTGATCGCTGCGAGGCAGCCTACGCAGCGAAACAACTCGTGAACGGACGCATTCGCCCAATTGGGACAGATACCTGTTCCTGCGGATGTACGCAGTTCCGAGCCATCAGGTGAATCGCTTCGCCGCAACTACTGCGAACGCCCTTTTACGCGTCGACAGTTCGGGTAGCGACGGTTCGGTTTTCACTCTGCTCGAGATACGCGTGCACATTTCGCCCCTGTTCGACCAAAAGTGAATCTGCCGGTAGAGGTCGCATTACCTCCGTATACATAGGAATTCCTCTCTGCTACAAAACGGCTGGATAGGAAGTCCGCTCTCCCCGTATGGGCGTTCGTTGAGGTCGATGCCGTCTGTCGATAAACTTGGTGTATTCCGATCATAGTTCAATAAACCTCCGTCGCTGCTCCGCTTTTTGGCGCTCGCTGCGCCGGTCGTAGTGCTTGTCAAGAATCTCCTCGCTCGCGTTCATCCGATCGGCGACGAGCGTTCGATCCTCGTCTGCCAACCGGTGAGCGGTTACCCGACCGCTCCGAACGTCATGCGGTGATCGAGCCGACGGGCACCTGCTCATCTTCCCGTTGGACGTGTACTCGCAGGTGTCGACGTCCTTTTCGTGAGGACACTCCACACCGCGCCAGCACGGCCGAGTTACCCGGTACAGCGTGTCACGACACGCCGAAATGGAAACCCGGCCGAATCTCGTCGTCACGAGCGGTGCGCGTCCATACTCGTCGGTCACGCTCTCTCGAGGCCCGTTGATGTAATCGTCGAGGACTCCCGCGACGTGTGCGCCGATGGCGTTCCATCGCTCCCCGTTCTCCTTGTTCTTGAGCGGCGTATCGCTCTCCGGTCGGTGAACGAAATGAATCGCCGGGCCGTCCGCTCGAGGGCGATCGCCCTCGAGGTCGACGTCACCGATGTCGAGCGCGCGGAGTTCCCCGACTCGGCACCCGGTGTGCCATAGTAAGAGGACAATCACGTGACGACGACTCGCGTATTCGTATTGCTCGAGCCAATCGAGGATTTCAATCGCTCGGTCAGGATCGAGCGTCGAAGCGCTCACGTCGTCGCCGTCGCTTCGAGGCAGCGGCACCTGGTCGTACAGGCTTTCTCGAACCGCGTCGATCTCACCACAGAACCGAAGGAACGCGCGCATCGTCGCCATTTCGCCGCGGAGAGTGACGTTCTTCAGTTCCTGGCCGGAGTAGCCGCCTTCGCGTCGCCAGACACGGTAGGCGTACATATCGCGACCGGACAGCTCGTTGAGGTTCGCAATTCCCTCCTCGTCACACCACATCACGAACGCGCGAAGACGGTAGGTTTGCGCTTCCATGGTGTTTTCAGCGGCGTCGTCGCGGGCCTCGAGGTACAGATCGACTGCCTCGCTCGGGCTGATCGGCTCGAGACCGCTCACGGTGAACTCGCCTCCGCCCGACCGGTTTCGACGAGTTCCGTGCGTTCGTCCTCGTCGAGTCGTTCGGCGATGAGTTCGACCATCCAGGCGGCATCGGCTCGGCGCGCTGGCCCAAGCCCACAGCCCACACTCTTGACGGCCTCTGTCGACGTCTTCTCATCGGCGAGAAACGTCGGGAGTGCCGCCCGGGCGACGTCCGTGACTCGTGCCCAGTAAAACCGCTCGTGCTCAGTCATCGGATTCACCCCAGTTGTCGGCGCGTCCCCAGGTAGCGCTGTAGTCGCGGTCACCGTCTTCGAGCTGGTCGCGCTCGAAAAGCCGGTCTTGAATCCACGTCTGCAGGGCTGTTCCCGACCGATCACGGGGCGGCCCCTCCGGACAGTGGTGTTGATCGACTCGAGCCGACAGGTCGTCCATGCCGGCGACGATCTCGACGAGTACCGCGTTCTGGTAGCGGAGTTCGGTGGCGATCGCTTCGAGGGCGTCGGCCTGGCGCTCGAGGGCTCGATCGTCGCTCATGCGGCACCCTCTTCGAGCGTGGTTTGATCGTCGTCGAGAGCGGCCCGGTCGCGAACGGTTTCGCCCGATGGTTGTACACCGCGCAGATCTTCAGCCCAATCCTCGAGCCGTTCGCGAACCTGCTCGACTTTGTGATCCAGTTCGTCGACACTCGCTGCGGAAACTTTCGCACGGATCTTGTCGCGGTCGTCCGTGCTGGTTCCCCGCGTGAGTTCGACTGTGATCTCGAGGGAATCGTTTTCGTCGCTCACGCGTGACCACCTCCGTTTTCGGGCGTTTCATCGACCTCTCCCGGTGAAAGGATAAGCTCAGACCGGGAGACCATTTCGCCGGTCTTGCGATCGTGCAGCTCGTCAAACTCGGGATCGACGTCGGCCCAGTTGCTCGCGCATTGCTGGCACCAGAAGTGGAAGTTCGTCGGCTCCCACGATCGGTGCCCACGCGGGCACACGTACCGCCATCGATCCGTGCGATCCGCTAAGCGGATCTCCTGCTTATTCGAAGGCATCAGCCGGACAGATGGCCGGGGGTATAAAAGCGGTCGGCCAAATGCCCGTAGTGAAAGTGAAAGTGATTGTCGTCGCTGTCGATACGTCACCGCTCGAGCGGGAGAGTTAACCCCCCGCAGGTTGCGTCTTTGCATGGTTTCCGTACCTGGATTACGGAGGCCAGCGAACCGGTGGCCCAAACACCGGGTTCGCAGCTTTTCAGGAACCCGACCAGCCAGCGGCGGGTTCGTCTGGCGTCCGTTGCTCCCCTCGAGACACCACATCCACTTATAGGTTAGCGTATTTACGCTACTAATATAGCTCATATGAATCACACTATCAGCGAAACGACCGGAGTTAAACCGTCTGAGTGGGATGGACGGACTGAATGCGTCCCAGGCCCGAGTGGATGAGTTTGAAAGACGGACTGATCCTCGAGTTCCTCGCTGAACACGATCTCGAGCTTCCGGCAAAGCCGTTGTACAAGAATCTCAACCGCCACGGCCACAAAATTGGGTATTCGACCGTTCGCCAGCGGCTAAACGAGTTGGAGGCACACGGGCTGATTCAGCGCGTCGGCGAGGGTGGGTACTACGAGATCTCGGACAAAGGACGGGCGTGGATAGCGGGCGACCTCGAGGCCGACGACCTCGAGTAGCTACCGAACGGTACCAAGTTCTCGAGCAGCAGCTGCAGAAATAGTGAAGCCGCGATCTTCGGCGGTCACCCGTTCGCCGGTGACGTCGGCGATCAACGATGCCATCTGTTCGTGGTAGGATCTGTTCCGATTTTCGTGTACCTGGAGCGTGGCTTTCGTTTCGAACTCTCGTGCTCGATTTTCGAGGTAGCAGACGACGAACAGCCGTTTCACATCGTCAGGGGCACCGTCGAGGTAGCCGGGCAACTCGAGGCGTTGTTCAGCTTTTGGGCCGAGCGGTGCCCCGAGCGTAACCAGCACGCGCCCGAGAACGGTTCCGTGGGCTGATGGGCGGGCTTCCGTCGCCCGGCCCTGTTCGGTTTCGCGGATGATTTTGTATTCTACGCCGACCAGGTCGAGGGCGTCGAAGACGTGAGAATCCTCGCCGCGGTGGTTGATGGTGAACGATGGGCTGTAGGTCTCTTTGGCGATCGAACCGCCGGAGAATACGTCGGCGACGAGTGCGTTCAAGCCGTTGAAAACCGGATCGTCGTAGGTGAGATCGAGCCAGCCGTTTGCTCGAGCGCGGTCGATACAGCGGACGACGTCGGGTTTGCCACCGTCGTCGATCCAGGTTCGAAGGCGAGAGCGTGGTAGCTCGAGGGCCGATGCCGTGGCACCTGACCCGACATCGTGTCTCGAGGAGTATCTGGTGGCCTCGCGGTACTGTTGGACGGCTTCCCAGGCGTTAGGATAGCTGCCGCCGTCGAAGGTGCGCGCGAGTTCTCGATCGGTGACGAACACGCGATCACTCATTGGTAGGAGTAGGTGGGGCAGTGGGTATCACGATTTGGGTTTCCGGCGACGATTTCGGAAATCGATGGACGTGGTGGCTTCAAGGCACCGCTGTAAGACTTCTATGGGTGGCTGATTATCAGTTTTGAAAGTGGTTCAGTTGTGGTGACAGTCATTTCTTTAGACCTAGCCATAGCCTTTATTATACAGGCCTGAGGTTCGACTATCAGCATCCGATGTGTACGTGAGAAACTGACGGTGGAGGTTGGTGCGGTAGCATCCCCCGACCCCATCCGTCGCTTGGAGGATTCGGCCTCCACACAATAAGGGTTCTCATCGTTCACAGGTGCTGTGAAATACTATGCGTATGGAAAGCAAATTCGAAACCGAAGACGAATCGTCCAGCCGGGCGGTATCGCCGGTCATCGGGGTTATCCTGATGGTCGCGATCACCGTGATTCTGGCTGCAGTGATTGCGGCGTTTGTATTGGATCTTGGTAGTTCAGCAGGAGAATCAGCACCGACTGCAAATTTTGAGTTTGATGGGGATCAAACTGTAACCCATACTGGTGGTGATTCTATTGATCCTGATGAGTTGTCCGTCGTATATGATGACAAAGACGAATCATGGGATAATGGTGATCCTGTATCCGCGGGAGATTCACACAACCTAGCTGAGGATCCAGGCGATAATGAGATTCGAATTGTGTGGGAATCTGGAAGCAGCTCACAGACTTTGGCTACACTTAACGATTAAAACCAAAATATATGAAATTAAGTCAAAAACTCATTGGCGACGAAGAGGAACGAGCGGTTTCACCTGTGATAGGTGTCATATTGATGGTGGCTATCACTGTAATTTTAGCTGCTGTTATCGCAGCATTTGTCCTGGATCTGGGTGGAAGTGCTGGTCAAACGGCACCAACCACACAGTTTGAATGGGACGAATACGAAGATGAAGATGATTACTATATAGCTATTACACACACTGGCGGGGACAACATTGAACTATCGGATATCAATATAGGAGGTGATTTCTCTGAAAGCGATCTTAATATGGAGAAGAGTACTAATGGTTTAGTTGATGCTGATGGATTAACCGACGAAGAAATGAGTGCTGGAAATACCTTGGTCTTTGACCGAACTGAAGGTGGAGCAGAGGATCCAGATCTTACCGCCGAAGGTAAAACTATTTCCTTCAATTGGGAAAGTGATGGCACATCTTCAACGCTCAGTGATTATACCACTCGGAATGATGTAGGTGAGGAATAAGAAAACACCTAGCTAATCCACTTTTTATATTCTTTGTCCGATAACGTCTAAATCTCGGACGATTAAACGTCTCTGTCTGGGTGAAACAAGCCAAACAATATTCTCGATTCGTTGGGTTCGGTAGCTCAGATTTACGTTACGCTCAAATTAAATAGTGATATCACACTACGAAAGCTCGTCCAAGCAGTTCCAGCCGGGAGGTGGACTTGCACTATTAATCGGTTGGAGATCATGATCAAAAACTCCAACACCCGATATGTATGGGTCGTATTCACCATACGCGGTTTCCTCAGCTTTAATCGTCAGTGGAAGGTTAGGTTCGTCAATCGTATAAAATCCTGTACCAATGAGACCATCTTCCAAGAACACGAAACTGAGTTGAACCTGAAAGACATCGTGTGGCCTGCCGCGGATGTGTACTGTAAAACAGGATTCGTATTGGATTACAACTCCTCCTTCGGAAGTGGTGTCTCGATCCGATGCTCTTCCACGATCTTGGGCAGAACCGACGCTTGTTGCTCCCACAACGCCACCACCAATTGCGAGTAACAATGATCGTCGAGCCATGTTGGCATTTGATGCCATAGATCACACTCCACCACTAAATGTGAAATAGCTTTCATAAGATGGTGATTTAGTACATCCAAATATATTACATAAGCGGCTATACTGAGAGATGGATGTCATCGGATTCTTTGTCCGATAACACCCGAATCTCGGACGTAAACCGGCCCGATCGGGTCGGTCATCCCACCAAAACACTCACTATCCACCGGGTTGCCGTCCGCATTACTCGCAACCCGGACATGAATCTTCAGCAACATCGCAACCGCGACGACATGAAAGTCTGGCTCAGCCAGACCGAAGTTGCACAGCTCCTCGAGACCGCTTCCAACACCCAACAGCGACTGGCTTACTCACTGGGTGCTCGCTGTGGGCTCCGGTCTCACGAAATTCTCGACGTCTCACCGGAAGACGTCGTCGACACTGACGCCGGAACGATGCTTCGTGTCTGGCACGGGAAAGGCGACAAGTTCCGCGAGACGCCCGTTCCACGTGACCTGGCGACGACGATTCGGACAGTGGCCGACGTACGGGATGCGTCGACTGATCAGCCGTTGCTCGAGATCTCGTCCACCAGATCGCTCCGGCGCTGGCTCAGTCAGACCGCTGGAGAACTCCACCAGGAGACCGGCGACGACGGCTGGCTGTATCTCGGGATGCACGATCTCCGGCGGACGTGGGCGACCTCGCTCGCGAGCAACGACGTCGACCCGCTCTTGGTGATCGACTGGGGTGGGTGGAACGATCTCGAAACGTTTCTCGAGCACTACCGTGGGACGTACTCGCCGAAGGCTCAGCAGCGGGAACGTGAAAAAGTTGACTGGCTCTGAACATTTGGGAGAATATGGTGAAATTGATAATTCATTACAACTATTAAATCCTTATTCTGGTGTAGTTCTCCTTTCCTCTGGAACAGAGTCGATGTTGAAGATGATAAGCGAGATTAAGTTAAGCAACATACCAAATTCAGCTTGAGCTCGTTTTTCGCCGTGTAATACTGTATTTCGATTCTTTGCTAAATGTCCATAGACACGATTTGATGGGACATTGCTGAAAAACTCCGCGTATGCTTCACGGAACTGTTGCATTCGAGAACTAAGCGGCTCATCAGCTGCATCCTGTTCAAGATGCCAAAGTAGATGACCAATATTGTTACACTGTTCATTTCCCGAATAATGATCTATAGATCCGTACCCCAAAATAACTCGACCTGGTCGAACTGTTCCGTTTTTCTCGATATCTTTCCGGCAAAGGCTTTTCACTATCCCTTCCAACGTTGGAAAAGCCATATAGCGTGCCAAAAGAGACGCATTGTTCAGGACAAACTCTTGATTTGATCTCTCGTTCCAACCAAACTCTCCACCGATGGAACCCCATGGATCGGCGAGGATCGCACGAACAAGTAATTCTACATTTTCAACGAGTTCTTCGTAGACCGGATCATCTTCTTGAGTCACCTCTTTAATAACAAATGCAGCTTCTTTCCACACTGCATCGTGATCTGGTGTACGTTGTATTTTCATAAGCCGAACAAGTTCAATAGGGAGACGACCAAGATCCTCTATCGATAATCCACTCACTTCTGGAAGATCCTCTCTATTAGAAATGAGACATTCTCTTTCCAAATCTCCCTGATTGTAACCAATAAATCCTTCTCCACTGCTATTTACAACTCCTTGAAAAGGGTAGGGCCGCTTTTCAGTGCCAAGCATTCCCTCCGTAGGGTAACTCTCAAGATACCTCCTGTACGAAGCTTCGATCTCAGCCCAGTAACTCCTCATTTTGGGCAATATGACTCTATGGCCACATATACTTCACTGAGTTTAGAATCTGGCCGACATTCAATGTAGGTTCAACCTCAAATAGAACAAATTTACTCCTCAAAGATGCCGTCGACGAGTTCGACAGTCCACTTTCCCTCGTCAACGTGGCAAATGTGCGCGTGATATTCTCCCTCGAGTTCGCCGTTTTCGCCAAGTAGTCCCTCAATTCGAAGATCGTCTTTCGGGAGCGTAACACCGGCTGAGTTCTGATCGAGCTGGCGTAATTTGTTCAGTGCCATGGATGGCGGGCAACCCGCCTTGGTATAAAGCTTGCTGACAGTCTGGTTTGCCAAGGGATACCCGAGGTTCCGCCAAGGGAATACGGAGTTTTTCGACAGATGGGGGTGGCGGTTCGCGGGTATGGCACTTAGCCTACCTGCGAACATGGTACCCTCCGCCGTCAGGCGCGAGGATGGTATTGATTTGATCGACAGCGTGCTTGCGCCGCTGTTCGTACTTGCATCGGTCTCGATGGTCGGCGTGGTCACGATCGCGCTGAACGCCCCGTTCAACATCGGGATGGATGCGGCGCTCTACAGCGCTCACGGCACCACGATCACCTACGCGTTCATCGTCTCGATGCTGACGCTCGGGACGGCGTGGATCACCAACGGCCAGACGACGATCGAGGACTACACCGACGTGGAGACGGTCGTGTTGCTCCTGGCGGTGATCCTCAACATCCTGTCGGCGCTCGTGCCAGCAGTGAATCACGTGGTCAGCACCATGTGGTACGTCGGCTGGTTCATCGTGCTCCTGAACGCGGCGGCGTTCTACCTTATCGCCTACAAATAAACGAGGTTCACCAATGCAATTCCTACAATACAACGGTTCGAAAGCGGAGTGGTACGATTCGACGATCACCGGCTACATCGTTACGGCCTCGGCGATCTCGATCGGTCTCAGTGCGGTGATGGCCCTGGGGGTGATCTAAATGCGGCCCACGCCCACGGCTGGCCGGGTGCTCTCGCTCGCGGTGATCGTGGCGGTGCTCGGCGCTGGCCTCCTGGTCGGCCTCGGCGCTGCCGACGGCCTCGAGGAGCTGATGAACGAGACGGTCGAGGTCGATAGCGAGACCGATCCGCTCACGCTGGCGGTGGAGTTCTCCGACGACTTCAACGACAGCGAAACGGACGTTGCGACGGTTGAAGCGACGTTCTACAACGAAACCGAGTTCAACGAGAGTGGCACGAACGCCACGGCGGCAAACTCGTTCACTGTCGACGGCCAGGAAACTGAGCGAATCGTCGAGGACGTCTATTTCGAGGACTACCCGGAACTCGAGTACGATACGGAATACCGCCTGGTTGTCGAAGGTGACGAGGAACAGGTCGATACCGTCGAACTCGAGGGCGGACTGATCGGCGGCGTGATCGTCGGCGGCGGTGACGCCCAGCCCGGCTTCGGTGTCGGGGTGGCGGTTCTCGCGCTGGCGGTAGCGGGCGCGGCGGCTCGCGTCCGCGGAGGTGAGTGATGTCGGAGAGTGACGATCGCGGCGGCGACCCTGAAGCCCATGCCCATAGCCCACGGCCCATCGAGTTTCAACAGGGGGTAACACTCGACCGCCGTCGGTTCATGCGGAATGCAATGGTTGCGGGGGTGGCAATGACCGCTCTCGGATCTGGAGCTGTAACGGCAGAGGAGGATGGTGATGACTGGTCGGACGCTTCGCCATTCACTGTCGGTGGTATGCAGGTTCTCCTCGGGAACCTCGGCTGGCTTCCTCGTCGGGCTGCAACCACCAACGGTACTGCGTTGTGGGATCAGTTGCACGCGACGGCGTTAGAGTTGGAGATCCGGAGGAATTCCTTCATCGGGTCGATTGAAAATGACGCCGAGATGCTTCCCTACTATCTCCGGCTCGACATGGCGAACGCGCTGGTTGAGGCGGCCCCTGATAACGATAAGCCGACGACGGAGCAGATTGTGCTCGAGGTTCTCGAGGACGAGGTATCGAACTTGCTCCTGAATCTGTTCAACTACTGGACGGTAGACTACCTGGGGGCGATGCGCCGGATTAAATGGGCGTATGACGACGATACGGGAGACATCAATTTCAACGACGTGTTCCGGTCACAGTCGATAAACTTAGAAGACGGCTCGATAATCTCTGAGTCGCTGGATTGGGGCAACCTCCCGCTTAGTTCGGCAGACGTTTGGGCGGGCGTCATGGAAGAATACCTCTCTCGACAAGAGGAAGAATATGACGACCCAGACACCGATCTCGATGAACACGCCGAGTTCCATGATTACGGTTGGGGGGACACATGGGACTTCCCACTCGGAATAAAGCTCGTTCTCCCAAACAATGACGAAGTGTCGGTTCCGGGCCTGTGGGGCGGAGAGAACTCTGGCGACGACCTCAACGCCACCGTTAACTTCCTCCCGACCGCCGACCTGTCCTCGAGCCGATGGCTGGAAGGAACGTATGCCGGTGACGACCGTAACTTCTGGCTCCCTGAACACAATTACGAAATCCTACACGGCGACCAAGACATCCCCCGACCGCTAAACGATTCATTCGATGACGACTGGCTATACCCGGCACACTATGGGATTCACGTCGCTGAAAGAGAGCCTGGTGATGATCCGATCGGAAACGTAGCACTGCTCGATTCGAGGCAGTTTGTTGAGGCTCATCACGCGATCATGGAGACCTACACCACTGAAACGGGCAACATCGCTACGATGGTGGACAATCTCTATGACCTCGCCGCGGATGGCGAGATCACTGCTGAGGAAGTAACCAGCGGGTCAGCAATCATAAAAGCAGCTGAGGAAGAGGAAGACCCCACATGGCAACACTACGCGGGATATTACCGGGCGGTCGGAATACCCGAGGCTGATTACCCGACGACTATCGACCTCGGTGGTGTGACGGCAGTCGGTAAACTGTTCTGGACGAATCCAACCGCAGACGGTGATGATGATCCGAGCATTCCGGTCGGTGACGTGATCGACCCGAACGAACTCACTGGCGAGATACACGGAGCGCTGGAGATCACAGACATTGAAACTGATGATCCAATGCTCGATGATACAAATGTGAATGTCGGAGACGTATCGACGTTCTACATTGACAGGAACTTCAAAATCACCGAAGTACATCTTGACGGGCCGGATGACGAACTCACGTTCCCCGAACGTGGATTGTTTGAACCGGACGATGACACTGACGACATCATCGATGCCCTACTTGCTGCTTACGAACAGGAGCAAGAAACACGTGAAGGAGACACCACGTTGACAGTCAATGTTGAGTCTGATGATGACGGCTCAGGTATTGGCTTCCCCTCGTTCGGCTTCGGTTCCGACTTCGGCAGCGGCCTCCTCGGACTCGGGATAATCACCGGCGTTGTCCTCCTGGTGGTATCGTTCGTGACTGACCTCCTCCCCTGGACTCGATAGCCATGAAACGCATTTTCATTTTCGCCACAGCGATAGCGGTACTGCTGGCGATGGGCATGGGCAGTATGGGCGCGGTCGTCGCCGAGGAGAACGCCACGGCGAACGAATCCGTCGTCGAGGACGAACTCGAGGCGACCGACGACTATCACCAGGCGATCGACACCGAAACGCGGATCACGGACTGGAGCTACACCAGCGGTCGGTTCACCCTCACGATCGAGGCCGACGAAACCACTCGCGTCTCCCTCACGGAAGCAGGCACGTTCGAGGAAGGCACGTCGTCGTTCAACTACGACGAGGTACGCCTCGAGGAAGGCGAGAACACGATCACGTTCGCGGTCGCCGATCGGGACGGTGCGGCGGTCGCCGTCGCCACCAGACAATCACTCAGCCAGGGAACTGGCGCGATCGTCTCCACCGGGATGGTCGAACAGAACCCGTTCCGTCACTTCGGCGGTGAGTCCGGACTGTTCTCGGGCGTCATCATGACCGTTTCCCTCGCCGGACTCGGGAGCTGGTACGTCGTCCGCTCGGAGGATAGCGGGGTGATCGAGGCATGACCGACACGAGCGGCACCTTCGGATCGACGGCAGACCGGATCACGTACGTCCTCGCTGAAGGCCAGTTAATCGCACTCGGGGTGATGGTCTCGCTGGGTGCTGCACTCATCTGGATACGGCCATCGGTTCCCGGTATCCCGCCGATCGTCTTCGGCTGGTTCGCCGCGCTCTTACTCCTGGGGCCGCCGCTGCTGGCGCTGTTCATCACCGGCGCTCGAAAGCTCCGAAATCGACGAATGGTGGCCTGCCACCACATCAATGGCGTCGAGGACATCCGTGAGAAGTACTACGTCGAACCGGAGGTGTGGGCGAACAAGACGGTCGAGGGGCCGTCTCCCTACGTCGTCAACGACGGCGAGGCGTTCGAAGTCCGCGAGTTCACTTACCACGAGGATACGGAGGATCTGATTGTGAGCGGCTGTTACCAGTCGAATATGGCCGACTCGAAGCTCGTCACTCTGAAGGCGATGCTCGAGGACATCCACGGCGACCTGATCGAGGACTCGATCGCGCTCAACAAACTGCGCGGTCGGATCAGCAAGATGGGCGTCGAGATCGAGAACGACACGATCAACTACCATTCGGAGGCCGACGAGCGGGGGCTTATGGGCGCGAAAAGCAGCGTGAAAGAGCGCTTCGAGGCCGCCCGATCGGAGGCCGACAAATGGGATAGCGACGAGATTCGCGACGTCGACGACTACGCATTCGACTACGATCCCGCCGCGAACCCGGAAGGGATCACGCTCGAGGCCTCCCAGGAGGCCGCAACTGACGGAGGGACGAACTCATGAGATACATCCACGACGGGAAGCTTCGAGACGTAACGATCGATCCGCCCCCGCTTTTCGTCTTTGACGAGGTACAGACACGCGCTCGAGGCCGAACCTATACGGCGGCACTCTTCGCGTCGACGTTGGCGAAACAACGCCGGATGGAGAACCCGCCGCTGTGCATCGGCCACGAGGACGACAGCGAATGGAGGTGGTCTGAATCATGACCGACAACAACGGAGCCGACCAGCAGGCACTCTACACGACTGCACAGGCGCGCGAACACCAGGAGGGCTACAGTGACCGGGAAAACCGCGAGATCCACGACCACGGCGGTATCATCCGCGATGAAATGGTCTCGAGGGCGCTGTCGATCCGGGCGATTCACTACGATCCGCTCGAGGCCGACCGCCCCGACAAGATGCCCGGTCAGTGTAAAGACCTCCAGAAACACCGCGACATCCGCATGGTGGAGGGAACTGAAACCTTCCGCCAGGCACTCGAGAACGGCGATATGCCGACAATCAAGCACATGGTCGGCGACACCTCCCAACGGGCGGACGTCTCGGGCATGAAGGCGATCGGGAAAGTAGACAACCTCATCGACGGCCCCGCGCCGGTTGTCGTCGTCCTGGGCGAAATGGGCGCGGGAAAGACCGATTTCGCCTGTTTGCTCGCACAGCGCTGGCGGGATCTGAACCGGTCGGACTCGCTCCTGGGGACGAACATCCAGTCCCTCGAGGAGAAGAACCGCTGGGTCGACGACGACGGCGACGTCCAGGACGGCTGGATTCCAGACTACGGCACCCTGATGGAATGGGTCGAACAGGACGGCGACCCGCTCGAGCACAGCCAGCGCCCGAAGCTGTTCATCGGTGATGAATTCTCCAGCTCGGCCAGTGGCCAGGGCAAGCAAGGCTACGAAACTCGGATGAAGATGGCACCGCTGGTGTACAAGATCCGCAAGTACGGTGGCGCGCTGATCTACATCGCTCACGGCGAACGGTCGATCCATCCGATGCTCTGGCGCGTCGGCACGATCGTCAAGAAGGTGAGCCAGAAGAAAGCGATCATCGCGGACTCGATTAGCAACGCCAAACTCGCCGGCATCGAGGGCGAGATTGAGGGCATCCCGCCGACGGACTTCCGGTACAACACCAAGGAAGCCAGCGATTGGAGCTGGTCGCGCTACGGTGACGAAACCGACGAGATGAACGCCGACGAGGCCGCTCGTCTCACCGCGCTGTGGACGGTCATTCGCTGTAAGGAAGAGGGAATGACGAACCGTGAAACCGCCCAGTTCGTCCCCTACAGTCACGGCTGGGTGGGATCTCGCTGGCGCGAGTACCGAGATGACGGCAAGCACCTCGATGCCATTTCCAAAGTGAACGAGGTTATCGCATGACCGCGCCGCGGTGGATGGCTGGATACGGATACCGACTCCCCTTTACTCGAGGCCCACGCCCATCGCTCGCTCCTGGACGGAGCGAAGCGACCGATGGGCGGTCGTCGAGACGGGCGGAGGAGTTTCTATATATCGGCGCGCGATGCGCGTGGTGTCCGTGAATCGCTCGAAGCGAGCGAACCACTTCGGCACGATCTGCGAGAAGCGGATGGCCAGGAAGCGACGGTTCGAACTCGAGCGCTCGAGCTGGCACGACGCGAAGTTTGGGAATGGGACTCCGGTGGAGATTAAGAGTACGATGCTCGAGCACAGCGATGGGCAACCGGGAAATTTCAAAGTCTACAAAGCGTACCACGACCGGCTTCGGAGAGCGGACGGCTGGTACTGTTTCGTCGTCTATCGGCCACATGGGCGCTCGGGACTGACGATCGTCAAAGACAGGATGTGCAAGGCCTCGAGTCTCCCGTTACTCCGATGGCACGGAGGCGGCGATCACCGCGATACTCAGCAGGCGAAAATCCCATTGAGGTATGTTTTTTGACAAATCCCTGTTTTCGAGCACTAACGGTTAATGGGAAGTGAATACTTAGTAAATCACGGTAGTATTAACCCTACAATGACTCCAATTCCTAAAAATAGCACGAGCCAATTAAAGTAAATGTATTTATTGCACTTTACCATCCCCTTTCGGTTTTTGTCGGTCATATTCATTTGCTCAGATGCTAATTCTTTGAGAGAGTTGTGATAATTGTCTTTAGATTCAACAATCATCTCATATTCTCTGAGTTTTAATCCTGTGTAATAAATCCCAGTGTTGTTGTGAATATGGATGGTCAGAGAAACCATGAAAATAGACATAATACAAACAGCGGACAAGAAAAGAGCGGCATATGGTTCTTCTTCGACGATTCCGGTCGTGAAGAGTGTAATCGCAAAACCAAATACAATAAAATGATACCTGATCAGACTCAGCAACGTGCTTCTTTTATTTTGAAGGGCATCAGTTTGCTTTTGGAAAGTCTTTCCTGTTTCCTTGAGTGCCTGTTCCCAAAACCGTTCAACGTATTCATCCCGATTTCTATTTCTTTCGGACATGTGACTAAAAGAGAACTAATATCGAATAAAACCACCTTTCACATCCTCCGTGAATCACAGCATTGTCTTAGGATGAAAAATCTTAGCAGAAGTAACTATCCCCAGTAATGAGCGTATTTTCGCTCCTCGAGTTGGGTTAGTACTTCATAGGGAGAAAGGCCGTGCTGATTCGCGATCTCGGTAGCCAATTCGATTGCGTGGCTTTCTGTCGGGGTTCTCTTATTCTTTCGAGCAAGTTCAACCAGAGCCTGTACAATGAGCAAGTCGTCTTGTGGATGACGCATGATAGCTGCTTTTGGCCGCCCCTTTACTGATAAACCCTCGTAGGACAATTCGGCAATCATGCCTAGCGAGGTACCAACACTAGCGACTGGGGGTATGAGCCGTCCGTTTCCAGCCGATTGACCAAACCTCGAGCGCGGCGCGCGTTCTGCGCGCCGCAAGATTACCCTGCCCCCTTAGGGGCACTTACCGTAGGGGTGCTTGACAATGGCGGTGGGCGGGACAACCGCTGAAACGCCCGTATTCGCAACCCACAACCCCGCTATTCACGGTCTTCCTCGTGCCCCGAGACGGCGAAAACTGGCCGATTTTCGGCGCTCACCGTTCGTATACACCTTGGTGTAAGTGAAATTGCTACCAGAAACACAATGTGTTTGATTGGAATGTAAGAACTACTGTCAAAAACGGGTGAAAAGAAGGACAGAGACCGAATGCTGTAGCTATCGACCGGGCAAACCCAGGGTGGTTCCGGGCCTACCGGAGTCGATCTGGTAGCGGATCAGCCCGAACGCGGATGTCGCGATCGTCGAGCCGCTGCCGGTCGTACTCCTGGGCGATGTCCGCGAGCGACGCACTCAGTTCCATGAGGTACATGAAGCCGATCTCACCACCGTTGCTGGCGTCCCTGGCGGCTTCCTCGTCGGGTGCGTCCGAATCCTCACCCGAGTGCTCCTGTTGCTCCTCGCGGCGCTCACGGCGCTCGTCCGCCCGCTCGTTCATGTCTTCGGCCATGTCGTCGGGACGGACTTCGCGAACGATCTCACGAGCCCGCTCGAGGACAGCCTGGCTCACGAATACCACCAGGACGGGATTCCCGAGCCGCTTCACGACACCGGCCTCGGACAGCCGGGCAACGTGGTAGCGGATCGTCGACCTCGCCAGCCCAGTGCGCTCCTCGAGGCAGTCGTAACTCGCGCCGGTCTCCTCGCTGATCACCCGGAGGATGTCGTAGACGGACGTCGTCGACTCTTTCAGCGCCTCGCGGTAGATCTCTGTAGCCAGATCCTCGTACCGACGTCGAAGCATCTGTCGGCGGCCTGTCGGCCGCTCGAAGCTGAACGGCGCGGCAACCGGCCCATCAAAGTAGTCGTCGCCCACGAGGTCAGACCGGCGGATTCCGGCCCATTGCGCATGCGTCGCGACGACCGTACGCAGGTGATCCATTACCTCATCCCAGTCGTGAATGTGAGGTAGCTTTCCGCGGTCGACACCCGAAAACGACGCCTCGAGCTTCGGATGGGCGAACGGATCGCTCCGCGGACGCTCGTGCCAGTCTTCGATCTGGTAGATTTTGAGCTCGGTGCTGTATCGTTGCGGATCGAACCCCAGCAGGTTCCACCGATCGCTCTCGACGATCGCCTCGAGCCAGCCTTCTTTCACGCGGCGCTGTCGAGCGTCGATCTCGGACTCGCCACCCCAGTCGATGAGCTGCTTGGACTGGTCGATCGTCTCGACGGCGGCGGCCTTCTTCTCGAGGCTGAACCGAATATGTGCTTCGGCTTTCGCCATTCGACGAGAGTCAAAAACACGGCTATCCAGGTCGAGAGCGTCGTCACCGTAGATTTCCCGGAGTGCATCGTACATGCGGTTCTCGATTTGGAATGGATCTTCAGCCCACGTCGTCCACCCGATCACGCGGGTTCCCTCGCCGTGGGGGCACTCGAGCGGATCACCCGATTTGTACACCATGTCCTTATACTGGGGCATGATCTCGACGTGCAACGCTATCGCGGGCTTTCGAAGCGTTGGCTCGCCGTTGTCGTCTACACCCCACTCTCGAAGCTTGATGTGCTGTTCGTAGAACGCTCTGTAATCGTCTCCGTGGCCGGTACCGGCCTTCCAGCGTGAGGACGTGAGTTCGAGCGCGTAGTCACCTTCGGGCAACCAGTCGGCCTCGAAGTCGTCCACGGCAACGTGTGGCTCGTTCTCCGGGCTCCCAACGTTCTCTCGCCAGTAGTCCAACGCTCGAGCATACAGGGTGCCGCGTTCGCCAGCTGGCTTTCCCCGATCGCGTCGCTCGAGGTCGGCGAAATTGTTCATGACACCCGCGCCGTGCGCAACTGGCTCGGGGAACGTCTCCTGACATGTACCGGTGACGTTGCTGTAGTCTTCCGGCCCAACCGGATTGTCGACGCTCACAGCGGCCCACCTCGAGCACGGCGAACGTCTCGAATACAGTCTGTACAGAGGCGACGGAGCCCATCAACGGGTTCATCACAGCGTTCACACTCGTTGTTTTCGACGAGACGGCTCACTGGGATCGACCCCCGTTGGATCGATCATTACCCGTGTGTAGTGTCCAACTCTTAGGTAGGGCCTTACCAGACCCTACTAATGTTGGCACAGTCATTATAATCGAACAGTCCTCGGAAACAGATGTTGTGGAAAGTATCCTCTGTCCGGATTGTGGCGAGGAGAATTGTAGCACCCTACTTGAAAAAGGAGGGAAAATAGCGCTCAAATGCACTAATTGTGACCATGATTGGATTGTGAAGCGTTGAACAGTGCCGCCCGTGCAGTGATCGTTTTCGTTCACGCAATCCCACCTCCGTCCTCGAGGCGGGCTTCAGCACGCGCGAGTAGGTTCCCGATCGTGCCGGGCCTTCGGTCGGTTCGGCGAGCGAACTCGCGAACGCCGACGTCGTTCTCGCGACAGGCGACGTACGCTTCGCGTTCTGCGTCGGTGAGTGGCGAGAGATCCGGCCCAAAGTCCACCAAGCTGGCTTGCTCACTCGACACGCTCGCTCACCTCCCGTTCCGGCGTTGCAACGTGGCGAACGTGTCCGTCTGAGAAACGTACCTCGACACCTCGCCAACCGTCGACGAACCCATTCCCACCTTCGCCGTGGATTCTCAACGGCATCACGATCGGGTACGGATGACGATCACACTCCCAGCCGAACGTCACCAGCTCGTCGAAAGCGACGGCCAGCCGAACGTTGACGAGGTCGGGCTTCGCAATGCGCTGAGATCCTTTCGTCTTCGGGACGGGATGACCACATTCAGCGCAGATCGGGATGCCGTCGACGTCTCGAGCGGGTTCGCGCACCACTGTGGGCGGCATGATCCCGTAGCGGGACAGTCCGGCGCGACTCAAGGCGACTCACCCCCGTGACGACCGGGCGACGTCTCTGGATCGGGAATCGCGACGTCGACACCCGCTCCGCTCCCGCGGGACAGCCGTCGGTAGGAATCGCACTCGCCACAGCGGTGGGCGCGGTCGCGATCGTCACCGAACACCCGAGTGAACTGGGTGGTTACGTGGGCTCCACAGTGACGGCAGGTCGATCCGCTCGAGGGCGACCAGTGGCTTACTGCCACGATGACCACCTCGGATTTCCACTCCTAATTTTACGTGAGGGAAGCGACCCGCGACTTGTTTCACGTTCAAATCCACTTTTCGCCCCTGTTCGCGCAAAAGTGAATCTGCCGGTAGAGGTCGCATTACCTCCGTATACATAGGAATTCCTCTCTGCTACAAAACGGCTGGATAGGAAGTCCGCTCTCCCCGATTTGAACGGGGGGCAAGTCGATCTACAGTCGACTGCTCTACCAGGCTGAGCTAAGAGCGGTCACTCATAGGTAGCAGACGAAGCCGGTATAAGGGTTATTATTTGCCCCGTGAGAGACTCGAGTCAGGCCCGAGGGAAGTTTCATATAGGATGCGTAATAATATGGTCGGTAACGGTATGGGAAAGATCACGTTCCGCGCAGACGACGACCTCGTCGACGAACTCGAGGCGTTCGACGCCTCCAAGAGCGAGGTCATGCGCGAGGCACTGCGAACGTACCTGGACGAACACGCGACGGGCGACGTGGAGGTACGTTCGGCGAACGAGACTGCCGGTGAGAGTCTCGACGCCATGCTCACGGAACGGATCGATACCCTGATAGCGAACAGACTGGGGGAGCAACCGACGCCACAGGCCAACGGCCAGGACGTCAACGTCACCATCTCCCTCGAGGGCGATGGTACGATCTCCTCCGCCCGCGCGAGTGACGATCGAACGGCGGCCGACCCACGGGCGTCACCAGCACGTAATACGTCCGAGCAGAGTCAGGCGCAGTCGCGTACGTGTGGACAGTGTGGAACCGGCCTCGCGTCAGATCACGTCTTCTGCCCGAACTGCGGGGAAAAGGCCACGCATCGCGTGTTCTGTGACTGCGGGGACGAAGTACGCTCGGACTGGGCGTTCTGTCCCGGCTGCGGCCGGCGAACACCCGCAGCAGACGTGCTCGACTCGAATCAGCCGTGACTGTCATACGATCGCGATAGTCGTAAGACGAAAACAGTCACTTGCTCCGATAGTTTTATTATGCAATAGCCTGTTGGCTTCAGTCGCGTAAGACGATTGTCTTACACCGGGTGGGAACCACCCTAAAACCGCCATACCCTGGCTGGTTTTGTGTGTAAGACGCGTTGCGTCTGACAGGGGCGCGCGCCGTCTTACCTAACAAGGGGAATACAACAATGGAGCGTGTGACACTGCGAATACCGAAACAGCAGATCGAGGAAGTCGAACAGCTGGTCGAGACTGGCGAGTTTCCAAATCGGAGCGAAGCTATCCGTTCGGCCGTTCGAGAAATGATTAACGAACAACACGATGGTCGCCACGACCAGCCCGGAAAACGTGGCTGGGCGAAGGTGTAACGATGCAGGATATCGTTCAAGACGCCCTCGAGAACGCCGAACAGGAAGCTCGAGATATGGACGCGTCACTCGATGGAGACGAGTTCGGGGATCCCCGGATCGTCATCATCGGCTGTGGTGGTGCCGGGAACAACACCATCAACCGCCTGTACAACATCGGTGTCGACGGCGCGGACACCATCGCCATCAACACCGACAAACAGCACCTGAAGATGATCGAAGCCGACACGAAGATTCTGGTCGGCAAATCGCTCACGAACGGGCTGGGGGCCGGTGGCGATCCGGACATGGGCGAGCGTGCAACCGAGATGGCCCAGGGCACGATCAAAGACGTCCTCGGCGATGCCGACCTCGTCTTCGTGACTGCGGGTATGGGCGGCGGTACCGGTACCGGCGCTGCCCCGGTCGCGGCGAAAATCGCGAAAGAACAGGGCGCAATCGTCGTCGGGATGGTCTCGACGCCGTTTAACGTCGAGCGTGCGCGGACGGTCAAAGCCGAGGAAGGCCTCGAGCGCCTGCGCGAGCAGGCCGACTCGATCATCGTCCTCGACAACAACCGGCTGCTCGATTACGTCCCGAACCTGCCGATCGGCAAGGCGTTCTCGGTGATGGATCAGATCATCGCCGAGACCGTCAAGGGTATCTCCGAGACGATCACCCAGCCGAGCCTGATCAACCTGGACTACGCGGACATGTCCACGATCATGAATCAGGGCGGCGTCGCAGTGATGCTCGTCGGAGAGACCCAGGACAAGAACAAGACCGAGGAGGTCGTCCGCGATGCGATGAACCACCCGCTGCTCGACGTCGACTACCGTGGCGCGTCGGGCGGACTGGTTCACATTACTGGCGGCCCCGACCTCACGCTGAAGGAGGCCGAGGGCATCGCAGACAACATCACCGAGCGCCTCGAGGCCAGTGCAAACGTGATCTGGGGCGCGCGCATCCAGGAGAACTACAAGGGCAAGGTGCGGGTCATGGCGATCATGACCGGCGTCCAGAGCGCCCAGGTACTCGGGCCGAGCACCCAGAAGCAGGCCGACAAGTCGCGTGCCAGCCTCGAGGGGCTCTCGGACGCTGACTTCGACGCCAGCAAGAACGTCTCGAACCAGCAACCCACCGGCGCCACGGGCTACGGTGCCCAGAGCGACGGTGGCCGTGACGAACTCGAGCGCAACAACGGCCTCGACGTTATCCGGTAACGAACTGACGAGTACGGGAGTTGACTGCTCCCTGCACCAGCATCACCGTGCAGTCACGATCACGAAACGCGACGGCTGGTTCGTGCGGCGAGGTGGACACACCACGTCCGCACGACCGCTGACACACCAACACCACCGACAACGGCCGTCGCTTTTCCTGCTTTCACCCACCTCGAGTGGCGACCATACCCCGTCCGGTGCACCCTGACGGTGTTTGAGCTGTACACGCGGAGACCCGCTTCTCGAGCGGACGCCCGCTGATACTCGAGTCCGTCGAAGCGGCCAGCACAACGATCGCCGATTCGAACAGAAACAGATTGACCATCGCACCCGCGTAAACACAGGAATAGACCTCCACACCCGCGTAAACGCTGGAGATATCACCTCGATCCACGGGATGTCAGACCGCGTGAATCGCCTCGAGCAGCGAGCACTTGCGACAGATATCGCGCGTCGTCGTCGACCCGCACTCCGTACACGCCTGCAAGTCGACGTCGTCCCCGTCCTCGGCGTAGCGGTCGGCGACGATACCGGCGAGTTCTTCGTAGCCGGAGATGATCGAGTGGCGCGTCCCCGGATGGTTGTCCTCGAGACCGTAGAGGATCTGCTGGATCTCCCCGCGGTAGGCTTCGCTCGAGTGTGGGCACTCGGTGATGTGAGCCGGCAGATCCCGCAGGTGGGCGTAGAGGGCGACTTCTTTCTCGGGCACGTCTCGGAGGGGTTTCGCCCGGGGGACGAACGCCTCCTGATCGCTGCGTTCGGAAAGCGGGCCAAGACTGGCGTCGAAGTGTTTCGCGATCTGGGCGACGTCGCCCTCGAGGATGTTCATCAGGGCGGTCTGGGCCTCGTCGTCGAGGTTGTGACCGGTGAGCATGAGGTCGGCGTCGAAGCGGTCGGCGTATCCCGAGAGCAGGTCGCGCCGGAAGACGCCGCAGTAGGCACAGGCGGCCATGTTTTCGGGGTCGTCCTTGACGACGTCGTCCATTCTGACGTCGAACTCCTCCTCGTAGCTGACGACCTCGTGGCGGATGTCGAGGTCGTCGGTGAGTTCGAGGCAGGCGTCCAGGCTCTTATCGCGGTAGCCCTCGATCCCCTCGTGGATCGTGAGACAGACGAGTTCGATCCGGGGATCCTCGTGAAACGTCTCCGAGAGGATCTGTGTGAGGACGACGCTGTCTTTGCCGCCCGAGAGCCCGATCACCCACGTCTGTGGGTTCTCAGGTGTGGCGTCGCGCGGAACCAGGTCGTCGCGGCGAATCCGCCGCCGAACCCGTTTCTCGACGGACTCGAGGAAGTGATCTTCACAGAGGTGGGCCCCCGAATAGGCGGCGTGCATCACCGCGGGTTCCGCACACCGGTTGCAGTTCATCGACTCGAGGTAGCGCGCTCGGGGGGAAACGCGTTTCGCTCTCGAGTTCGATCCCGCTCATTTTCGAGTCCGGTCACGCTCGAGTCCCACCCACTTTGCGCTTCAGTCACGCTCGCGTGTCGTTCGGAGGCGTCGCACAGGGCTCGAGAGTAGTGCCGACCGGGCACTTCTCCGTAAAACGGTGTCGTACGACCGGCCGACGACAGTCAGGCGTGTTCCGTTCGTGTGACGACGACCACGTCCATCGCGTCGGCTCGATCGGTATCCGATAGCTGGCCTGCGGATTCCCCACCGTCGCCTCCCCGCTCTGCAGCGATCACGAACCGAACCTCGACGACCGGTTCGTCGGTGTGCATCGCGACGGCGTCGTAGATGCGGTCGGCCAACTCCGGCACCTGGCCGGGGTCGGTGCCGGAGACGGTCACGACGACGCGATCGATCGACCGAATCGGGTAGTCGTCGTCGAGTCTGACCTGGACGGATTCGACCTCGAGATCGTCGTATGCGGGCTCCTCGAGCGCTGCCTCGATTTCTTCGTCCGCGGTCGACGTCAACTGTGTCGCGTGGAAATCGAGCATGGTCACGCTGAGCAGCGGTGCGGCGAGGACGACCAGCCCGATACCGAAGATCGCCGCGTACGTGTAGGTTGGTCTGCGAGTCGGTGAAACCTCGAACAGTCCCTGCGGCCGGTAGCCGGCAATCCACAGGGTGACAAGCGCGGCGAGATTGATCGAGAGGAGGTTGACGACGACGAGGAGTGTCGCTCCGGCCGCTGCCCCGTACATCCCCCAGGCGACGGTGATGCCGACCGCGGCGGCGGGCGGGATGAGCGCTGCGGCGATCATCACGCCGACGATGGCTTCCGAAAAACCACGCGTCAGGCTCAGTATGCCGGCGACGCCGGCCCCCAGCGCGACGAGCAACGAGAGCAGGTTTGGGGAGACCCGTTCTTGCAATTCTGCCACGACGACGATGTCCACGCCACCCGGTTCGAGCCCGGCGAGACGGGCGACCGTGGCGAGGCCAACCGAGGCGGCGACGACGATGGTGACGCCGGCGACCTGATAAGCGAAACCGGTCGACCTGAGGTCGTCGTCGCCGGTGACGATGCCGACGTTTGCAGCCAGGGCGGGTCCGATCAGCGGGGCGATGACCATCGAGCCGACCACGACTGCGGGCGAGTCAGCCAGGAGCCCCGCCGTTGCGACGACAGCGCTGATGAGTAACATCGTGACGTAGATCGAAAACGTCGGGGTGAGTTCGTCGGCTTTCCGCCTGAGCACCTGCCGAGAGGTTCGCTCGCCTCTCGTACCGCCGTGACTGTGGTGGTCGAGCAAGTCGTCGAACTGCTGGGAGATGACCGTCTCGGCGTCGACGACAACGACGCGGGCGTCGTCGATCCCGGTGCGGTTCAGGCGGTCGAGGACGGGTTCGACTGCTCTGGTTGGGAGCGGGAATCGAACCACGGCGGTGTAGCCTCGCCCGCTCGTTTCGTCGCTGACGACGTAATCGATACCCTCGTCCTCGAGAATGTCCAGGACGCCCCGTCGATGTCCCTCGGGTACGGCGATCTCCAGGTAACGCATGGGGAGCCAACTACGGGGAGGGGTATATGAGTAGGGCCGGAGGCGAGGGGGTGGAGCCGGAAACGAGGAGGTGGGGTCGGAAACGACGGGGTAGGGCCGGAAGCGAATGAGTACGGCCGAGGAGTCTCCATCGACTCGCCACACTCGACGTCGTGGCGTCCGTCCAGGGCATCCCCAAGACGGGTTCAGCGACTACTACCGTTCGTCGGTCGACCCGGTATCCGTCCCGTTCGATTCGAGATAGGAGCCGCGAACCACGATGACCGGATCGACCGATCGCCTGGCGATCCGGTCGGCTCGATCCCGGAAGATCAGGCGTCGAATCGAGGGTCGGCTTTCGCCGACGACGAGCAGATCGTGATCGGCGGCGGCGTCGAGGATGGCATCGGTCGGCTTCCCGTCGTCGACGACCGTTCGGATTCGGTCGCGTTCGATCCCGTTTTCTTCGAGGGTTGACGCTGCCATCTCGAGGGCGGCTTCCCCTTTCGCTCGCTCGTCGTCGCTCGAGACGACGTGGAGGAGCGTCACGTCGATATCGGTATCAGTGAGGACGGTCGCAACCAGTCGAGCGACGTGGTCGACGTTGACGTCGCCGCGGATCGCGACGAGCATCGTCTCGAGAATCGGGGCGGGGTTCAACAACAGGATCGAATCACAGTCCAACTCGAGTGCGACGCGTTCGAACGTCTTGAACCGGTCGCGAGTGAACACGAGTCGGGTGGTGACCGCACAGCCGGCGGTTTCGAACACCTCCTGGAGTTTTTCGAGTTCCGCACGAGCCTGCGCTTCGAACTCGGATTGGGCTTGCTCCGGTGTGGTCTGGTCGGGAATTTCGTGATAGCCGAGTACAACGACCGGTACCGAGGCGAACGCGTCGACGATCGACGCCGGAACACTCTGGCCGCCGAGAATATCGACCGGGACGAGGATGCGGTGGTCGTGTGGATCAACCATTGGAAACTACCTGCTGTGGGTGAGCGACAGCACGTACCCCACCGATCCGGATTATCTTTGGGGGTCGTTCAGCGGGTGCTTGCGAGCCGGCAGCCGAAACCCGACGGCCGATTTCGTCGTCCTCGAGCCGATCATCCTCCTGCCCTGGTCGACAGGAGCGGGTGCCCCATCGAGAGCGGTGCGACACGGCTACGAGCCGGGTTGACGGAGTTTCGGTGACCTCACCAGTGTGGTCTGGGCTCCGTGATCACCAGTGTTGTCTGCGCTCCGTACTGCCGACGAATGCGACGACGTTCGTTATTCGGCCTCGAGTTCGGCAGCCTCGGCGGATCCCGGCGTCTCGGTCGGCACGACGTGCTTCGATTCGATCGCGTCAGCGCCGGCCTCGAGGGCGGCCAGCAGGAGGTCGACGTACTGGTCGCGAACGCTCGAGGAGAACAGTTCGTGGCCCCCGTCGTAGAGGACGACGTGTTCCGGCGGGACGCGCTCGCCGATGGGTCGAAGGTCGATCACGGTGTCTCGAAGGGAACAGAAGACGACAGCGTCGTGATCGATGTCGAGCAAGTCGGCCTGTGCACGACGGGTCTCCCGAAGGAACGACGGCGAGACCCACTTCGGGCTGGTCGCCAACTGGTGATCGGACGCGAGATCCCCGATCGTCGCTTTCGACACCTCACCACGGGGCAAGAACGGAGCGCTGGTCGGGATCTGGGCGGCGAGATCGATGACGACGTCCGGGTAGTCCTCGTTGTAGCCCCACCACGGACTCAGATAGACGTGGTTTTCGGCACCATCGAGCGCCTGCGCAATGAGCGAGCCGGCACTATGGGCGAGCAGCTGGTACTCCTCGAGGTCGATGACGTACTCGGCGACGGGCTCGAGCCAGTCGGCTTTGAAGTCGTCGATGTTCGTCGGGATCTCGAAGGCGTGGACGCGGTAGCCGGCGTCGGCGAGCGTCCCGATGAGCCAGCTCACGTTCTCGTGTGTCCAGCGATTTCCAAGACCCATGACGAACACGAGATCCGTCTCACCGTCCTCGTTGAACAGTCGATGTCTCATACCTCCACGTTCGCTCGGAACGGATAAAAACGTAAGCGGTTCAATCTGTTTGCTGTGCCGGCAGATCTGACCTGGGTTAACCAGTCCGGTTTTCACTCGAGTACTCTCGAAACAGTCGTAAACCAGCGTTTACGCGTTTTTCTCCTCTCGTCGAACGGGGCCACGTTTCACCCTCGAGACCACCGCCACGGCCGAGAGGAAAACCGTTTTGCGTTCGTCGCCCGACGGTTCACCAATGAGCGGAAGTGGAAACGGGAACGGATTTTCGCGCGAGGCGGCGATCAACCGAATCGAACGGTTGGTCGATACCGTCGAATCGGAGCTGTTGTCCGTCCCTGTCCGAGAGGTGTGGGTGTACGGCGACCTCGCCCTCGGCCTCGATCCCGTCGACCGACTCGATATTTACCTGACGAAGGATATATTGATGCGGGACGACCCGGACGCAGCGGGCGAGTTCGAACGGTCTCACGGCGTAAAAGGCGTTGGTAAATCGGTTCGTGCCGAGTGGGCACGCACGCACCCCGAGTATCTGCGGGCGAACGCGAACGGGCACGCCGCGCCGGAAAAGTGCCTGGCAGCACAGCTCCTCGAGGGCGACGACGGGAGCGGGGAAGCGATCCACCTCGAGGTCTGTAACGCGAGCTTCGAGGACAACGTGACCCAGCGGTTACGCGGGGCGCAGTTGCGGGAGGATTATACCCAGTTGCTCGACCCCCGCGGGGTCTGTCTGTGGGCCGACGGCGTCCGCAGCGAGGAGGCCATCCGAAAACTCCGGGAGAGCGAACTCGCCTTCCCGACGCTTTCGGCGGCGCTCGAGATGCTCGGGATGGACGAGGCAGAAGCCGGGGAGGCCGCACGCGCCGTCCACGCCTGGCGGGACGAACAGGAGGGCGTGACGGTTCGGGGCGACGTCATCTGACTTCGACATTCTCGCTCGCGCGGAGACTCGAGCGATACTGCCCTCTCACTCGTTAGACCCGTCCGACCGTCACGAAAAACGGCACCGTTTCCGTTCGGGCGTACGCCTCCGTTTGCATCTGTTCGATGACCGTCCGTCCCATTTTGCGCCAGTCGCTCCGGAGGTCGTCGTACTCCTCGCCGGTCAGATCGCTCTCGAGCATCGTCGCTCGGTCGTCTGCCAGCCCGGCACCCGTCGCTTTCCGGCGGGCGACCTCGAGAGCGTGCTCGTCGTACGGCGCTTCGATCGAGCGGTCGTGGTCGTATCGGTGGCTCGAGACGGCCTCGAGGCCCACGTCCGTGAAGACGGCTCGAGCATCGGCGCCGAGGGTAACGTCGGTTTCGACGCCCGCGAGGTAGGCCCGCCGCGCGCGGCGCTCGAGGGTGGCTTCCGTGGGAACGGTCGAGTCGATCCGGACGGCCCCGTTGTCCGGTTCGATGGCGGCGACGACGTCGCTCGAGACGCGGGCGAACTCCCGGACGGCGGCCGCCGGGTCGGGGAGGTTGATCAACAGCGCCTGGCAGACGACCAGGTCGAAGGTATCGTCTGCGAAGGGGAGTCTGGTAGCGTCGCCGGTGACGACGGGCGTCGGTTCCTCGAGTGAGTCGTCCGACTCGGCATCGTCCGCCAGTTCGTCGACGTCGGCGTTGGGATTGGTTGCGGATCCACTCGACTCGAGGTGACTCGAGGGCGGCATCCGGGCGAACTCGAGCAGCGCCGGGTCGGCGTCACAGCCGACTACCTCGCCAGGACACTCCTCCCGGAGGACGCGGGTGAGTTCGCCGGAGCCACAGCCGACGTCGAGCACCCGGTCTCGAGACGGGAGACCGAGCGGGGTGAGAGCCTCGCGGGAATCGGCCCACATGCCCTTGCGAGTCCGGCGAAGGTAGGATTCGGAGAACGCGCGCACGGCTTCGATTTACGGACGGGCCGTAAAAAGGGGTGCGGGTTCGGGGTGGCGGCTGGTACCGGGGTCTTCCACCACCCGAGCGGTTGGCTGTCAGCAGCCGTTGATCCTCGAGTGACGTGTCGTCGTCGACGATTGCCACCTCGCGTGCCTCGTCGTTACTGCTTACTCGCCGAAGGTGTCCTCGACGTACTGGGACGCGGCCTCGAGGGTGCCCTCGCTCATCTTGGTGGTGTGTTCCCAGGTGTGGACACCCTCGACGCCATCGTGGCGATAGAAGTCGGCGTGGTGGCCACAGCCGGTTCCCGAAAATCGGGTGTCGTTATCGGTTCCCTCGGTGCCAGCACCCGCGTAGGCGGTCGCCATCGGTGACACCTCGCGAACGCCGTCCTCGAGTTCCCGAACAGTACCGAGGCTGTGATCGCAGCCGACGCCGACGACCGTCCTGGCTGCTGCCGGCGAGAGGAACGTATGTAATACCTCGTGAATCGCGATATTGACCGTCACCGCGCGGGTATCCCACATTTCTGTCGCGCCGATGTTGGCGACCGTCACCGCGTCGCCAGCCCGTCGACCGACTCGACGGTACGCCGATGGTGTCGTCCCGTAGCCCAGGTTTGAGTCGAACGGCCGCCAGGCTAGCAGCAGGTGACAGCCGGTTCCGGTCAGCGTTTCGCGGTGCTCGAGGTGGCGGTAGAACCTGTCGGTCATCGCGGTCACTGGGTCGACGTCTTCGGTGTCGGTGTGATCCGTTCCGTCTTCGAGCCCTGGCCCAGTCGAGAGATCCACCGGGGTCATCGGCTCAACCCGCCAGTAGACGCGGTCGAAACTCGTTCGAGTCTCGATTTCGGACGCCAGCGTTCGCATGGCATCGCTGACTCCCGTGACGGCCTCTCGGTGGGCGCTCGGCCAACCGGTGAGCGTCTGGAGACCGCCCGTCTCGGGATAACACCGGACGTGGAGCGTCACCGCGTCGCTCACCGCCGAGTGGGAATCAGCTGGGGCACCCCTATCGCTGCCAGTGACCATGCTCGCATACGTGCTCGTATGGCGGCGATAAAATGACTGTGGCTTACTGGGCGTCGATAGAGATAACTACATAGTTTGTAGTTGGATAATACAATTTTAACAGTTATGGGTATTGTTGCTCTAGAGGCGTCAAAAACGCTCTCTAACGGAAAATATGAAATTCATGATTATTATTAATGCTATTTATTTCCCTACGAAGCCTATAATCATTCGATTGTTATGATTTCGACAGTCGCTTTCGAGCACATGGTATCGGCAATAGACCGACACAACATTGAGGTGGGACGATGACCCTTGCCTCGTCGACGAGGTCCGTTGGCCACCGTATGTCGAACTCCGCCAGCCACGGAGCCACTCGAGCACGGAAGCCAGCGTTCTACCTCCTCACGGCAGCGTTCTTCGCGTTCCTGCTGTTCGCGTTGCGGGAGTCGATGGCGATGCTCCTCACCGCCTGGACGTCGGGCTACGCGTTCCCGGCACACCGCGTCCACCACGTGATGATCGGGGGCATGCTCACGGTGTTCACCGTGCTGATCGCGGTGCAGCTGTTCCGGCCGACGAAGCGCGTCGGCGCGCTCCAGGCCGTCGTCGCCTTCGTCATTGCGGCGTTCGCGCTCACGCTCGTGGCCTCGGGCGTCGCCGCCGCGGGTGAGATCATGGCCTTCGTGATTCCTGTACTGCTCATCGCGCTGTTACACCCGGCTCGCGATCAACTCGTCCCCAGGCTCGAGCGCGTCGACCGACGCCTGCTCGCTCTCGGTGGGATCGGTGCGATCGGCTTCGGTGCCGTCGCCGTCGCCGAGTATCTGCGCCACACGGGTCCGGGCACCGAACACGTGCTGTTCGGCCACCACGAGTTCCTGCTGTTCACCATGGTGTCGATCGGCCTGTTCGCCATCCTGGGTGCGCTTCGACCGACCGGCTGGCGCGCCCTCGTCTACAGCGCGGCCGCCCTGGCGATCCTCTTCGCCATTGCGTCGCTCGCGTATCCGGGCATCGAGCAGGGCTCGAGTCTGGGCACCATTGGCGCGCTCGCGGTCATCGCCTGGGCCGTCGCGTACGTCGGCTTCGCGGAGTCCGTGGAGCGTGAGGACTCGAGCGAGTCCGACCGCCGCGTCGCCACGACGGCGTGAACGGGGCGTGTGATTCCTTTTTTGTTGGTGGTTCCGCAGTCGTGTCGCTGATCGTGTATCGGTCTGCCAGTAGAGTGGTCTAACCCAGACTGTGAATCTGGTAGCGGTACCTCCGGCCCACCGGAAATTGGGAGGTTTTTTGTGCGTTACCTGTATGCTAGCCGTCATGAAGCCACCCTCCAGCGGAACCACCGGTAGCAGTCCGCCCTCGATTGCCGACCTCCTCTCCCTTACGTCCGCACATCTCGACCGCCTCCTCGTACTGGCACTCGTGCCGCTGGCGACGTCGTTGCTCAACGTCAGTGATCTGTTGGCCACGGCGCAGACGCGTGGGATGGCCGTCAACGCCGCGTTCCCGTTCTACCGGTACGATCTCTGGAGCTTCGTCGACGCACCGGACGGTGGCGGCTTCACGGTTTCGGTGCCGTTCGGAACGATGGAGTCGGTCACACTTCTCGTCCCACTACTCGTGACGTACCTCATCGTTTCCGGTGCGCTCAGCGCGGGGTACTTCGGAAGTATTGCGTCCAGCATCACGACCGGCTCCTTCGATTTCGCTGCCAGCCTGCGCCATTTCGCCGTTCGGATGATCGCGCTGGAGGTGCTCGTCATCGTCGGGTTGCTCGTTGTCTTCTTCCCGTTGCTCGTTGTGCCACCCCTGTTCGTCCTCGCCCTCCTCGTTCTCTTGGTCGTCGCGTACTTCCTGTTCCCGACCGTGTACGTGCTTGTGCTGGAAGATCGCGGCATCGAATCCGCCCTTCGACGAGCGTACGACCTCGTTAGCGAACACCAACCGATTGGGGTGTTCCTGGCACTCGTTGGTGCGACGCTCATCTGTTCGATCCCGCTGAGTATACTGGCGTTCTCCGGGCTTGGTGGCGCGATCATAGCGGCGGTCGTCGCCGCACCGATCAGTCTCGCGTTCAACGTCGCTACCGCACTGCTGGTGGCCGAGATGGCCGATCTCGAGGTCGTCGCGTGAGTTCTTGAACGCATCGGCAGGTGTCGGTTCATCCCGATTCACCCATAGATCGACTCGTGGCCTCCATCCATTCCACGTCGGTGACGGTGCTCGAGGCTCGTGGCTCACGTCGTTCTCAGATCGGTCACCCGTGGCGGTAGAAATCGCGCAGTTCACGGGTCACTGCGTTCCCCCTTCGCCATTCCGCGAAACTACGTTTCGCGGGTCGCGGTGCTCCCCGCTCACCATAACGTGACAATACGAGTCACGCAGCTCACGGGTCGCTTCGCTCCCCGTTCGCAACCTCGAGATTCTTACGAATCTCGCAGCTCCTTCACTTTCGCAATATTCCACGCAAACCCTTTCCCATCCTCGGTGGGCGTCTCGAGCGCATACGGCAAATCCCGAAGCTCGGGATGGTTGATGATCGCCGCGATCCCATCCTCGCCGATGTAGCCCTCGCCGATGAGCGCGTGTTCGTCCTTGTGGGTACCCACGTCGTGCTTCGAATCGTTCAGGTGGATGTACTCGAGGTGCTCGAGGCCGACCACGTCGTCGAAGCGTTCGACCGTCTCGTCGACGGATTCGGGCGTCGTCAGATCGTTCCCCGCCACGAGGGTGTGGGCCGTGTCGATACAGATCCCGATCTCCTCGTCGGTTCGCTCGATGATCCCCGCAAGGTGTTCAAACTCGCCGCCGAGTTTCGTCCCCGACCCCGCGTCGGACTCGATCAGGATCGTGACGTCCTCGGGGACGTCCAGCGCGTCGATCACCTCGGCTGCGTTGTCCAGGCCGCCCTCGACCCCAGCACCGGTGTGGGCCCCGAGGTGGACGTTGACGTACGGAATTCCCAACTGGTCGGCGGCGTCGAGTTCGGCCTGCATCGAGGCCATCGACTTCTCCCGAAGGCCCTCCTTGGGCGTACAGAGGTTGACCAGGTACGCCGAGTGAATCACCCACGGCCCCTCGAGCAGTTCGTCGGTTTCCTCGCGGAAGCCGTCGGCGGCCTCATCACTGATCTCTGGCTGGGCCCAGACCTGCGGCGAGGTGGTAAAGATCTGGCCGCAGTTGCCGCCGAAGGTCATCTGTCGATGGACGGCGTTGCGGATGTCGCCGTAGGGCGGTGTCTCGTCGTCGGATGAAACGCGCGATCCGGAGATGGATACGTGTGCGCCGACCTGCATTGTCATGTTCGAGTGTATAGAGCGGGTCATGAAAGGCGCTTCGAAGGCGGCCAGGTGGTTGGGTTGGTGGGCACTCGGATTGACCGATTGCTGGCTGCCCGCTCGAGGTGGCTGTGCAGGCGGTTCGCGTCGGGATCTGTGAGGACTCGCACCCATACACGCCAAGCGTTCCGTGCTAGCACGTATCGGGAAGGTACGCTATCAGACGCGTTAAGTCGCTTCGGCCACTGATGAACGCACAATGAATCGACCCGTCGAACGACCGCGTCACCACTCGAGACGGAGCGGCAAATGAGCAAAGACCACATCACCGTCCGCGGGGCACAGGAGCACAACCTCAAGGACGTCGACGTCTCGATTCCGCGCGAGTCGTTCACCGTCGTCACCGGCCTCTCGGGGTCGGGGAAATCGTCGCTCGCGTTCGACACCGTCTACGCAGAAGGCCAGCGCCGGTACATCGAGAGCCTCTCGGCGTACGCCCGGAACTTCCTGGGCCAGATGGACAAACCCCAGGTCGAGAACGTCGAGGGCCTCTCCCCGGCGATTTCGATCGACCAGAAGAACGCGGCGAACAACCCACGGTCGACGGTCGGTACCGTCACCGAGTTACACGACTACCTGCGCCTCCTCTATGCCCGCGTCGGCACACAATACGACCCGATCACGGGCGAAGAAGTTGGCACCCAGAGCGCCCAGGACATGGTCGCCCAGATCATGGATCTCCCCGAGGGCACCCGCGCGAAGATCGCCGCCCCCGTCGTCCGCGACCAGAAGGGCGCATTCGAGGATCTCTTCGCCGAACTCGTCTCGGAAGGCTACTCCCGCGTCGAAGTCGACGGCGAGGAGTGGGATCTGGCCCTCGAGCAACCCGATCTGGACAAGAACTACGACCACACCATCGACGTGATCGTCGACCGCGTGACGATCAGTGAGGAAGCACGCCCCCGGATCACCGACAGTGTCGAAACCGCGCTCGAGGAGGCCGATGGCGTCCTCAAGGTCATCATCCCCGACCCCGGCGATGACATCGACCTGGGGTCGAATACGCGCTCGACCGGCGACCTGGCCGGCGACGGCGACGAGCGCCTGACCGTCGAGTTCTCGACGGCGCTCGGCAACCCCAACAGCGACTTCCAGTTCAGCGAGATCGAGACCCGCAGTTTCTCGTTCAACAGCCCTCACGGTGCCTGCCCGGAGTGTGAAGGACTCGGGAAGACGAAGGAGGTCGACGAGGATCTCGTCGTCCAGCATCCCGAAAAGCCGCTGAAGAACGTCTTCGAGGCCTGGAGCTACAACCGTTCGTACTACCGAACCCGGATCGACGCCGTCGCGGAACACTTCGACGTCAGCCTCGACACGCCCTGGAAGGAACTCGAGGGCGACGTCAAACGCCAGTTCCTCTACGGCACCGACGACCAGGTCGTGTTCAAGCGCCGGACGAAAAACGGGATCCGCCGGAAGACCAAGCGCTTCGAGGGCGTCGTTCCGAACCTCGACCGCCGGTACCTCGAGACCGACTCCGACGGCACCCGCGACCACATCGAGAAGTACATGGCCGTCACCGAGTGTCCGGCCTGTGACGGCTCGCGGCTCAAGGAGCAGTCCCGGCACGTCCGCGTCGCCGGCACCAGCCTCGACGAGATCAACCGCCTGTCGATCGGGGACGCCCTCGAGCACTTCGAGGGACTCGAGTCCGACCTCTCGGGCCGCGACCTGACCATCGCCGAGGAGATTCTGAAGGAGATCCGCGCCCGCCTCGGCTTCATGTGCGAGGTCGGTCTCGAGTACCTCACCCTCGACCGGGAAGCGTCGACGCTTTCTGGCGGGGAGAGCCAGCGAATTCGGCTCGCGACGCAGGTCGGTTCCGGCCTCGTCGGCGTGCTCTACGTACTGGACGAGCCCTCGATCGGGCTCCACCAGCGCGACAACGATCGGCTGCTGGATACGCTCTGTGAGCTTCGGGACATCGGCAACACCCTACTCGTCGTCGAGCACGACGAGGAGACGATGCGCCGGGCCGACACCATCATCGACATGGGGCCCGGCCCGGGCAAGCGCGGCGGCGAGGTCGTCATCAATGGGCCGCTCGAGGAGGTCAAAGCCTGCGAGGGCTCGATCACGGGCGAGTACCTCTCGGGGCGCAAGGGCATTCCCGTCCCCGAAACGCGACGCGATGCGGACGGGGCGCTGACGATCCTCGGCGCTCGCCAGCACAACCTCAAGGACGTCGACGTGGACATCCCGATGGGTTGCTTTACGTCGATTACCGGGGTGTCGGGCTCCGGTAAGTCGACGCTGATGCACAAAGTCCTCTACAAGGCACTGGCCCGCCGGATGAACGACAACACCTCTGTAATCCCGGGCGACCACGACGACATCCAGGGCCTCGAGGAGATCGAAACCGTCCGGCTGATCGACCAGTCGCCGATCGGTCGCACCCCGCGCTCGAACCCCGCGACCTACACCGGCGTCTTCGACTACATCCGGGAACTGTTCGCCGAGACGAAACTCGCTAAACAGCGCGGCTACGAGAAGGGACGCTTCTCCTTCAACGTGAAGGAAGGCCGGTGTGCCGAGTGTGGCGGTCAGGGGACGGTCAAAATCGAGATGAACTTCCTCTCGGACGTGTACGTCCCCTGTGAGGCCTGTAACGGTGCCCGGTACAACGACGCGACGCTCGACGTGACCTACAAGGACAAGACCATCGCCGACGTCCTCGAGATGTCCATCGAGGAAGCCTACGACTTCTTCGAGTCCTCGAGTCGCCTCCGGCGTCGTCTCCAGCTATTGAAGGACGTCGGCCTCGAGTACATGAAACTCGGTCAGCCCTCGACGACGCTTTCGGGAGGGGAAGCCCAGCGGGTGAAACTGGCCGAGGAACTCGGCAAGCGCGATTCAGGCAACACCCTCTACCTGCTCGACGAGCCGACCACGGGGCTGCACTCCGAGGACGAGCGCAAACTCATCGACGTCCTCCATCGGCTGACCGACAACGACAACACCGTCGTCGTCATCGAACACGAACTCGACCTGGTCAAAAACGCCGACCACGTCATCGACCTCGGCCCCGAAGGTGGCGAGAACGGTGGCGAGGTCGTTGCCACGGGTACGCCCGAGGAGGTCGCCCACGTCGAGGGCTCCTACACCGGACTGTACCTCCGTGATCTCCTGCCCGACGTCGATCTCGAGGGGCCACGCGGCGAGCGCGCCGAGCCGATGACCGCACCGATGGACGACGACTGATCCTCGGTTCCTTTCGCGACAGTCGGCATCTGCTCTCGATTACACTAGTCCCCAGACCGCGTGCTGACCGAAGCGAACCGCGGCGAACGGGACGATAGCGACGAGTGCGAGGACGAACGAGACGAGCAATTGCTTCGTCGTCGAAAGGTCGTTCCATCCGCTCGCCCCGAATCTGGCCGTCAGCGGCGGTTCGAACGCTGCCCCGAGAAAGCCGATGCCGAAGAGCGTCGCGAACGCGCTGATCCGCGTCTCGAGGCCGAGGTTCGGTTGGCCGAGGGTGGATCCGACGAGGACGAGGACGACGCCGATGAGCAATCGATGGGTGACAGAAAGCTTCGAAATATCAATATAGATTGATACAAATGGGGTTATAATAATTCTTGTGACTGTTGGATCCTGTCGTGCAGGTGCGTCGAAGAAGCATCAGTAGAGTGATGGCTGGTAGTCTCAGAGACGGGATACTCCAGTGATGGCGGCCAGACCACAGTCAGCGTCCGTTCTCGATCTGGTAGCTATCGTAGCCACTGAAAGTCAATGCACACCCGATCACAAGATAGGTTTTCGATCGGTGTGTCAGTCGTTTCAGTGGCTACTGCTGTTGGAGCGTGCTTTGACGTGGAGGTCGAGGCCTCGATCCATGATCGTCTCGACGGTAAAGCCGAGATCCGAAAGGGAGTCCAGGAACTCCTCCGTGGTGGCTCCGTGATCCTGTACCGACGGTCGCGTTTCCGCTGGCCGGTGGACTTCACAGTAAACCAGTCGACACTCGTCGTCTGTCAGCGTTTCTTCCATTCCATCGATAACGCGTGGCTCAGCACCTTCAACGTCAATTTTGACGACGTTCGGCTGGGGAATCTCGTCACCGACGAGATTGTCTCCCGTCCGAGCAGGCACCGTGATCGACCCGCCTTCGCCGGTGGCGGCACTCTCTGAATCCAGCGTGAGCGTCTCGTTCGTATGCCAGAGCGCACATTCGTGAACCGATGCGTCCACGTCGTTCGCCGCAACGTGTTTCCGACAGCGCTCCGCGGCGACCGAAGCCGGTTCGAACGCTTCGACCCGATTCACACGCTGGCCGGCGAAACACGAGTGAAAGCCGATATGTGCACCGACGTCCCAGAAGACGTCGTCCTTCTCGACGTTCGAGAGGAGGTCTTGTACCATCTCGCGTTCGCCGTCGTCGAAGATCTGCAGGGAGCGTGCGGCACGCCCCTTCGTCGTGAACGTCGCCGTGACGTCATCTATCTCGAACGTCCGTGAGCCACGGCTGCGCCAGTAGGTCAATGCTGTGTATCGCTGTAGCGCCCCGATTGATTTACCCACGAGCTGATTCAACCCTTCCTCTCGGTAGACTTCCGCTGCACGATTGATCATGTACATCCCGTCCCATCATATTGTTGCCAATAGTTCCTCACCTTCGATTAGAAACTGTTTTAAGTGGGTTCCCTGGTTTTCTTCCTTTCAGACGTTCGATCGTTCCACTGCCGCCTGCTCGAGTGGTACTGGTCGATAGCGGTCGGTCGAGATGGTCGATAGCGGGGTTGGTCACGATCGTGGAGGATATACGCGAGAGAGCGCGTTCTAGTGGGAGTTTCAATCGTGGGTCACGTTCGAGTTCGAATCGAGACAGGTGACGAGAATCCCAACCGACGTCGAAATAACCGCTGACCGTTGCGTTGACGCTCGTTTACCTTCAGTGGGCCAGTAGAGGCGGTTCCGCCGGCTCGTTGTCCACCGAAGTCCGCTCGAGCGGGAACGAGAGCGTGACGACCGAGCCGCCACCAACCCGGTCGCTGAAGCGGACGTCGCCGCCGGCATTGGTCACCAACCAGGAGACGAGCCAGAGGCCGAGTCCGGAGCCGTGATTCAGTTGCGTTTCTTCGCCCTCGAGCACCGCTCGCCGTTCGCTTTCGGGGATACCGGGGCCGTCGTCGGCCACCGTGAACTCGAGGCGGGCAGACGACTCGTAGGTGACGGTCTGGACGCCCACCTCGACCGTTGGCTCGGTTTTCTGAGCGGCACTGTCGACGTCGGTATCGGACACGGAAGCCGACCCGTGGTGATGCTCGACGGCGTTATCGACCAGTTCGTTGAGTGCGTCGACGACGCTTCCGTCGACAGTGGTGGTAGCGGCTCCCATTTCTTCGACCTGCGAACGGACCGTCGCGTGAGGGTACGCCGCTGTGGCGCGGTCGACGACCGATCGGATCGCCGTCGGGGGCTCGATCAGATCACGATCGCTGCGGCGTGCCAGGGCGCGTTCGACGCCACGGGCCTTATCGGCCGTTCCCAGCAGGTTTTGGATTTCCTGACGAATTGGTTCGACGTGTTCGGAGCCAACCTCGTCGTGGCGTTCGGCGATGAGATTCGTGTGCCCCTGAATAACCGTAAACGCGTTCCGGAGGTTGTGTCTGAGGACGCGATTGAGTACCTGAATTCGCTGCTCGCGGTCGCGTTGTTCGGAGACGTCCCGAACGACCGCCACGTAGCCGCGCTCGAGCGAACTGATCGTCACGCGCTGGGGGAAGGTAGTACCGTCGTCGCGAACGCCGATCAGCGTTCCTTGCCAGTTTGACCGCGACTCGAGGGCGGGGTACACCTCGCGCTCGATTTTGACCCTGGCGGCGTTCGTATACTGCTCGTCCCAGGGACGCCCGGTGAGCGCGTCTGGTGTCTCGAGGTCGTACATCGACGCGTAGGCTTCGTTGACGTAGGTGTGCTCGGCGTCGGTGAAGAGCGCGATGCCGTCACGTGAGGCGTCGACGGCGCGTGCGAGGCGGTTGTGCGATCGGTAGTGGCGAGCGAAGTCTGTGTAGAGATGTCCCACACCGGTGCCGACGGCGATGCCGATGCTGAGGGCGGTCAATGCCGGTTGTCCAAGCCCTGTTTCTGTGCCCGTTCGAATGGCCTGGAGGTACACGGCCCAGATACTCGTCGTCGTTGCGAGGAGGCCACACCCGATCGCACACGCGGCGATCGTTCCTTGCCGATCGGTCTCGAGTCGGTCGCCATCGCTAGTTCCGTACCAGACGAGGGCTGCGCCGACGACGATCGGCACCAGTGTCTCGAGAAGGATCGTCTCGGGTGGCCCGCCACTCCGGGACGCGTACAACAACGAGAGCACGATGAGGCCGAGTCCGACGAGTGAAACGGCGTGCTCGGCGAGAGACGTGCGCGCGGGGGGAACGAGCGAGGCCATCGATATCGTCTGCTTGGACGAGTATTTTCAGACGGCGGCCATACGTGTTGTGGCCAGTCACCGCCGATTTATGGCGATTTATTGTCAACTCGTCTTCGTGGCTGGAGCGTACGCCACTTTCGTCTCCGGGCCTCGCATCTGTCTGCTCGTGCCGGCTCGTCGTTCCGACCATGTGCCATTACATCTGCTACCACAAACGGTAGGGCAGCCGCGGTCGATACGGGTACTAGATGACTCGAGTGTATATCGCACTACGCGACCGGTTGCGGTGGTGTACAGTTTCCGAGGTCGGTGACGGTGGCGGTGATCGACCACGGGCGACTCAGCAAACGACACGCCTCGAGGGTCGTCAGCTCGAGTGCGTCGTTGTCTCCCCCGACGCGCCCGAGCGAGTGTTCATCGGCACGTTCGAGGATGGAGTGTTTCGATCGACGGACGGCGGTGAGACGTTCGAGTCGCTCGAACCGACGGTGGAAACTGAAACAGGCGACGAAACCGCGTTCGTTAGCGACGCGGTGATGTCGATCGCGATCAGTCCCCACGACCCCGATGTCGTCTACGCGGGTACCGAACCCAGTCGGGTGTATCGCTCCCGGGACGGTGGCGACACCTGGACGCACCTGTCGGGACTGACCGATCTCCCTTCCGAGGACGAGTGGTACTTCCCGCCACGTCCGCACACCCATCACGTTCGGTGGCTCGAGGTCGACCCGTTCGATCCCGACCGCGTGTACGTGGGAATCGAGGCCGGCGCGCTCGTCCTTCGCGACGAGGCCGGCGACAGCTGGTACGAACGCCCCGAGGGATCCCGGATCGACAATCACAGTCTCGCGACCCACTCCGACCGCGAGGGTCGGGTCTACAGCGCCGCCGGCGACGGCTACGCCCAGAGCGACGACACTGGCGAGACGTGGGAACACCCTCGGGACGGTCTCGAGCACCGCTACTGCTGGTCGGTCGTATCCCATACAGACGACCCCGACCGCGTCATGGTCTCGAGCGCGAGCGGTGCCTCGAGCGCCCACACGGCCTCGCAGGCGTCGGCGTACGTGTATCGGAAGGACGGGGCCGACGTCCCGTGGGAACGCCTCGACGACCGGGGCATCCCGATGGGCGATGGCGTCGTTCGGGCGGTGTTCGCGAGCGATGACGAGGGGGGCGACGTGTACGCCGTCACGAACCAGGGGCTGTTCGTCTCGGGTGATTTTGGCGACTCGTGGTCGGCGGTCGACCTCGAGTGGGAGGCCGAACTCGAGTCGATCACGCCTCGCGGGCTGGCGGTGGTTCCCTGATTGCGGGCCGTCTCGCCTCGCGGTCTGTGCTTGTCACCTCGCCACGGATCGACGTGGGTTGACGCACCGCCCAATTGCGAGCCTCGATCGGTCGAATCGACTCACCGGCCCGCTCTGACTGGACGGGGCGTGGCACCAATCGCACCTGCCATCGCCTACCACCCGCTTCGAAATCCTTTTACACGCTACCCGGGCATAGTAGAGTAACTGAGTGATATCATGGACGTCGACATCATCTCCGAAAAGGAGAACCCCATGTTGCACCGTACGGACGTCACGTTCGAACTGGTTCACGACGAGGCAACGCCCTCGCGTCTCCAGGTTCGTGACAGTCTCGCCGCCAAACTGAACAAGAACGCCGACGAGGTCGTCATCCGCAAACTCGACACCAAATTCGGCATGCGAAAGACCATCGGCGCGGCCAAGGTCTACGAGTCGTCGGCCCACGCCGCCGAGGTCGAACAGGAGCACATGCTCGAGCGCAACAAGATCGTCACCGAGGACGGCGACGTCGAGGCGGAGGAGGCCTAAATGGCACACTACGAGATCTACGCCGACGACGGCACCGCAGAGCGCGAACAGTGTCCGCGCTGTGGCGACTCGTTCCTCGCCGACCACGGCGACCGCCAGCACTGTGGCAAGTGTGGCTACACCGAGTGGGCCTGAGCCGACTCGAGCGCCACCCACTGTAGTGTTGCATCCGATGGAACGAACACGGTTTTCCCGTGTCCGCAAGCCCTCGAGCGACGCGGCCACGATTTCAGCCACCGGTAACGGAGTGCTGTTGCCGTGACTGACGACGCACCCCGGATCCTCGGCATCGAGGGCACTGCCTGGGCGGCCAGTGCCGCCCTTTACGACGCCTCGAGTGACGACGTCACGATCGAAACCGATGCCTACGAACCGGACAGCGGCGGCATTCACCCGCGGGAGGCCGCCGAACACATGCACGAGGCAATCCCACGGGTCGTCGAAACGATCCTCACACACGCTGCCGACACCGCACCCGCAGACGCCGATGGGCCTGGGATCGACGGCGTGGCGTTCTCCCGTGGCCCCGGCCTCGGCCCGTGTCTCCGGGTCGTCGCGACCGCAGCGCGGGCGCTCGCGGGGACGCTCGAGGTGCCCCTGGTCGGCGTCAACCATATGGTCGCCCACCTCGAGATCGGTCGTCACACTGCCGACTTCGACGACCCGGTCTGTCTGAACGCGAGCGGGGCCAACGCCCACCTGCTGGCCTACCGGAACGGCCGATACCGCGTGCTCGGCGAGACGATGGACACCGGCGTCGGGAACGCCATCGACAAGTTCACTCGCCACGTCGGCTGGACGCATCCGGGCGGACCGAAGGTCGAACGCGCGGCCGAAAACGGCGAATACCTCGACCTCCCGTACGTCGTCAAGGGGATGGACTTCTCGTTTTCGGGCATCATGTCCGCCGCGAAGGATGCGGTCGACGACGGTCACGCCGTCGAGGACGTCTGCTTTTCGCTCCAGGAGAATATCTTCGGGATGCTCACGGAGGTGGCCGAACGGGCGCTCTCGCTCACCGGCAGCACCGAACTCGTCCTCGGGGGCGGGGTCGGACAGAACGCCCGCCTTCGAACCATGCTCGAAACGATGTGTGAGGAACGGGGGGCCACGTTTCACGCCCCCGAACCCCGATTTCTGGGGGACAACGCCGGCATGATCGCCGTGCTCGGCGCGAAGATGTACGCTGCCGGGGATACGCTGACGCTCTCCGAGTCACACGTCAGACCGAACTTCCGCCCGGATCAGGTGCCGGTGACCTGGCGCGGCGACCGTGCGGATCGGTCACGCGGAACGGGTTGCGAGACGATTCGCGGGGCCGAGGCGGTCGTCACCCTCGAGCCCGAGGCCGGAGTCGTTCATAAGCGACGACTTCCCAAGTCCTCCCGCTACCCCGCCCTCGACGAGCGACTCCGTCGCGAGCGGACGACCCTCGAGGCCCGGCTAACGAGCCTCGCTCGGCGCGAGGGCGTTCCGACGCCGGTCATCAGAGACGTCGATTGTGAGGGGGCCGCCATCTCGTTCGAGTACGTCGGCGAAGCGGAACTCAGGGATGCCCTCGAGCCTGCGCGCGTCGAATCGGTCGCCCGTTCGCTCGCGTCGATCCACCGGACCGGGTTCGTCCACGGCGATCCGACGACGCGGAACGTTCGCGTCTCGGCCGACCGTACCTACCTGATCGACTTCGGTCTGGGCTATCACACCGACCACCTCGAGGACTACGCGATGGATCTGCACGTCTTCGATCAGAGCCTCCTCGGGACGGCCGACGACCCGGAACCGCTTCGCGATGCGCTTCGGGAAGGGTACCGCGACCGGGGTCGGGCGGACGTCCTCGAGCGGCTTCGTGAGATCGAATCTCGCGGGCGCTACGTGACCGGGTGACACCACTCGAGAGCTGACGGACTGGTAGCGACAGGAAACCGGTTTTGTGGCCGTGATGGAGGCCCGCTTTACGAACGCTTTTCGCGTCCTGGACGGAAGGTAGGCTATGGAGACGACGACCACGTCGCCGATGGCATCCGATCGAGCAGCGACATCGGCGGTACGCCCGGTCGTTCGACGTCAAGCGATGTTCGTCGTCCTCACGTTTCTCGGAATGTTCGGCGGACTGTTCGGGAGTTGGTTCGGGGCACCGGAGTCGGTCGTCTGGGGCAGTTACGCCGTCGCGTACGTCTTCGGTGGCTGGTACGGCCTCAAAGAGAGCATCAAGGCGGTTCAGGTACCGGAGGTGGAGATCGACCTGCTGATGATCATCGCGGCGCTCGGTGCCCTGTACATCGGCGCTCCCTTCGAGGGCGCGATGCTGTTGTTTCTGTTCTCCCTGTCGGGCGTCCTCGAGGAGTACGCGATCGGGCGTTCTCGAACGGCTATCAGGTCACTCATCGAGATGCGTCCCGAGTCGGCTCGCGTGCTCCGTGATGGCACCGAAGAAATCGTCCCCATCGAGGACGTCGACATCGGCGACGTCTTCGTCGTTCGCCCTGGCGGTCGGATCCCGCTCGACGGCGTCGTCACGGCCGGCGAGAGTACGATCGACCAGTCGTCGCTCACGGGTGAGTCGGTTCCCGTTCCGAAAGAACCCGGCGACGACGTGTTCGGCGGGACGATCAACGAAACCGGGAGCCTCGAGGTTCGCGTGACCCGGGAAGCCCAGGAATCGGCGATCTCACGGCTCATCCACATGGTCGAGGAGGCCCAGAGCAAGCGGGCACCGACGCAACAACTCATCGATCGCTTCGAACAGCCGTACGTGCTGGGCGTCTTCGCCATGACGCTGATCGCGATCGCCCTCCCGATCGCGCTCTTGAATCACTCGTTCGATCCGACGGTTTACCGCGCGATGACGCTCATGGTTGCCGCATCGCCCTGTGCAGTCATCATCTCGACCCCGGCGGCAGTGCTCTCGGCGATTTCCGCCGGCGGACGGCAGGGCGTACTGTTCAAAGGTGGCGAGCACATCGAGACGGCGGGGAGCGTCGACGCCATCGCGTTCGACAAGACTGGCACGTTGACAGAGGGGAACACCCGATTGACCGATGTGTCCGCCCACGAGGGGGCGACCGTCGACGGGACGGCGATGAACGAGGAGCAGCTGTTGACTCTCGCCGCCGCGGTGCAGGCCCGATCGGAGCATCACCTAGCCGAGGCTACCGTCGAGGCCGCCGAATCCCGTTCGCTCGAGCTTCCTGACGCGACCGGCTTCGAGGCGGTCGTCGGCAAGGGGGTTCATGCGACCGTCCAGAACCGGACGATCCACATCGGCAACGCGCGGTACGTCGAGACAGTACTAACTAGCCGATCGATCGACGGGCTCGAGGTCGGACTCGATGCGGTACGAGAACTCGAAGCGAGTGGCAAGACGAGCGTCCTCGTCGTTAGCGAAACCGACGAGCAGCTACAGGTGCTCGGCTGGCTCGCGTTCACCGACACAATTCGGTCGGATGCAGCAGCGATGATCGAGCGCCTGCGCGAACGCGGTGTCGAACGAATCGTCATGCTGACCGGGGATAACGAACGCGTCGCCCAGTACATCGCAGACGAACTCGGGATCGACGAGGTCTATGCGGGGCTCTTACCGGAGGAGAAAGTCGAGCACGTCGAACGGCTCCAGGAGCGCTACGAAGCGGTTGCGATGGTCGGCGACGGGGTGAACGACGCGCCGGCGCTTGCCACCGCCGATATCAGTATCGGGATGGGCGGCGCTGGCACCGACGTGGCGCTCGAGACGGCTGACATCGTCCTGATGTCGGATAAACTCGATCGACTGCCGTACGCGTTCGCGCTCAGCCAGGAGACACGTCGAACGCTGTTTATCAACTTCGGGATCGCATTCGGTGCTATCCTGATCATGGTCGTCGCGATTTTGACGGCGGGCATTCCGTTGCCGGTCGCCGTGGTCGGTCACGAAGGGTCGACCGTGCTGGTGAGTCTGATCGGATTGCGGCTCCTCCGCTTCGATGGGTGATAGCTGTGGTTCGATGGATGGCGCCACGTTCCAGTCGGTCGTGTCGTGTGCAGCGAACGGATAAAAATAGGTCGCAGTCGTTCGATAACGAGCAGATCAGATGACGTACTCGTCCGCGAGCTGCTGGGGCGTGATGACCTCGATGTCACCCGCTTGCTCGAGGTCGTGGATGTGTTCGAGGGTGGCCTCGAGGGCGTCGAGGTCGTTCTCGAGTCGGACGAACGCGATCGAGGCGATCCCGCCGAGTTCCACCGTCATGTCGAGCGTGTGATGAGCCTGTTCGGCGTCGGGGTGAACCAGGCGCGAGCAGAGGGCCGAGTTCATGATGGCACCGTGGGTGGGGTACCCGCCGGAGAAGCCGAGTACGTGGTTGTCAGTGACTGCTTCGATCGCGGCGTCGTCGTACCTGTCGCCCGGGTAGGCAAAGAACTGAGCGCCGTCGCCGTAGCCGTTGTCCTCGAGCCACGCGCGGGCGGTTTCGACCTCGCTCTCGGCGCTTCGGTCGCTTCCGAGGTTCTGCATATTCCCGCCGTGAGCGCCGTAGCTCCCGATCGTCCAGCCTGCCTCGGAGAGTTCCTCGACCTGGTCGTGTGTAAGGCGGTCTCCATCGTGGCCTTCCTCGGCGCGAAGCCGGTTCGTCGGAACGAACGCCGTCGCCGGGATGTCGTACTCCTCGACGAGCGGGAGGGCGTTGGTGTAGTGAGACTGGTAGGCTCCGTCGAACTGTAGCAGTACTTTGGCGTCGGGCCGGGAGACGAAGTGAAGGTCGTCGATCCACGCCTGAGTGGTAGCCTCACCGGACCAGATGGTGATGTCGATCTCAGTGACCTCGCTCAAATCCGGACTCCCCTGGAGGTACTCGACGCCGAAGTTGACGTGGCGGATGGACATACCGTTCGTCCGCTGACGGAAGACCGCCTTGTCACGCGATTCATCGAAGAGCTGGATAGCAACGTTGACAGTGTGGTGGGAGGCGACCGCCAGGCCAGGCCTTAGTTCGCTGCAGTCGATCGGTTCCTCGAGTTCGCGGGACATCCTGACCTGGGACTCTGCCTCGCTTGCCTCGAGCAAGACTGACTGGCTGCCCGTGACCGAGTAGTCCCCGTACGCGCTGGCAGATCCAGAGATCACGCGCCAGTTGTTGAGGTTTTCGAAGTCGTCGAACGTCTCGGCCTCTGGCGGTGATTCGGCGTCACCTTCGCCGTTACCGTCGCCCTCGCCGTTGCCATCGCCGTTTCCGTTACCGTCGCCGTTACCTGTGCCGTTGCCGTCGCCGTTTCCGGACGAGTCCGTCGTATTGTTGTCGGTTCGTGGTTCGTCGGTTTCGCCGAAGCCCATGCAACCGCTGATAGTCAGTGCGCCTGCCGTTACGAGATAGGTACGTCGCTTCATTGCGCCGACGAGGTGTACCACGGGAGAGGGGGATTGTTATGAACCCGTTTGCTCGATCGTAGGGTCGAAGTTGCATCGTTCGCGATCCGAGAGTGTCAATACGAAAACGTCTACGCAGCGTCCCCAAACCCCTCTCAGAGCGTGGTAGGTGGTGCATACTCCGGGTGAGCGTTACTCAGTGCGCTTGGTTTTCTCGAGCACCCGCACGTTCTCGATCGCCGTCGACGGATACTGCCCGTCGTCGTCCTTCTCGACTGCCTTCACCATGTCCCAGACGACGTTTAGGCCCGTCGTGACGCCCTCGAGCGCCTCCATCTCGCAGCCGGTTTTCCCGGTGGTCTCGACGGCGACCTCGAGGGTGAGCGTGCCGGTGGTGTCGTCTTCCGCGTCGCTATCAACAGCGTCGGTGTCGTCGTGTCCATCGTCGTCGAACCGAAACGCGAACGCGGTGTCGACGTTCGTGATCGGAATCTGGTGACACATCGGGATCGTCTCCCAGGTGTGTTTGACCGCCTGGATCGCGCCGACGCGCGCGGTTGCGAGGACGTCACCCTTCTCGACTGAATCGGCGCGAATCGCCTCGAGCGTCGAGCGCTGCAGTCGAATCTCCCCAGTTGCTACGGCTCGCCGTCGCGTGTCCGGTTTCGAGCCGACGTCGACCATCTGCACGTCGCCGTCGGCGGTCGTGTGGGTGAGTTCATCAGTCGTCGTCACGTTGACGTCGGTCTCGTCTCCCTCGTTGCGCTCGCCTGTTCCGCCTGTCTCGTCGCCGTCGTCTTCCATCTCGGTCACCTCCTCGTCACTCATCCGGCTCACCCCATATCGCCTCCGGAATCTCCTCGAGCATCTCGGACGCGTACAGCCCCTCGTACTGTCGGTCGGTGACGCGTTCGCCGGCGAGTCCGTTGACGTACGACGCCGCCGCCGCGGCCTCGAACGGCTCGCTGTGCTCGAGCAAGCCCGCCGTAATCCCGGCCAGCAGGTCACCGGTGCCGCCGACGGCCATCGCCGACGTCCCAGTGCGACTGATGCGCGTCCGCTCGCCGTCGGAGATCACGTCCGTGGCTCCCTTCGCGAGGACGACGTGACCGAGGTCGGACGCGAACGCCTCGATTTCGTCCTCGACCGCCCGGAGCTCGTCGGCCTCTGGGCCCCCCATCCGCGCGAGTTCGCGCCGGTTCGGCGTGCAGACGAGGGTCGCTTCCGTCTCGAGATCCGACACGACCTCGAGGGCGTCGGCGTCGACCACCGCCTGGCCGGTGTAGCTCTCGAGGAATCGCTCGGCGGCCTCGAGGGTCTCCTCGGCCGTCCCCAGACCGGGGCCGAGGACGACGACGTCGTCGTAGCGCTCGGCTGTTTCGACCAGATCGTCGACCTGATCGGGCGTCAGTACGTCGCCATCGTACGGCTGGACGATCAGATCCGGCGCGTACGACTGAATCTCGCCGGCGACGGCGTCGGGCGCGGCGACGAACGAGAGTTTCGCGCCGGCGCGCAAGGCTGCCTGAGCAGCCAGCGCCGGTGCGCCCGTGTAGGGGCCGCCGCCGATTACGAACGCCCGCCCCGTCCGCTCAGCCGGTCTGGCGAGGCGAACGTCACCAGGGCCAACGACGTGCTCCGCGGCCGACGGGATACCGATGTCGGCGACCGTCACCGACGCCTCGAGATCCGCGAGCCCCGTTTTCTCGTCGTGGAAGGTGACGACGTGGTCAGCGTCGACGCCGTTGACCGCGTGGTCGCCACCGTCGGCGTCGAACCCCGAGGGAACGTCGACGCTCACGACGGTTGCCGAGGACTCGTTGATCTGTCGGGCGGCCGTCGCCGCCGGTTCGCGTAACTCGCCGCTGATCCCGGTGCCGAGCATTGCGTCGACGATAACGTCGCATTCGGGGAGCTCGATATTACGAGAGTCGGTGACCGTTCGACGATCGTACTCGCCGTGCTCGAGGGCCTCCCAGTTCGCCCGCGCGATATCGGTGCCGATGGCGTCCGCGCGGCCGAGCAGGAGCGTCGTCACGTCGTAGGCCTCGAGAAAGCGGATGGCGACGAACGCGTCGCCGCCGTTGTTTCCCCGGCCAGCGACGACGACGACGCGGTCTCCGGGGTCGGCGACGGTCTCGACGGCTCGACCGACGGCGTTTCCGCTGGACTCCATGAGCTGTCTCCGGGGAACGCCGAGTGCCGCGGCGTTCTCGTCGACGGCGGCCATCCGTTCGCCAGTGATCATAGTCTGGCACAAACTTCGTCGGGGATCCCGTTGAAGATTGCGGGGCGGTGGCTTTTGTGCGGTCGTGGCTGATCGGCCACTCGCGGGCACTCCAGTTCCCTCGGGTCGACGGTGCGGGCACAACGAGACACGTTTACAGTTACTCGAACCCTGATCCTGCTGTGAACGTCTTCTGGCTCGATGAGGATCCACGCTGCGCCGCCCGCTATCACTGTGACGAGCACGTCAACAAGCTACTGCTCGAGGCGGCCCAGGTGCTGTGTACGGCCGCCCGGTCGAACGGATACGACGCCGACTTCCTCTACGCGTCGACGCACGCCGCACACCCGGTCACGACGTGGGCCGCCGAGTCGGAAGCGAACTGGAAACGCCTCCGCGAGCACGCGAAGGCGCTGAACGCGGAGTTCGTCGAACGCTACGGGAAGAACGACGATCACGCGAGTTGGATGGTCATCGAACGGATTGAACCCGAAAAGATCGACTTCTCGTCGACCGAGCCAACGCCACGCCCGCAGGCGATGCCCGAGGAGTACCGGCAGCCTGGCGACCCGGTCGCCGCCTACCGCGCCTACTACGCCGCCGAAAAAGCACCGTGGGCGACCTGGGCACATACCGAGAAGCCGCCGTGGCTCGAGGCGGCTGCCGAGGGCTAATCGAGCCCCGGTTTAATACCGGATCTCGAACCCCGACAGACCTCGCGGCTTGTCGTACTCGACGTCGACGCCCGTCACGGTAGCCGCGGGACTCCCCTCGTGACACCACTCGACCATCGATTCGACGGCATCCTGCTCGCCCTCGAACACCGCTTCGACGCGACCGTCCTCGAGATTTTTCACCCAGCCGTCGACGCCAGACTCCTGGGCGGTCTCTCGTGTCGTCGCACGGTAGAACACACCCTGTACGGTGCCGGAGACGAACACGTGTGCTCGCGTTCGATCGGTCGAATTCGAACTCGCGTTCGCTGTCATGGTGGATCGATCGCCGGCGAGTCAAAAAAGGCTGGTGCTGGGTACCGTGACCGGACGATCGGAGGCACATTTCCACACGGTGACTCCGGATGATCGGCACGAATGGCACTATCGCGTCGGGACTCCCTCGTCTGGTCTGGGATCCGGCCCGCGTTCGGCCTGTCCTCGCTCGGTGGTTGGGACGGCCGAGACGCGGCGGAATACGGCCTCGGGATCCCGATTCCAGTGCCAGTGCCAGCGCGTCTTGAGCACACACCAGAGCTTTCGAGCCGCCGAGAGCGACGGCTCGGATGCGAGGACGTTGTACCCCTGCTGGCGGATGACCGTGTGGTGTTCGGCGTAGAGGACGGCCGCGAGCAACACCGGCAGCTGACAGTCCTCGGGGAGGTAACGGATGCCGGCCACTCCCTCCCGATACAGCGACTCCGTCCGACGGAGTTCCTCGGCCATCACCGTCGCCACCGACTCGGTCATCTCCAGATTTTCGATCTGGGACTCGGTGACGTCGTGTTTCTCGAGCGTCTCGAGCGGCAGGTAGATCCGGTCACGCTCGAGGACGTCCTCGCGGACGTCCCGCAGGAAGTTCGTCATCTGGAACGCTTCGCCGAGTTTGATGGCGTGGGGAAGCGCTGCCTCGGGGTCGTCCGGCTCCATGATGGCCGTCATCATCACGCCGACGGCAGCAGCCGACCCGCGCATGTAGGTCTCGAGCTCGGCGTAGGTGTCGTACCGATCGGTCTCGATGTCGGCTTTCATCGCGTCGAGGAACTCGTCGACCTCCCGATCGGTGATGTCGTAGCGTTCACGGAGATCCTGAAACGCGATGAGCACCGGGTCGTCGGCGGGTCGTTCGCCGAGAGCCTGTACTCGAAGGCTCTCGAGCCGATCGGCCTGTTCGTCGGGCGGGACTCCAGCAGCGTCGTCCACGACCTCGTCGGCGATTCGAAAGAAGCCATAGAGGACGTGGGTAGGGTCGCGAACGCGCTTCGGGAGGAATCGCGTCGCTATGTAGAACGTCTTCCCGGTTCGTCGCTGAATTGCCTTGCCCGCTTGTACGTGTTTTTTTTGCATGGTCTCGTTGTTCTCGCCAACCTGCCCGACAGCAATTTGATAGGATACCTTCGACAGACACGCATAAAAAGGACACCCCTCACCAGGATGGCTTGCAGTGGTAACGCATTCAGACTCCGCTCGAGTTGGATCGTGAATTCTCGTTTTACTCCGTTACGTCGGGCGTCTAAGGCTGGCGTTTCCGTCGGTATCTCGGGCGGCCAGCAGAACGAAAATATTTATTCAAAGACAGGTAACGAAGCGAACGTGACCCGACACGCCCTCCACCTCACGTTCGTCGTCGCCCTCGTCGCCCTGGCAGGCTGTAGTGGATTCGCCGCCGATCCGTTCGACGACGACCCTGACCGCGACGCCTTCGACGTCGACACGCCGCTCGATCCCGACTCGATTGAAGCCGAGCCGTCCGAATCGGATCTCGAGGAGCATCCCGAGTGGTATCCGGCAGACGATGACGGGAAATTCCATCCGGGGCCGTTGCTCAGCGAGCACAACAATCACATCATGGAGAATGGGGTCATTGAGCAGTCGTCCATCGATGCGACCGACGAAAACGGGACGGTCGTATTACACAACACGGCGACTCTCTTTCACGATCCGAACGTCCCGCGATTTTACGTGGTCGAGCACTTCGGCGGCGAGTACCGGGCCTGGGACGGTGCTCCCCGAAGTGGCCCGCCCGACCTCCAGCGAGCCGAACAGTGGTACAACGACACGGACAGCTACGTCGAGTTTGAGCACGACAACGGCACGGTTGCCTACGACAGATCGTTCGGGCACTACGTGGGAGCGTTCACGCACGTCGGACTGATCGTCAGCGATGCCAGTGACGTGTCCGTCACCAGCTTCGACGACGGCGGGGCGACGTACTACTACGTCCATTCGACGACACCGGACGAGTCGGGCCGGTTCGTCGAGGACGAGCCGTTCGAACTCGAGTTGTACGTCGACGAGGACGGCTTCATCGTGTTCGCCTCGGTCGAAGGAACGCTGAACCTCGACCAGCGCGAGTACGACGGGCCGATCAACGAGGAGTACGACACCCTCGAAGTCGAGGAAACCATGCGATTCGGCAACCTTCAGGAGGATTCGTTCGAGGAACCGGAATGGCTCGAGACGGCGCGCGAGGAGGTCGATGACGGTAGCGCCGACGAGGGCGGTTCCGACGACGAGGAATACGACGACCAACCAGATGTCGACACGCGAAGCCAGATGGTCGGCTCGACTGGTTCCCACCGGTAGCCGTTCGGTTCACTCGAGTCGCCTCGAGAAACCCGTGCTTTTACGACCTGGATGAAGAGCACGCAGACGATGGTTCGTTAGGGTAACCGAGTGCGGTTCAGGGCCGCTGTGAATAACTGGTACGATAGATGGTGTACGAATGCGTTACCTCACTGGTCGGAAAACGTGCTCCTCGAACACGGTCGGTGGTGGAAGTAGCCGATAGCGATCTTTTTTGTCGATGCCCGATCACCCACTACCACCGTCCACCCACTGCCACGTTTCGGGCAGCTCATGGCCACCACTGTTTCGCCGCCAAGCTTTCACATCGATTCCCGTACAAACTGCACCCAGTATTTAACCCGTTCGAGCCACTCTGTACAACAGATTAATGGAACGTCTATCTCGCCAGAATGAGAGCAACGAGCGCACAGCGGAGGAAACGACTGGACAAGAGGGCGTCCGTACCTGTCCCGAATGCGATTCGACGACCCTGACGAGAAGTTCGGATGGGAGCGAGATCAGCTGCGAGGAATGTGGGCTGATTCTCGAAGAGGAGACCATCGACAGAGGGCCGGAATGGCGGGCATTCAACGCCGCTGAGCGAGATAGTAAGTCACGAGTCGGCGCACCGACGACCCAGACGATGCACGATAAGGGACTGACAACGACCATCGACTGGAAGAATCAGGATGCCTACGGCCGCTCACTCTCCTCGGAAAAGCGCAGCCAGATGAACCGACTGCGAAAATGGCAAGAGCGCATTCGAACGAAGGACGCTGGCGAGCGAAACCTGCAGTTTGCGCTCTCCGAGACCGACCGAATGGCATCTGCGCTGGGCGTACCCCGATCCGTTCGGGAGGTCGCGAGCGTTCTCTACCGACGCGCCCTCGAGGAGGATCTGATCCGGGGACGCTCGATTGAGGGCGTCGCCACAAGCACGTTGTATGCCGCCTGCCGAATGGAAGGGATTCCCCGATCGCTCGACGAAGTTGCGGCTGTCTCGCGTGTTGATCGGATGGAGATCGGACGCACATATCGGTATGTTTCCCAGGAACTCAGTCTCGAGATGCAGCCCGTCGATCCGAAGAAATACGTCCCCCGTTTCTGTTCCGAACTCGAGCTCTCTGAGGAGGTAGAATCGAAGGCCAACGAAATCATCGACACGACAGCAGAGCAAGGAATGTTGTCGGGGAAATCCCCAACTGGGTACGCTGCAGCTGCAATCTATGCCGGTGCGCTCCTTTGTAATGAGAAAAAGACGCAGACCGAAGTGGCCACGGTTGCCCAAGTAACTGAAGTCACGATTCGGAATCGATACCAGGAGCAAATCGCCGCAATGGGTCTCCCTCACTGACCGACGTTTCAACTAAACGGTAGCGCGGAGTCCCCTTCCTCAAGCGTGAGCGAAGCGAGCGGTAGGGAGGGGAGGAGCGCGTTCGTATAGTTGGGCAAAAAGACGGTCTATACATAGCCACGGAGCTACATTGAATACGTGGCAGACGACTACGTGCGTCGGACGGCAATCACCCGCCTCTCGATAGACGGCGAGCAACGCGACGTGCTCGAAAAGCCTCTTTCCGAGTGGAAGCGGGGTTGCCAAATCGCCACAGACCTCGCGTGGGGACGTTGCAACACCAAGAGCGACGTGCAACCTCTCGCCTACGATTCTGTGCGCGAATACACCGACCTCGGCAGTCAGCACGCGATTCTCGCCACCCACCAGGCCGCACAAGCCATCACCGGCTGTATCGAACGCCAGTCGAAAGGCAAGAAGGTCAGCAAGCCAACGTTCACCGCACCCACGCTGAAATACGATACACGGACGATGACGGTGTTCGATGACGATACCGTTTCCCTCTCTACAACGGAGAGTCGAGTCCGGTGTCCGCTCGACCTTCCCGACGCCGACGATGGCTATCAGCGTCAGTATCTCGACTCGGACGAATGGAGTGTTACGGAAAGTACGCTCACCGCCCGAGGCGGCGAGTTCTTCCTGCATATCGGCTTCCGCCGGTACAAGAACGATACCGAACGCAACACCGCCGAGGACGGAACGGTTCTCGGGGTTGACCTCGGTATCGAAAACCTCGCTGTCACCAGCACCGCCTCCTTCTTCAGCGGGCGAGAGCTAACCCACCGCCTCCGCGAGTTCGAGAAGGTACGCGCCGGGTTGCAACAGACCGGAACGCGAAGCGCCCACCGGACGCTCGTACAATCGAGCGGTCGAGAACTTCGATACGTTCGAGACGTTCTCCACCGGGCGTCGAACGCGCTGATAGATGAAGCACTCCGGTACGACTGTGACGTTATCGCGTTCGAGAACCTAACCCATATCCGCGACCGAACCAGTGCGTCGTGGGGTCACAAGTGGGCGTTCCGAACGCTCTACGAGTACGTCGAATACAAGGCCGAGTCTGTCGGTATCTCGGTGAAGCAAGTCGGATCGGCGTACACGTCGAAACGGTGTTCCGAGTGCGGATTCACGGCAGACGAGAATCGACCATCGCGTAACGACTTCCGATGCGTGAAGTGTGGGTCGGAAGCGAACGCCGATTACAATGCGGCGAAAAACATCGGTATGCGGTACGTCCGCCGGGGCCAACAGTCGTCTCGGCGGACGGGCAACAGTCAACTCGCCCTGAAGTCTGGAACGGTGACGCCAAACGCCGGATTTACCGGCTACCCCGACGGGTTCGAGGCCGAGTTCACGGACAAGCCCCACCCTCAAAGCGCCGAAGGCGCTTAGGGTGGGGTAGTTGACATCGATTTCAGAGGTAGTACTCTTCTCGCTCGAGAACGTCAGCGAAGGCGACGGTCTCTTTCACATCTGTGATTTCGATGGTTACGCGCTCTCCTTTCTCCGTATCGGGAACGATCACCACGTAGCCTCGTTCGACGCGCGCAATCCCGTCACCTTGCTCTCCGGTACCTTCGATATCGACAGTGCGAGTCTCGCCAGTTTCGACTGGTGGGGTCGGTTCATCGTGCTCCCGCTGTGTGTCTGTGTTGGCTTCGGCTCCTGGCCCAAGCAGTGCGGCTCGGTACACTTCTCCAACTTTGACGTCTCCGAACGCGACCTCCTGATCAGGAACCTCGATGATGTATGAACCGTCTTCTTCCACGATCTCGGCGTTAAATAGGCACAGTAAATTATCAGGGATTTCCATCAGTTGATCTTCTTCCCGGAAAAACGGGAACCATCATATTGAGTCCACCGGTGACTCCTCATCCGAATCAACTTCCACTGTAACAGGAATAGGGATTGTCCAGGTTCTGGAAGGGGAGTTTTCACCAGAATTGGCTCGGGGACAGAGGGCACAAAAGCTCCGACTACGGGAATTTACCGTACAGACCGTCCGAAAATGAGACATAGTGATGTCTTCTCGATTTCAGCCTGCCTCTCGAGACAGTCCGTGAACCCAGGTCGGCTGCAAAGAATGTACGTACGCGAGGTGAGTTCCCCGGGGTCGTTCGGAAGACGGAGTCTCTCGAACCACCTGCCCCCGAGGCGGGTCACACTTCCTCGAGCAGTTCGTCGGCGAGCATCGGCAGGAACGTCCCGATGTCGGTCACCATCCCGATCGCCTGGGCGCTGCCACGATCGAGCAACTGGGTTACGGTGGCCGGGTTGATGTCGACGCAGACGGTTTTCGTCGTCGAGGGCAGGCAGTTACCGACGGCGACCGAGTGTAACAGCGTCGAGAGCATAAGCACGAGGTCGGCCTCGTGGGCTTGCTCGCGGATCGCCGCCTGGGCCTCGACCGCGTCCGTGATCGTATCCGGGAGGGGACCGTCGTCCCGAATCGAGCCAGCGAGCACGTACGGCACGTCGTTGCGGATACACTCGTACATGACGCCGCTGGTGACGATTTCGTCCTCGACCGCGGCCTCGATGCCGCCGGCACGACCGATCTCGCTGATCGTGTAGATGTGGTGTTTGTGCCCTTTTCGGGGGTGCTCGAGCGTCTCCGTGTCGACACCCAGCGAGGTGCCATACAGGTCGCGCTCGAGGTCGTGGACGGCGAAGCCGTTGCCCGCGCTAAGGGCGTCAATGTAGCCCGCCCGGACGAGGTCGGCCAGTGCTTCCCGGCCGCCCGAGTGGACGATCGCCGGGCCACAGACGACGAGTACGCTCCCGTCTTCGTCACGGACGTCCCGCATCTCGGCGGCGATCTCCTCGATCAACGACTTCGACGGCCGCTCGCTCGAGACGCCACCCTGCATGAAGCCGAAGGCACTCCCTTTCCCCCGCGGGCGCTCGGGCGGGTCGACCCGGATGCCGGTTTCGCCTGTCACGACGCGGTCGCCCGCCTCGATGGCGTTGAGCACCCGCGTCACCACGCGCGGGGCCGACCCGTCGTTGCCCTTCTCGACGACCAACGCACAGTCCATCTCGACGTTCTCGACGGGCAGCCACTCGCCGTCGACGCGCACCTCCGTCGGGTGGTTCGTCGTCGAGTAGAAGTCGACGGGGACGACCTGGTCGGCGGGTGCCTCCTCGAGGGTCGCGTCCCGCGGATCGGCGACGGTCGCGCCGTTCTGGTTGAGCTCGTGCACAATCGCCCGTAGCTCTCCGTCCGTGTCGGCGCTGACCGTCATTCGACAGTACGACTCCTCGTGTTTGTGTCGCCCTACCTCGAACGCCTCGACGTCGAACTCCCCGCCGAGATCCATCACGGCACCGAAACACCGCGCCATCGAGCCGGAGTCGATGATGTGCCCTTCGAGTTCGACCGTACGACTGACTGTCATCGGTGGCCCTTCGGGGTCGGTAACCGTGAATCTGTGTATCGGTGCAGTGATCACCGCCCCCGGGCACTCAGCGAACCCGATCGATTGTTCCGGGTAGCGAGTCACTACCAAAGTATCCCGACCGGCAACCCTCGGTATGGTCTCGGATCGCGAACTGGTCGATAAGTGGCGAACGCAGGTGTTACAACCCGCGAGTGAGGAGGTCAAGCGCCTCCTCGAGCGCTTTCCCGACCGGCGGTCGCTGACGATCACGTTCGATCGATTCGGCACGGACTACCGATTTTCCAGCCCGCTGCTGTCTCAGCCGGATCGGACGCTCGAGGCGGGAAAACGGGCGCTCGGCGAGTTCGCGGCCGAGACGCTCGAGGAACCGGGGACTACCGAAATCCACCCCGACGACCGCGTGTATCTCCGGGTGACGGACGCACCGGCACGCATCCGCTGTTCGATACCGACACTGGGATCGGAACAGTTGAACCGACTCGTCGCCCTCGAGGGGCGCGTCGTCGAGACTGATTCCGTCCGGCCCCGGGCCGTCGTCGCCGCGTTTCGGTGCGACCACTGCGGGGAGTTCCAGCCGGTTCGACAGCCGGGACGGTTTCTTCGACGGCCCGGTCGCTGTCACGACTGTAACGCGAGCGGGCCGTTTACGCTGACGCCCGAACGGGGAACGTACGTCGACGCTCAGACGATAACCGTCGGTGAGGGTGACCGATCGGTGCCCGTCGAACTTGAGCACGACCTGGTGGGTGCGTTCGACATCGGTGATCGCGTCGACTTCGTCGCGATTCCGCGAGCCAGATCGAACGGCGAGACGACGACGGCGACGCTCGAACTCGAGGCCGTGAGTGGGACGGTGCTCGCGACCGACGACGGCGAGTGACGCCGCGGGAACCCGACGCAGCGACCAGCACGCAAGAGCAGAACCGATTTACGTCGCGGGCCATTCCTGTCGTGTATGGATTACGAGTCGAGCCTCGAGCGGGCTATGGAGAACGTCCCCGACATCGGTGGGGACGACGAGCGACTGCAGATTCCCGACGCACAGGCACAGAAGGACGGGGCCTTCACCCGGTTTACGAACCTCGGCGAGATCGCTGACGTCCTCTCGCGAGAGACGGCACACCTGCACCGATTCGTCCAGCGAGAACTGGGGACGAACGGGAAACTCGGCGACGGACGCAGCCGATACAACGGTACGTTCTCCGGCCAGGACTTCGACGCGGCAATCGACGCCTACGTCGAGGAGTACGTCCGCTGTTCGGAGTGTGGCCTGCCGGACACCCGTCTGGTTCGCGAGGATCGAACCCCGATGCTCCGGTGTGACGCCTGTGGGGCGTTCCGCCCGGTAACGAAGCGCTCCTCGAGCCCACAGCAGCAACAACAGCGCGAGGCCGTCGAGGAAGGCAAGACTTACACGGTCGAGATCACCGGCACGGGTCGGAAGGGCGACGGTGTGGCGGAGAAAGGCGAATATACGATTTTCGTCCCCGGCGCGAGCAAGGGCGACGTCGTCGAGATTTACATCAAGAACATTTCTGGCAACCTCGCGTTCGCCCGACTTGCGTAGACGAGAGACTCGAGTCTACGGACGCAAACAGTCTGGCTCTGTCGAACAACGCAGTAGATGACGGGAGTGGGCTGGCTGGGTAGAGGGGGCGAGTTCAGCGCGACGGCTTCATTTGTGTCACGTTGCAGCCAGTGAACTGCCCGTTCATTCGACCTTCCAGGCACGCGATACAGATCACAGCTACCGGATGGAAGGGTTCGTGAAGTGTCCGACGGTATCGAGTTCTTCCCACTCGCCGACGAGGGTATCTCGAAGAACATCGTGGTGTTCCTCGTCGATCTCGTACGCCTCTTCATCACCGGCCTCGTCAGCGTGTTCGAGATCGCGTGCCTCCATGTAGATGTAGAGGTATGTCACGTCGTCGAACGAGCCAAGAAACGCGGTCTCCGTGTAAACGCCCTCGTGCTCGAGCGTTTCAACGACTTCAGATTCGCGTTCGTGCAACTCCTCGAACCACGCGCGAAGGCGCTCGGCTTTCCCCGGAGCGACCTGCGCGCGAGCAAGCATCACCTCGGACATACGCGGTCTCTATCGCAGGAGTAGTTAGACTTTCTGAGCAACTGTGGAATTTTCACGCTGTGCCGAGCGATCACCACTATCGCAGCGGAAGCCGAATCTCGTACAACGTTCGTGTCTGTCTATTGTAGAGGATCCACGGACTACCGAAATGCTGTCAGAAATGGCGTGCAACATACAGAGGATGGATCCAGCATTACGGATCGCATTTTTCAACTGGATCCTGTAGCACCGAATGGTCATCACTGTACCTATTTAGAGTATAATATTGTTAGCTCACCAGAAAGTACTTGCTGGAGACTCCAAGAAAATAGATATGAAGCGGCAAAACATCCTCACAGAGTTAGGCATTACTGGATTTTTCTATCATCTATCCTACTACAGTGCTGTAGAAAATACCGTGATGCACTCTGGTGATATTTCGGGATATGGGTTTGCCATATGGATACTCTTGTTTATCGGATTCTTGCTTGTCATGGGTGGACTCTTGTCTATCGGATTCTTGTTTGTCATGAAGTTACTAGTCATAGTCAGGGCGTGAGATGGCAGTTGAGAACAATTTTCCTTTGAGTTGTAAATTATCACTTACCAACCGTTACATCTCCGTGTGAGTTCAGCAGGTACTGAACGAACTACCTGATCCCTATCAGAAACGACTTGACCGACTCAGAGCATGAGTTTAGCAATACAGAATCGCATCTTTTACTTTGACCTGTGGGGTTGAGACGCCATCACTGTACCAATTTAGAGCATGTTATTATTAGCTCACCAGAAAGTACTTGCTGGTGACTCTAAGAAACCATATATGAAGCGACGAGCCATCCTCACAGGGATCGGTATTACTGAACTCATATGTAATCTAACCGGTCATATGCAATGACAATGAGTGCTGTAAATGTTGTAGAGAACCTTGTCGTGAATAGCGCAACTGTGACTGCTGTAGAATATATCGTGATGCACTCTGATGCCCCTTCGTTATATGCGCTTGCCAGAGTTATACTCAGAAATATTACACTTTTGTTTGTCATGAGCGTACTCTCGGTTATCGTATTCTTGTTTTTCATGAAGTTACTAGGTCATAGGTGAACTGACAGTCGAGGGTTGTTTTCACACGAGTTGCAAATTGTCACTTACCAACCGCTACAAACCCAGCTGTCCTAACCGCTCAGCGAATTCAGTCACGGAACCGAGTTCTCCGTTGTAGTGGGTCTAAAGGTCGCCAGTACTCCGGAAGAACATCGGACACTCGGGGCAGTGGTGGCGCTCAGTACCGACTCTGTACTGAACTTTCATCTTTGCGATGGTCGATCCTGCCGAGTGCCACATTCGCGCCCTGGGTCTTGTTTAGACGCGCGAGATCGGCCGGGTTAGGCCCTGATCGATTGTTCGATGTTTCTGACGGCAGCCTTTAGGACGAGTTCTCGGAACTGCCCAAACCACGTTCTTGCCTTAAGTGTGGAACCGAAACGCTTGCGCAACGCGAAAAATATCGATTCTGCGATAGACCGTTGATGGTAGGTTTCATCATCAATCCGAGCATTGTGCGCAGCGTCGAGCGAGTAGAACTCACGATGCTTGATTACCGGTCTAATCCCCTCGTTTCGTAGCATCTGCCGGAGTTCATCCCAATCAAACCCTTTGTCAGCGACGACAGTTTCCACGGTGCTGAGATTTCTTTTCAGGACTTGCCACGCAATCTGCGTGTCATGTGGTAGGTTCATCGAGCAGTGTACATCGAGAATGGCTCGCGTAGAACAGTCTACGAGAATAGTGGTTTTGACCGACTCAAACGTCCCTTTGACGCGTTTTGCGTAGTTATGACTCGACGAGCGATGAGCGATGCTGGTCGAGTCGATTGCTTGTACCTCTCCGGTATCGAATAGTTCCGCCGACAGCTGCAACAGCATCCGCCAGACGGGCATCTTGAGATCTTGTTTTCGAGCACAAACGGTGGTGAAGTCCGGCAGCTCATCCGGTGAAAGGCCGAGTTTGGCGACAATAGCAGGCATTTCTCGAAGAACGTCTAGCAACCGTCGGTAGGAGTGATCGAGGTATTCTCGAAGACCATGGATCGCTACGATCACCCAATCGGCGTAGCCATCTTTTCCTTTGCTGAGAGGTTCTTTCGAACCGCTTCCGACAGCTTTTTGAGACAATTCGACACATCGTTCGGTGAAGCGGGCCAGTTTGGAGTGCACATCCACCTGTGCTCGCTTCATTTCCTAGAAATCCCGACATAGAGGCAATATTACTAGCGTCTAAACACGGCCCGCGCCCTGTATTCAGCAGAAACTGAATGTTCTACTCAGATTCTGTCAGAAACAGCCTGCTGAATATAGAGCATGGATGCACCACAAAGACCCCGTTTGTTTCACACCGAAAGCGGTGAACCATCTGTTCACTACACGTACGCACCGAATCCAAAGCCCCACTGTAGCAGGGTATTCACTCCGGTGATGAGTAGTGCGACTCAGCTATCAGTACGAGGCGTACCTGTTACACCAGCCCTGATCATGTGGAATATTACCACCCACGCCAATCCTATCCAAATTAGTAGCGGCCAAATTGATTGGAAGACCCCGAAAGCCATCTGAATGTATGGGAAGGCAAAGGCTGCGATAATCACCGCTAAGCCAGCTCCTGCAAATGCGACCTCTTGCTTTGGAGAAGCGTTCGAAGCCACCGCTATCCATCCGAGAATCAGCGCGTATGGAATAAGCGTTATTCCCTTGAGAACGGTCTCGAGCATAAATGTGAAATCTAGGCCGCCATGTTGGTATGATGTTGCTAATATGTAGAGTTCACCGTTCTCTTCGAGAAGGCTGTAGGTAATATAGTCACCATGCCCGTCGGAAGGAAACTCAGGTCGTTCCGAATACTGGTCGCAATAATACACAAACGGTCTACAATGCTTCATATTGTAGGATTGCCATCCAGTTGAGCCTACTGGTTGCTCTTTGACTTCCAGAAAGAGCCGTTGGGCGTCACCAGAGAGTTCACTCACAGAAGTTGGACTGGCCCAATCAATATAGTCCTGGTTAGTTTGGTCGAAAGCGTCGGTCGAGTTATGAGCAACCTCATACCTCGGTTCATTTGAATGATAGGGGTTAAGAACGAGTACTGCCGGGTGAAAAACGCAAATTAACAGGAGGAGGATTACAAGTGCTGAGAAAACTGACACTCGCCGAAATCTCATACCACTTCACTTGTGTGATTTTATAAGTCCTTTCTGGTCACAGTACAGGTGTTCGGGAAAGCGGGGCATGATACCAAACAGTCATACGATATCGTTCACCTGTACTTAGCGAACACTACCATCGCAGATCGTCTCTCAGTCTGTGCCACGTTCGCGCTGTGTATTCAGCACAACTCCTGAAAACCATCACAAATCAAGGGATTCACAGGATCACAGTCGCCGCACTTCTCTCCGTACGTACTAGGTGGTCACTAGGAACGGTTCGTCAACTCGAGTGCTCACCGCTAAATCGGCTACGAACCGACCAGTTCGTTTCTCGGTTACGCCTGCTGGAGGATGGACGCTGGACGTAAAAAATCGGCGGCGAGGGTTCGGATCTGGTTCGATAGTAAACACCGACACGCTTTGACACTGCCGAACCATATTTATACAAAATGGGTGTACGAGCGGAACGATCCGGCGAGACGAACCCGTTCGGTGACGTCCTCCTATTTGGCGCGTTCGTCCCAATCGGGACGCTGATAGCACTCACTCATACACCACTCACAACTCACACCGACTTGCTTCCGATCGTGTGGGCAGGGATCGTCGTCTCGGCGACGGCAGGGATTGGACTGTGGAGTGAAATCCCCTCGTCCGCGCTCCTCCTCGGTGGCGTCGTCGGATTGGGAAGCGGCTGGCTCTTCGCCTCGTGGGCGTTCGACCTCGGGCTTCCGGTCGTGTTAGCGGCGCTGGGGGCGGCATCTATCGCCTTCGGGGCCAGCCTCGTGTACGTCTCCCGACTGTACCGGGGTGTCGAAGCGACGGGGCGAATGGGCGTGTGGCGCTACCTATTTCTCGCGCTGGGGGCGATCCCGTTCGGTGTGTTGTTCCTCCGGTAGCGAACACGTCCCTCCCCCGGTGCACCACCGGCGTTCGGCGTGCGCGAACGAATCGGCTCGCTGACTGTACGTTTCTCCACTCGGAGGACGAACGGCGGCGCAATCCACTCGAGGTCGCACGACGCCCCGGGAAGGGGACTCCTAAGCCGCCTCCTGAACCCTTTTAGTGTGACGGACTGAGTGGTCTCACATGGCCACGACACTCCCCGAAAGCGAGTTCGACGACCGCCTCGAGCGCGTTCGCGAGCGCATCGTCGACGCCGAGGTCGACGCCGGCGTCTGGTTCGGCGCGACGAGCATCGAGTACCTCACGGGCTTCGATCACATCCAGACCGAGCGGCCGGTCGTCCTCGCGGTGACGGGGGATCGGATCGAGATCACGGTGCCCCGCCTCGAGGTCGAACGCGTCGAGACCAACCCACGGATCGACGCCGTCCACCACTACCGAGATTTCCCCGGCGGCGAGCCGATCGGCGTCGCGACGTCGATGCTCGAGGGACTCGACGTCGAATCGATCGCGGCCGACGCGGAGGGTGCGCCGGGGACGATGGGCTACCAGGGGCCGACGCTCGCGGAGGCTGCCGACGCGGAACTCGAGGTCGAGACCCAGGGCTGGGTGAGCCGGATGCGCTGGGAGAAGAGCGACGCCGAGGTCGACCTGATCCGGGAGTCGGCGAAGTGGGCGAACCTGGGCCACCGCTATCTCGCAGAGTACACCGCCGTCGGCGAACATCCGGCGACGGTGAGCCAGCGGGCCTCGATGGACGCCTCCCGGGCGATGCTCGATACTCTCGGCGACCGATACGTCGCCCGCACGCGTGGGTCGGGGCCGGTACACGCCGGCTACATCACCGGCCCGCAGACGGCCCTGCCCCATGGCCACACCGCCAACCGACGGCTCGCGGAAGGCGACGTCCTCGTCACCGGCGCGTCGGCGAACGTCGACGGCTACCACTCCGAACTCGAGCGGACGATGTTCCTGGGCGAGCCCACGGACGAGCAGGGTCACTACTTCGAGGTGATGCTCGAGGCCCAGACCATCGCCATCGACGCGCTCGGCCCAGGCGTCTCGATCGCTCACGTCGACGACGTCGTCGACTCCTACTTCGAGGAGCAGGGCGTCGCCGACCTGGCCCAGCACCACGTCGGCCACAACATCGGGATGGGCGGTCACGAACCGCCGTACATCGACCGCGGGTGGGACGACTACTGTGAACGGGAGTATACGACCTACGACGCGGACGACGCCGTCATGCGCCCTGGCCACGTCTGGACGATCGAACCCGGCATCTACACGGACGAGGCGGGTTATCGCCACTCCGATACCATTGCGATCACCGAGGACGGCATCGAGTGGCTCACGTACTTCCCACGCGACCTCGAGTCGAACGTGATCGACCTCGAGTAGTCAGGAGTGGTGGTTTACGAGTGGAGATGCAACGATCGGATGTGCTGCGAGTGGCGATGTTGGTACTCGAGCGGCCCCGACTCGATAGCCGGAACTATCCGTCTACGACCTCACCAGCCGCTCACGGTGGCGTCGGCATCGGCTGGAGGACGTTCGACTCACAGCTGTGGCGATAGAACTGTCGGTACTGTCTGTCGCGGCTTTCGGGATCCGAAATCGTCTCGTGGGTGACCTGCTCGCTGACGATGTACATGTTGATCTGCACCAGTTCGCCCTCGTTCTCGACCGCCCAGCGTTCACAGAGGTGATCCCCGAGCATCGCCGCAGTGTCGGTGTGGTACCCGCCGCGCCGAACGCTGTTCATGTAGAAGCGTTCGCGGTAGGTGCCGTACTGCTTCTGGAGTTCGTCGTGCGGTCGGTCGTAGGTGAGCGGGCGGTCGTTGTACACGTCGACGTACTCGCCGCTTTCCGTTACCGCCGCGAAGACGTAGTAGCGATCGACCGTTCGCGGTTCGGGCGCGAACACGCCCCAGCCGATCGGCTGGTCGATCCCCAGACTCGAGGCGACCGTGTGAACTTCCCTGACGCCGACGGTCTCCTGGTAGCTCTCGACGAGCATCTCGTCTATGGCTTCCTCGATCGGTTGCTCGCCGTCGTGATCGACGACGGTGGCGACCGACTGGGCAGCGATCACGACCGACACGAACAGGATCGTGACGACGATGATCACCATCGTGGCCGTGTACGTTATCGACCGATACTGGCGGACTCGGGAGCTCCTCGTCTGCGGATTCGGCACCGAACGAGCCGCAGCACAAAGTCGGTCACGCAGTGACTCGAGTCGTACCGCCTCCGGGCGAGTCGTGACGAACGCCTCGAGGCGATCCCAGACGGGCGTCTGAACGAACAACACCAGGCCGGCAAGGGCGACGTAGGCGAACGCGCCGATGCGGACGGTGAGCGCGAAGGAGAGGTGGCCGCCGACGTAGAGGGTGAGCAGCGCCAGTCGCGACCAGCCGTGTGTGACCAGCAACAGCCAGCCACCGATCATCATCAGGTACCAGAGCATGCCGCCGTAGCCCAGCAAGGTGGTGAACTCTCGGGCGGTGTCGCCGAGGAGGAACGTCATCTCGTCGAGGCCGAGCACCAGCGGTGCGGCCTCTCCCGCTCGCCAGGTGGTCGAGACGGATTTGATGACGCCGTTCGAGACGTACATGAACACCATCTGCCCCAGAATCAGCGCACTGGCGACGCTGGCGATGGCGGTTCTGGGCTCGCGCTCGCGGTGGGCGGCGTCGATCGACCAGCGTTCCCCGATCGGGAGGAAGATCGCCCAGAACGTGAGCAGCCGAAACAGGGTGTCGGCGTAGCTCAACACCAGCGGGTTGTGGTGGTCGAGCGAGATGACGAACAGGAACGAGGCGATCATCGCGAGGCGAGTCCTGTAGCCGACCAGCAACTGGAGTGCGAACAACCCCTGGACGACGAACAGGGCGGCGATCACCGTCGTACTCGTCGAGAGGTGGTAAAACGAGAACGCGTAGGGGGCGGCGATGTCGCGGGCGAGCGACCGGGGGACGACGCCGTGTTCGGTGTAGAACAGGTGGAAGTTCCGCGAGCGCAATCCAAGGTCGGCGAGAATCAACAGGGCGACGAACACGCGAAAGACGGCCAGTGCCCGCGTGTCGATGCTCACGCGGCGGCTGATGGCTTCGTGTAGCCGGCGAGAAATCGTCGAGCGGCGATGCATCGAGGTGGAGGGCATCTGTCACATTTCCCGCAGGGGGACGGGAAATACGTTTCTATCCCTCGAGCGAGCACACTCGGTCGAAACGGATGCAGCAGCCGAGCGGGCGATCGGTAGCGCCGATCAGTCGTCAGCCGGAATCGCTCGAGGGATTCGAGGGGACGCCATCGCGAGGACGTCGTCGAAGAAGTCGAGGGTGTCCTCGGGGCCGGGGTTCGCTTCGGGGTGGTACTGGCGGGTGAGTACGTCGTACTCGATGCCGTCGAGACCTTCGGGGGTGTCGTCGTTGACGTTGATCTGGGAGATCTCGAGGTGCGCTCCTGGATCGGCGACGGTGTAGCCGTGGTTCTGGGTGGTCATGACGACCCGGCCCGACTCGAGGTCGAGTACGGGTTGGTTGACGCCGCGGTGGCCGAAGGTCATCTTCTCGGTGGTGCCTCCCAGCGCGCGGGCGACGATCTGCTGGCCGAGGCAGATGCCGGCGACGGGAAGTTCCTCGACGAAAGCCTCGACGAGCGAGACGGCCGCCCCGTAGTTGGCGGGGTCGCCTGGACCGTTAGAGACGAAGAGGACGTCGGGGTCGACGGCGTCGACGTCGGCGCTCGTGGCGTCGTGGGGGAAGACGTGGACGGTCGCCCCGCGGGCGAGCAGGGAGTCGACGATCGAGCCCTTGACGCCACAGTCGATCAGAGCGACGGTCGGCCCGTCGTTGTCGGCTCCGTGGACGGTCGGCTCGGCGACGCTGACCTGGGAACCGATCTCGGTGTGGTCGCTCATGGCTTTACAGCGCTCGAGTTCGGCGACGGCGTCGTCTGGGGTGGCGTGTTCGCCGACGGCGATCCCACACTTCATGGCGCCACCTTCGCGCACGTCGGTGACGACGTCGCGGGTGTCAAGGTGGTCGACGGCGGGGACGCCCTCGGCCTCGAGCCAGGCGGCGACCTCGTCGGTGAGTTCGCGGGCCAGGACGGCTCGCGGGTGGACGCGATCGGACTCGAAGCGCTCCTCGCGGACGCCGTAGTTGCCGATCAGCGGGTACGAGAAGGTCAGGATCTGTTCCTCGTAGGATGGATCCGTCAGACTTTCTTCGTAGCCCGTGTACGCTGTTGTGAAAACCAGTTCCCCGCGTGCAGTCCCAGGAGCACGACCACGTCCCTCGAGTACGTGTCCGCTCTCCAGCGCTACGTAGGCCGGGTTCATTACGAGATACGTATTAGATCGTGCACCATAAGTGTTGTCTTCGAAGCGAAGTTACGAATTTCGTAATCATCAAGTAGGCGTCACGCGAACACCTAGATCTCAATGGACGATCTCGACCGACACATCCTGAACATCCTCCGGCGAGACGCCCGCACGCCGTACACGGAGATCGCCGAGGAAGTGGGGACGAGCGAGGGTACCGTGCGAAACCGCGTCGAACGGATGAACGACGATGGCGTCATCGAACGGTTCACCGTCACCACGCGCACGGGGAACGTGAAGGCGATGCTCGAGATCAGCGTCGCCGTCGACGTCGACACCGCGAGCGTCTCCGAACGCATGGCCGAGTGGGAGGAAGTCGACTTCGTCTGGCAGGTTTCGGGCGAACAGGACATCGTCCTCGTCGTCGACGCGGCAGACACCCGCGGGGTCAACGCCTTGATCACGCAAGCGCGCGAGCAAGAGGAGGTCGTGAGTACGAAAACGCGGTTGATTCTCGAGGAGATGCTGGGGTAATCGACGACACGGAACCGCTGGTACGAGCCGGTCACGACTCGGGCTCGGGTTCTGGCGGCCGCCCGACGCCTGGTGCCCCCTCGCCGAATACGTCGCCCGGATGTTTCCGACGGTGCACCGCACGGTATCCGCGTCGAAGGAGTCGGTCGACCGGCCGTCGCGCAATGCGGACGTCGACGCGGCCGTCCCTGATCGCGGAGACGACCGATTCGGGCGTCAACTCGTCGGCGTCGATGCGCGTATACGCCCGCCCGACCTCAAACGGGTAGTGGGCGTCGCTGCCGGCAACGAGTGGCAAATCGCGCTCCCTGGCGAGCCGTTCGACGAGCGGTTGTGTTCTGGGGTGTTTGCCGTTGATCTCGATGGCGTCGAACGGAACCTCGTCCAGCGTCGCGACCGTGCTGTTCCGGAACGGGTGGGCGACGATCGCGACACACCCGCGGCCGTGGGCCATCTCGACCGCTTCCGCGGGCGTGTACTCGAGCGGAACCGTTTCCCGCGGCGGGTCGGGACCGACGACGAGGACGTGGCCGTGGGTTGTCGACACCTCGATGCCGGGGATGATGGTCGTCCCGCTCCCAGGGATGGCACCCCCCTCGTCGCGGTCGAACGGCGTGTAGTAGTCGTGATTGGTCGTTGCGACGCCGTCGAGGTCGCGCCAGGATGCGACGCGGGCGAGGAGACTCACCCCGATCGGATCGAATCGGTCGCCGAGCGCCCGATGTCCGTGGAAAAAGCGGGTGTGTGCGTGCAGATCCACGGCGAACATACCAACGCAGACGAGGGGAGAGCATTTTGGTTTTGGGGGCTGTCACTGCGTGTATGGTCTCCCACCAGGCTGGCGAACGAGCGATTCGTTCGGACGGGTCGGGGTCGTCTTCGGAGCCGAAACCGGAGTCGGAATCGAAGCCGGCACCGGACTCGGTCGTGATCTGCAACCCGACCAGCGGGAGCGAGGATCACCTCGAGCGGGTACACCTGCTGGCGGCGAATCACGGGTGGCCGATCCGGGTGACGGAGACGGCGGGTGACGCCCGGGAATTTGCCCGAGAGGCGGCGGAAGGTGGGTTGACTCGCGTGGTCGCCGTCGGCGGCGACGGTACCGTGAACGAGGTGGTCGACGGATTGCTTTCGGCGGCAGTCGATGGGTGGCCGACGCTCGTGATTGCGCCAGCAGGAACGGGAAACAACACCGCGTCGAACCTCGGGATCGAGAGCGTCGAGGACGCGTTCAGGCTCGCCGAGGACGGGGAGCGTCGGCAGATTGACCTTGGTGTCGCCAACGGTCGGGCCTTCATCAACTCCTGTATCGGCGGACTCACGGCCGAAGCGAGCCTCGAGACCTCGGCGGCGAGCAAGCGGCGACTGGGTATCCTCGCCTACGTCGTCAAGACGATCGAAACGGCGGCGACCTTCGACCCGCCGACGCTCCGAGTGACCCTCGAGGACGACGACGCGAGTACGGCAGCCATCTGGGAGGGCGCGGTCGCACTCGCGTTCGTCGGAAACTGTCGGCGGTTCACGGCCGGACGCGCTGCACAGGCCCACGCCGAGGACGGTCTGCTCGAGGTGACGCTGGTCGAGAACGGATCGACGCCCGCGGTACTCGGCGATGCCGCACTCGAGCAACTTTTCGACCGGGATGCAGCCCACATCGTCCACCACCGCGTCCCGACGGTGACACTCGAACGGGTGGGACAGAAGCCGATCACTTACAGTCTCGACGGCGAGGTGCTCGAGACGGATCAACTCACGCTCGAGACCGTTCCTGCGTCGGTGCCGGTGGTCGTCGGTGAGGGATATCGGCCCGACCCCGACGTGTCGATGGGCGACGAGTCGAGCGAACTCGAGGGAGGGTCGTAGGGACGATCCACAGGGGTCGTCGTAGTCACGTCCCGCCGATCGCTTCGAGCGTGTTCCCACGCTGGGCCCGGGGACGCAGCTTTCACGGCCGGCCGCGGCGTCCGCAGCCGATACTGGTTTTACGGACGACCCGTTCACTAGTTCCATGGACGAGACTCCGGAATCGGGCGAACTTCCCCACAAGAACGCGGCACAGGACGTCATCGCGGTCGACGCCGACGACACCGAACTCGGCGTGGTCAATCGCCTCGAGGCGCACACCGGCGAGGGGACGCGCCATCGGGCGTTCACGTCGCTCGTGTTCGACCAGGACGACAACATCCTGCTCGCCCAGCGTGCACCCGGCAAGCGGCTGTGGGGCACCTACTGGGACGGGACGGTCGCCTCCCACCCCGTCCAGGGCCAGAGCCAGGAGGATGCGACCCGCCAACGTCTCGAGGAGGAGCTGGGTATCACGCCGGATCAATACGAGGAGCTTCGGTTGACCGACCGATTCGAGTACAAACGCTACTTCGAAAACGCCGGTGTCGAACACGAGGTGTGTGCCGTCCTCAAGACGACCCTCCACGATACGAGACTCGACCCCGACGAAGAGGAGGTTGCGGGGCTCATGTGGGTGCCCTACGAGCGGCTCCACACCCACCCGGAGTGGTACCGACAGCTCCGGCTCTGCCCGTGGTTCGAGATCGCGATGCGACGGGACGTCCGATGAGCAACTTCTAGAGGTGTGTTAACAAGCAACAATGTTTAAGGGGTGGCGGCGCTTACTGTCGCCCAGCGGTCGACGCAATCGACCCGTGACACGATGAGTACACCTCCACAGGAAGCCGATCGCCGCACTGTCGACCTCTCGCGTGAACAGCGCTGGGTCGTCCACCACGCGCTCGTCCATCGAGCGGACGAATATATCGACGAGGATCGAACCGTTCCCGCTTGGCTCGTCCGACTCCTCGAGACCATCGAGGCAGACGGTCAGACGATGACGGTCAGACAGGGCCGAAACCTCGCTACACTCCTCCAGGACGACGACCTCGAGTCGGTCGGTGCAGCCGACGACGATCTCGAGACCGTCGTCGACGAACTCGAGTCGGCACTTCACTGACGGTCGTTTCGACGCCAGTATCCACAAACGTGTATGTCGAGCCGAACCCGAAAGCGTTTTTGAGCACGGTTACGGGGTATCAGATGATGACCGCCTACACCGCCACGGTGACCGTCCGACTCAAGCACGGTGTGCTCGACCCCGAGGCCGAAACCACGCGCCGTTCGCTCGAGCGTCTTGGCTTCGAGCTCGAGGCCCTGCGTTCGGCCGACCGCTTCGAGATCGATCTCGAGGCGGACTCTGCGGATGCGGCCGCCGACAGCGTCGAGGAGATGGCCGAACGACTGCTCGCGAACCCGACCATCCACGACTACGACGTGGAGGTCGACGAGCGGTAGATGGCAGTCTCGATAATTCGATTCGGCGGCTCGAACTGCGACCGCGACGCCGCGCGCGCCCTCGAGCACCTCTCGATCGACGCCGAAATCGTCTGGCACGAAGACGGCCTCCCCGAGGACGTGTCGGGTATCGTCCTCCCCGGCGGCTTCTCCTACGGTGACTACCTCCGCGCAGGCGCGATGGCTGCCCATTCACCGATCCTCGAGGAGGTACGGGAGGCGGCCGCCCACGGGGTGCCGGTGCTCGGCATCTGTAACGGCGCCCAGATCGGCTGTGAGTCTGGGCTTACCGAGGGCGCGTTCACTACGAACGAGAGCGCCCGGTTCCAGTGTGAACACGTATACCTCCGCGTCGAGCGAACGGATACGCCCTGGACGGCCGCGTTCGAGGAGGGCGAGGTAATCGAGATCCCGATCGCTCACGGTGAAGGTCGCTTCGAGATCGACGACGACCACCTCACCCGACTCGAGACCGACGGTCGCGTGCTCTTTCGGTACTGCGACCTGGATGGGGAACTGACGGAGGCGGCGAATCCGAACGGCTCGAAACACAACGTCGCCGGCGTCCTCGGCGAGACCGACACCGTGGCCGTGATGATGCCCCACCCGGAGCGGGCGACGCTCCCCGACGTCGGTGGAACGGACGGCCAGGCGATTCTCCGCGGGTTCGAGCGCGCTGTGAACGCGGACTAACGACGAATTCCCACCGAGTAGCCTGATCGAAACCGGCCCATACGTTTATTTCCTTTTGCACAAATGTGGACTCATCCCGTGAGTCGAATCGAACACTAATGGGATGGGGGTTCGTTGAAAACACGAACACGATCTACAACCAACGTTGGTTTCACACGCAACTATATGGGAGAGTCCACCTACGTCGTCTACGTCGACCCCGGCCGTCCGGAGCGGATCGTCTCGATCGGTGACGAGATCGGGTTTGTGGTCGACCACGTCACCGAACGAACCGACTGCCTCGAGCGTCTCGAGACGGCGGATTGCGTCGTCACGGAGTACGACCTGGACACGCCGGGGACGACCGGTCTCGAGCTCTGTCAGGCGATCCGGGAGCGCCGACCCGACCTGCCGGTACTCATCTACACCGCCAGCGGGAGCGAAGCGGTGGCTGGAGAGGCCATCGCCATGGGTGCAGCGGGGTACGTCCCGAAGTCCCAGGGCGTCAACACGCTCGTCACGCGGATCCTCGAGGTGGTGGTCGATGGTCGAGCCCGTTCGGTGGCCGGATCACGTTCGGCTTCGACGCTGGCCAATTCCGAACCCGACTCCGACGCTGAGCCCGACACCGACGCTGCCTCCGGAACCGTTTTCGAGGCTGGCGACCCCCACCTCGAGCGGCTCGTCGATCAGTCACCGGTCGCCATCATCGAGTGGACGCTGGATTTCGAGGTGCGTCGGTGGAACGGGAAAGCGACCGACCTGTTCGGATACGAACGCGAGGAGGCGCTCGGTACCAGGGGAACCGAGTTACTCGTCCCGGCCGACGGTCGAGACGCCTTCTCGACGTGGTGGGAGGAGTGGCTGTCGGGGACGCCGACGAGCAGCCACGGCATTTCTAGAAACGTTCACAAGTCCGGTCTCGAGTTCCGGTGTGAGTGGTACAGTAGCCCGCTGGTCGACGATACTGGCACCGTTCGAAGCGTCCTCTCGTTCGTTCGTGATGCCACGACCGAGTTCAGACGGTCGGCTGCCCTCGAGACGTTACAGACGGCGACCCGAAAACTGATGCAGACGAGTTCGGTCGACGACATCGGCGACATCGTGATCGAGGCAACGGACGAGATTGTCGATGGTGCGCTTGCCGGCGTTCGCATCTACGACGAGGAGAGCGACACGCTAGAGGCCATCGCGACGAGCAAGCGGTTGCAGCAAGCGACCGACGAGATACCGCCGATCGAACCTGGCAACGGGACGCTCTGGAACGTGTATGCTACCGGAACACACGACGTGATCGAGGATGCCTCGGTGGTGCGGGTTCCGTACGATATCGACGACGAGGTCGGTAATGCCGTCATCCATCCACTGGGAACGTATGGATTGTTGTCAGTCGCCTCCTCCGGCGCAACCAAACTCGAGGATGTCGACATAAATCTCATCCAGCTCCTCGCGGCGACCGCCGAAGCCGCACTCGAGCGGGCCGAACGCGAGCGCGAACTCGAGCGGGCGAAAACGCTCGTCGAGACGGTCGGGGACAGCATGTACGCGATCGATACCGACGGCCGTTTCGTCATGGTCAACGACACTCTGTCCGAAACCACCGGCTACGACCGCGAGCGATTGCTCGGCGAGCACGCATCGCTAATCCTGACCGACGACAGCCTCGCTCGGAGCCGACGCGAGGTCGGTCGACTCATCGACGGTGACGCTGACACGGTCGCCACGTACGACGTCGACGTCGTCACCGCCGACGGCGACCGGATCCCGTGTGAGGTCAATACGACGCTTCTCGAGACCGAAGGCGAGAAAGCTCGAACCGTCGGTATCGTCCGCGACGTTAGCGACCGGAAACTGATGGAACGGGAGCTCAGCGACCGACGTGCCAAAATGGAGAAGCTTCACGAAATCGCCTCCAGGCTCGATGAGTGTGAGAACCCACAGCAGGTGTACGATCTGACGGTCGAGACAGCCGAAGACGTTCTCGAGTTCGACGTTTGTGTGTTCGATACCGTCCAGGGAGAGTACCTGGTGACGGAAGCGGTCTCCTCGACGATTCACGACGAGGGGTACTCGAACCGGACGTCCATCTATGGCGGCATCGCCGGGAAAACCCACCGACACGGGCGAACCTATCGGGCCGCCGACCTCCGATCCGATGATGACGCAGATCCCGAACAGGACGCCTACCGCGCCGTACTGAGCGTCCCGGTCGGCGATCGTGGCGTCTTCCAGGCCGTTTCGACAGACATCGGCGCGTTCGACAGCGACGATCAGGAACTCACAGAACTGTTGCTTTCACACGTCTCGGATACGCTCGACCGGCTGGCGTTCGAATCCCAGCTCAAAGAAGAACGCGACCGGTTCGTCGCCCTGTTCGAAAACGTCCCGGACGCCGTCGTCAGCACCCAGCAGACCGACCGTGGGCCGGTCGTCGAGCGCCTGAATCCAGCGTTCGAACGAATCTTCGGATACGACGGTGACGACCTCAGCGGGGAACTGCTCGACCCGTTCGTCGTCCCGAGTGACCAAACCGAAGCGGCGACCGAGATCAACAGACGGGGCAATCAGGGCGAGCCGATCGAAGCCGAAGTCAAACGGCGAACCACCAACGGACTCCGCGATTTCATGATGCGCGTCGTCCCGATCGAGATGCACGAACACTCCGATCGGGCGTTCGGCCTCTATACGGATATCACGGAACAGAAACAGCGCCAGAAACGCGTCGAGATCCTCAACCGCGTCCTGCGCCACGACCTTCGTAACGGGATGAACATCATCAACGGCTCCGCAGAGATGCTCGCTGCGGCCGTCGACGACGAGGCGGATAAACAGTTCGCGGAGGCGATTCAAGAGCGGGCGTCCGAACTCATCAGCCTCGCCGAAAAAACCCGCGCGGTCGAACGAACGCTCGATCGCGACGACGCAGCGATGGGGCCGATCGACGTCGTCGAGCGTCTCGAGGCCGCCATCGATCGCATCGAGAGGGAGTATCCGAGGGTCAACATCTCCATCTTCGAGTCGATCCCGGATCGGATTCATGCCCGGGCCGACGAAATGGTCGAGGACGCGATCTATCACGTCCTCGAGAACGCGATCGAACACAGCGACCGGGACGAGCCGACGGTCGAGGTTGCACTCGCGGAGGAAGACGGTGACGAGGAGATGGTCGTCGTCACCGTCGTGGACGACGGCCCGGGCATTCCCGACGATGAGCGGGCGTTGTTGCAAGAAGACGAGGAGATCACCCAGTTGCGCCACGCGAGCGGGCTTGGGCTGTGGCTCGTCAACTGGGTCGTCACCCAGTCGGGCGGTCAGCTGACGTTCCAGGAAAACGAGCCTCGAGGAACCGTCGTCAGGATGGCGCTCCCGACGGCCGAGATGCCAACGCACTCGTCCGCGCTCGACGGCACTGCGGCGAGTGACTAGCTCGCCCCCTCATAATTGCGATTTTCTTCGGGGAAAAAGAACCCGGTCGTTCACCACGGCGGAGGTCACCCGTTGGGCTGATTCGGTGGACTAGTCCCCTCCAACCATCGACTGATGAGTGAAACCGGATGGACGCCATCGGTTTCACCCACCAGTTCAGGCCTGGTACGCCACTAGCGATTACCGCGTGAGCGGTTGATTGAACCCCGTCTCGAGGTCGAGGACGGCCTCCCAGGTCGCCTCACACTCACACGAAACCTGTTCGAACACCGTCGGATCCTGGCGCAGGTCGAAGTCCTTGATCGCCTTCTGGACGAGGTCGTCACACTCCCCGCAGTTGTGGGCGCCGCGGTCGGTGCCGTGGCCGACAGGGTCGGAGACGACGATGCCGTCGACGTCTGCGGTTCGCTCGAGCACCGCGGCGACCGACCAGAGCCAGGGCGGGCGGTAGCCATCGTGGAAGAAGAGTTCGTCGACCATGGTGTAGCGCTGGACGTTACACGGGTTCATCGAGACGGTGTGACAGCCCTCGACGGCGAGACAGCGCTCGACGGAGTCGACCATGTCCTCGAGTGCTTCGGACTCGGTGAGGAAGGGCGGTTTCATCAGGAGGTAGGCTTTGATGCCGGCCCCGCCGGTTGCGTTGTCTGAGTCGACTTCAGTGGCGTCGGCAACACCGTCGTCAGTACTCGCTCCATCGAGAGCGACACCATCCGCTGCACCGTCGCGAGCGGCGGCGTCCGCTGCCACGGCCTCTGCACAGGCGTCCTCGAAATCCTCGAAGTCGAAGTACTTGTTCACGCAGTCACGACGTACGCGGTCGGTCGCCGTCTCGAGACCCACGGCGACGTCCGTCTGGAGGCCGTACTGGGTGAAATCGGCGAGCTTCTCGCGGTCGACGAAGTCGGGGAGAGACTCGAGGACGATCCGTTCGCGGTCGCCGAAGGTTTCGGCGATGGCCCTACGGGAATCTGCGCCGACCTCGCGTTCGTCGAGGAAGGAGCCGGAGGTGTAGATCTTGATCAGTGGGGCCGGCTCGTCGGCATTGTCGGCCTCGTGGTCGAGACACACCTGGATCTGATCCATCAGCGCCCCGTGGGGAACGCTCCCTCCGTCGACGCTCTCGGCGACGTAGCCACACATCGTACAGCCGCCGGCGCGCGCCCAGCGACAGCCGCCGGTGTTCAGGATGATCGTCAGGCTCCGCTTGACGCCGCCGGGCGTGTTGTCCTCGTCGAGCCAGACCCGCGTGGGCTGGTGTGGGTCGTAGCTCTTCTCTTTGCGCGATCGGATCTCGCGCATCACCTGGTTGTGGGCGTCCATGCCCTTGCCCTGTTCGTAGACCTCGGGCGTCGGCTGGCTCATTACCGGAGGAAACGGCTCGAGGGGTAAAGCGGCTTCGTCTGTCGGCGGAGTTGGCTCGCACACCGGTGATGGAACCGAACAGACCGTGGTAGGGAATACGAACAGATCGACAAAACGTCTGTACATGGAGACAGATACTATTTTACGAGTTGCCTGATCACGCACACGTGTGATGGAGGGCCAGACGAGTCGGCTCGAACAGCGAGCAGCCGCTGGTTTCGATGCCGTTCGCCTGGCCCAACACAGCGGAGGAGAATCGCTGTGAGGGTCGACTTCGCTCGAGCCCGAACCCGAACGCGCGTTTCACCCAATGCCGCTCGAGCACATTACCAGAAACAGCGACCGAACCCCGGTGAGACGCGATGATCATCGACGGCGTGTCGACGGGCACGCTGATCGTCTTCGCACTCATCGCTATCGCGCTCGTCCTCTTCGTCTCCGAACTGATCCCCAACGACGTGACGGCGATCGGGATCATCGTCGCGTTGGCCCTCCTCGAGCCGTTCACCGGCGTCGGTTCCCGGACGGCCATCTCGGGATTTGCCAGCACGGCGACGATCACAATCGTCGCGATGTACATGCTCAGTGCGGGCATTCAACGAACCGGTCTCGTTCAGCGACTCGGTCTGGTGCTCGCCCGGTTCACCAGAGGGAACCATCGTCGTGCTCTGTTGGCGACGATCGCGACGACCGGGCCGCTCGCTGGGTTCATCAACAACACGCCGGTCGTGGCAATTTTCGTCCCGATGATCTCCGACCTCGCCGAGAAGATCGGCGTCTCGCCGTCGAAACTCCTGTTGCCGCTGTCGTACGCGGCGATCCTCGGCGGCACGCTGACGCTGATCGGCACCTCGACGAACTTGCTCGCCAGCGAGTTTGCCGTGGGCATGCTCGGTCGCCAGCCGATCGGGATGTTCGAGTTTACGCTCCTCGGTCTCCTGGTACTGGTCGTCGGTCTCGTCTATCTCGCGACCGTCGGCTGGTGGCTCACACCTGCACGCGTTCCGGTGGATGCGGACCTCGTCGTGGAGTTCGACCTCGAGGATCACCTCACCCAGGTTCGCGTCGGTTCGAACGCCGCCCCGATCGGTCTCACCGTCGGCGAACTCGAGGCACAGCAGGAGGCGAACGTTCGCGTCCTCCAGCTCCGGCGTGCGGCCGACGTGGACGACAGCCCGACGGACGTCGACACTCCGCTCGAGTACGACGATGGTGGTGACAGAGCTACGGACACCGACACCGACACCGTACTCGAGTACGACGCCGAGGAGGGCAGCAAATCGGGAATCCAGCGGACAGCGGCGACCGCTCAGGGCGAGCACCCCCAACAGGAACTCGAGACCGCTTCAGCACCTGACGCTCGAGCGATCGACCAACCCAACGAATCGTTCGTCGCCGTGTCGTCCGACCAGCGGATCCGGGAGGGGGACGTGCTCACCGTCCACGGCACGCTGCAGGCGGTCAATCGCTTCGTCGAGAACCAGCGACTGCGGCAACTCGTTCGGGAACCGGTGACCGAGGAGACGTTCGACGACGCCTCGAGCGAGGACCTGCTGGCGAAAGCGGTCGTCCCTGAGGACTCGACGTTCGTCGGTGAGCCGCTCTCGGAGGCTCGATTTCGCGATGTCTATCGAACCACCGTTCTGGCGATTCGTCGCGACGGCGATCTCCTCCGAACCGAGCTACAGGACGTTCGACTCGAGCCCGGTGATCTCCTCCTGGTGCAGACGGTTCCCAGCACCATCGAGCACCTCGCCGACTCGAGGGAACTCATCGTCATCGAGGAGGACGCGGTCGACCGGTTTCTCGAGGGCGATCCGGAGACGCTCGCCCCGCTGTCAGCACGAACGCCGATCGCTGTCGCGATTATGGCCGGCGTCATCGGTGCGGCCGCCGTCGGCATCGCCCCGATCGTGATCACGGCCCTCGCCGGAGTCTTCCTCATGGTCGTCACCGGCTGTCTCTCGACGGGCGAAGCGTACGACGCCGTCTCCTGGAACATCGTCTTTCTCCTCGCCGGCGTGATCCCGCTCGGGATCGCACTCGAGTCGACCGGCGGCTCACAGCTTCTCGCCAACGGGCTCGTCGGAACCGGCGAATTCCTGCCGCTGGCCCTGGTACTCCTGTTGTTCTACATCGTCACGGGACTGCTGGCGAACGTCATCACGCCGGTCGCGACGGTTGTGTTGATGATCCCCGTCGCCGTCGACGCGGCGGTGAGCCTGGGGGCGACGCCGTTCTCGTTCCTGCTCGCGGTGATGTTCGCGTCCGCGACGTCATTTATGACACCGGTGGGTTATCAGACGAATCTGATGGTGTACGGCCCCGGCGGATACGAGTTCGCCGATTTCGTCAAGGTCGGTGGCCCGTTGCAGTTACTGCTCGCGTTCGTCACGACGGGCGGTATCGTCTTCATCTGGGGGCTGTGAGAACCCTCTCCAGTTAGTGTGGAAAATAGCCACTCAGGCCGACTCGAGCACTCTCCTCACCGCCTCGTCAGCAGCAAGCACGTCTGCACGACGAACGTACTCCCGAGGCGAGTGGGCGACGGCCCCTTCGTCGTCTGCCAGTTCACCCGGCCCGAAGACGACCGTCGGCGCGTGAGCGGCGAAGTACGAGGCTTCGGTGGCGGCCGTGAACGGTCGGACGTCGCCTCCGGAGGCCTCAACGAGGGCGTCTACGACCGCCGCCTCGCGGTCGGTCTCCCAGGCCTCGAGGAACGGCGTCGGCCGATCGGTAAAGGCGAAGTCGACGCCGACGGCCTCGGGAACAGCGACCTCGAGGTGCTCGAGCAACGCACCCTCGAACGTCTCGGTCGTCTCCGGGGGAACGCTTCGCCGGTCGATCGTCAGCCGAACCTGGTCAGGCACCTGATTCGTCGCTCCACCGCCGTCGACCACCGTCGGCGTGAGCGTCGCGCTGCCGAGGTCGGGGTGTTCGGGCGGTGCGTCCGAGCGGTCGTCGAACGTCTCGAGGGCCCCGAGCACTGGCTCGAGGGCGGCGATGGCGTTCACGCCCGACTGCGGTTCGGCGGCGTGGGCGTTCGCGCCCGAGAGTGTAATCGTCCCCTCGAAGCGCCCCTTCGCGGCCGTGCAGACGTCGAGGCCGGTCGGCTCGCCGACGATGACGGCGTCGGCGTCCCGGATGGGTGAATCGGAGCGGGCGACGAGGGCGTGGGCTCCCGTCGACAGCACCTCCTCGTCGGGCGTGATCGCGAGCGTCACTCGGCCGGCGGGATCTGCCTCCAAAAATGCAGACAGTAGCACCGCGACTTGCCCCTTCGCGTCACAGGAACCCCGGCCGCGGATCGCGTCGCCGTCGGCCTCGCAGGGGACGTGCGGGGAGACGGTGTCGATGTGGGTGTTGAGGACGTAGTGGGGGGCGTCTCCGCCCGTCGAGGCCGGTGAGGCTGGGTCGCCGCTCGCCCGTTCGCCTCGAGTCGCCAGCACGTTCCCCGCCTCGTCGACCGCCGGCTCGAGCCCGTGTTCCTCGAGCGTCTCGACCAGGAAATCCCGCATACGACCGACGCCCGCGTCGGGGTGAGAGGGGATGGAAACGGCCTCCTCGAGGAACGCGAGGGGATCGAATTCGAAATCGCTGCCCCTCGTCATAGGTCGAACGACGAGAAGTGCGTCGACTGTACTTCGCCGTCGAACTCGTGTTCGACCGGGCCGAGCAACGTCGCGGTCTCGCCGTCGAAGCGGATCTCGAGGTCGCCGCCGGGCAGGCTGATAGGGATGGCGTCGGCGTCGACGAGATCGAGTCGACGGGCCGCGGCCGCGATGGCCACCGCGCCGGTTCCGCAGGCGTCGGTCTCGCCCTCGACGCCGCGCTCGAACGTCCGTTGGCGGAAACCGCCCTCTCCCTCGCCCTTGACGTCGCCGTCGACGCTTGCCAGGGTGACGTTCGTCCCCAGCGGGAAGTCTTCGGCGTGACGAACGGGCGGCGCGACGGCCTCCAGATCCACGGCGTCGACGTCCTCGACGAACGCGACGGCGTGGGGAACGCCCGTGTTAAGGACGCTCACCTCGAGGCCCTCGATCGACTCCTCGAGGACGGGGTCGTCGGCGCGAATCGGGACGGCCGGCGGATCGAACGTCGGCTCGCCCATCTCGACGGCGATCCGGTCGCCGTCGCGGGCGGCGTGGCGCGTCCCGGCCTGGGTGTCGATCATGACCTCGTCGCTGCCGGTGCGCTCCATCGCCCACTGGCCCGCGACGCGGGCACCGTTGCCACACATCGGGGCCGTGCTGCCATCGGGCTGGACGAGGGTCATGATCACCCGCGGTGGGTTGTAGCGATCCTCGAGGGCCAGAAAGAGGATGCCGTCGGCGCCGACGCCGGTCTCGCGGTCGCACTCGCGGGAGGCGAGCGCCCGTCGGTCGGGGACGTAGGTTTCGGCGTCGATGACGAGGAAGTCGTTCCCCGTTCCGTGGTACTTTCCGAATTCGATGTCGGCGAAGGCGCTCATCGGGACACCTCCTGCGGTGATTCGTCGGCCTGTAACTCGCTGTCTAGTACGTGTCGCTCGAGCCGAACGACGTCCTCGATCGTCTCTCGCCGTCGGGAAAGTCGCGCGTCGCCGTCAGCCTCGAGCACCACCGACGCTGGCCGCGGACGGGAGTTGTAGGTGCTCGCCATCTCGTACCCGTAGGCACCCGCGTTGCCGATCGCGAGCAGATCGCCTCGAACCGTTTCCGGGAGCGCACGGTCGGTACAGAACACGTCCGAACTCTCGCAGATGGGGCCGGTGACGGTCTGCTCACGGGTCGGTCGACCGTTCGCGTCGACTGTGAGGTTTCGGATCGCGTGGAACGACCCGTACATCGCCGGTCGCGCCAGGGTGGTCATCCCCGCGTCGACGCCGACGACCGTCGTCTCGGGTGCGTCCTTGACGGTGTTCACCCGCGTCAGGAGGACGCCCGCGTCGGCGACGAGGTAGCGCCCTGGTTCGATCGTCAGCCGTGCATTGCGACCATTGCGTAAGGTGGAGTCACCTTCAGTTTCCGTCTCACCGGCTGCAGATCCCGGCACCTCACCCAACGCTTCGCGGGTCGCCGCGGCGACCGCCTCGAGGTCGAGCGCCGGGTCGTCCTCCCGGTAGGGGACGCCGAAGCCGCCGCCGACGTCGACGAACTCGAGGCCGCCAACGGCGCCGGCCACCTCGCGGGCGAGGTCGCCGATCCGGGAGACGAACGCCCGGTGATCCTCGAGGTCGTCGCCCGAAACGCCGGATCCGACGTGGGCGTGGATCCCGACGACGTCGAATCCGCGTTCGGCGGCGTCGACGAGCGTCTCGACGGCCCGATCGGCTGGCAAGCCGAACTTCGCGTCCGCACCCGTGCGAACCTTCTCGTGGTGACCCGCGCCGATGCCTGGGTTGACGCGCAGGCAGAGTCGTCCGTCGTACCCCCGTTCGACCAATCGGTCGATCGTATCGTTCGCGCCGACCGTAATCGTCAGGTCGGGGTTCTCGGCGGCGGCCTCGACGGCCACATCGAGGTCGGCGGCTGGTGGATTGACCGCCGTGTAGTGCACCTGTTCGCCCGTCGCCCCGGCCTCGAGCGCGCGGGCGAGTTCGCCGGCGGAGGCACACTCGATGCCCGCACCCGCCTCGAGGAGCGTCTCGAGGACGTATCCGAGGGCGTTCGCCTTCGCGGCGTACAGGATTTCGGCGTCGGGGAACGCCGCCTCGAGTCGGGCGTAGTTCTCCCGTACGCGCCCGCGGTCGAGCACGTACAGCGGGGTGTCGTGAGCTTCGGCCAGCGCTCGAAGCTGGCTCCCGTCCCAGTCGCCGAGGCGGCGAACTGGCGGGTTCGATACCCCCGAATCGGCTGCGGTCATTGGTCTCGTAACACCTCTTCTCGTTCCGAGCGCTCGAGGGTACGATCCTCGAGGGCCGTCGCGACGACGGCTGGCTTGTAGGCCCCGCCCTCGAACAGGTCGTGTTCGCCGATGGATGATTCGACGAACCGCGTGAATGCCCGCCGTTCGGGTGGCAGTTCGCCGTACAGGATCTCCTCCTCGACGAGGTCGTAGACGGGGATTCTCGGCGTGAGCAGTGTATTCTCCCCCACGACGGAGTCCTCCCCGACGACGAAGCCCGAGGTGACCCGACAGCCGGCTCCCAGCGAGACGCCGTCCTCGACGACGACGGGGGCGCTCTCGACGGGCTCGAGCACACCGCCGATGAGCGTGTTCGCGCCGAGTTTGACGTTTGCGCCGATCTGTGCACAGGAGCCGACGGTGTCACAGGAGTCGACCAGCGCGCCGTCGCCGACGTACGCGCCGATGTTGACGAACGCCGGACTCATCAGGATGCAGTTCGATCCGACGTGGGCACCTCGTCGGACGACCGTTCCGTCGGGCGTATTTCGGGAGCCGCGCTCGCCAAAGTCGCTCGAGTCCGCGAGCGGGAGGACGTCGTTGTACGTGACGTCGCCGTACTCGCGGGTGCGGGTCTCACGTAGCCCGAAGTTGAGGAGGATGCCCTGTTTCACCCAGGCGTTCGCCTCCCAGGTGCCGTCACGAGGTTCGGCCGCCCGCACCTCGCCGGCCTCGAGCGCGTCGAGGAAGGCATCGAGGGTTGCGTAGTCGCCCTCGGTGGCGGTCTCGGCGGCGACGTCGTCGGTCTGATAGCGGTTCCAGAGGTCGGTGATGTCGGATTCGAGCGTGGTCATGGTGGTTGGCTGGTGGTCACAGGCGAAGGGTATAGATCGGTAGTCATGCAGCGATCACGTCCGAAAAGTCGTACTGTCCGGGATCCTGGTCGGCGAGCCAGACGGCCGCGTCGACGGCGCCGGCGGCGAACACGCCGCGGTCTTCGGCGCGGTGGGTGAGCCGCAGTTCCTCGTGGTTACCGGCGATCACGATCTCGTGTTCGCCGGTGACGTCTCCCGCTCTGAGAGCGTGGACGCCGATCTCGCCCCGTTCGCGTGGCTGGTCGCCCTCCCGACCGTGGGTTCGACCGGTGAAGTCGCCGGCGGCTTCGATCTCCTCGAGCAGTCGGTTGGCCGTCCCGCTCGGGGCGTCTCGCTTGCCGTTGTGGTGCGTCTCGACGAGTTCGACGTCGTAGCCCGGGAGGCTCGCGACGGCGTCGCCGATGATGTCGACGAGCGTCTGCACGCCGCGGGCGAAGTTGGGTGCGTGCAACAGGGGAATCTGTTCGCCGTACGACTCGAGTTGGTCGCGTTCACCGGCCGAAAACCCGGTGGTGCCGGTGACGAAGGCCACGCCGGCCTCCGCGCAGGCGGCGGCGTACTCGAGGGCCGATTCGGGGCCGGTGAAGTCGACGACGACCCCGGGCTCGCGCTCGGCCAGTAGGGGACCGAACTCGAGGGCGGATTCGATCTCGACGTCGCCAATTCGTTCGGGGTCGGGACGCCGGTTGACGGCGAAGGCCACCTCGCAGTCGGGACGTTCCGCGACGATGGCGAGGACGCGTCGGCCCATGCGGCCCGCGGCCCCCGTGATCCCGACCCGGATTGCCATCACTCGGCCTCCGCCCGGGAGACGGGACGGTTCTCCAGATCCTCGAGTACGGCCTCGAGGTGGTCGCGGTGTTCCTCGTCGAGTCGGGTGAGCGGCGAGCGCATCCGCGCCGGGCCGTAGCCGCGGATTTCCATGGCTTCGTTCACGGGGATCGGGTTGGTCTCGACGAACAGCGCGCGCATCAGCGGGCCGAGTTCGTGGTGGATCGCGCGTGCGCGCTCGTAGTCCCCCTCGAGGGCGGCTCCGACCTTCGCGACGGTTCGCTCGGGTTCGATGTTGGCGACGACGCTGATCGCACCGTTGCCGCCGACCGAGAGGATCGGGACGTTGAGCGGGTCGTCACCCGAGAGGACGGCGAAGTCCTGATCGGTCGTCCGCTCGACGATCTCGCCGATCGCGCCGAGGTCACCTTCGGCGGCCTTGTACCCCGCGATGTTTGGATGGCTCGCGAGGTCGACGACCGTGTCGGGTTCGATCGTTCGGCCCGTCCGGGACGGGACGTTGTAGACGATCTGTGGGACGTCGACCGCGTCGGCAATCGTCCGGTAGTGCTCGAGCAGTCCCTGTTGTTCGGGCTTGTTGTAGTACGGCGAGATCAGGAGGAGGCCGTCCGCGCCGGCGTCCGCCGCGCGTTCGGAAAGCTCCAGGGCCTCGCGGGTGTTGTTCGAGCCGGTACCGGCGATGACCGGTACGTCGTCGACGGCGTCGATCACCGCCTCCACGACGCGAACGTGTTCGTCGTGGGTCAGGGTGGCCGATTCGCCGGTCGAGCCGACGGGAACGAGTCCGTCGACGCCGGCAGCCTCGAGGCGCCGGGCGTCAGCTTGCAGTGTGTCGAAGTCGATGCGTTCGTCGGCGTCGAACGGCGTACACATCGCCGGAAAGACGCCAGTGAAGTCGATGTCGTGTGTCATTGGTCTGGATCTGGATGCTGTGGTGTGGTCGAAGCGATGCAGCCGATCCGGCTACCGCTTCTCGGTGGTAGTTCTGGTGTGCGTTCGATCCGGGTCGCGCCCAGGACGAGGATGCCAGCCTCGCAGCGAGCGCTCTCACGCACGTTTTTTCGATTTTGTGGGGGAAAAACGGGAAGCCGCGCCGCTCGAGGACATCGGGCGAGTCTCGAGTGGGGCGCGGCGCATACACAGTGTACGGAAGCCGGGGGACTTATCGGTTGTGACTTTCGTCAAATGCTGCCGCGTGTGCTACCACGAAACACGACAACGCTTCGGAGTTCCCGCGGCATTTATAGGTTCGAATTGCTTACTGTGGGGTGTATGACTGACTTTGGATTGAAAGTTCGAATGGCCGTCGTGGGAGCGATCCTGTTTGGTTTCTACATGCTCGTCGCGACGTTCGGCCTGATGATGCTCGGCCCGGGTGCGTGGCCGATCGTCCTCATCGGGATCCTGATCCTGCCGGTAATCCAGTACAAAATCGGCAAGTGGGCGGCCCTCAGAGGGGCCGAGGAGATGCCCGAGGAGGGACAGTTCCAGCAGATTCACTTCATGACCGAATCGCTGAGCCGGAAGATGGGCATCGACAAGCCCAAACTGATGGTCATGGACATGGGTACGCCCAACGCCTTCGCCACCGGCCGCAAAGGCGCCGGCGTCGTCGTCGTCTCGACCGAACTGATCCAGTTGCTCGACCAGGACGAACTCGAGGGCGTCATCGCCCACGAACTCGCCCACATCAAAAACCGGGACGTCGTCGCCATGGTGGTCGGCAGTTCGATCGCCATGATGGTCGGCTACGTCGCCTACTTCGCGGTGCTGTTCGGCGGCCAGCGCAACATCGCCACCTACGTCCTCGCCATGGTCGCCTCGATGCTGGCGAACATGCTCGTGATGATCTTCGTGCTCGCCATCTCCCGATACCGCGAGTACGTCGCCGACGACGACGCCCGGCAGGCGATCGGCTCCGGCGACCCCCTCGCACGCGCCCTCGAGAAGATTTCACGTGGCGCGCAGGGCCGCGAGTCGAAACTCGAGGACAGTGTCAACGCGATGGCGATCTTCAACGCCGACACGAGCCTCCTGTCCCAGTTGTTTGCGACCCACCCGCCGGCCGAAAAACGCATCCAGAAACTCCGGAACTAACCCGGTCGAGTAATTTTCACCCCTCACATCGAGGGAAGCGGTTTTGACACTGGGCCACAGAGAGATCGGTATGTCGGATATCCATCCGGGCCAACGCGTCGCGGTGCTCGTCGACGCGCAGAACCTGTACCACACGGCCCAGAGTATTTATAGCCGCAATATCGACTACTCGGAACTGCTCGAGGGGGCGGTCGGCGAACGCCAACTCTCGCGGGCGATCGCCTACGTCATCCGCGCCGACTCGCCCGAAGAGGAGAGTTTCTTCGAGGCGCTGTACGATATCGGCTTCGAGACGAAGATCAAGGACATCAAGCGATTTTCGGACGGAACGAAGAAGGCCGACTGGGACGTCGGGATGAGTCTCGACGCCGTTACGCTCGCCAACCACGTGGACGCGATGGTGCTCTGTACGGGGGACGGCGACTTCTCGCGACTCTGTTCGCACCTTCGTCACGAGGGCGTGAAAGTCGAGGTGATGGCTTTCGAGGCCTCGACGGCCGAAGAACTGATCGCGGCCGCCGACGACTTCGAGGATCTGGGGTCGGATCACGAGACGTACCTGCTGTAGCGCGTGTGATAACGGGAGGATCAGGGGCGGAACTCTCCGTGATATCTTTGCAGTTTCTCACGGGCGCACGTAGAGAAGTCGAACGAGAGGTAGTAGTTCCCGTCGCGTCTCTCGGGATAGAGTCCCCCGCAGGCGCATTGATCAGCGGAGAACTGTCCCCGCTCGTCCACCCACGCGTAGGTACTCACCATCGGGCTTGCAACAGTGCCCTCGTCTATACTCTCGATCGATCCGTGTTCGTGTGCCAGTCCCAGCACGTGACCGATTTCGTGGAGGAGCACCTGCATGACCTGCATTGAGGACTCGTATGGCACGATGTCGGCAATTTCGGCTCGCGGTGGGACGCGTTCGAGATAGCGGGCCCCGCCAACGGACGCGAGATTGTACACCCCAATCCCGGTTGGCGCGTGCTCCATCGCCCCGTCTGTCACGAGCAGGTTGACGTCGGTAACGGGATCAATGCCATTTGTTCCCTGATGTCCGTGGAGCACTCGTCGTGGCCACTCACCACTCCTCGTGACACCGTACCCGTGCTCGGTCTGTACGGGTACGACGCCACCAAACGACAGGTCGACCCCGTCTTAGACTGCCGTGAACGCCGTTTCGACGTACTCCGTGATGCGGTCGTGTACCTCGTAGTCGGCACCTCGGTCACTGAGCCAGTATCGAATCTCGATCGATTCACGTGGCTGTCGCCTGGCGTACCAGACGCCTCCCCCGACGCCCCCCAGGGCAGCGAGGAATCGTCGTCGCCTCACTCGTTCATACTCGGTAATCGGACAGTTATACCTTTTTTCGCTCACGCCTGTGATTCACTTCGAGCGACTCGAGTTAACGACAGACTCGAGTCAACGACGATCGGTTCACTCTGCTCGAGTCAACCGACTGGCCTGGAATCGCTCCACTCGAGCGTCTGAGAACCACTCTACTCGAGCGTCTGATCAGACCGCACGCCAGAATCCGACACTTGCACCGACGTCCCCCGGGAACGGACGAACTCGAAGGGCTTTCCTCACGCCACCGCGAACGACCGACAATGACCCAGCACGCTGGCGACGGTGCGGGCGAGGCGTACGCCGACCTCCGAACCATCGCCGACTACCAGTTCGGTGCCGGGGCCGGCGAGGCGTTGTTTCCCGCCGACGAATCCCTGCGCATCGAACGCACGACCTCCGGTCGTCCCCAGCAGATTCACGCCGACGCCGGCCGCCTCGTCTCCTTCGGTACCGACGGCCGGTTCACCCTCGGACTTGAGGGTGGGCGACGACTGCAAGAGGTCCTCGAGCACCCGGCCTATCGCGTCGTCGTAGACGACGAGAGCGAACCGTTCGTTCGCGACGGCAAGAACGTCTTCTCGAAGTTCGTGCTCGAGGCCGGCCCCGAGATTCGGCCCGGCGACGAGGTGCTCGTGGTTCACGAGCGGGGCGACCTGCTCGCGGTCGGGCGGGCGGAACTCGACGGGGAGTCGATCCTGGATTTCGAGACGGGGATGGCGGTGAACGTTCGGAGCGGTGCAGAATCTGTCTGAGGGGGACTGAAGTCGGCGCAGGGAATTAGAGCGGCGTTCGTGTTCGTTTTCCTACTGATACTGGTTTCAGGAATCGTTTACCTCCCCTCGAGTTCTCGGTTTACCTATGACGAACACGCTGTGGATTCTGGGCGGATCGGGGGACATCGGCCGCGCCGTTGCCCGTCGGTTCGGTGACGAGGGGCGGTCAGTGTGGCTGAGCGCCCGTACACCTGCTCGACTGCAGGATGCCGCCGACGAACTGGTCGCCGACGGCATCGACGCACGAGCGACCCGGGCGGATGCGGCACGGCGGGATGACGTGACGCGTGCGGTGCCCCGACTCGAGGAACTGACGGACTCCGTGACGGTGTTCGTCTACAACATCACCCCGCAACACGATCCCGACGAGCGGCCGCTCGAGGGGTACCTCCGCCACACGGTCGAGGGGTTCGCGACCGCCGTGGATGCGCTGTTCGACGCCGGGATGGGGGCCGAGCAGGTGGTCGTCCCGACTAGCTCGAGGGCCCGGAATCCGGATCGCCTCTCACCGGCTTCGTACGCGGCGAAACAGGCGTTGTTCGGCTACCTCCGGGGGATCAGTTCTGAGCGAGAGACGACGGGAACGGTACTGTGGCTGGGTCGACGCGGAACGGAGACCGATTGGCGATGGCTGCGCCCCCAGGAGATGGCCGAGAGTGCCTGGGAATCCTACGAGGATCGACCCGACGAACTGCTCGTGGGGGATCTGTACTGACTCCTACTTATTGTCCACCGTCAACCTACGTTCGCGGAGTAACTCGAGGTACCGATGAGCACCAGGGTTACATCGCCACGCCCGAACTGACCGTTCGGGGCGTCGTCGACCGGTTTACTCGAGCAAACGCGCTCGGATCAAACACTTGTGGTTCGCGAACGACTCCACCCGTCCGTCCACCTCCTCGATATCGAAAGCGGCTTTCGCGTCGGGGCTCGCCTCCCGAAGCAGCCGTTCGACCTCCTCTCGAGGCTCGCCCGTACACGACTGGCCGTCGGCCCAGTCCTCGAAGTCGAGGCGCTTTTTCATGCGCTCGGTCGTCTCGATCTCGAACCCAGCGGCGCGCAGCCACTCGAGCCACCGCTTGATCGTGTAACACTCGACGTGGGTCGGATCGCGAAGCCGCTCGACGCGGTTGATGAACGTCCCGAGCGACTCGTCCTCGGGGGCTACCGAGTCCTCGAAGGCAAACGTGCCGCCGGGCTCGAGGACGCGGGCGACTGCCGAGACGAATTCGACGGGATCGGGAAAGTGGTGGGCCGCAATGCGACAGGTGACCGCATCGAAGGCTCCGGACGCGAACGGCAGGCGCTCGGCGTCGACGACCGCCCCCTCGAGTCCGTCGTACGCCTCGAGCGTCGTCGCGACCATCGACGGGGCGGCGTCGGCGGCGATTACGGAGTTGACGCCCCGGTCGGCGACCGCGCCCGCGGTGTGTCCGGCACCAGTCGCGACGTCCAACGCCCTCGTCGCGTCTCTGCACCAGTCGGCTAGCCGCTCGAGGTCGGCCCCTCGGCGGTGGACGTCGCTCTCGAGGTAGTGTGCCGCGGCGTCGTCGAACGCGGCGGCGGTCGCCCGCTTTCGTTCGTTGGCGGGGCCATCCGATTCGTTATCCACGGCGTCGTCGTCCATATTCTCGGTGGGTTCGCGGGGGCCGTGAACGTACCGTTTGGAACGACTTTTCGCCCCGAGAACGGGTAACCAGGCCGGCGACGTCGGGTACGGTTCCGGTGGGTTTTTGGCCGCGGCTGGCCACGTCTCGAGTATGTTCGGAGGAGGCGGCGGACTCAACCCGCGAAAGATGGAACAGATGATGAAGCAAATGGGCATCGACGTCGACGAACTCGACGCCGAGGAGGTCATCATCCGGACGGCGGAACACGACCTCGTATTCACCGACGCGGACGTCACGAAGATGGACGCACGCGGCCAGGAGACCTACCAGGTCATCGGCACCCCCGAGGAGCGCGAGCGCGGGAGCGCCGGTGACGCCGGTGGCGCTGGTGGCGACGCCGACGCCGGATTCGAGGACGACGGTGGATCCTCGGGGAGCGCCATCCCGGACTCCGACATCGAAATCGTCGCCGCCCGAACTGGCGTCAGCGAGGACGAGGCCCGCGACGCGCTCGAGGCCGTCGACGGTGACCTCGCCGCTGCGGTCGACCGACTCGAGTAAGCCGTTTCCTGTATCTATCGTGACGACACCAATCGACGGCGAGACTGATGACTCGAGTGGATCCGACGGCGAGGCCCAATCCGACGACAACATCGACCGTCCACCCGTCGTCCTCATCCACGACGATCGAGAACACCTGGTACAGCCTGGCGAGGAGTTCGGCTCCGATCTCGGCGTGCTCGAGGTACCACCAGACGTCGAACCAGGGCAGGTACTCGAGACTCACCTGGGATCCGAGTTTCGCGTCCGTCGACTCCGCGGCCCGGATCTCTTCCATCACTTCGAACGCACCGGCGCGCCGATGGTGCCCCGCGACGTGGGGTTGATCATCGGCGAGACAGGCGTCGGCGTCGGCGACCGCGTTCTGGACACCGGCACCGGGACGGGCGTGCTTGCCGCATCGCTGGCCCGTGCGGGCGCGTCGGTCGTGAGCTACGAACGCGACCCCGACTTCGCCGACGTGGCCCGGGAGAACATGGCGCTGGGCGGCGTCGACTCGGACGTGGACGTGCGAACGGGCGATCTTCGGGACGATCTCGAGGATCTCTCGGCTGGCCCGGGATTCGACGTGCTCACACTCGATACGGGGAACGCCCCGGAAATCGTCGCCCACGCGCCCGACCTCCTCGTCGAGGGTGGGTTCGTGGCCGTCTACAGTCCCTTCGTGGAGACGGCCAGGGCGGCGACCGAGACTGCTCGGGAAGCAGGGCTCTCGGGAATCGTCACGCGCGAAACCATCCAGCGGGAAATGACCTTCGACGAGCGCGGCTCCCGGCCGTCGACGGCTCCCGTCGGTCACACCGGCTATCTGTTGATCGCTCGATCGGAGTGACCGGCTGTCGCGTTTTCGCTTTCGGCTGTCGCTGTTCGACCGGTAGTCCCTCTTCCCGCTCGAGTCATTGGTTGTCGGTAGGAAGCGCCGACTCGAAACGGATGAGTATAATTAGTTGTCGTCCTCGCGCCACTTGTACTCACAGGCGGTGCAGATGAAAAAGCGCGTCTCGGACTCGTCTGCCGAGCGGATCTGCTGGAGATACCAGTAGGCTTCCTCGTTCCCACACTCGGGACAGCGGGTTTCCGTTTTAGGGAGGGCGGATTCCTCGGAGGATTCGATCACTTCGGAGGCTTCCTGGTCTTCCGTGACGATGTAGGCGTCGCTGTTGCCTTTCGGCTTCGTGAAGTCACAGCTGCCACAGACCCACAGTCCGTCGTCCGCTTTCATCATCGAGCCGCATTCGTCGCAGAACTCCATGTATCCGGCTACAGCGGTCGAGACACATTAATGGCGCGTTCTCCCGCTGGGCGCTGGCCGACCGCGGCCATCTCGAGCGACGGCAGGAATTGATCGGGGATGCTGGAGCGACGATCTCGGTTGGGTGGCTACCCCTCTCCTTCCGACTGGTACGGCTCGCCGATGGCTTCCCGCGGGAGCACGTTGTACAACGAGTCTTCGAGGGCATCTGCGGAGTCGTACTCGTCGCTGTGCGTGTCCGCAATGGCGTCTCCCAGGTTGGTTTCGCCGTCCGCCAGCAACAACGTCACGTCGTCGAACGCGCTAGCGGCCTCCGCCCGAGAGACAGGGTAAGGGAGTTCCTCGAGGATCTGTTCGACCCGGCTGAGTTTGACCTCGTCCATACCTCAAGTGTCGACTCCCCCGGCCTTGTACTGTGCTGGCTATTCACATGAGTGTCAGTTCCGGTGATGCATTGGTGTCCCGCGAGGGCGCTCGTTCCGTCGATAGGACGTCGACTACGTTGGTGTCGTGGCGATAGGGCGTCGACTGCGTTGGTGTCATACGCGCGAGCACGCATTCGCGCATTATGCAATAAATCGCCTCGAGGATCAGCTAATCGGCTCGAGGTCAGTGGAGGATCGACACGACCCCGGTGAAGCCCGTCCCCCGGTAGGTCGACGTATCGGGCTCAGTTGCCAACTGTTTCATTCGGTAGTAGTGGCTTACACGTACAGCGGAATTCGTATGATCGTGTTACGACCGGTTCGAGCGTCGTAATCCCTGCATACAGGAGAGCGATAGCGCTATCAGAGGGAAAATGATTGCCTGGAAGCGCGTAATCGTCGCTTATTCGGCCGACGGAGGCCTGTCCAATCGATCCGTATGTTCTTCTCTACCTGATCATTCGTCCAAAAAATCGTGAACGAACAGTCTGGTTCGAACTACAATATGTAAATTTAATGAATGTGCAACGAAAAAGTTTATGTGTGAAAGGCCAGGTTACGCAAATGCATGGCGAAGAAGTCTCCCACTACCGACGTTGAATCTTCGACTTCCACCCGTAATTCGGTCTTACCCCGCCGATCGTACCTCCGTTCGATCGCGACGGCCGCTGTCGCGACGGCCGCGGTCGGTGCTGGCACCGCTGCCGTGGCGGCCGACACCGACGACTACGAGACGGTGACACTCGATGCCGGTGAGGATCTCCTGGTCACACTCGAGGACGGCGAGACGCTGGAGAACGTGCTGTACGACTGCACGGCCGAGGGTGCGCGCGTGACGATCGCCGCGCACGCGACCGACTGGACGGTTCGCAACGTCGGTATCAAGGGCGAGTTCGACAACGGCGCGCCGGACGCCGCGTTCGGCATCTCCGACGTCGGCGGCGGCTCGAGCACGATCGAGAACGTTTACGTCGCCGACGGCGCGGTTCACGGTTCCCAGGCAGTCGGCGAAACGGCGTTCTGGGTCGCTCCGGATCACAACGGACACATCGATTTCAAGCGCGTCAACGTTCAGAACTTCCCAGACAACGGCATCTACGCCTCCGCGCCCGCCGGTAAGGGCGGCGGCTCGATCCACATCGATCAGTGTTTCGCGGCGAACAACTACGTCTCCAACTTCCGGATCGGTTCTGAAGGCAGCGCCGTGACGAACTCCAACGTCTACGTCGACCGTGACGGCTACGGCGGTCGCGGGATCTGGGTCTGGTCACCCGGCACCTGCGAGATCGAGAACTGCCAGCTCGACATCAACGGCCACAATTACGCGATCGACGCCGGGGCGAACGGCAACGGTACGACGGTCGAGGTCGAAGAAACCGACTACAGTACGGACTTCCACGGTGGGGTCAACGAGACGGCTGGCTCGACGGTTCACCTCGGCGACGACGTCGGGACGGATCCCGATCCGGTCATTCCCAACGGCGTTCCAGAAACGCCCGAGGAGGCGGCGGCTGGCGACGACGCCTGATTCGACGATCATACGACGCTGACGTGTGCGGTGGTTCCTGCTGACGCGTGCGGTGCGCCCTCCTACGCCTGGTGCATACACCGATTCGGTGCAATTCGGTCTCGCTGTTTTCCCGGCTTGCTGCTGACTCACAAGAGGCGGTATTTTTGTTTTCGTACGGCTCCTAATGTCTGTTTCCAGACGTCGCACGTACGCTCACCTCTTCTCTCGCGTGTGAACTCGAGCACTGCCTATTCCAGTGTTCGACGGAACCTCTTGCTCCTGCTTCCGGTAATCGCTCCGTGATAGTCTCCGTTCCCGAGGGGTAGTAGCTCGTTACCCGGATGTTACTCACTCGAGCAGAACTATCTCGAAGGTGGATACATCGATTCGTTCGGGCTAATTCGGGCGTCTGGCCTGGTAATACCATATTAGACGTCTTGCTTCCCCAAGTTGAGATATAAAGAATTGTGGGAGTTCAACCATAGTTTCTTCGAGATAAATTCTCACAACTGTTAGTATCTGTAAAATCAACTGTTAATATCTACGGAAGATTTATGTTGGTATGTCCGGATTACCAACTTGCATGGCACGCGACTCTTCGGAACTGGATAGCGACGATTTGGCCGCAGGATGCGACGAAAACGGCGATTTTACCGGTAATAACGGATTACTCCACCGACGAAGCTACCTGAAGCTCGCCTCGGCGAGCGCGATCGCGAGCACGGCGATCGCCGCAGGCGCAGGCAGCGCCGCCGCGTCGGAGTACGACGTCATTTCCGTCGGTGCGGGACAACGACGCGTAATCAACGTCGACTCGAACGAGACGCTCGAGAACGTGTTGATCGATTGTACGGCTACTGGTGCGCGCGTGACGATCGCCGCCCACGGCACGAACTGGACGATCCGAAACGTCGGGATCAAAGGACGTGTGACCGGAACGAACGCGACGTTTGGTGTCTCCGACCGGGGCGGCAACACCTCGCGCATCGAGAACGTCTACATCGGCGACGGCGCGACGAGCGGCCACCGCCACGGACTCGGCATCTGGGTCGCCCCCCAGCACAGCGGGCACATCGACATCGACCGGGTCAACATTCAGGAGATGGGTGACAACTCGTTTTACTGCTCCGCGCCGATGCACGGCGGTGCCGGTGGGACGGTCGACCTGTCGAACTGTTACTCCCGGGACTCCTGGGTCTCTCACTTCCGCCTCGGCGAGGGCTCGGTGACGAACTGTACCGCCGTCAACACGGCCGCACACAAAAACGGCCGTGGCGTCTGGGCCTGGGCACCCGGCATGGTCACCGTGGAGGACTGTCAGCTCGCGACGGGCGGTCGCCACTACGCGGTCGTCGCCGGGGCAAACGGCCGAGGAACCAGCGTCCACATGCGTAACACGCAGTACGACACCGGATTCAACGGCGGTCTCAGGCGGACGAGCGGCGCGACGATCGACCTCCAGTCGGGCAACGGCACGAACCCGCGCGATATGGTCCCCGACGGCTGTCCGACCAGCGCGGAGGAAGCCGCGGGCGGGTCGGCGTCCTCGAGCGCCGACGGTCAGAGCCAGGCGAGCGGTCAGGAGTCCACCTCGAGTCTGCCGAACACCATCGTCTTCGACGGCCGCGAGGCGACGGCCGAGACGACCGAGTACGAGTTCACGGCCAGCGGTGCGGTCGAACCCAGCACGGACGACGACGCGACGATCGACGCCGAAGCCCAGGTCGACGGGAGCCACGCCGAGGGTGTCGTCGCCAACTACCTCGACGCCTTCCGTTTCGAGGGGTCGATCGTGTCCCTCCGCGTCGACGGCGACGCAGCGGTTCGGGTCAATGGCGTCGAGATCGACCCCAACCGGTTCGACGACCGACTCGAGAACGTCCTGCTCGTCGAGGGCAGTGACGAGTCGGCTTCCCGGTACGAGTTCACCGTCGACGGCGAGCTCGTTCCCTCGACCGACGAGGGCGCGACGATCGACGACGGGCTCGAACTCGAGGACGGCCACGTCCAGGGAACCGTCGCCAACTGGCGCGACGCCTTCCGGTTCGATGGCGACCTCGAGCAACTGACGATCGACGGGCCGGCCACGGCTATTCTCAACGGCGAGGAGATCGACCCCAGCGACTACGGCGTCGACCGTCCGAACGTTCTCGAGATCGAGGGTACCGGCGAGCCTGCGAGCTTCGAAGTGACCGTCGACGGGACGATCGCCTACGACGGCGACGATGTCGAGGACGTGACGGTCGTCTCCGGGACGACGGTGCAGAGTTCGATCACCGACTCGACCCAGCGATTCACCTACTCGGGCGCGCTCACCGACGTCACGTTCACCGACGGTGACGCAACGGTTCGAGTCAACGATGACGCCGTCGACGTCGCGGACATCGGCGACCACGAACTGCTCCCTCACGCGATCGTTATCGACGGGACGGAGACAGACGATCCGGCAACGTACTCCTTCAGAACCACCGGGAACGTCGTGAAATCCGACTATCGGAACGCCTCGATCGACGAGGACGACATCATCGAGGGTCGGGCCGTCCGCGGTGCCGTCGGCAACTGGCTCGACGCCTACTGGTTCGACGGCGAGGTCGAGGACGTGACCGTCCTCGGTGACGCCGACGTCGACATCGTCTACAATGCCCGCGATCAGTAGACCATAGACACCGTCCCGACCTGACCACTCTCGCTGTCGCATCAGTATCGAGGTGAGACTCGCGCTTTGAGGACGCGTCTTCTGGATACCGGGGTGCGATCAGGAGAACGGGTGTCCGACGTGCCGAACGTATCTGCTACGCATTTTATCATTCCTACTTATATAATGGCGATTATACTTCCGGGAAATTGGTCAATACTAATGACTTTGAGCCCAGTTTTTCGGCACTGAAGGGAAATGAACGAGATCGAAGTAGGCCAGTATTTTGATACAGCGTCAGAAACATACACGCACGAGAAATCCGTAGAAGAAATCAGTTCCTGGCCCATCGTCGATGAGTTTATCGCCGACCTGAGTAGCGAGGGCGACCGGCTGCTGGAGATTGGGTGTGGCGACGGACTCTTGCTCGAGTACGCGTTGAACCAAACTGACGTGACGGAGGCGTACGGACTGGATCTCTCGACGACGATGCTCCCCGACCCGAACGACGCCGTTCAGGCCCGCTATGTCCAGGGATCAGCAACGGATCTCCCGCTGCCGTTCGAGCCGGAATCGTTCGAGTTTGTCGTCATGAGTGATGTTCTTCACCACCTCGTTGGAGCGAACCGGTCGCAGTCGAAACTGAAAGCTCAAGCCGCATTGATCGAGGCGGTGAACCTCCTGAAGGAGGGAGGCCATCTCATCATCAAAGACATTTATCACCCGAGCCACGTTGGGCCCGACAAACTGGTACCGTACGCCATTTTTTACGGGCTCAAGTACTTCGTCGAGATCGCCTCTGCAATCGACGAGGAAGCCACACGGGGGCTATTGGTATCGTTTTACACGGCGGACGAACTGGTTGAGATGCTCCAGCAGGCCGGAACGACGGTCGTGAAAGAAGAAGAGGTCAGTCGAGGCAAGCAGAAAACCGTGGTGAGGCGCGCTCTCATTGGCGAGTCGACCTGTATCCGATTGTACGCCAGAAAGCAATCGAGACAATTGGAACGAGCTCGTAGTTCTCATAATACCCACCGAAAGTCAAAACATACCTGATCGCAATCAGGGGATACGATCCGTGTATACCTCGTTGCAGTTGCTGCTCTATTTATTTGGATACTTTGGTGATGAACCGAATTATGTGGGGAAGCGATTCACGTACAAATCGTATGCTCAGTACAACACGCCGCCGAGGGGGATTTCGCTCCCGACTTCGAAATCGGGCGTCACCAGTACCGGATACCCGTCCTCGCTCGGGACGCCGACGGTGAGTACCTCGGATGTGAATCCGGCGATCCGAACCGAGCCGAGGGTCGTCGCACACAGCACCTGTCGCCCGACCAGTTCCTCGGGGTCGTAGTGGTAGTCGTGCTGGCCGGCCGACTGCACCGTGCCGTGTTCTTCGCCGAGATCGATCCAGAGCTTCGTCATGTACTCCTTTCGCGCCTCGGGGAACGCCTCCGCGCGGACGACCTCACCGACGACGATCTCGACGTCGAATGGGCTTTCGGGCATGCGTCGAGTCAGGGCCGCCGGCGGCATAATCGTGCTGGCAGGGGCGAGTGCTACCGCGGTTGCACGTCACCCTTCACTCGAGCAGGTCGACGAACGGATTCACCGCACCGGGCCCCCGGCCCACGTCGTAGTGGGAGCGGACGGCTCGCCCGACGAACGCGGTCGACGCCTCGACGGCGGACTCGAGGCCTTCCCCGCGTGCCAGTCTGGCGGCAATCGCCGCCGAGAGAGTACACCCCGAGCCGTGGGTCGCTTCGGTGTCGATCCGTGGGTGGGTGAACGTCGTGGCGCCATCGGGAGTAACCAGCAGGTCACGAACGGTGTCGCCCGGGACGTGGCCGCCTTTTACCAGCGCCGCGTCGACGCCGAGGTTGAGCAGGGCGTCCCCGGCGGCACGGGCACTCTCAGCGTCCTCGACCAACACGTCGGTCAGCACCTCGGCTTCGTCGGCGTTGGGGGTGACGAACGTGGCTTCGGTCAGCAGGTGTTCGTAGGCCGCCTCCGCTTCGGGATCGAGCAACCTGTCGCCCGAGGTGGCGACCATGACGGGATCGACGACGACCGGCACCTCGAGTTCGGCCGCGTGGTCGGCGACGAGATCCACGATTTCGGCGGTCGCGAGCATCCCCGTCTTGACCGCCCGGACGTCGAAATCGTCGGTGACGGCGCGAATCTGGGCGTCGATTTCCTCGAGCGGGAGGACGTGTGCGGACTCGACGCCGCGGGTGTGCTGGGCCGTCACCGCCGTGATGGCCGTCGTCCCGAAGACCCGGTGGGCGGCCATCGTCTGGATGTCGGCCTGGATGCCCGCGCCGCCACCGGAATCGCTGCCGGCGACGGTGAGCGCGACCGGTCGCGAAATCGGCGTGGCTCGTTCCATCAGCGGTCACCTCCACTCGAGGCGTGTTCGGCCATCACCACTCACCTCCGCTCGAGGCGTGTTCGGCCATCGCCTCGAACGCACCCCAGAACGGGTCGGTTCCCGGGTGGTCGATCGACTCGCCGTCGACGGTCACGCCGCTCCCGTCGGTGACCTCGCCGACGATCGCTGCGGGAATCCCCTCGTTCTCGAGGGCCGAGAGGACGTCGTCGACGCCTTCGGGGGCGACCGTCGCCAACAGGGTGCCCTCGCTGATCGAGATCCAGGGATCGATGCCGACGGCGTCGCAGGTCTCGAGCACGCCGGACAGGACGGGAATTCGGTCGCGTTCGATCGCCATGCCGACGCCGGCGGCCCGGGCCATCTCGAAGAGGCCGCCGTAGACGCCGCCCTCGGTGGCGTCGTGCATCGCGGTGACGGCATCCCCGGCGACCGAGGCCGTGAGCATCGCCTCCTGGATAGGACTCATGTCGAAGTAGCGGTCTTTCGCCGCCTCGAGCACGTGGGGTGCGAGGTCGTCGGCGAGGACATCCCCGTACTGGATGGCCATGAGGCCGGTCGCCTCGACGGCCGGCCCTTTGGTAACGACGACGTGATCGCCTGGCTGGGCACCGTCTGGACGGATTAGATCCTCCATATCGCCGACGGCGAGTGCGGTAGCGCCGCCGACCATGGGGTAGTTGCACCCGGCGTAGCGAGCAGTGTGTCCGGTGACGACCGAGACGCCGAGGTCGCGAGCCTCGCGGTCGAACGTCTCCCAGACCGTCGCGAACTCCTCGTCGGTGATCTCGGGCGGGAGGTTGAAGTCGATGCTCAGGTACGCCGGCTCGAGCCCGGAGACGGCGACGTCGCTGAACAGGATGTGGAAGGCGAACCACGCGGCCCGCTCGAAGCCGAGCGAGGGCATGATGAACACCGGATCGGTCGCCATCGCGACGGCTCGTCCGCCGACGTCGATCACGCCGAAGTCGACGCCGTGGGCCGGCGAGAGCCGGACGTCCTCGCGGTCGGCACCGAGGTTCGGGTAGATGTACTCCTCGAAGAACGCGCGGTCGGCTTTGCCGAGTTCGTCCATACTGGTGGTATTACTTGGTTGTACAAATGGCTACTGCCTCGGCTGCTGTATGGTCTCGAGATCCTGTGGGTCAGTGATACTGGACGATTTCTGCCCCTGATCGTCGGATCGAGACCGGCGTGTTGGTTCGGTTCGTTCCGTCGGCTCTGCTCGAGGTGGCTCGAGACGACTCGAGTTGGTTCCACCTGCGCCCTGCTCCTGTGGAAGCCCTACTCGTCGGCCAGTCTGGCGTACACGTCCCAGGACGGATCGGTTTCGGGGTGGGGGAGGGGCTCGCCGTCGACGACGACTGCGGGGGCGTCCGCGTCGCGCTCGTGAACCGTCCCGATGGGGGCGACGGTCGTTCTGCGGCCCTCGAGCGCTGCCAGTACGTCGTCGACGCCCTCCGGGTCGACGGCCAGGACGAGCGAGCCACAGCTGGTGGCCGTCCAGGGGTCGAACGCGAGGGCGTCACACACCGATTCGACTGCGGGTCGCAGGGGAACGGCCGACCGCTCGACGTCGAACTGGGTGTTCGAGCCGGTCGCCATCTCGTTGAGCGCACCGGCGAGCCCGCCCTCGGTAACGTCGTGTATCGCCCGCACCGGGCCGGCCGCGGCAGCCGTGAGCGCGTCCCGAACGCAGTAGACGTCGTCGAGGCAGGACTGGGCGGCCTCGAGCGTCGTCCCCGAGACGCCGACGCGCTCGCCGAAGAGGGTGCTCAACAGGCCGACGGCTTCGACGGCGGGGCCGGTGGTCACGAGCAGGCGGTCGCCGGGTCGAGCGCCGTCGGGGCGGATTACCTCGGCGTGGTCGCCGACGCCGAGGACGGTAGCCGCTCCGACCCATGGGTACGCACAGTCGGAATAGCGGGCGGTGTGGCCCGTCGTCACCGCGACGCCGAGATCGGCGCACTCGGCGTGGATGGTCTTCCAGACGGTGGCAAACTCGGCGTCTGTCATCTCCGGGGGGAGCGTGAAACAGATCGAGAGGTGGCTCGGTGGGATCCCGCTGACGGCGACGTCCGCCAGGATCAGGTCGAGGGCGAACCGCGCCGCCCGCTCGAAACCGAGGTCGGGAAGAATCGACACGGGGTCGGTCGCCATCGCGACGGCCTGGTCGCCGACGTCGACCACCCCGAAGTCGACGCCGTGAGTCGGCCCGAGGGCGACGTCCTCGCGATCGGCACCGAGACGGGTCGCCACGTGGCGGTCGAAGAACGACCGGTCGATCTTGCCGAGGGCGGGCTCTGAATCGGGATCAGTCACGACCGTCGGTTCTCGAGGCGCGGGCTTAGAATTGCTGATCTGACGGGACACGTGGTCGGTCGCCGGCTGTCGTCCGGTGGCTACAGTGGTGACGTCACCTGCCGCGACCCCTCGAGATAAACCCCCGCCGACCGAACGGCCGCTATGCACGGCACTGGCGTCCCACTGGCAACGCCGTTTACCGAGGCGGGAGCAGTCGACCACGACGCGCTGGCGTCGCTCACTACCTGGCTCGAGGACGGCGGGGTCGACTTCTTCGTCCCCTGTGGCTCGACCGGCGAAGCACCGCTTTTGACCCTCGAGGAACGGACGCGGGTCGTCGAGACCGTCGCGGCCGCTACTGACAAGCCGGTGCTCGCGGGCACCGGTCACGAGGGGTTCGAGCCGACGCTCGAGGCGACCGAGCGCGCCGCCGAAAGTGGTGCCGATGCGGCGCTCGTGGTCACCCCTTCGTACTACGGCAGCGACGACGCCGCGCTGGGGCGATACTACCGGGAACTGGCCGACGCGTCGCCGATCCCGATCTACTGCTACAGCGTCCCGAAGTTCACCGATCACGCGCTCTCGCCGCGAACGGTCGAGTCGCTGGCGAGCCACGAGAACGTCGCCGGGATCAAGGACTCGAGTGGCAGCCTCGAGTCGATACAGCGACTCGTCCGGTTCACGGACGATGCGGACTTTTCGGTGCTCGTCGGTAGCGGCAGCGTTTATGCAGCGGCGCTCGACACGGGTGCAGCGGGTGGGGTGCTGGCGCTGGCCAACGCCGTCCCCGAGCGAGCCGCGACGGTGTTCGAGCGCCACCGGGGTGGGGATGTCGATGGGGCACGGTCGCTGAACGCCGACCTTGTCGAACTCAATCGCGCGATCACAGCGCGCTACGGCGTGCCGGGCGTGAAAGCGGTGCTGTCGCTCCGGGGCCAGCCTGTCGGATCGCCGCGACGGCCGCTCGAGCCAGTCGACGACGACGTGGAGGCCGAACTCGAGACGTTGCTATCGGTTGCGCTCGAGGCCTGACGCTGTCGACTGCGCTCGAGGGCGACGCTGGCAACAATGCTCGAGGTTCAATGCGGACGGACTCGCATTTTCTCGCGGTGTTCGGAACGACTGGTGTAACTGGTTTGGTGCAGCTGGTTTGGTGTAACTGCTTTCGGTTGCGTATACGGCATCTCTTACCCGCCCTCGGTTGCGAAACTGCTACCCCAACTGAGGCCGTTCGTTTGTTCTAATGGCACTCTCGAGCGTCGACCTCCCGGGACGCCCCATCGAGTTCACCGTCTCGGAGGTAACCGGTGCAATTGGGGATTCGGTTACGGTCGTTCCACTCATCGTGGCCCTCGCCGCGACGACCGACGTCTCGTTGGCCCACATTTTCGTCGGCTTCGGCGTCTTCCAGATCGTCTGGGGACTGGTGTACGGGATGCCGATGTCGCTTGAGCCGATGAAGGCGCTGGTCGGACTGGCAATCGTCGGGTCGCTGTCGGCCCCCGAACTGGCCGGAGCCGGGTTGCTCGCCGGGGCCGCGTTGCTGGTCGCCGGCCGGATGGGGCTCGTCGGCCGACTCGAGGCGATCGTCGGCGAACCCGTAGTACGGGGGATCCAGCTGGCCGTCGCCCTCTTGCTCCTCGAGGCCGCGTTCGACCTCTCGATGGCGTCGATGCCCGTGGCGCTCCTGGGCGTCGCCCTCGTGATCGCTCTTTCCCTGGTCGGGTTTCGGCGGGCGAGCGCGCTCGTCGTCCTCGGGATCGGCGGTGGCGTCGCCGTCTTCGCCTACGGCGTTCCAACGCCACGACTCCCTGCGCTGGCGATCTTCCCGAGCGGGGTTCCCACCCTCACGACCGGTGCGCTCGAGGGGATGGTCGCCCAGCTGGGAATGACTCTCGGGAACGCCGCCATCGCGACGGCGCTGCTGTCCGCGGATCTGTACGACCGACGAGTGTCGCCGGACGACCTCGCCCAGAGCATGGGAGCGACGTGTCTCGCGGCGATTCCCGCCGGGGGCCTGCCAATGTGTCACGGCAGCGGTGGCCTCGCCGGAAAGTACGCCTTCGGGGCCCGGACGGCCGGGGCGAACCTTATCCTCGGCGGGGGCTACCTCGCGCTCGCGCTCGTCGTCACCGGGGGTCTCCTCGCGGCGTTCCCGCTCGCGCTACTCGGCGTCTTGCTCGCCGTAGTCGCGGTCGAACTCGGGCGGAGCGCGCTGGCCCCGCTGTCCGGTTCCCGCGAGTGGGCGGTCGTCCTCGGGGTCGCCCTCGTGGGCGCGTTCGTCAACATCGGCATCGCCCTGGTGGCCGGCCTCCTCGTGTGGCTGGTACTCGAGCAGGCGTCGACAGGGGCGTGAAACCGCTACCAGTAATCCGGTTTCACCCATCAGTTCGGACTTGGATAGCACGAGCGCTCGAGTGGTGGGAAGCATTGGTACTCGAGCGACGGGAAGGGCTTTTTCCTCGCGCACGCGAGTAACGAGATATGACCGAGAGTGGTATGACCGAGAACTGGCAAGCGCTGTTCGAGCGCGGGGCGACGTTCGACGTCGATCGGGAGGCGATCGCGACGGCGCTGGCAACGCGGCGGGAGGACGACGATGCCTGAGCAGCCGAACCCGGCCCGGGTGGTCGCCGACGCGGACGTGCTCGCGGCCGATGTCTTCCTCGGCGGGCCGGCCCGGGAGGCCATGGATCAGGTTCGGCGTCACTCCTGGGTCGAGCTGGTCGCCTCCGACGAGTTGCTTGCGGATACGGAAGCGATCGTCGCCGAGCTGGGGGATCGCGACCTGGCGGCGGCCCACCGCGAGCGACTCGAGGCCGAGCGCGTCCGGGTCGAACAGCCACCGGGGGATCACCCCGCGCTGGCTTCGGCCTACCAGGGCCGGGCCGCCCACCTGCTGTCGTTCGACGACCGGCTCACGTCGGCGAAAGCCGGGCTCACCCTCCAGCCACGGGTGTCTGTGAGCGTGCGGCCGCCCGACGCGTTCGCCACGCTGTTCGATCCCGAGAGCCTCTACGAGGCAGTCGAAGGCGGTTCGTATCCGGGGCCGGATCGGAATCCGCGCGCGTGAGCGGTCGTCAGTAATCGGCTGGGGCTTGTGAACCGGTGCTCGAGCAGCAACTGGCAGCGAGGCCGCGAGCGATGTCGCTCGGTCTCGAGACGCTCACTCCTGTTTCCGCCAGGGAATCACACCGGGGACGACCACCCACCGTCCGAAGCGACGCCGCAGGCGATGGGGGAGCAGGCGGGCGAACGTGGCGAGGATCCGGTTTCGGCGGCCGGGAATCACCATCCCGTCACCGCGCTTTGCGCCCCGATAGCCCGCCGCCGCGACCCGTTCGGGGGTGAGCATGAATCGACGCTCAAGCCACGACGACCCCCGACCGCTGCGGTCGTGGATGCCCGTCGAGACGGGCCCGGGACAGAGGGTCGTGACGGTGACGCCTGAATCCCGGCACTCCTCGGCGATGGACTCGGTAGCGGAGACGAGCGCGGCCTTGCTCGCGTGGTAGCCGGCCATGTACGGCCCCGGCTGGAAGGCGGCCGTCGAGGCTACGGTGAGGATGAGCCCGTCGTTTCGCTCGCGCATGGGCGGCAGAAACTGGCTGATGAGCGCGAGCGGAGCTTCGACGTTGACCCGCAGGAGGTTACGTTCGGTCTCGAGGTCACTCTCGGCATACGGGCCGTAGGTCGCCGTGGCGGCGTTGTTCACCAGGGCGTCGATCCGGATCTCGCGTTCGAGGAGGTGATCGCGGATTCGCTCGGGGGCGTCGGACTCGACGAGGTCGATCGAAATCGCCGTGACGGCGACGTCGTACTCGTCGTGGAGGTTCCGGGCCGCTGCCTCGAGTCGTTCCTCGTCTCGAGCGACCAGCACCAGCTCCCAGCCGTCGGCGGCGAACTCGGCGGCCAGGGCGCGACCGATGCCGCGGCTACCGCCGGTGATGAGGGCCGTTTTTGGGTGGCGCTGGTCGCTCGAGCCCGACTCCTGAGTGGGCATGCTCGAGGGTAGGAGGGTGGGATCGAAAAAGCGCGGGGGTTCTCGTGTGTGTGGATCTATTGGGTTGGGCGTGCTGCGAACAATCGAATCGCAGTGTAATCACCGCGAAAGCCCCTGGCACGCTCGACCCACCGGGGCTCCATGCGCGCGCTCGCGTCGCTCGCGTGCTTTAGTCGCCCGGGAGGGATCGACCGCGCCAGCCCCTTTCATTCCCACCCATGTCAGCTGGCCGAACAGGCATTGCGGGTGGGAATGAGGGGCTTTCGCGGTGTTCGATGCGGTTACAGATCAGTCTGTGTGTACGCTGACCACCACTCTTTGACCACTATTGATTCGAACTTTCAGTCGTTGACCACGCACGCGAGGACTCGAGCGTATGAGCTGAGAGCAGTACGACCTGAACCGGATCGTCAGCGTTCGGCGTACCAGTCGGCGAACGTTGCCAGGGCGCGTCCGCGGTGGGAGATGGCGTTTTTCTTCGCGGCGGTCATCTCCGCGAGCGTCTGGCCGTTGTACTCGAAGATTGGGTCGTAGCCGAAGCCGCCCTCGCCGCGGGGGGCGACGAGCGTTCCGGCGACCGAGCCCTCGAAGGTTTCGACGCCGTCGGCGTCGGCGTAGGCGAGGACGGTTCGGAAGTGTGCCCGGCGGTCGTCCTCTGCTTCGCTTTCGGCGAGTCGCCACAGCCGTTCGACGCCGACGGTGTGCTGGACGTAGGCCGCGTAGGGGCCGGGAAAGCCGCCCAGCGCGTCGACGAACAGGCCGGTGTCGTCGACGAGGACGCCCTCGAGGTCGCGATCCGGATCGTCCTCTCTGAGGGCGTCGTAGGCCTCTCGAGCACCTCGAGTGGCGATGTCGGCGAGCTCGTCGCTCTGGATTTCGGTGTAGTCGTAGCGTACCTGTTCGACGTGTGCCAGGCCCTCGAGGTACTCGCGGGCTTCCTCGACTTTGCCCTCGTTGCTGGTGACGAATTTGATCGTCGGGATCGAGGCCGAGGTCGGGTTCGCGGTCGGGGTCATACTCGATGGCCTGTCTGGGAGGGTCAAAGCGTCGTCGGTTGCCGTCGTCCAGATCGCCGTCTCCGCTATTCTTTTGCCGCCGGCGACTGAGGATTCGGATATGGACGCAACGCTCGATCACGTTATGCTTCGCGTCGAAGACCTCGAGGAATCGCTGGAGTGGTACCAGACGCATCTGGACTACGAGGAGAAGGGCCGCTGGGAGGCCGACACCTTCACCAACGTTTTCCTCGGATCGGCGGACATGCACGACGACGGCTCGCTCCTCGAGCTCACGTACAACCACGACGGCCGGAGCTACGAGATGGGCGACGCCTGGGGGCACATCGCCGTTCGGGTTCCGGAGGACGAACTCGAGTCGAGCTACCAGCAGCTGATGGACGAGGGCGTCGAGGACTACCGCGATCCGGAGTCCTGCGGGAACCGCTACGCCTTCGTTCAGGATCCGGACGGGCACGAGATCGAGATCGTGAAGCGCGACTACGGCGCGAAGTGGTCGCTCGATCACACGATGATCCGCGTCGAGGATGCGACTGAGGCGCTCGGCTACTGGACGCGGACGTTCGAGTACGACGAGATCGGTCGCTGGGAGGCCGACACCTTCGCGAACTACTTCGTGCAGCGCGAGGGGGCGGCCGACGAGGAGATGACCGTCGAGCTGACGTACAACTACGACGGGCGGAGCTACGAGATGGGCGACGCCTGGGGCCACCTGGCGGTTCGGGTCGACGACCTCCACGACGTCTGGGAGCAGGTGCTCGAGCGCGAGAGCGAGGACTATCGCGATCCGGAGTCCTGTGGGGATCGGTACGCGTTTACGAAGGATCAGGACGGGCACGAGATCGAGATCGTGACGCGGGATTGAGGCGGTTTCAGGAGGGTTCGTTTTTTGACGGTGGATCGGTGGCCTCGAGTCCTGTGTTTAACTCTTGGTGCTGGGTTGGCTCGAGTCGCCGTACCGATTCAGGATACAGGGCTGGCTCGAGTTCTCGGTCTGATTCGGTACGCTATGTGGGCTCGAGCATTCGTTCGGGATCGCAGGGACGGGTTGGGTCGTAGCGACATCTCGGCTGCGTAGACGAGTGTCGAGTCTGCGCTCCCGATGGGAGTCGGTCGGTCGCGTCTCCACCCTGATGGGTTTCCCACACTCTCAGACGCGTTCGAAACTGTGAGCGTGCGACGTTCCTGATTGTCTCGAGTCCGGAGACTACACTTTCATTTTCTGATCTCTGGGATGGGAAAAACTACGCAAACCGGTGTTTATATCGCTCGAGCGACGCGTTTTGCCGGTGTTTCGTGCTGTCAGCCTCGCTGAGTGTTTCACGCTCGACAGTCACGGGACTTTATATGTGATCTCGCGGTGATTTGTCGATCACGTCTCGAGTAATACAGGCTTACACTGCTCCTCGAGGCCATTTGTGTGGGTTTCGCACACCCCAGACCCACCACAAAGCATTTATAATTATAGGCCATCGGTATCTAATACCCCTACCCAGGGTGACAGTAGTAAGTAGGGCCTCACACACGGTAATGTGTGATTGGGCACGAACGATACTGTTGCCGTAACAACAATACAACGATAACAATGACAGGAACGAAACAGAAAGTTAGCTCAGCCCTGATGGCTGTGCTGATGGTGCTTTCCGTTGTTGCCATCGGTGGCGCTGCCTTCGCAGGCTCCGCTGCTGCTGCGCACAATGACGGTGAGCGCACAACCACATTTGAGAATATCTCCTCAGATGAGGACTATTACCAGGGACAGACTATCAACGTAACCGAACTCGGTGCTAACGCTGACGCGGTTAACGTCATCGAAGGTACAAGTGGCAGCGAAGGTGACAGAGTGACCACGCTCCGTGTGAGCGATGAGTCCGTCACCCTTAGCTCCGCTCTGACCGAAGACCTCGATGGTCCGTACTACCTCGAGGTTGAGTACGATGACACGACCGCTGACGAAGACTCGAGCACCATGTGGTTCAGTGAGCAGGTCATTGAGGTTGACTGGGACTCTGAGGAAGTCAATGCTGGCTCCTCCGCTACCCTCAGCTACGATGATGTTAGCGACCAGCCACGCGACGAAGTTGACCTCTACGTGAGTGCCGAGGACGCTGACGGCGATGCTGTCAGCGCCGAGGATCTCAACGCAACCTTCGGTGACGCTGCTGACACCATGGAAGACGTTGATGACGCAGTCGTGATCGAGGGTCACACCGCTGACGAACTCGACGCCGACTTCACCGGCTGGGCCGAGGGCGACTACACGTTCACCGTGAGCGTCTCGGACACCACCGCTGAGGACACGGCAGAGATCAGCGTCGGTGAAGCACCTGACTTCGCAACCAGCTTCAGTGCTGACAACTACGACGGTATCACCGGCGACTACGTCGAGTTCACCGTCGAATTCGATGGTGGTGACTCCGCAAACGTCACGATCTTCGACGACAGTGAAGAATACTACGAGGCTAACCTGACGGTTGAGGACGGCAGCGGTGACGGCGAAGTCACCGTCCGTATGAACACGTACCTGGCCGGTCAGGGCGGAACTGATGCCTTCGAAGCTGTTGACGAGGACGACACTGTTACTGTCGAAGACGACAACAGCCTGGAGGAATACGACGATGCGCGCCTCCCAGCAGACATCCTCGAGATGCACGTCTTCCCAGACGGTGAGACGGAGGACGAGGATGACATTGCGTTCATCACGCTCGAAGCCGGCTCCGTTGGCGACCTGAACACCTACGTTGTCTCCGAGCCTGCTGCCGATGACGATCTCGAGGACATCCTCGAGAACGCGCTCGAGCGCAACAACGTCGCTGAAGGTGACCACCTCGTCTTCGAAGTTGAGGCAACCGGTCTCTACGGATACCTCGACGCTGATGACTTCGACGACGACGAAGGTCTCGAGATGATCTTCCAGGACACTGAGGAGCCACGATTCGGCTCGGCTGACTCGGTCAACCTGAGCGACGCTATCTCCGCCGAATGGGCGGAAGTCCACACGGACGCTGACAGCGGCGCGTTCTACGTCGTCGTTGATCAGGAAGCAAGCAACGCTAGCGTTGACCAGACCTGGGACGTGACGTTCAGCATCGACGCTGACGAGAACGTATACCACGACGAGGACGTCGAAGTCTCGGACACCTTCTCGGTTGAAGAGCGCTCCGTCGAACTCGTCGGCGACTTCGACGAGGACGACCGACTCCAACTCACCCATTCCGATGAAGCAGTCATCGAGGGTGAGACCAACATCGCCCCCGGTGGAGACAACGCTGAGTTCCGTCTCCGCTTCGCCGAGAGCGTCGCACGCACGTCCGCTGACGTCAACGATGACGGCTCCTTCGCCGCCACCGTTGACCTGAGCGACCGTGCAGTTGGCGACGAGTTCGAAATCCGAACCACGCTCGGTGACGACCGGATCTACAACGACGCAGTCGTCGTGGACGCCGAGCCTGAGCCAGAAGCTCAGTTCGAAGCCACGCACGACGTAACCGTTGACGAGGACACGGCCAACATCGACGTCGAAGTCTCCAATACTGGTGACGCCGACGGCGAGACCACGGTCGAGTTCGTCTTCGACGGCGAGTCCGTGATCGACGAGGAAGTGTCCCTCGAAGCAGGTGCCTCCGAGGCATTCAGCGAAGCAGTCGCTGACCTCGAGGACGGTACCTACGACTGGACGCTCTCCCTCGACGGTGAAGAACTCGACAGCGGCTCCGTCGACGTCGAAACTGAGGCCCCTGACGATGACGAGGCCCCTGACGACGACGATGACGAAGCCCCTGACGACGATGACGATGACGCGGCACCTGACGACGACGATGACGACGATGCCGCACCTGACGACGACGACGATGACGATGTCGTCGACGACGACGATGACGACGACGAGACCGATGACGACGGTCAGCCCGGATTCGGTGTCGCCGTCGCCCTCGCAGCCCTGCTCGGAGCCGCCATGCTGGCACTCCGCCGTCAGGACTAACGTCGTAACCTAACCACCGGATTCACTCCGGCCCGCGGTTTCACTTTTATTGAACGCTACACTTCGTAGCCGCAGTACTATCCTCCATAGCGACCGCTCACCGCGAGTCCTGGCGTTGCTTCGAGTAACGGGTGCAGGACGTTAGCGAAACCGCACTGTTCCGTCTCGCCGTTTCACCCTATCCGATGACCTAGCCACCGATACACCACTCTCGCCTGCTCGATCCTCGATCGCCCCCAACAGCGGCTCACGTTCGTCCCCGACAGCCGGCTCGAGTGGGTCGATCGCGATCAAGATGGGTCACGCTATCGGATGGCGTGTTCCGCAACTGTTCCGCTATTTTCATTCATCACGCGTACCCGCGCGAGGATCTGAGTCAGGTCGTGATGAATGGACGTGTACGGTGGATCGTGATGAGTAGACGAGTATGATGGTGGAGAGATCGATCAAGTAGCTGTCCATCACACTCGAGCCTCACGCGGACACTACTACAGACACGGTCGGGCACCTAACAGACACGACTAGGAACGCTCCACGGTACACCATCGCAACTGGCACAATTCGGATCGACGGCTCGAGCAACTCGGATCCGACTCGCTACAGTCGCTAACCAGCGTTAACACACGCACCAAACGCGCACCAAATACACACTACAACCGCAACACAAACCGAACCTCGATCCAGGCCCCAATCAGTCGTCGGCCGCCGGCACGTCCGCTGTCTCCTCAAGCTCGCTCTCGCGCTCGCGCTCGAGATACTCTAGATACTCGTCGGCGTCGATTGCCGCCTTCGAGCCCATACCCGCCGCGGTCACGGCCTGCTGGTAGTGGAAGTCGACAACGTCACCTGCACCGAAGATGCCCTCGACGCCCGTCGCCGTCTGGCCGCCACCGTCGCCTCCGCGGGTCTGGAGGTAGCCCTCCTCGTCGAGTTCGACGCCGGTGCCCTCGAGGTACGCCGTGTTGGGGGTGTGGCCGATGGCGAAGAAGACCGCGCCGACCTCGAAGTCGAACTCCTCGGTTTCGGGATCCTCGAGGCGGTCGGTGGGGTGGCCCAGTTCGTTGCGCACGAGGGTGGCGTGGTCGATGCCGTCCTCCGGCGAGCCGTGGATCTCGATCACCTCGGTGTTCTTCATGATCTCGATGTTCCCGTCCTCGACGTGCTCGTGGACGCGGTCGATCCAGTAGTCCTCCGCGCGGAACTCCTCGCGGCGGTGGGCGATGTAGACCGTGTCGGCGAACTTCGTGAGGAAGGAGGCTTCCTCCATGGCGGCGTCACCCCCGCCGACGACGAGCATGTCCTCGTCGCGGAAGAACGCGCCGTCACAGGTCGCACAGGTCGAGAGCCCGTAGCCCATCAGCTCCTCCTCGCCGGGGATGCCGAGGGTGCGGGCGCTGGCACCCGAGGCGGCGATGACGGCGTCCGCGGTGTACAGGTCGCCGTTGGTCAGCTCGACGCAAAACGAGCGGTCGGAGGCGCCGGCTTCGTGGGCGGCGTCACGGCTCTCCGCCCGCTCGGAAACGCGCTGGACGTCGGTGACGATGCCGTTTTTGAACTCGGCACCGAACTGGCGGGCCTGGGCTTTCATGTTGTTCACCAGCTCCGGGCCGCTGATTCCGTCGGGGAAGCCGGGGTAGTTGGCGACGTCGGTCGTCAGGGTAAGCTGGCCGCCGGGTTCGTCGCCCTCGATCACCAGGGGGGCGTTGTTCGACCGACCGGCGTAGATTGCAGCGGTCAGGCCGGCGATGCCCGTCCCGGCGATGAGCAGGCGTCGGTGCTCGACGATCTCGCAGTCGGGGCGTTCGATCCCGAGTTTCTCGTCGAGTTCGCCGGTCTCGTCGAGGGCGCTGGTCTCGTCCCAGCCGCCGACGAGCTCGTCGTCGATGAACACCTCGGGGGCGGTCTTTCGCCCCTCGGCGCGCTCGACCATCTCCTCGAACAGGTCGTCGTCGCCGGTGACGTTGTAGGTCTCGTACTCGATGCCCTTGGCGTCGAAGAGATCCTTCGCCTTCTCGCAGTAGGAACAGTCATCTTTGGTGTAGATTTCGACTCGAGGCTGGTCGCTCATGTTCTACTGTTCGGCGAACACGGCGTAAAGCCTTACGTTCGCGGAGCGCGTTTCCCGCCCGGCCGCCTAGCGGAAGCGAGGCACACAAACGACCTACGTGCCATCCACCTGATCGACAAACTCGACGGTGACGGCGACGTCCCGATCGGTTCGTTCCTCGATGGCGGTTTCGAACGCCTCGACGAGATCGGGATAGCTGACGCCGTCGGGTCGGCGGACGACGATCGTGACCGCATTGGTCTCGGCGAGGTTTGCCCCGGCGAACGTCGACTGGACGTCGACGAGTTCGAGTTCCTCGTAGGCAGGATCTTCGAGCACCTCGCGGGCCTCGTCGTTGACGGCGTGTTCGAAGAGGACGTGCTGACCGAGGACGCCGCCGGTGACGAGGAGGGCCGCCATGAGAATTGCGAGCGCCGGAGCGACGTTCGCGAGGTGTTCTCGGCTGAGGTTGGCCCGGAACGCCCCGCGTGTCCAGTCGTCGGGGCGATAGCCCAGGTACCAGAAGACGAGCAGGCCCGAGAGGACGATCGAGACGGTGTTGATCGCGAGCAGGACGAACGCGCCGAAGGCGACCGTGAGGCCACCCCACGCCAGGCCGATGCCGACGGCGGCGGCCGCGGGGATGAGTGCGGCGGCGATCATCACGCCGACCAACGAAACCGGGAGGGCGGTGGCGAGGCCGAACGCGCCGGCGGCTCCCGCACAGATGCCGACGATCAACGAGAGGAGTCCTGGGGCGATGCGGGTGCTGACCTGGTTGATAGCCGTGATCTCGAGCGTCGTCGGGACGACGCCACCGTAACGAAGGAGCCAGGCGAAGACAAACGCACCCCCCATCGCCGCCACGAGGCCGCTGACGAGCGAGGAGATTCCGCCCACGATCATCCCCCGGTCGTTGAGCACCATCCCGACGGTGCCGGTCAGCGCGGCGCTCACCTGGGGGGCGATGACCATCGAGCCGACGACGATGGCGGGCGAGTCGAGCAGGAGGCCGGCCGTCGCGACGATGGCGCTCAGGACGGTCATCGCGTAGTAAGTGAGCCGACTCGGCGTCATGTTCAGCGCCCGCGTCCGAATCTCCTCGGAGAAGATGCTGTCGTCGGTTTCGGTGCCGCTGACGAACCGCTCCTCGAGATCCTCGATACCCGGCGTCCGGGCGGTTTCGATCGAACTCACGATGACGAACTGATCGTCGATTCCGGCTTCCTCGAGGGATTCGAGCACCTCCTCGACGGCCTGGGTCGGGAGCGGAAACTGGACGAGGACGTCGGCGCTATCCGTGCTGTCCTCGGTGACGACCACGTAATCGATCCCATCGGACTCCAGCGCGGACAGCACCGCCTCCCGGTCGTCGCTCGAGACGAGCACCTCGATGAGTCGCATCGGTGGCGATATCACGCCGAGCGGGATACGTCTTTGGCGCGATCGCATGTGCTGGTGTGACACGGTCATACGGGAGAGGAGATGATCTCGAGTCGACGCGTTTACGGCCGCGTCGGACGTCCAACCAATATGGCCGCAGATCTCGAGGAAAAGACCGATCGCTACGGAACGCTACTCGCGGAGGCCCTCGAGGCAGCGACGGTCGCCCCACCAGCGGAAACACCGATGGCAGTGGCCGCCGAGGAGTGTTACGAGATGGCCGAATCGTACCTCGAGGACGGCCGTCACTTTCGGGACGACGACGATCTGGTGAACGCGCTCGCGGCGTTCTCCTACGGCCACGCCTGGCTCGATGCGGGTGCTCGTGTCGGCCTCTTCGACGTCCCCACGGAGGGACACCTTTTTACTGTCTGACCTGGTGGAGCACGCCAAGTGGCCCCTGCTGGACGCCGTAATTATCAATGATCGATCATCCTATAACCGAAACGCACATAACTGTTCCGGGGACTGTTTATATAGTAGCCGAAAACTTTATATACTTTTCGCCCTTACCATGTGTTAGCTGAGGCGACCGGGTTTTCTTTCTGGTTCCCCCACCCGGCAGCCTTGAGTAACCAACCCGATTCACCATGACAGATACGACACTCCGAACCTACAGTGGCGAGACACAGCGAGAGCAGGAGCCACGGTCGACCGAGAGCGAGCACGAGCACGAAGACGAGAGCGAACACTGCCCCGAGTGTGGCGGCCGGCTCGTCTCCGACAGCGAACACGCCGAGACGGTGTGTTCTGATTGTGGCCTCGTCGTTGAGGAAGACGAGATCGACCGCGGGCCCGAGTGGCGTGCGTTCGACTCCGCCGAAAAGGACAAAAAGAGCCGCGTCGGTGCCCCGACCACGAATATGATGCACGATCAGGGACTGTCGACGAACATCGGCTGGCAGGACAAAGACGCCTACGGCCGCGCCCTCTCGAGCCGCCAGCGCCAGAAGATGCAGCGGCTTCGCACCTGGAACGAGCGCTTCCGCACCCGCGACAGCAAAGAGCGCAACCTCAAGCAGGCCCTCGGCGAGATCGACCGTATGGCCAGCGCACTCGGACTCCCGGAGAACGTCCGCGAGACCGCCAGCGTGATCTACCGCCGGGCACTCAACGAGGATCTGCTCCCCGGCCGCTCGATCGAGGGCGTTGCGACGTCGTCGCTGTACGCGGCGGCCCGCCAGGCCGGCACCCCGCGCAGCCTCGACGAGATTGCCGCCGTCAGCCGCGTCGACCGGATGGAGCTCACCCGCACCTACCGGTACATCGTTCGTCAGCTGAACCTCGAGATCAAGCCCGCTGACCCCGAAAGCTACGTCCCGCGGTTCATCAGCGACCTCGACCTCTCCGACGAGACCGAGCGCCGTGCCCGCCAGCTGCTCGACTCGGCTCGCGAGGAGGGCGTCCACAGCGGTAAGTCGCCGGTCGGCCTCGCCGCCGCCGCGGTGTACGCCGCCGCGCTGTTGACCAACGAGAAGGTTACCCAGAACGAGGTGAGTTCCGTCGCCAACATCTCGGAAGTAACGATCCGGAACCGGTACAAGGAACTGCTCGAGGCCGGCGACACGATGACGGTCTAAGGGTGGCGATACAGTCGCTGTCGATGGTGGTGCAAGTACGGATGTCGATGGCGTGAGCGATTTTGTTTTCGGACGAACGTCCCAACCACCAGTCCAGCATGTGCTCTGACAGCGCTATGCATGGACTGTCCGAGTGCTCTCGAGCGGTCACTGGTGGTTGGTGGTAACTCGTGTGGTCGTTCGTGTCCAGTCCAGTGCTGGGTTCCCCGGACGTACTGACTGGTCTACGACCAATTCGAACATCACGAAATCCCCTGCGGTTCCTTCGGTCACGACACGCTGCCCTCGTTTTCTCCGCTCGCGACAAACTGCCCCTCGTTTTCTCCGTTCGCGAGGACGTCTCTCGCCCGCCGAAAGCGACAGCGACTCCCGGAGTCGAGCGAGTCTGCCCCTTTCGTGGTGATTGCACCGCGTACCGAGTACTCGTGGTCATCTCTGAACACGGCCGTCCAGTGCAATCAAATCGGCCGTAACCGCCACTTACCGCCGAGAAATTCGGACGATAGAGACTCGAGGCTGCCCGAAAGCCGACGACAGACTGCCCAGAAGTGTCGACAGACGGCCCGGAAGTCGACGCCACAGCTACTCGGCGTCGGTGTCGCTGTCAGTGTCGCGGCAACGTTTTTGAGGGTGGGTGTGTATTGCCATAGCATGGTCGAAACGACCGTTCAACTATTGTGTCCTGAATGTGTGAAAGAGTGGCAGGTCTCCCCGGGCGAACTCCCGTCCTCCACATCGATGTTTCACTGTCCGAACTGCCACGCCTCCCGTCGGATGGCCGAGTTCATGCGAACCGATCGTGACCTCCGAACGCTGAAACAATTAGGCTAGCGCTACCGACTCCTGGCAGCGCACACGTTCAGCTAGCACTTCTCGAGCGGCTGGTGCGGGTACTGTCTCCACGTTTCACGTTTCGAGTCACTGTTTCTCTGTTCCGTCGAGTGTCTCCGGTGTGGTGCCAACGGTGTGAACGGTTCCTCCTCGCGCACGCGCCGTGCACGCCAGGATCTGTCGCCGAGACCTGTTCGAGTACGTGACTGTTTCGGCCTCGATTCCGTCGGTTTCCACCAGCACCGGGATAGTAGGGATCGGCAACGAGCTGTTAGGCTGTCCCTGTCAGTGGGTTTCCGTCGGACGTATTTCTCAGTCAAACGGTCTCGAATAATGATATCCTGGGTGGCCATTAACAGGTGCGTGTTAACGCGACTCAAGATAATAATATAACCCTGCAGTGGATAGGATTGCATGGTTATGAAGAAACAAGAGCTCATTCACCTTCACGGCCTTCTTGCCGAAGTATCGAACCACTGTGCCAACTGGGATGACTGTCAGATTTCGCTCGATGAATACGAGTCTCTTGGTATTCGACCGACATCAATTCACAAATCGAAAACTGATCACAAAGCGGCTGTTTTTGCACTTGCGGGGGGAATCACGGAACCGATGCGAGAGGGGGAAGCCGAGGCAGTCGCCGCCACGGCCGACTGAGTTGCCTGTGACACCCTACGCGTAGTCTACAGCCCGAGCGGATGCGCTTTTCTCTCTCCTGTCTTGCCGTGTTCGGTTCGTTCTCAACAAGTGGTGGTGTCTGTAGTACGTCCGTACGATTTCAACCGCTGCTTTCGATCGGTTCGCGGTTTGGACGATCACGACATTGTGGCGGTCTGTAGGTGCTACTGCACGTCTATCCACACCCGATCGCAGACTCATCTTGCGATCGGTGTGTACATCGTTTCGGTTGGTACGATAGCGTTTCGTGAGAACGGTCGTCGAGAAACGGCCCGCGTCACAGCCGTTCGAGTCGAGGTCGTCGGAATACCGTGTTCGCTGGGTTCGTCGTAGGGTTCTCTACCCGGCTTACATGCCTACTCGAGGAGGTCTTCGAACTCGGGGAGGACGTCGTCGCCTTCTTCGTTGTCGGTATCGGTGTCTCCGTTGTCGGTATCGGTGTCGCTGTCGTCGTCGGTATCGGTCGTTTCCGGTTCGTCGATACTGTCGTCGGCTGACTCGGTATCCGCCTGGTCTTCGTCGACTTCGTCGACATTATCGCCATCGCCGTCATCGTCATCGTCGTCCTCTTCGATAACGACGACCGAAAGCACCTCGAGCGGGATATTCGCCAGACGCTGACCGATCTCCTTGCGGGCGATGCGGGAGGCGTGTTCCTCTCGCTCGACGTTGAAGACGGTCATCTCGAGTTCGAGGGCGACGAGAGCCTCGTCGGCGGCGATGAAGGCGGGCGGAAGCTCCTCACCGGAGGGGGAGGTGCGCTCGCCCATGTTGATTTCGACGTAGTTCAGGTCAGGGTTTAGCATCTCGCCAGTCTTCGAGATCGCGATGCGGATTGCCTCGTCTTCCGTCTCGACGTCGTACACCGGCACAGCAGCTTCGACGACAACCCTGCAGTGCATAGGTAGGTATTGTATCGCATGTGGTATGAAGGTTCGCCCGCCGACCATCTTCGACACTTCGAAAGGCCCATGCCCGCCCTCGCTCACGCTCCGGGCATGGAAACGGGCGTCATCTCGAGCGACGAACTCGTGGGTGGTTTCGACCTGTATCTGACCCTCGAGAGCGGGCAGTCCTACCTCTGGACGCGGAACGACGGCGCGATGTACACCGGTGAGCGCACCCCCGAGGCGTGGTACCAGACGGTCGTCGATGGGACGCCGATTCAGGTGCGCCAGCCGACGGGAGCGGCCGACGGGAACGTCGAGTGGCGCTCGAGTACCGACGCCGACCCCCTCGTCCGGCGGCTGTTGCGACTCGAGGACGACCTCGAGGCCATCGCCACCGACGCCCCCGACGATCCGCTGATCAGAGAGGCCTACACGACCCACGACGGGATGCGACTGGTGGCTGATCCGGCCTTCGGCACGCTCATCTCGTTTATCTGTTCGGCGCAGATGCGGGTCGGTCGTATTCACGGCATGGTGTCGACCCTCGCCCGCGAGTACGGCGACGCGTACGCCCTCGGCGGGGAGCCGATCCACGCCTTCCCGACCCCCGAACAGCTCGCGACGGCGAGTGAGGCCGACCTGCGCGACCTGAGCCTCGGCTACCGGGCCCCCTACGTCGAACGCACCGCCGAGATGGTCGCTACGGGCGAGGCTCACCCGGCGGAGGCCCGCGACCTCGAGTACGAGGCCGCTCGCGACTCCCTCACCCAGTTCGTCGGCGTGGGCGACAAGGTGGCCGATTGTGTCCTGCTGTTCGCGCTCGGATTCGACGAGGCGGTTCCCCTCGATACGTGGATCAAGACGGCCATCGCGGAGTATTACCCCGACTGCGACCGCGGGAACTACGGTGACACCTCTCGGGCGATCCGCGAACGTCTCGGCGGTCGGTACGCGGGCTACGCCCAAACGTACCTCTTTCATCATCTTCGAACGGGTGCAGTCGACGCGTAAGGGACAGCCGGGGCACTTGTCGGATCGGAACGCAACCGGTTCCGGTGAACTGCGTCCGTTGGCCACAACTATAGTATTTGCACCATATCGATACAGATAGTGTACTATTATCGCTCAACGCTCGTCGGTTTTGGATAGAGCGTCGACTCGCTCTCGCTCGAGCGACGAAATCGTCTCTGATCGCCGTTGGCTGGTCACTCGCCGACTCGAGCCCGAATCGGGCCCGGAATCGCCTCGAGCACCATCGTCCGATCGTACCGGCCGGTTCGGATCAGGCCGAAACAGAACACTCCGGCGACGCCCGCAGCGATCCAGTTGCCGTACAGGAGGTTGATCGACCCCCACAGCACCACGAAGCTGACCAGGTCGTCGAGGATGAAGCGACAGGAGTGGACGCGCTGGAGCAGCGCCGCCCGGTCGAAGGCGATGTCGACCAGCACGACGGCGACGGTGCCCGAGATGAGCCAGCCAACGTAGTTCGAGACGGGGACGCCGTAGTAGACGCCGGACTCGAACGACCAGAAGCCCACGGCGACGGCGGCGGGGTCGAGCACGAGGTCGACGGCGACGACCGCGGCGATGGCTGCCGGGAGGCGCACGAGGGCGCTCTCCGCATGCGACCTGCACACCAGCAGCGTGAGCAGGTACGCGTTCAACACGAGCGGGATGAAAAACAGCGGGAGCGCAAGGGGCACCTCCCCGAAGAGCATCGGCCCGAGCTGGATCGTGTACTCGAACGCGCCGTAGGGCCAGTCCGTGCGAACACCCACGAGCTCGATCGCGTAGGTGTACGCCGTCAATAGCCCCAGGCAGGCGAGCGCCCACCGGCCGATTCGGGGCAACAGGCCGACGATCAGCGGGGACCGCATCACGAGCGTCCCGAAGAGGATCAACAGCGGGTTGTACGCCAGCGGCGCGGGTAACAACCCCTCTGCGCTGCCGACCAGGGTGATCGCGCCGACGAGGGGAAAGATGACGGCGATGGTAAACCGGTTGTTCGTTATCAGGGTCTCGAGGCGACGCTGGACGGTTGCCCTGTCGACCGTCTCGGATCGTGCGGAGCGATCAGCCATAGAACACCCTCCAGAGCCCGCCCATCGTCAGCGTGGCGCCCACGACGGTGTTGATCGCCGGGAACCACCAGTACGCCCTCGAGACGGCGACGCTCGAGGTGGCGATGGCGACGACGAGCGCGGGGTAGACCGCCATCGCGAGGCCCATGCGATAGTCGATAGCGCCGAAGGCGACAGCGCTGCCGAGCCAGCAGCCCCCGCAGTAGGCGTAGGTTCGCCGTTCGCCGAGTACGGTCGCCGTCGTTCTGATCCCAGCCTGCCGATCCGGCTCGATGTCGGGAATCGCCGAAAACGTGTGCATCCCCATCGCCCACAGCCACGCGCCGGCGACGGCGAGGAGTGGGGGCTGGGTGCCCGCCACGGCGGCGTAGGCGGCAGCACCGGGGACGATGTAGAGCCCGTTCGAAACGGAATCGAGCACCGGCGTCGTCTTGAAGCGCACGGGCGGCGCGCTGTAGCCGGCTCCGAGAGCGAGGAAGAGGGCGATCCAGGGCCAGGACGGACGCGGAAGCCACGGGAGCAAGAGCAGTGGCGCGACGGCACCCACGACGACGGCCACCGGTACGATCCGATGGCCCGCATACCGCGCCTCCCGGTCGTCCTTTTTGGGATTCTCGGCATCGATCTCTCGATCGTAGATGTCGTTGATCCCGTACAGAAAGACGTTCGCCGGGATCAGGAAGTACGCGAACAGCACGATCACCGCCGGCGTGACCAGATCGGTCGGCGTCTCGGCCGCGTAGGCGACCCCGACGAGTACCGGCCCGGCCAGATAGAGCCAGAAGCGTGGTCGGGAGAGCGTGAGCAGGTACGAAAGCTGGTCGACCCAGCGACTCGAGACATCCTGGTCGACCAACTCGTCACGGCGTCCCGTCACGGTGACTCACCGCCTGGGGGTACCAGCACGCGTGACTCGCAGTGGGTCGACGGGACACGGTAGGGTGACGGAACGACCATAGGCTATTCGCCGTGATCCTCGAGCACTTTTTCGGCCGTCAGTTCGCCGCTGATCAGACACATGGGGACGCCGATTCCGGGCGTCGTGTACGAGCCAGCAAAGTAGAGCCCGTCGACTTCCTTCGAGCGATGCGGTGGCCGGAAGAGCGACGTCTGTCGGAGTGTGTGAGCCATGCCCAGCGCCGTCCCCGCGTAGCTGTTGTACCGATCGGCGAAGTCCTCGACGCAGAACGACTCCTCGAAGACGATGCGATCCCGGAGGTCGGTGCCGGTGTTGTCGGCGATGTCCTCGAGTACCTGGTCACGATAGGACGACCGCAACTCGGGGGTGTCCTCGAGGCCCGCGGCGATGGGCACGAGGACGAACAGGTTGGTGTGTCCCTCGGGCGCGACGGTGTCGTCGGTTTTCGAGGGCACACAGAGGTAGTAGGCGGGGTCGTCCGGCCAGGCAGGATCGTCGAAAATCTGTGCGAAGTGCTCGTCCCACCCGGTGGGGAGGACGAGCGTGTGGTGGGCCAGCTCGGGGACGTCTCCCTCGACGCCGAGGTAGAGCAGGAACGCGGATGGGGCGTAGGTTCGCGACGCCCAGTAGTCGGCGGCGTAGCCTCGGCGTTCGGTTGCCAACAGCTCCTGTTCGGTGTGAGCGTAGTCGGCGTTACTCACCACGTAGTCCGCCGTGAGCGGGCCGTCCGGCGTTTCGACGAGGAACGACCCGGCGTGGCCTTTGATCTCGGTCGCGGGTCGTCCCGTCTCGTACTCGACGCCCAGTTCCGAGCCGAGGTCGGCGATGCCGTCGATGACGCCGCCCAGCCCGTTCTCGGGGTACCAGACGCCCAAGTTGAAATCGACGTGACTCATCAGGTTGTACAGCGCGGGCGTGTTCCTCGGAGAGCCGCCGAGAAACACCAGCGTGTACTGCATGATCTGCTGGAGCTTCGGGTGGTCGAAGTATTTCTCGACGTGGCCCTGCATCGAGCCCAGTAACGAGAGCCCGCGGGCCTGACGGGCCACGTCCAGATCCAGGTAATCGCGCAGTCGTTCCCGATCCTCGTAGACGAAGTGTTTCATCCCGACCTCGTAGTTCTCTCGGGACGTCTCGAGGTAGCGTTCCAGAGCGTCGCCAGCACCGTCTTCGTACGCCTCGAACACGTCCTTCGTCCGCTCGAGGTCGGGCGTGATGTCGACTCGATCCCCGTCCTTGAAGAAGATCCGATAGTGGGGGTCGAGGTGGGTCAACTCGTAGTAGTCCGCGGGCGTCCGATCGAAGGTCGCGAAAAAGCGCTCGAAGACGTCGGGCATCAGGTACCACGACGGCCCCATGTCGAAGCGAAAGCCGGCTTCCTCAAGGCGACTTGCCCGGCCGCCGAGCTGGTCGTTCTTCTCGATCACCCGGACAGTCGCACCGGCGTCGGCGAGGTAACACGCCGTCGACAGTCCACCGATTCCAGCGCCGATGACGACGACCGACGCTCCCGCCAGCGATTGCATGGTCGTCTGTGGTCTCGGCTAGTTGATAAACCTGTGTCATACTTTGGGAGGGGTGGTATAAACACGCGTAGGGAGCGCGACCATACACAGCGAGGGATGGAACCCAGTCGACGCTCACCAGCCGGTATCCGGTGGCTTGGTATTCCCGGCCGTCCTCGAGCCCGTATGGACGAATCAACTGTCGTCGTCACCGGCGGCACGGGCGGCATCGGCAGCGCGGTGGCAGCGGCGTTTCTCGAAGCGGGCGCGACGGTCGTCATCGGTGCTCGAGACGCCGCCGAAATCGAGGAAACGGTCGACTCGCTGGCTAGCGATGGCGACGGTGACGGTGACGATGACGGGCACCCACAGATCGAGGGGCTCCGAACCGACGTCCGCGACGAGTTCGACCTCGAGCGCCTGATGGAGACTGCCTCGAGAGCAGGAAAAACGGGCGGCATCGACGTCGTCGCCGCCTGCGCGGGCGTCTACCACGGAACGCCGGGCGAGACCCCCAGCGATAGCGAGCCCTACAGCCGGTTCGACGATCACCTGGCGACGAACGCGAGAGGTGTGTTCGGAACGATCACCGAAGCGCTTCCCCACCTGAACGAGGGGGCTCGCGTCCTCGTCCCCACGGGGGCCGTTGCCCGCGAGGCCAAACCGGGCTACGGCTCCTACGCGATGTCGAAAGCCGCCGCCGAGGCCGTCGTGCGGGGATTCGCCGCCGACACCGATTTCGTCGTGGGCTGTCTCGAGCCGGGCCAGCTCGCCACGGAGCTGACGAACGGGCATGGCCGCGACCCCGAGACGGTTGCTGGGATGTTCGTCTGGGCGGCGACCGAGTGCATTCCGGCGACGTTGGATGGTGCCGTCGTCGATCTGAAAACGTGGAAGCAGGCGACGCGGTAGCGGGTACTCGTCGTTCACCGTTTGCTGGTGGACGTTCGCCGTTCACCGTTCGTGGCTCGTCATTTGCCGTTCGTTACGCTCTGCTCGAGCGAATACGTCAGACTTCTCGAATTCGAACCAGGAACCGCTACAGCGTCCGATCGCTGTCCGGATTCTCGAGCTCCCACAGCAGTTCGGGTAAAAACGCCTCGAGGTTGTCGATCACCCGTCGGTCGCTCACGTCCAGTCCCTCGCAGTGGTCGTGAGCCGACTCCCTGATGTCGACGTGGAGACCGTCGTCCTCGAGCCAGACCCCGAGGGGGAACACCGAACACCGCGTCGGCTTCCAGTCGTGCTCGAGGTGGAGCGAACACAGTCCGTCCTCGCGGAGAAATGCACAGGCCTGGCCGTCCTCGGCGACGTGCTCCTCGCGTTCTTTTTCCTCGCGGGTGACGAACGGCTCACCTCGAAACTGGGTCGTCGTCTCCGCAAGGTTCGCCCGCTGGGCCAGCTCGAGGAGGTCGCGGTCGTACAGCAACACGCCGTGGTGACAACACCAGGTACAGTCTTCGACGCACTCGAAGGTGAGGTCGGGATCGAACTCGACGACGACCTCGCGGTCGGGGTAGACTTCGACGCGGCGGTTCCCGTCGTCGTCACTCGAGGCCTTCGTTGCACCATCGCCATCACTCGAGCTATTCCTCGCCTCGTCGCCGTCGGTGGACACGGCTGGACGCAGGGGTTCCGCAGGGAAGTGCCTTTGCTCTGCCCCTCGTGATCCACTCACTCACCGACGACCAGGTACGTGCGCGAACCGCGGTGCTCGAGGGAGACGTCGTCGGTGTCGACACTGGTGCGGACGAACTCCTGGACACCAATCGCGTCGAGGTCGCTCACGTCGATTCGCCGGGCTGTCGCCTGGCTCGAGTCAGTTTCGTCGCCATCGATCATCGATACGCTGTGCATACTCGGGCATTCGACCGACGGTATGTGAAGTCGATCCGTCCAGAGTGAAAGTGAAAGTAGCCGACTGGGTCTGGAACGGTCACGACTGTCCCAGCACCGACACCGAGACCCGGTGGCTCCCGGTATCGGTCTCGAGGTCGACCGCACCGACGATCGCTGCCCGCGCTCGCCGTCGCCAGGCATCGAGCGCGTCGGCGTGGCGCTCGCGGACGGTCTCGGGATCGGCCGACTCGTCCATCGTCGCGGCGACGGACTCGAGCGTCGGATAGGCGTCGACGGCCTCGTCCTCGAGCAGCCGCTCTGGCTCGAGGTGAATCGCTCCCGTTTCAGGCGAGTCGTCGACCTGGAACACGTGCAGACGGGCGCGCATCCGACCGTGAAACGGTGGCGTCACTCGAAGGACGGCCTCGCCAGGGTTCTCACGGGTGTAGCCGAACGCGTCGACGACGTCCTCAGCGGTGACCGCGAGCGAGCGAATCGGCGTCGAATCGTCGCGTTCGTCCGCCATCACTGGAGGAAGGGAACGGAGGCGGTTAACAGTACTGTCAAATGCCCCAACTGAACGCCGCTACAGCCGAAAGACCGTCGCTCGAGCGTCAGTCGAGACGCCATACGTTGCGGCCGAAACGGACTCCGGAACCGTCGCGTCCGTTGTCTCGTATCGGGAGGTGAGCGCCGCCGTCACGGCCTCCCGGACACATGCTCGCGTGGCTGCACCGACGTCCGTTGCGCTGCCCGAAAACGGCCGCGATTGTCCCGCCGGGTCGTGGCCGACGACGATCGCGTCAGTCGTGGTGCCGGGAAAGCCCGTCCGAGTCAGCAGGGTCGCCGCCTTGGCTTCGGCCGCGACCGCGAGCAGGTTCTCGAGTGCCCCGGCCTCGAGTGCCCGCGTGGTGCCGACGACGAGGTTGACGGTGCCGGGTGGAGCGGTCGTGTCCGATTGCCCGCTCGACGACTCCTCGAGACGGTGGCGATCGCGTTCGCCGCTCGGTTTCATCGGCAGCGCTGCCGGGTTCGAGACGCCTGCGGTGGCGTAGACGGTGACCGAGTCGTGGTGGGCCCCGCGGGCGTGCTCGAGGTCGACACCAGTGAGGAGGACGGGCGCCTCGTCACGTGGGTAGCCCGCATCGGCGAGTCGCGCATCGACGTAGGGCGCGAGGTCGTCGCAGTTCCACCCCTCCGGGACGGAGATGTTGTAGGTACAATCTGCTCCCGTTCGGCCGCCGTTCCAGCCCGTCGAGAGCCACTCGGTGTCGGGTCGACTGATGCGCAGGACGCCGTCTCGTCGCTCCGCCTCGTACGCGGGCGCTGACTCAGCCATCGGTCAACACCTCGAGCAACCGATCGTTGGAGGCCCGATCTTTGATCGCCACGCGGACATGGGAGTCGAGGCCGCGAAAGGAGGTCGCGTCGCGGATGACGACGCCAGCCTCTCGGGTTCGTCGACACAGCGAATCGACGTCCTCGTCGCCAATGACCTCGAGCAGTAGAAACGGTGCGTCCGACGGGGTGACCTCGTAGCGGTCGTCCGCGGCGAGCGTGTCGGTCATACGTTCCCGTTCCTCAGCGACCTCCCGTCGCGTCCCCCGGACGAACTCCGTCTGACGCATGCAATGTGCACCAACGGCGGCCGTGGGCGTCCCCAGGTTCCACGCGCGTCGGGCGATCTCGAGTCGTTCCCGGATCTCTCCAGTGGCGACCGCGAACCCGGCCCGTAGTCCCGGCAGGCCGAACAGTTTGGTGAGCGACCGGGCGACGACGACGTGATCGTCGTGGCCGGCCATCGACGGCTCGTCGGTGAACCCGAGGAAGGCTTCGTCGACGAGCAGCGTCGTCTCCGCCGCACGACAGCGGTCGGCGAACGTCTCGACTCGCGAGCGTGGGGTGAGTTCCCCGGTCGGATTGTTCGGGGTGCAGATGATGACTAGCGAGGCCTCCAGAAGCGTCACATCGTCGACCTCGCACAACTCGTCGTGGGGCACGAACCGGGGCGTCGCCCCTTGCAGTCGAACCTCGCGGGCGTACTCGCCGAAGCTCGGTGCCGGTACCAGGACCGTCTCGCCGGGCTCGAGGCAGGCCTCGAGCGTCAGTCGAATCGCCGCGAGGCCGCCGGGGGTCGGGATTACGTCGTTTTCGCTACAACCGACGTAGTCCGACACAGCGGCCCGGTAGTCCGGATACGCGTCGTCAGGGTATCGTCGAGCCGTCTCGAGCGCATCCGCGTACACGTCGATGACCCTGTCCGGAATGCGGGGATTGGTGTTCGCCGAGAAATCCAGCAGCGACCGGTCGGGCTCACCCCCGTGGGGGACGCGAGATACGGTCTCGACGCTGTCAGGATTCATCGCCGACCTCCTCCGATATCGGTCGTTCGTCCTGGTGCGTCGTCTCCGACTCGTCCTCGATGCCGAGGCGCTCACAGACCGTTTCGATCCGCCCCCGCACCGTCGCGAACGAGCCGTCGGGGACGAGCGAGAGTGCCCCGCCCATCGCCACGCCCTCTTTCGCCTCGCCGGCGCAATAGCGCGTCATGGCGACGTGATCCGCACGATCGAACCCGGGATCGGTGACGGTCACCTCGAGATTGAATCGGTCGGCCGCCTCCGCGAGGTCGACGGCGGGGTCGTCGGCAACGAAGGCGGTCGTCGCCAGGGAGAGCGGATCGTCGATCCCGGCGTGACGAAGGATCGCCGCGGCGGCCACCAGCTGGGTGCCGCCGCCGAGCGTGACGTCGATGTCGGCCTCGAGTGCGCCCGCGGCGACGCCCGCGACCGCGGCTTGGACGGGATCGCCGACGTCCTCGATTGCCGCCACCGGCTCACCCGCACACGCACCGGGCTCGAGATCGCTCGACTCGAGTCCCGACGAGACGACCGTGCGCTTTCGCTCGAGCGGGTTCTCGGGCAGGGACGAGGAGACCGACAGTGGCTCGCCGAGGGCAGTCATCACGCCAAGGGCCGTCGTCGTCCCGCCCGGGATCGTCTCCCCGATGAGGAGTTCGTCGTCGGGGAGACTCGAGCCGAACGTCACCGCGCGGTCGTAGATCGCTGTGGCGTCTGAAACCGCTGTGGCGGCTCTGATATCGGCGCCCGGCTCGGCTCCGACCGAGACGGTCGGCGCGGCCGTCGATTCAGCCAGTCCGGCGTCGAGAACGGTCACGTCGAAGCCGACGACCTCCCTGACGGCGCGGGTGATCGCCGCCGGGGTCGGACAGCCGGTGGGGCTGACCGGTGTTACCGGTGCGGCCGTGGGCCGACCGTAAACGAGGATTTCGGCGTCTGCAGCGGGGGTGTATTTCATCACGTCGGCGGCGGCCCCGGCGGCGCTGAGGCCGTCGATGAGCCCCGTCGCGGTCGATCCGGCGGCGAGGATTACTCGCATCGGTCGCCCTCCGATGTCGGTGTCGTTTCAGTCGTCGGCTCGTCCCCGAGCACTCGTTCACTGTCTGTCCCGTCCCCGAGCGACCGTCTGCTGGACGAACCGTCCTCGAGTGTTCGGTCGGTGCCCGTCGGCCCACCCTCAAAGCGGGCCAGCAGTGTCGCCGCCGCCCGGGCCTCCGATCGTCTGTTCACGTTGCTCGCCAGTCGCCAGTCGGTGATCATCTCGGTCATAGGTTGGGTCGACTCGCCGACGATGTTGACCCCGGTCGGCGCGAGGTGTGGTCGCTCCGGAAGCGTCGTCCCGACGCCGAAGCCGAGGCGGCGTTTCATCGCCACCGGGACGCAGACTGTGAGCGATCTGTTGGCTTCCCCGTCCGCGGTCGTTTCCGTTCGCGTTCGTCGCCGGTAGCGCTCGAGCACGGTGTCGATCACCGCTCCCTCAAGCAACGGGAGATCGGCGGCGACGGTCAGTACGGGCGTTGAGAGTGAGTTCGAGGGTGACTCGAGGATCGACTGGAGATCGGCGACGTACCCCTCACCACGTGTCTCGAGAACCTCGACCTCGAGCCCCGCGGGGGACTCGTTCTCGAGGAGATGGGCCCGGGTATCCGGCGCGTTCGGTGAGACGGCAGCGACCACCGTCTCGACCTGGCTTTCCCGGAGTGCCTCCAGGACGCGATCGATCATCGTCACCCCGCCGATTTCGAACAGCGGCTTCTCGACCGGGCTCTCGAGGCGCGACCCCTCGCCGCCACACATCACCAGAACGTCCACGCGATCACCCCCACGTGAAGCCCGAGGATGCGGCCGATCTCGTTCGCTGCGCCGAACACGTCGCCGGAGACGCCCTCGAGGTGGCGGTGGGCCCACCACCACGGGAGTGCGGTGCCGAGGAGTCCGCCAGCGAGTGCCAGGCCGGCGACCGGTTGTGGCCACGTCAGGGCGAGTACCGGGATCGACAGCAGTGTGGGAACCACGAACGCGCTGGGATCGGTGGCGCTCGTCAACTGTGAGCCGAACCCGTCGTGTGCGGCCGTTCCGAAGCAGGCCATGGCGGCCATCCCGAGTTTGGCACCGACCTCGGCGGCGATGACGGCCGCGACAGCGACCGCGAGCGGGATGCCCGCGAGGGAGAGCCCTGCCATGAGAAGTCCCGCGATGACGACGACGACCGCCAGGACGGCTCCGACACCCGCGGTCGTATCCGTCATGACGGCTCGTCTGCGCTCGGTATCGCCGTGAACGACGACCGCATCGCCGAGGTCGGCGACGCCGTCGAGGTGATTGATACCGGTCAGGAGGTAGATTCCGACCAGGTAGGCCACGGTTACCGTCGGAGCCGGCAGCCCGGACGTCAGAAACACCAGCAGTCCCAGCAGCGAGCCGACGAGCCAGCCGACGACCGGGATCGTCCACGGCCGCGATCGGAAGGCGTCCCAGTCAGTTGCCGCCGCACCGTCGGCACCACCACCTGAACCGACCCGTGGAACCGGGAGCCGCGTCAGAAACGTGACCGCACCCCGGAGCGCTTGAAGCCAATCGCCGACGATCGACCCTTGGGATCGGTTCGATTGTCGCGATCGTCGCGGTCGTCGCGTCATCCAGTAGCCTCCGCCTCGAGCGCCAATTCGAGAGCACCTGCCTCGAGATGCTCCGGCTGTCCAGCGGCGAGGGCTTCGAAAGACGACCCGACCACCCACTCTAGTGCTGGAGCGACGACGGCGAACAGTGCCGCGAGACCGACCAGACACACCGCGGCGAGGCCGACCACGGAGACCGCCCGTCGGCCGTCCGCGAGCGTGGGTGGCGACGCGTCGGGACACAACACGTACGCGTCGGGCTTCTCGAGTCGAACGTCGAGCCCACAGGCCAGCGTCGCCATCGGCCACCCCGAGTTCGGCGAGGCGGGCACCCGCGCCCACCGGCGCGCTTGAGCGAGCGCCCGGGGGCGTCTCGAGGCGAGGGCGAGACACAGCGCGGTGGCTCGAGCGGGGAGGTACATCATGGCGTCGTCGAGGCGGGCGCTCGCGGTACCGATCGGCTTCTCGGGGTAGCCGAGCATCGAATCGAGCGTGTTGACGCCTTTTACCCAGGCAGCGACGGCGGCCGCGGTCGGGAGCGAAATCGGTGCCAGCAGCGCGAAGGGAAGGAGCGTCGACGCGAAGCCATCAGCGAGGTTTTCGGCCGCGCTTTCGATCGCCGCCGAGCGGACGTCCTCGTCGGTGAGCGTCGTCGCGTCGCGGCCGACCAGTCCGCGAACGCGCTCGCGGGCGGTCTCGAGGTCGGCGGCGGTCGCCTCGATCACCTCCTGAGTCAGATCCAGGAGCATCCGAACGCTCGTCGTCAGGGCGAGGACGACGGTAGCGGCGAGGATGCCAGCAAACGGATGGAACGCCGTTGCGAGGAGGACGAATCCGCCGGCGACGGCGGCCGGGAGCAACGGCAACGCGAGCGCGACGCCGACCCCGAGCCATCGCTCGGTACCGGGTTCGAGCGTCCACTCCCGATCGACGAGGGCCACCACTCGCCCGAACCAGGCAACGGGGTGGAACGCCGTTCGCGGTTCGCCGACCACTAGGTCGAGTCCGAGCGCCAGGCCGATAACGAGGAGGGTCGTCGCCGTCATCCTCGATCGTCCTCCGGCTGGCAGTCAGTCGTCTCGGCACCGGTATCGACGGAATCGCACTCGAGCGTGTCGAACGCTTCGGGCGTTTCGAGCGAGTCGAGCGAGTCGAGTCGGCCGGGAACCGCCTCGAGGGGCGTCTGTTCGAGGAGGATCGCGGTACCGCCGATGGCCTCGATCCCGCCATCGGTTCGAGGGTCGTCACCGACGTGGATCAGGTTCGTGGGGTCGACGTCGAGTCGTGACGCCGTCACCTCGAACATCTCAGGAGCCGGTTTGCGCCAGCCACAGCCGATACTGGTGACGATTGCGTCGAAGTCGTCCCGGTCGAGGCCGGCCCTGATGAGGGTTCGACCGACGAGTTCCGGTACGCTACAGTTCGAACAGAGGCCGACGGAACCTCGTTCACGAGCGGCCTCGAGTGCCTCGGGCGCTCCGGGGCGAATCGCGACGACGGGATCGAAGGCGGCGACGACTGCCCGACGAACGACGTTCCCTTCCCACTCGATTCCCGCGCTCGCCAGTGCCCGACCAACGTGGGCTGGCAGCGGGACTTCGGCACCCTCGGGGGCGTCGACCCACGGACGTGCGTAGCGCTCGTGCCAGTCTTCGGGGATCGCAACGTCCCGTTTCTCGAGTTCGGCTGCCACCGCCGTCGCGGGGTCTGCTGGACGCTCAGTACGGACGAGCGTCCCGAACAGGTCGAACGATACTGCCACGTGCGTGTAACTGGTACAAGTTTACTTGAGTTTCGCGGTCGCACGTCGGGGCGGTGGCTACCGAACTCGAGTGACGTCCACTACGTAGAGAAGGCGGCTCCCGCGTCAGGGAACAGATTGCTGGCACGCGAACTGCTCCGGTACTGGATGACGGTCGTCGGGAGCCAGTTACTGGTACGAACTCGAGAACTAAAAGTCCTTCTGGGTATTACAGCCCCTGGTACGTCGGGCGGTTACAGTGGCAGATTTCTCGGCGATGTGACGGAACGTGTTGACACCGGCTCGAGCCGGGGTGAGTACCGAGAATCGTGCCCCGTCGAGTCGGAAATCGATTCCCGTAGAGATCGGTGCGGAACCGGTCGCCTCACTATTCGGGGTGATCGATGAGTCGACCCTCTCTCCGTTCAGGGTGGGGGATACACTACTCAGATCACGCTCCGAGGGGTGGTCGACGAACCGGTCGCGTTGCGTTCCGATCACGTGATCCGCGCCAGCTTCTGCTCCACGACCTGCTGAACCCGATGGTTCACGAACACGTGAACGGCTGACAGGACGAGGAAGGCGGCGATGACCACGCCGGCGAGAACGGTCATCGGGAGGGCGGCAAACCCGGGGACACCGAGCGCTGCGGCGGCGAGGATCGTTGCGCCGATGAGGCTCGTCGCTGCGTACCATCGATCCCACCGATCCCGTTGGTGGGTGTCCGTATCGAGGTACATCACGAGCAGGTCGGCGTTGTCCGAGAGCGTGATGAGGCCACGATCCTGGTCGTAATCGACGATTCCCGCGTCGTCCATCTTCGGCAAGTGCGTCTGGTAGAGGGCTACGTAGACGCGTTTGCGCTGATCGGAACTCAACGCGTTCACGTCGGTGTCGTTCTCCCAGGCGGCGATCTGTTCGGCCAGTTCACCCAGGGTTACCGTCTCCTCGGCGTCGAGGAGATAGGTCAGTACCTCACGCCGCCGTCGGTTTTTCAGCAACTCGAAGATGACGTCTTTCGAGAGCGTTTCGTCAGTATCGTTGGCCGTAACGGAGGTAATCTCTTCGGGGAGGGAGGTATCGATCGAGGACATTACTGACACCTCTCGGTTGCTTCATACGGATTGCTGTAACTTTTCACCGGTGATTGCCCCACCGGGTCGGAAATCACCGGTAAGAGACTACCGCAAACCGTATCGGGGCTATACGCTGGTCGAGGCAGTTCCGGTCGCCACGGTTCATCGGTCGCGTCGTTTCGCTCGAGCAGTTGGCTGCGTATCGCAACCATAACACCGTCAAATCCCTCTGAATGCAACCGCTGCACTGGCGAGGGGAAACTCGCAGTCACGTTTGACACACCATTTCTTACGCCAACGGTGACTCTCTTAAACACGGTCACGTTTTGCATGGGTTGCGAAGGCGGTACGCGCCCACTTCGATGCTCGAGGTGCGGATCTGTCGGTGGATCGGACTCGAGGTGCGCAGTGGTCGAACCAGCGGGTGAGTTCTCGAGCGTCGCCATAGACCCGTAAACGGTGCCAATCGGTCGTTTGGTAGTCGTTTCGGACGACCGACCGATGGTATCGAATCGTTGCACAGGGTGCGGGTTTCGGTGACGGATCGGAACGCGATCGTTCGTCGGCGATGAACGGGTAGGTGTGACATACGCGGGGGTGGTCTGGTCTGCGATCTCACTCGAGCCTTCGTCGAAACCCATGGTACCCGAAGCGTGTTGCCGGCGTGTACGCGCCACACCCTCCCACCTTCGTGGTCGACTGCTTAACGGTCGTGGTCGGTTCGCCATCGAAGCCCGAGTTTACTCCGTACAGTCGACTGTTACCGACCGATTTCGATGGATCGACACTGACTGCGCGACCGCCGCGATTCCATTGCGTTCGTTGGCGACGCCAGGGGTGTCAGGTGGCGTTGTCGGCACCCATCGGTGCAGAACGGACGAACAGTCCAGGGGCGTCTTCGTCCGCGAGTGTGTCCGGCTGTGGGAACGAGCATCGTCGCAATCGGTACGTACCCTGTGTCGTCGCTCGAGGCCGTAGGATCGGTTCAGGGGCGAACCACTGGTGACTTTTCGTTCGGAACACATAGCGTTTGGAAAGTCGGTGTTACCATCGAAACCATCTGTGCCCCTTACAACCACGGCTGGGTTCTCACCGCGTACTGATGACGCGGTCCGTTAGCGAACAGATACGAGACGAGTCACCGCGGACGAACACCGGCCGGTGTCCAGATTGCGAAACGAGCACAGTCGTAAGTGACCCCGACCGCGGCGAGCTGGTCTGTCGGGAGTGCGGCCTCGTGTTGAGCGAGGATCCCATCGACTACGGGCCAGAGTGGCGGGCGTTCAACGCCAAAGAGCACGATCAGCTCTCACGCGTCGGCGCACCGCTCACCCAGTCGATGCACGACCGCGGTCTGACGACCACTATCGACTGGCGCAATCGTGACGCAAACGGACACACGATGTCGGCCGACAAACACGGCCAACTCCACCGACTTCGCGTCTGGCAGGAGCGCATCCGGACGAAGAACGCCGGCGAACGCAACCTCAAGTACGCTCTCTCGGAAATCGATCGGATGGCGAGCGCACTCGGGCTCCCCAACCCGGTCAAAGAGACCGCGAGCGTGATCTATCGACGGGCACTCGATCAGGATCTCATTCGCGGCCGATCGATCGAGGGCGTGGCCACGAGCGCCCTCTACACGGCCTGTCGGGAGGAGGGGATTCCTCGCAGTCTCGAGGAAGTAACCGCCGTCTCACGCGTCGACCAACGCGAGATCGGTCGCACCTACCGTTACATCGCCGACGAACTGGATATCAACCTCGAGCCAACGAACCCGCGCCAGTTCGTGCCCCGATTCTGCTCGGAACTCGAGGTCGGCAACGACGTCGAATCGAAGGCGATCGAAATCATCGACGCGACGACCAGGCAGGGACTCCACTCCGGCAAATCTCCGACCGGTTTCGCCGCCGCCGCGATCTACGCGGCAGGATTGCTCTGTAACGAGACGATTCCACAGCGGGCGGTCGCCCAGACGGCGCAGACGACCGTCGTCACCGTACGAAATCGCTATCGGGAACAGCTCGAGGCGATCGGTCACGAAGAAATCGCGTGATGGTGGTGTTCTTTTCGCGTCGGTCACGGTCGCGTCGACAGCGACGGTCGCTGTCGCCGGCATAGCGTCGAGTTTCATCGAGGTCGGTCTGTCTCGAGCGGTTGCCACGGCCAGTTTCAGGGTAGCAGTCGGTCTCGAGGCTTCGGCCTGTGGCGAGTTTAGGCGGTGTCGAGGCCGGGGTCTATGGCGAGTTTAGGCGGTGTCGAGGCCGCGGCCTGAACCTGTGGCGTTCGGCCAGCTTACATAATCGATCGTTCGTCACCGGTATACACGTCCTCGTTGAGGAGTGCGTGTAGGTTCTCGTAGGGGACAAACGCGATGAACTGCTCGTCGTCGTCGTACAGCTCGAGTCCTTTGTCGGTTCGGTCGTACCGTTCACAGCGAATCTGGCCTTCGGGTAAGATAGCACGGTACATACGTACGGTTACGTCACCAGGCCCTATAGCGGTTTGGCCGGTCGGTTGTAGTCTCGTACCGAAAATCGCCTGTACCGTATCGGTGATTTTTGGAAAACAGTTACAACCGACCGTATGAGCACAACCATTATCAGTTTGAATCCGGAACGTCTGAATGGCGCATACGTCCACCATACCACCTACCACTGTGCGCCCGGCTGTGTCCATACAGCCGTTTTTGGCGAAACCACTCCTTACTCACCGTCGATTTAATTCCCTCGAGACGCACTGCCGATTCGACTCCCTCGAGACGAATCGTTCGCCCAACTGCACGAACGAAATCTGTTTACCGCCAAGCCCGATAGCATGGACAGTGACCGACGAACAGCCCTCCCCATCGGATGACGAACCCGTGGATTCCGCGGATTCGACGGCTGCCGAGGACGACCTGACCGGACTCTCGCTCTCGCAGTTTCACGACGCTTGCCAGCGAGCGGGTCGGCCGGTCGTCACCGCGTCGGAAGTCGCCCGCGCGGTCGAGCGCGCACAGACCGCGGTGAGCGACGATCTGGAATCCCTCGCCACGGACGGTGTGCTCGAGCGATTGGCCGTCTCGCGAGATCCCGTCGTCTGGTTCCCGTCGGAACTCGAGGATCTCACCGAACGCGAGCGGGTGGTCGTCTTCCCCAAACGCCGTGAGATCCTCGTCGATCAACCGGAACAGTTCACCCGCGCCCAGCTTTCGCAGTTCGCCCACCTCGCGGATACGAACGGCGAGGGTGGATACCGGTACCTCGTCCGCCCAGAGGACGTCTGGCAGGCGCCACACGACTCGTTTTCGGGGCTCCGTCGAACGATGCGCCAGGCGCTCGGCCAGCGATCGGACGCCCTCGAGGACTGGGTCGAGAGCCAGTGGGATCGCGCCAGCCAGTTCCGACTCACCACCCATCCCGACGGCTACACGGTGCTCGAGGCGCGATCCCCCGAGATAATGGGCAACGTCGCCAGACAGAAACTCGACGAATCGCACGTCCACGCGCCCATCTCCGACACCGAAGACTGGGTGCGAGAGGGATCGGAGGCGGCGATCAAGCGCACCCTCTACGAGGCGGGGTACCCCGTCCGGGACGACCGCGACCTCGAGTCCGGGGAGCCCCTAGAGTTCGCCCTCGAGGTCTCACTCCGGGACTACCAGCAGACCTGGGTCGATCGCTTCCTCGAGCAGGGCGAGGGCGTCTACGTCGGCCCGCCGGGGAGCGGGAAGACGATCGCCGCCATTGCGACGATGGAGCGCGTCGGCGGGGAGACGCTGATCCTCGTCCCGAGCCGTGACCTCGCGCGTCAGTGGGCCGAAACCATCGTCGACGTGACGTCGCTCGACCCGAGCCAGGTCGGCCAGTACCACGGCGGCCAGAAGACGATCCGGCCGGTGACGGTCGCCACCTACCAAATCGCGGGGATGGATCGCCACCGCTCGCTCTTCGACGAGCGCGAGTGGGGGCTGGTGGTCTTCGACGAGTGCCAGCACGTCCCTTCGGACGTCTACCGCCGTAGCACCCACCTCCAGTCCCGTCACCGACTGGGATTGTCGGCGAGTCCAGTGCGGGAGGACGACCGCGTCGCCGAAATCTTCACCCTGATCGGGCCGCCGATCGGCACCGACTGGGAGGCGCTGTTCGAGGCCGGCTTCGTCGCCGAACCCGAACTCGAGATCCGGTACGTGCCGTGGGGAGACGACGAACACGGAAACGCCTACGGCTCAGCCGACGGCCGCGAACGCTACCGGCTCGCGGCGACGAACCCCGGCAAGGTACAGGAGGTTCGGTACCTGCTCGCCGCCCATCCCAACGCACGGGCGCTCGTGTTCGTCGACTACCTCGAGCAGGGTCGCGACATCGCGGCGGCACTGGACGTCCCCTTCCTGAGCGGCGAGACGCCCCACCTCGAGCGCCAGCGACTGCTCGATGCGTTCCGGCACGACGAACTCGACACGCTCGTCCTCTCACGGGTGGGCGACGAGGGGATCGACCTGCCGAGTGCGGATCTGGCGATCGTCGCCTCCGGGTTAGGTGGGTCGCGACGACAGGGAACCCAGCGAGCGGGTCGGACGATGCGACCCGCTGGCGGCGCGCTGATGTACGTGCTGGCGACGCGCGGGACGCGAGAGGAGGAGTTCGCCCGGCGACAGCTCCAGCACCTCGGTCGACAGGGGGTGACGGTTCGCGAGGAGACCGTCGAGCGCGACCTCGAGGGCGAGGACGAGGCCGAGGTCGACGCCGAGGGTGGGGTCGACACCGAGCGTGATGCAGAGACCGATGGTGACTCGACGGCGACGTCCGATGAACCTAGCTGAACTCGGTAGTCGCGGCTGTTTCACTGTTTGTTCGCGCTCCGATCGAGACAGGTTCGAGAGACCATCCGAACGACTGCTATCTCCTCGAGAGCGCGTCTGAGCAACCGCTACAGTTCCACGCGAGGGGTGGCGACCTGGCCGTCGGGTTCGGCCGCAGCCTCGGCCTCCGCGTCGGCTTCGACGACCGCGGCTCGCTCGGCCTCGGCGGGAACCCGGGTCACCTCCTCGACGGTTACACCGAAGGCGTCGTTCAGCTCGCGTCTCACGAGCGCCAGATCCTCGCCACGCTCGCCGACGAGGTCGATCCGGGCCTCGAGCGTGACGGTCGTATCGTTCAGGCCGGGCTCGAGGCCGCGGACGGTGGCGTCGACGACGCGGTCGACGGTCGCGACTCGTTCGACGATTCGTGCGCCCGCAGTGACGAGGTCGCCAGTCGCGTTCACGGGAACGCGCACGGCGAGCGTCGCCACGACGGTACGTGGGTAGTCTGTTCGTGCCATGAGTCCCCCGCCGCGAGTCGAACGCGGCGGGTGGGCGGTGCCCACGCGGTGTCCAACACCGGGGGAAACCGCGTGATTCAGACTCGTCGGCCAAACGGGAGCGTCGAGACACCGACCACCAATAGCAGTGTGGGGCCAGTGTGTGAAGACAAACCGTCCGGCCGGACGAATGAACCTACGCGGCGCGGACGGTGACCCCGTCGACCATGTTCGACGGAATCGGGTGACCGGATTCCAGTCCACGACCTGCGAGTCCGGGGGTACCGGAGTCAGCGGTGACGCCATACCGTCCGGAGACGGCGGCGACACCGACCTTCCCGGCCCACGCGTTGCCACTCGGGGTGGCGCTTGCGTCGGTCGGGACGGTCGTGGTGGTGATCATCGGTGGTCGTGATCGCTCGGTGGCGATCAGCTATCGAACACATCTGGCCGGAGTGTCATAATCGTTTCCCCGGGTTGACAGAAGTTCGCACACCTCGAGGGTCGCGACTGTTACGAAGAGGCGAACCTTCAAGGTAACACGTGGGCAGTGTGTCGATAATGAGCGAGTTGCGTGCACGTGGTGGGGTGAAACGGTGAGCGAGACCCGCGAGGTTCTCGTCGGCGAATCGGCAGCGGGAGACGACGTCACACTCCCCGTGGTCGAACTGCTGACCGGCCGTGGGTTCGTCACCGGGAAGTCGGGATCCGGGAAGTCGAACACGGCATCGGTAATCGCCGAGGAGTTACTCGAGGCGGGCTTTCCCCTGCTCATCGTCGACACCGACGGGGAGTACTACGGGCTGAAAGAGGAGTACGAGATGCTCCACGCGGGTGCCGACGAGGAGTGTGACATCCAGATCGGCCCCGAACACGCCGAACAGATGGCGTCGCTGGCGCTCGAGGAGAACGTGCCCGTGATCCTCGACGTGTCTGGGTATCTCGACGAGGAAGAGGCCGACAAACTGTTGCGGGAGACGGCCCGACAGCTGTTCGTCAAGGAGAAGAAGCTCAAAAAGCCGTTCTTGCTCGTCGTCGAGGAGGTTCACGAGTACATCCCGGAGGGGGGCGGCATGGGCGAAACCGGTCGATTGCTGATTAAAATCGGCAAACGCGGCCGCAAACACGGTCTCGGCATCCTGGGCATCAGCCAGCGGCCAGCGGACGTCAAAAAGGACTTCATCACGCAGGCGAACTGGCTGGTCTGGCATCGACTGACCTGGGAGAACGACACCAAAGTCGTCGGGCGGATCATCGATACGGAGTACTCCGAACTCGTGTCGGAACTCGACGACGGCCAGGCGTTCATCCAGATGGACTGGATGGATGCGGGCGTCAGCAAGATTCAGTTCCGGCGCAAGCGAACCTTCGACGCCGGGGCCACGCCGGGGCTGGACGACTTCGAACGTCCCGAGTTGAAGTCCGTCTCCGACGCGCTGGTCGACGACCTCCAGAACATCTCCGAGCGGAAGAACCGCGAGGAAGACCGGATCGAGGAACTCGAGAAACGGCTCGATTCGAAGGAGTCGCGCATCGAGAGTCTCGAGGACGAACTCTCCTCCGCACGAGACGTCTCGGAGGCGGCCCGACAGATGGCCGACGCGCTCTCCCAGGCCGACACGGTACAGACGACGTTCCCGGATTCCGGCGGCGATCTGCGTCGATTGCACGACGAACTGGTCGAACTCGAGGAGAAGCGGGACGAACTCACCGAACGGCTCGAGGAACGCGAGGCCGAAAACGAGGAACTTCGGGAGGAACTCGAGGAGCGCGACCGGTGGGTGACCGAACTCGAGGAACGAATCGAGCACCTCGAGGCCGAAAACGACGAACTTCGCGAGCGCTGTGTCGAACTCGAGTTGTGGCTCGAGCCCGCCGATGGTGAGGAGCCCGACAATATTCTGGTTGCGCCTGTAGACGACGACTCGAGGGCTGGCGACGTGGGCCAGGCGGACGGGGCCGATGGGTGCGATGGCAGCGACGGAGCCGAGGAACGCGAAGAGACGCCCATCGTCCACGCCGGCGGTGACGACCTCGCGTTCGGCTACACCGACGTCGAGGACGCGAGCGACGAGGAGATCCTCGAAGGCGACGAGCGAACGGTTGCGGAGGTTAGAGAGCGTGAACGCGAACGCGACCTGCTCGTCGCCGACGAGTACGAGACGATCGACGGCCTGCTTGGCCTCGAGGAGATCGAAGCACGCGTCCAGGCGGCCTGTGACGACTCACGGTGTGGCGAACCGACGGCCCGACGCGTCATCGAGACGGTCGCGATCGACGGGCCGCTCGAGACGGAGGCCGTCGCGGCGGCGGTCGACCGGTCACCCGTCGCCGTCCAGAGTCTGCTCTCCGAACTGCGAACCCGAGACGTTCTCGATCGACGGGACGACGGCACCTACGTGCTGGATCGGTGGTTGCTCGAGGCGCTCGAGTCGGTTCCGTCGCCGGAGTCCGACTGAACGACGAGACTCGGCCGACGGTGTCGACATTCTCGATCAGCGACCGGTTCCTGTAATCGTCCCGAATACGTAGTGCACGAGAGTAAAGACGGATCGCCCGCTTCATCGCTGCTATCCATGATAGATCGTTTCTGAATCACCCGACTACCGCTTTCGTCAGTTGGTACGTCATGGGGACGGTATTGTGCGTCTCGTCGAAGTACGCCTCGATAGTCTCGATCGTGTCCTCACGGAGGGTCGGGCGATCGTCTTTCGCAACGTTTTCGAGTGCAACGATGAACATCCCGGATTGGGTCACTGCGGCCTCCCAGTAGTGCGCTGGCGAGAGAACGGGCGTCCGTACCGTCCCGGTCTCGAACGCGATTTCGTCGACGTCGTCACCCAGTCGTTCCCGTACGACGTCGGGATCGCCCCACAGAACGGGTGGATCCGGTGCGTCCGAATTCGGTGGCAGGTATTCGGCCACCGTCTTCCCCATCGCCGGGACGACGCTCGTGGGCGTCCACGCCGTGAACGCGATCTGGCCACCCGATCGCGTGACGCGGATTAGCTCTCGTGCGGCAGCAGTGGGTGGGTCGGCGAACATGTGGCCGACGCACGAGAGCGTGGTGTCGAACGTATCGTCGTCGAAGGGAAGATTCGTCGCAGTACCGTCACGCCAGGAGATGTCCTCGACGCCTGCGATCGCGGCGTTCTCTCGGGCCGCATCGAGCATGGCCGGGGTGATGTCTAGCCCGGCGACGCTGGCACCTCGTCGGGCGGCCGTGATGGCGACGTTTCCGGTTCCACACCCGACGTCCAGCACGACGTCGTCCGAACCGACGTCCGTGGCATCGACGAGGTGCGCTGCCATGGACAGGAATTGTGGTGCGATGTCCGAATACGATCCGAGCGACCACACGCGTTTTGCCTGTTCGTCTGCCGGTGACGTTTCTTGCCCCATGATAGCAAACCACACTATCGACTCGCATAACGCTATGCGTCGAGCAATACCGGAACAACTGCAACGGTGTACACCCCGTCAGTGCGTCCAGATCGGTCACGCGTCCGGATCGTGTAACAGAATCCCGAGATAGATCGAGACGATGGCGGCGGCGACCCCGAGTCCGAAGACGATCGTAAAGACCGAACCGGTGTCGAGGATCGTCGCATCGGTCGTCAGAAAACCGACGAAGCCGACCGCGAGCAGGATAAACGCAAGTGACCGACAGAGGAGGGGAACTCGCTCGAGGGCGTCGCGGGTGACCGTCATCAGCTGTGCAAAGACGTGGCGGACACGAAAAGCTATCGTTCACTTGATCGACGGATATTTGGGTGGATCTCTCGACCGCTCGAGTATGAACGATTCGACCCCGTCCGGAACAGGCGGTGGCGAGAGCGAACTGGACGCCCAGCACCGTGTCGCCGCGTTTCTCGAGGCCAACGACCTCGAGACGGGGCCGTCCTATCGCGTTCTCGACCTCGTTTCGGAAGTCGGCGAGGTCGCAAAGGAGGTGAACACGTCGACGAACTACGGCGATGACCCCGAGGCCGTCGACATCGCTCGTGACGAGATCGGTGACACGTTGTTCGCGCTGCTCGCGCTGTGCGTGGAGGCCGATATCGACGCCGGGGCCGCCTTCGAGGAGGCACTCGAGAAGTACGAGCGGCGGCTGGACGCGGGCGGTAGTGCGGGTTCGGGTTCGTAGGCGAGGGGGTACCTGTCTTCGCTCGTTCGAGTGTCTCTGTTGTTCACTGCCAGTGTCGGGTTGCCAGCCGCCAGCTGCCGTCGTTCGTCGTTCATCGTTCGTCGTTCGTCGTTCGTCGTTCGTCGTATGTGAGCATCACCCGTGACAGATGGTTTCGAATCGAAAGCGGTCGGGACTGCCGCCTCGAGAAGTCCTTTTTATCGGGCTTGAGTAGGGCCCGGTAGTTCTCGTGGCCAGTCGTGTCCCCAACCCGTTCCGACTGCTGATCCTCTGGATCGGCTACGCCCTCGCTCGAGTCGGCCTGATCGAGCGCGAGCGGGCGCGCCGGACGACCGACCTCGCCTGGCCGCGGATCGTCACCGGTATCGCCAGGATGTCAAAAAGCGCCGTCGACGTCGCGATGGTCGGCATCGCGGTCGGCTCGGCAGCGATTGCGGGCGTCGGGTTCGCCGGCCCGTTCTGGGGGCTGGCCTTCTCCGTGGGTGGCGGCGTCGCCGGCGGTACGATCGCGCTCGTCTCCCAGCGCTTTGGCGCCGAGGCCTACGAACAACTCGGGCAGGCGATTCGCTCGAGCGTGTTTCTCGTGATCGTCGTCTCGCTGCCGGTTACGGCGACGTTCTGGCTGTACGCAGAGTCGTTCATCTCGCTGATCACGTCCAATCCGGACGCGATCGGCCACGGCGCGGACTACCTCCGGATCGTCGCCCTCGGTATTCCGTTCGCCGGCCTCAACCTCGTCGGGAGTCGCGTCTTCGTCGGAATGGACGACGCCTGGACGCCGATGCTGGTTCGGGCCGGCGGTGCCGTCGCGAACATCGGGCTCAACGCCGTGTTGATCTTCGGGCTGGATCTCGGCGTCGTGGGGGCGGCCCTCGGCACCGTCTTCGCGAACGTTGCCGTCACCGCTACCTTCGCGATCGGCCTAATCGCAGGGCGCCTCCCCGGCGCTGGCACCTTTCCCGTTCGAGTCGACCCCTTCGGGAGCTACGTCCACGCCTCGACGCTTCATGATCTGGTCACGATCGGCCTCCCGGTGTTTGGTACCAATCTCGTGTGGACGATCGCCGAATTCCCCATGCTCGCCATCGTCGACGTCTTCGGGGAGGACACCGTCGCCGCCTACGTGATCGCCCGGCGCATCTGGGGCGTGATGAACACGCCCGGCTGGGGCTTCGGTCTCGCCTCCTCGAGCCTGGTCGGACAGGAACTGGGGACGGGCGACGAGTCGACGGCCGAACAGTACGGCCGGGAGATCATCCGCTTCGCCGTCGCGGTGTACGCCGTTTCGGCGATTCTCGTGTTTACCTTCGCCGAGCAGATCACGCTGCTGTTTACCGACAACCCGAACGATCCGGCGGTGCCGATCGCCGTCTCGCTCGTCTACGCCGCCTGCGCCGCCGTCATTCTCAGAGGCGTCTCGGGCGGTGCGGCCGGGCCACTCAACGCCAGTGGCGACACCCGGTGGCCGTTCTACAGCCAGTTCCTCGGGATGTTCGGCTTTGCAATTCCGCTGGCGTACCTCGGTGCGAACGGCCTCGAGCTCCCCCCGCTCGAGATCGCCGTTCCCGTCGTCGATCTGTCGGCGACGGTGCCAGGGGTCTCGATTCCTGCGCTCGGCCTGATGGGGCTCTACCTGGCGTTTATCGCCGAAACCGCCGTGCCGGCGGCGGTCAACTACTATCGGTTTACGACCGGGAAGTGGAAGCAGATCAGTCGATCGTACCGGCCTGACACCCCTACCGCCGACGACTGAGACTGACTTTCTTTCCGACCACTGTGACCGAAACGCAGATGTAGGGGGCTCGAGTATGTTGACCCGACAATGACGGTCGACGCTCACTGGACTGGCGGTCGAACCGAACGCGACGCATCGATCGTCACTCGAGGGGGGTCGCTGGTGCAGCGCGTGATCGATCCATGAGTGAGGTCAGGGTTCGCGTAGCCGACGCCGTCGACGCCTACCTCCAGCGGAAGGCCGTCGGCAACCCCGATGGCCCCGGTGCAGGTACCTACGCCTCGAACGCCGAGTCGATCCTCCGGCGCTGGACCGAGTGGCTCGAGCGCGACCACGAGGTGGCCTCGCTGTTCGACCTCGAGGACGTCCACATGCGCGCCTACGCCGAGGAACTGGCCGACCGAACCAACCGCGGGGAGTACACCGCATCGACGGCCGGCACGTACTTCGCCGTCGTCAGGGCCTTTCTCTCCTGGTGTGTCCACGGCGGCATCCTCGAGACGAACCCGGCCGCGACCGAGACCGCCGAGTCGGCGCTCCCGGTAGACGACGGCGATTCGGCGGAGACCCACTGGACGCGCGAGCAGCGAGAAGCGCTCGAGTCGTTCGTCCGCGAGCGCTCGGTCGAGGCCGAGGACGCTCCGCGTGCGGAACGGCTCGCCCGACTTCGCGAGTACGCCATGGTGGTCGTCCTCGCCCACTCCGGCGTCCGTGGCTCGGAGCTGTTTCGCGTCCCCGAGGACGATCGTCGAACCGGTGCGACCTGGGACGACGTCGACTTCTACTCCGGAACGATCCGCGTCCTCGGCAAGTCACAGCGCCTCGAGGACGTCCCGTTGCCGGCTGCCGCTCGGACGCCGTTGCGCCGATATCGCGTGGTACAGGATCCACCGACCAACGAGTGGCCGCTGTTCCCGACGCGACACGCACCGTCGGTTGCGCGTCGCGTACGAACCGTCCTCGCCGAGCGCGGGTTCGACGAGGCCGAAATCGACGCCCTCTGCGAACAGTGGACGGCCGCCGAACTCTCCAGACGGTACGCAATCGCACCCCCAGCGATCACGACCGAGGGGGCCCGATCGATCCTGAAACGGCTGTGTGAGGCGGCCGAGATCGACGTCGGTGGCGACTACCTCACACCCAGAGGTGCTCGCCCGGGACTCGGCGAGCGAACCTACCCCTCAAAGCAGGCGACGGCCGAAACGGCCCTGCGTGAGAGCATCCACGATCAGTCGATCGCGGTCGTGGAGGAACCGCCGGTGTTCGAAAGCCCCGATGGGCACTCGAGCGAGGAAGAGACGCCGGTCTCGGAATCCAACACGGAAGACTGAATCGCATACCGCTAATTGAGTCGCGAACTGAAGTCTGATTCGCACTACCGCGTCGCCACGGCAGTCGCAGGGCTCGCCACTGGCTGTACCGGCGCACCACCCTGATCACAGAGCAGCGCCGTCACGTAGGCAGTGACGTCGATTTTGTCCTCGAACAGCCGATCACGCCGATTACGCCAGCGCGCGCTCGTTTCCGGATCGTCGACGATCTCCCGAATCAGTTCGAGCCCGCGTTCCTCGTCGGGCGTCGACCGCATCAGGTCGTAGGACTGCTCGAGCTCGACGAAGTTGCTCATGTCTGCCTCACGGGCGGCGAACGACTGAATGCGAACTGTCGGCGTCCCAAGGAGGGCGGATTCGGTCGCCATCGTCGCGGAATCGCCGGCGTAGCAGTCGGCGTAGTAGAGCAGGTCGTGGATTCGCGTGGGGGACACCGGTAGCTGGTAGGCCTCGAGATCCGCGGGCAGCTCGTCGGTGCTCGTGATGTACACCGAGCCGTACTCCTCGAGCATCGAGACGAGCCGTCGTTTCCCCTCGAGTGAGAGGCCCGCTTCGCCGACGTCGTGCAGGGCGTCCCACCGCCGGAACCGGAGGACGAAGTATCGATCGTCGGGATCGACGCCGGCCTCCCTGAGCGCGTCGGGATCGGGCTCGAAGTACGCCGGATGGAGGTAGGCGAGTTCGTGAAACCCGTCGTAGCGGACGTGGTTCGGCCCGTACTCCTCCTCGTACCCGCGCGGCGTGGCGACTACGTGGGCGAACGGGGTCGTGATCCGGTGGGAGGTCGTTCCCTCGTTGTCGACGAAGACCACGCTCCGGGCGCCGACCAGCGGCGCGACGTGCGAGACGGCGACGCCACCGATGGCCGTCATCACGTCCGGATCGATGGCACGAACCCGCCGTAGCAAGCGGAGTTCGTACGCCAGTTGCACCCTCGCCAGCTCCGACAGCGAGTCCTGCGGGCCGGCGAGCACCTCGTGGGGGATGCCGTAGGCGTTGAGCAACGGGATCGCGAGGTCGTTCTCCCTCGCGAAGACGAACACCTCGTGACCCCGAGCCTCAAGTTCGGTGATGACGTGCCGGTAGAAGTGGACGTGAGCGGGGTGCTGGATCGTGACGACCGCCTTCATCGAACGGTCACCACGGTGTCGGCGTTCTCCGCGTGGTCGAGGGCCATCGCGAGCACGAGGCAGATAGATCCGAGAAAGGCGTAGAGAACGGTCATCCCGACCCAGACTGCGCGGCTGTTCGTGCGCGTTCTCGTTGCTGTGGCCCAGGCGAGGCCAGCCGATGCGAGAAGCCAGCCCGCGACGCCGAGGCCGTAGACGAGCACCAGCGGGTGGAACTCGCGGACGACGTAGCGTCGTCCGAGACGACGAAGGAAGCCGGTGAGCAACAATTTCGAGAGCCGTGGGACGAACGTGCGGTACTCGATGTGGCTCTGTTCGTCGCCGTACACCGCCGGCATGGAGACGTCCGCAACCCGAAAGCCGGCGGTGTTGAGTTCGACCAGGAGATCGTTCGCGAAGCCGTACGCCTCGTAGAGCGTCTCGAGGTCGACGGCCTCGAGTGCCTCCCGCGAGATGGCCGTGTAGCCGTTCTGGGGATCCATCATCTCCCAGTAGCCGCTGGCGACTTTCGTGAGGAAGGTCAGCGTGAGGTTGCCAAAGAGCCGCCAGCGAGACATCGAGGCGTAATCGTCTCGGCCGGCGAGTCGGTTGCCCTTGGCGTAGGCAGCCGTTCCGTCAACGACCGGATCGAGCAGTCGATCCAGCTGGTCGGGATCCATCTGAGCGTCCCCGGCCATCACGGCCGTGACGTCCATCCCGTCGGCGAGCGCGTGTTCGTAGCCGGTTTTGATCGCTCCGCCGACGCCGCGGTTTTCGGCGTGGCGTATAGGGATTACCGTCGTTCCAGCGTCGTCGTGATCGTCGCTCGAGTACGCTTCGTCGGGTTGCCGTGGTGTGGTTTCGAGAGCGGCCTGCCCATTTCCGTCGCTCATCTCTCCAGTGTTCGGCGGAACCGTCGCTGTCGAACCACCATCAGCGACCGGGTCGCTAAGGGAGTCATTCGAGGCGTCCCGCGTGTCGGTGGCCCCGCCGTCGGCACGTCTTTGTTCCGGAAGTGGATCGCAGTGGCGTTTGATCTCCGCCCACGTGTCGTCGGTCGATCGATCGTCGACGACGTAAACCCGATCGACGAACTCGGGCATGGTGTCGATGACCGTGCTGACGAGCCCTTCCTCGTTGTAGGCGGGCACAACAACGCCGACGGTGTGATCACGGTACACGGTGATCACCTCGTCTCCGCGCGCATCGCTTGCTCGAGCCGGCGACGTGTCGGTAACTGCGTGCGGGTGGACGTGTGTCTCATCTACGACTCTCGTCCGTTCGGTCGCTCATTGTTATGCGACGCTTGCACGAGGAGTAGCCCGAAGCTATCTCAGCTGCGTACGGGAAGTGGCCGAAACCAGCCGAATCGCCCCTTCTCGAGACACGGTAGGCGAACGGTATCGGCCTAGAGAACGAGCAACAGCGCGATCGTCAGTGCCAGCGTAATGAGCAAGACGGTGAATCCGATCGACGCACGGAGGCTAATCGTGGATGGGCGACCGCCGTCTGCCGAACGACGCTCTTCGACGTCGACGAGCCACGACGGAAGCCGGCGAGCACCGCCCTCGACGGCGAGTACGGGGTTGTTTCCGATCCAGTAGCCGGTTCGTACGAGCGAGACCGCCGTGCGGTCGACGGCTGCGAACGTCTCGGTGACCAGCAGCATCGACCAGCGGCCGGTCGTGTACCCGAGTTTGTTGACGACCAGCGCCGGGTCATCGTACTCGAGTTTCGAGAGCGGTTTCCGGATGATCGGGAACGCGATCGCGGAGATGACGAGCAGGAGCACCGCGTCCTGTAAGTGGCCCATACTGTAGGGGTCGAGCGTTCCCTCGACACCGAGGCCGGCGAACTGCGTGCCGTCGATCACCGGCATGAGGTCGGTGAAGATCGGCCAGCCGATCGCCGGAATGCCAAGGATGACACAGGCACCGCCGACAGAGAGCATCGCGGTGGTCTGACCGGGTCTGGCGTCGCGAACCTCCCGGTCGCTCTCGCCGTGGAAGAACACGTAGTAGCCGAGTTTGATGAACGAGAGGAACGTGCCGACCCCGCCGATGAACAGCAGGACGAACAGCGGCCAGTGGGCGTCCCCGCCGAAGTAGCCCGTGGCGGCGTCGAACACCATCCCCTTGCTGATGAAGCCGCTGAAGCCAGGGACGGCGGTAATCGAGAGGGCGCCGATGAAGAACGCGACGGCAGTGATCGGCATCTCGCGCCAGAGGCCGCCGAGTTTGTACAGGTCGTTCTCCCGGGTGCGGTAGATGACGACCCCGACGGCCATGAACAGCAGGCTCTTGTAGAGGACGTTGTTGAACAGGTGCCCCATCGCTCCGGCGACGCCGATGGCCGACCCGAGGCCGATGCCGGCGACCATGTACCCCAGCTGGGCCTGGATGTGGTAGGACAGCAGCGCCCGCATGTCGTGCTGGAGCAGCGCGAAGATGACGCCGTAGACGGCCATCAGGCCGCCCATGTACGCGAGCCACAGGTGCCCTTCGGGGAACGCCCGGAGCAGGACGTAGGCGCTCGTTTTCGTCGTAAACGCCGCGAGGAACACCGAGGCCGCAAAGTGCGGTTTGGGGTAGGTGTCCGGCAGCCAGGTGTGGAACCCGATGAAGGCGACGTTGACGCCGATTCCGAGCACGGCGAGCAGGGCCGGAATTCCCGTGGCGATCCCGCCGTCGATGAGCAGGTCACCGGTGTAACCCGTTGCCCCCTCGCCGTACACGAACGTCCCTGCCTGGGCGTAGTGGGCGATGACGGCGAACAGGACGAGGCTGCCACCGATCCCGTGAGCCAGCGCGTAGCGATAGCCCGCGCGGACGGCATCGCGGCCGTAGTGCCAGACCAGCAGCGTGCTCGTGACGGCCATGATCTCCCACATGAACACGAGCACGAGCCAGTCGCCGGCGAAGACGGCTCCCAGCGCGCTGGCGACGTACGCGAGCGCGAAGGCAGCCATCACTCGGGGTGCCTCACTCGAGTAGGCGTAGAGCACCGCGAAGGTTCCCAAAAAGCCCAACCCGATGGCGACGAAGCGGGTGTACTCGTCGACGAGGTACGGCTGGACGTCGAAGCCGAGGAACGTCATCGACACGTGCGAGCCCTCGGGGGCGACGAACGCGATGGCCGTCACTGCAGCGAGGCTGAGTGCGCCGAGGGCGAATCCGGCGATTCGGGGCAGCACGAGCATCAAGAGGGCGGCAGCGAAGACCAGCAACGGCGGATAGATCGCCGTCATGGCGTCGATCTCAGTCAAGGACGCTCACCCCCGTGACACCCTCGACGATGGTGTTCGCCAGCTCGAGGAAGACGGCGTAGTCGGGGACGATCCCGAGGACGACCGCGCCGGTGACGATAACGGCGATCGGCATCAACATGAGCCAGGTACTCTCGCCGAAGGAGAGGCCAGAGTGGCGTTCCCAGCCGCCGGGCGGTGCGCCACCGTGGTGGTGATGGTCGTCGTGGTCGTCGTGGTCGTCGGCGTGTTTCTCGTGGCCGTCGCCCTCGTGGGCGGGCTCGTTTCGTTCGTCGGCGGTGCCGTCGTCGCCCGAGCCTGTGCCGAATGGAACGTCGGCGTCGCTCGGGTTCGTGTCGACGGCGTAAGCGGGTTGGTCTTCGCGGTCGTCATCGTGGGATTCCTCGTCGTGACCGGCGTCATCGTCGCCCCCACGCCCGCCATCGGTCGCAACCGCCTGTTCGTCCTCGTGGGCGAGCACGCCGTAGGACTCCCGTTTCCCGCCAGCAGGGAACTCGAGCAGCGGCTTGGCGTCGTGGCGATCCTCGCTCTCGAAGAACGCGGTGTAGACGACCGGCCAGAGGTAGGCGATGTTCAGCACTCCGGAGACGATGAGCGACGCGGCGAAGATCCACAGCCAGGTGGCCTCGAGGCCGAACGCCGTCACGTCCGCGCCGCTCGCGGCCCCGATCAGCAGGTAGAACTTGCTGACGAAGCCGGCGAGCAGCGGGATGCCGGCCATGCTGGCCGCCCCGAGGGCGAACGCCGACATCGTGACTGGCATTCGTTTCCCGATACCGGCCATCTCGCTGACGTAGTCGGTGTGGGTCTCGACGTGTACCGCCCCGGCACAGAAGAACAGCGTGAGCTTGCCGAACGCGTGCGCCGGGATGTGCAACAGTGCGCCAAGCACCGCGATCGGGTGGAGCATCGAGAGCCCCAGTACGATGTAGGACAGCTGGGCGGTCGTCGAGTACGCCAGCCGACGCTTGAGGTGATCTTTCCGGAGCGCGATGATGCTCGCCGCCGTGAGCGTGAACGCGGCGAGGATCGCCACCGGCACGTTGAGCGGGACGTCGCCGACCACCGGGGCCGACAGCGGGAACGCCCGCGGGAACTCGAGGCCGAAGACATCCAGGTAGACGCGGGCGACGCCGAACGCCCCGGACTTGACGACGGCCACGGCGTGGAGCAGCCCGGAGACGGGCGTCGGCGCGACCATCGCGTCCGCGAGCCACGAGTGTAGCGGCATCACGGCTGCCTTCACGCCGAAGCCGGCGATCAGCAGGTAGAACGCGGCTTGGGCGATGGCCGGATCGGCCGCAGCGGCGTCGGTCAGGAGTCCGATGCCGCCGGCCTCGAAGGCGAGGGTCGCCTCGCCGGCCTGGTTCGTCAGCCAGTAGACCAGGACGGTGCCGGCGAGCAGGAACACCCCGCCACCGAAGAACGTGTAGGTGAGGTACTTCCGGCCGGCGATGCGCGCCTCCGCGTCCTCGTTGTGGGCGACCAGCGGGTATGTCACGAGCGAGAGCAGCTCGTAGAACACGAAGATCGTGAGCAGGTTCGAGGCGAACGCGATCCCCACCGCCGTCGACAGGCTGGCGGCGAACGCCGCGAAAAATCGCGTCTGGGCGTGTTCGTCGAGCCCGCGCATGTACCCCGCCGCGTAAAACGAGGTAAAGATCCAGAGGAAGCTCGCGAGCAGCGCGAAGAGCATCCCGAGCGGATCCGCTCGCAGGGCGAAGTCGACGCCGGCGACGAATTCGAGGCCGGTCGCCTCGCTGAAACTCCACTGGTAGATCGTTCCAGACATAACGCCCGGCAGCATGCTCGCGACGATGGCGAACTTCGAGAGCGCGGCCAGGACGGACCACCCTTCCCGGACGTTCGGATGACGATACGACGCGACGATGAAGACCACAGCGATCGCCGAGACGAGCACGGCAGCCAGCGGTCGCGGGTCGGTAACGACGTGTTCAGACATCAGGCAGACACCTCCAGGTCAGCGGATTCGACGAACGGCGCGAGCAACTCGAAGAAGACGTCCCCGGCGAAGCCGAGGGCGACGGCCAGGACGGCAGTGACGACGAGGACACCGAGCATCCCCACGGTGACCTGCCGTGTTCCCGTCGAGTGGCCGCCGTCGGTGACGGGCGTTCCGGCGCCGTGATCAGGATCGTGGTCGTGGTCGCGACCACGGCCGTGGGGTAACTCGAGTGCGGACGACGGCGTGAAGTACATCTTCTCGAGCAGTCGGGCGACGTACGCCAGCGTGAGCATCGTGCTGAGGAAGATGACGCCGGCGACCGTCCAGGCCTGGGCCTCAATGGCCCCGACGGCGATGTACCACTTGCCGATGAAGCCGATCGACGGCGGGATGCCGACGAGGGTGATCAGGAGGACGGCCATCGAGCCGGCGGCGAACGGCCGACTCGAGGCGAGGCCGGCGTACTCGTCGACGGTTCGCGCCCCGTAGCCGAGGGCGACGACGCCGACGGCGATGAACAGGCCGGCTTTCATCAGGCCGTGGCCGACGAGGTGGATCAGCGCGCCCACCAGCGCCGTCTCGGTGAGCAGGCCGTAGGCGGCGACGATGAGGCCGAACTGCGACACCGAGGAGTACGCGAGCATCCGCTTAACGTCGGTCTGGATGACCGCGAGAACGCTGCCTGCAACGACGCTCACCGCACCGACGGTGACCACGAGTTCGGTCGCGTACGGCGTCGACGCGATGAAGTCGGCGCCGAAGACGGTGAACATGAGCCGAGCCAGCGCGTAGGCCGAGACGGTCGAGACGAGCGCGGCGATCAGCGGTGTCACGCCGTCGGGGGCGTGCTGGTAGGCGTCGGGTTGCCAGCTGTGCAGCGGCCACTGGGCCACCTTGATCGCGAATCCGATGAAGATGAACGCGAACGCGGCCCGGGCGAGTTGCAGGTTCTGGCCCTCGAGCGTGGGCACTGTTGCGGCGAGGTCGATCATGTTTAGGGTGCCCGTCGCCATGAAGAGGAAACCGACGCCGATCAGGTAGATCGACGCGCCGACGGTGCCGATGATGAGGTACTTGAGTGCGGCGACCGCCGATTCGGGCCCGTCGCCGCTCGAGATCAGCGCGTAGGTGCCGAGGCCGACGATTTCGAGGAAGACGAACATGTTGAACACGTCGCCGGTCATCGTGAGGCCGAGCAGGCCGCCCACGAGCAGCAGGTAGCCGCTGTAGAACGTGTTCCCGCGGGGGCCGCCGACGCGGGTGTACGCGAGCAGCCCGAGCGCGGTGCCGGTCACGAGCAGGGCGATCATCGTCGAGAGGGTGTCGGCGACGAGTTCGATCCCCATCGGCCGGGGGAAGCCGCCGAGCTGGTGGATGACGGCGACCTCGAGGTTCGATCCCGACGCGCCGTAGACCCGCGTGGCGAGGTAGACGGTTCCGGCGAACAGGGCGATCGTCGTCGCGAGGGTGACAGCCCATCCCGTCCGGTCGTATCTGAGTCCGAGCGCGATCGGCACGGTGGCCATCAGAATCGGCACGACGACGAGCAGGGCCGGCAGGAGGTCGACGCTACTCATCGGCACGCACCTCCCGGAGGGTGTCCTCGCGAAGCGTCCCGTACTCCGAGTGGATCCGGACGATCAGCGCCAGGCCGACCGCCGTGAGCGCGATCCCGACGACAATAGCCGTCAGGACGATCACGTGCGGGAGCGGGCTGGCGAGCAGAAGTTCGCTCGAGCCCGGATCCGGGTCGGCGGGAACGACAGGCGATCCACCGCCTTCCACGTAGGCGACGGCGACGAAGAACAGGAAGATCGCCGTCTGGAACAGGTTGACGCCGATCAGCTTCTTGACGAGGTTCTCGCTGGCGATGGTCATGTAGAGACCGATGCCGAGCAGGACGAACATCAGGGCGTACGCGTAGTGGGTACCGAGCAACTCAATCATCGTCTGAGACCTCCGTTCGATCGTTCGTTTCTCGTTCCGGCCGCGACCGGCGCCGCTGCGGGGTGAACCCGGCCGCCGTCGCGAAAAAGAGCGTGATGACCACGCCCGCGACGATCAGGGCGATGCCGCCGACCTCGATGGCTTCCATCCCCCACTTCGTGCCGTCAGGGATGCCGAGGACGGTGTCGAACAACCGGTACTCGAGGAACGCCCCACCGAGAGCGATCGTCGCCAGGCCGACGCCGACGAAGATGGCGACGCCGCCGGCGACGAGACCGACGAGGACGCTGTTTTTCAGCCACTGGCGGGTCGGCTCGATGCCGAACGCGAACGCCAGCATCAGGACGGTGACGCCGATGATGGCCCCGCCCTGGAAGCTTCCGCCAGGGGTGTCCGCCCCGTGAAGGGTCATGAACATCCCGTAGGTGAGCGTGAACGGGGCGATGATCTTCACCGCCGTCAGGATGACCTGACTTTCGGTGTAGGTGTCCTCGTAGCCGGTCGTGTTCCGGTCGGCCATCAGGCGAACACCTCCCGTTTCAGTACCAGGAGCGTCGCAATACCGGCGGCGAAGACGACGACTGCCTCGCCGAAGGTGTCGAACCCTCGGTAGGCCGCCAGCACCGCCGTGACGGCGTTCTGGACGCCCGTATCGTCGTAGGTCTGCTCGAGGTACGCCTGGGTGACCTCAGGGTTCGACCAGACGGGGGCGTCGGGGTCGCCGACGGCGTACATCTCCGGCAGCAGTTGTATGGTGAGGACGAGGACGAACGCCCCACAGACGACGACCGCCGGGACGTTGACCGACTCGAACAGTTTGTCCGTGCTCGGTCGGGTCGTTCGGGCGATGGTCAACAGCAACAGTATAGTCGTCACCCCGGCACCGATCGCGGCTTCGGTCATAGCGACGTCGGGGGCGAGCAGGAACGTGTAGAGGATCGCCATCCCGAGGCTGTAGGCGCCGAAGACGACGATCGCGGAGAGTACGTCCCGGAACAGCGCCGTGGCGACGGCCGCCAGGAGGATGAAGATCGCGAGCGTGTACGCGACCGCGCTCATCGGTTATCACCCCCGGTGGCGTCCTGTGACGGCGCATCGTCACGTTCGTCGGCTTTGTCGGCGCCGCCGTCGCTCTCGAGGCGCTCGTTCGCCTCCCCATCGTCGGCCGTCCAGGGTTCGATCCCCATATCGGCCGCCGAGCGGGCGATGGCGTGAGCCGCCGTCGGGTTCGTGATGAACACGAAAAACAGCAAGAGGACGGTGTACACCGTCGCGTGCTGCCAGCCCAGTGCGAGGGCGACGGCGGCCAGGGCGAGACCGGCCCCGAGCGTGTCCGTCTGGGATGCGGTGTGCGCCCTGGCGTAGACGTCCGGCAGTCGGAGCACGCCCACCGCGGAGACGAACGTGAAGAACACCCCCAGTGCGAGGAGTACGACGATCGCGCCCACGTAGAGCGTCTCGATCACAGCACCCCACCCCGTTCGACCGTGAACTTCGAGATGGCGACGGCCATCAGGAAGTTGAGAAGCGCGTAGATCAACGCGACGTCGAGGAACCAGGGCTGCTCGAGCCCCGCTGCCAGTAGCGCGAGGATGACGACGGTGTTCGTCCCCAGGACGTTGACCGCGAGCAGGCGATCCTGCGTCGTGGGGCCGGCGACTGCCCGGTAGAACATGGCAATCGCGAGGACGACGAACACCGCGGCGGCGATCAGGAACAACTCGTTCACGTCTGCCGGGATCACGACTCCTCACCTCCGGCCTCGAGAACTTCCGTGTCGCCCCGTTCGCGCGGGCTCGCAATCGACGCCGAGCCACGGCCGTGGAAGACGAAGCGAATCGCCCGCTCGAGGCCGCCGTCGAAGAGATCTTCGCGGGCGTCGTCGATCAAGGTGTGAACCAGCAGGCGCTGGTCGTTCGCCCGAACCGTGAGCGTGCCGGGCGTGAGCGTGATGCTGTTGGCCAGTGCGAGCAGCGGCAGGCCGCTTCGAACGCGGGTCTTCACGCGCGTCATTTTGGGGTTTATCGGCATCGACGGTCTGAGAATGACGAGCGAGATGAGCAGGTTGGCCTTGACGATCTCGACGATGAGATAGGGGACGTAGATACTGAATCGGAGCACCCGTAGCGGTGACGTCGGAAACGTCGGTGCCGTCGTGAACGTCACGTGTGAGAGCGTCAGGGCGACGATCAAGCCGACCGCGGTGCCGGTTACGAGGTCGAACCAGTAGGTTGGATCGCCGAGAACCAGGTAAAACGCGAAGGAAACGCCAAATAGTGAGAGGAAACGGCTCCAGCTCGCCGTCCCGACGAGGCGTTCGTGCTGGGCCGGTCGCTCGACCGGGGCCTCCACGAACGGGAGGCCGACCCGCTCGAGTTCGCGCTCGAGCGGTTGGAGCAGGGGTGCCGACGCGCCGGGGTGGTATTCGGGGTCGAGCACCAGTCTATCCAGGTCGTGATCGTCGGCGTAGGCGGCGAACGTCTCGGCGTAGTCCTTCGGGCCGAAGAGGTACTCGTCGGTGCCAAGGACGGCCGTCTCACAGGAGACGTCGGCATCGACGTCCGTCGCGTCCTCCTGTACCCACGTCATCGCCCGATCGAGCAATCGATTCGCCGCCTCGAGCGTCTCGCGCTCTTCGGGCACCTCCGCTTCGTAGGGGACGGCGACGACGAGGTGACACGTGAGCGCCTCGGGGGCTCCCTCGAGGCCGGACTGTACCGCGTAGGCGACCGTCTGTCGGACGGTTGGCGACTCGGAGAGCGGAATCAGCAGGCGCTCACTGCCCACGGGGGATCCCTCCGGTCACACGAAATATGTTACTCATGGCTCTGCTGTCTGTTAGTCGACCCAAGCGGTACCCGTAGGAAAACTATTTCGTTATCCGCCGGAGAAAGGCTGTTCGAGGGCGATATTTGCGACGTTCGTGTTGGACGTACGTCGAATCATGTTTGGATTGACTGGTAGAATATCAAGACCGACTCGAGGTTCGCACACGTGCCTTGACACTTGCAGGAGAGTCGTTGAGGGCGACGACGATCAGCTGTTTCCCCACGTACCTGCCAGTCAGCCCTTTATTCTGCATCACTCGCAATTCCAGGGCGTGGGTCGGGTTCGTCCGCTCACCCGACAGTGATCGCTCTATGACGGGACGGTTGTGGCAGCGACCGGCTTCACCGGCTGTAGCGGGTCGGGTACGGCACGACAGGAAAAGGATGACGGGCAGCCGGATCCTGACGTAACCGGCCCACGGGCCGATTCCGGGGAGAAAACGGACACCGGGAATGGGGGTGCGGAAACGACCGTTGGCAATGGGGATGCAGAAAATGGACGACGACAATGAAGATACGGATGATGCTGAGAGCGGCGCGACGAGAACGTCTGGCCCGTATCCAGACGGATGATCGCCCTCGAGGGACGCTCCACCAACCCTACACTCGACTGGCGTGTACCGGCCGCCTACTTATCTGAACGCGACCGGAATCGCCCGGTACGATGTCCTCGAACGAGTGTTCTCGCCGACGAGTTATCCGTCTCGGTAGCGCCGCGACTGTCGTCACACTGCTGGCGGGCTGTGCCGGACCTGGCGACGATGGCGAACCCGAAGCAGAGGAAGGAACCGGAAACGGGCAGGATCGCGAGGAGGAAGACGATCACGAAGCGGTCGACGACGATGACGACGGTGACGATGACGACGTTGCAGGTACGGACGACGATGGGACGGATGCTGAGGAAGACGAAGAGGAGGACTCGAACAGTTGATAGCGCCCGTTGGAGGCAGTCTCTCATCCGGAACGGCCGTCGACCGCTCGAGCCTCGACCGACGTATCCCTCGAGCCCGACGATCGTTCCGGATCGAACCCCACCCACACCCGTATTCGAGCGTTTTAGGTACCCCGAGCGTCGAGTACGTACCGATGACGCTGTACTCGCGGCTTCGGCCGCTCGCGTTCGCGCTCCCGCCCGAGACGGCCCACGACCTCGGAAAGCGACTGCTCCGGGCGAGCCAGTCCACGCGGCCGACGCGAGCAGCCCTTCGTCACGCCTACCGGTACGACCACCCCGCCCTCGAGATCGAGCGCTTCGGCTCCCGGTTCCCCAACCCGGTCGGGGTCGCCGCCGGTTTCGACAAAAACGCCGAGTGTACCCACGCGCTCTCGGCGTTGGGCTTTGGCTTCGTCGAAATCGGAACGGTGACGCCGTACCCCCAGCGAGGCAACGATCGCCCGCGGCTGTTCCGCCTGCTCGAGGACGACGCGATGGTCAACCGAATGGGGTTCAACGGTCACGGGATGGAACGCGTAAAAACGCGGCTCGAGGCCGATGGGATCCCGAACGTCCCGCTGGGAGTCAACGTCGGGAAGATGAACACCTCGAGCGAGGACGAAGCGATCGAGGACTACCGGCGCGTGTTCGATCGGCTCTCCCCGTTTGCCGACTACGTCGTCGTCAACGTCTCCTGTCCGAACACACCCGAGACATTCGACGAAAGTTCCCCCGAGCACCTCGAGGCGATCTTCGAGACCATCGCGGCCGAAAACGACGCCGACGTGCCGGTTCTCGTCAAGATCGGCCCAGATTCGCCCGACGAGTCGATCCTCGACCTCCTCGAGATCGTCGAGTCGGAGGGCGTCGACGGCATCGTCGCGACGAACACGACGACCAGCCGTGACGGTCTTCGGTCGCCCGAACGCGAGGAGTGGGGCGGAATGAGCGGCGCGCCGCTGTGCGATCGCTCGACCGAGGTAATCCGCCTCCTGGCGACGCACACCGACCTGCCGATCGTCGGCGTCGGCGGCGTCGACTCGGCCGAGAGCGCCTACGAGAAGATCAGGGCGGGTGCCTCGCTCGTCCAGTTGTACACTGGGTTCGTCTACAACGGCCCCACGACAGCGCAGGAGATCAATCGCGATCTGGTCTCGTTGCTCACGGCGGACGGCTTTTCGTCGGTCGAGGCGGCGGTTGGGGCGGATCTCGAGTAGTCCGATCACCCGATCGAGTTCCCCTGCTTCTTTCACCAGTGTCGATCAGTCCACGTCGACTCGCGTCCCGAATCCTGCCTCGCCGACGACCTCGCCGTCGTCGTAGACGACCTCTCCGCGCACGATGGTCGTCACCGCCTTCCCGGTGAACGACTCGCCCTCGAACGGCGTCACGGGGTGTTTCGAGTGCAGTTCGCTCGGATCCTCGAGCGTCCACTCGAGATCGGGGTCGACGATCGTCACGTCGGCGTCGGTACCTACCTGGAGCGAGCCCTTCTGCGGATACATACCCCATATCTGGGCGGGCCGAACCGAGTGGTGATAGACCCACTCCTCGAGAGTAAGTCGCCCGTCCGCGACGAACGAGAGCATGACGGGAATCTCGGTCTCGAGGCCGACGAAGCCCGAGATGGCGTCCCAGGTGTTTCCGAACGGATCGTCGACCAGTTTCTCCTCGGCCGTGTGGGGTGCGTGGTCGGTGGCGATGCTGTCGATGGCTCCGTTCTCGAGGGCTGCCCAGAGTCGGTCGCGCTCGTCGGCGTTCCGGATCGGCGGCTGGATCCGGGCGACGTTCCCCTTCTCGCGCAGGACGTCCTCGGTGAACCAGAGGTAGTGCGGACACGTCTCCGCTGTGACGTCGATCCCCCGATCCTTCCCGCGGGCGACCGCCTCCGCCCCCGATCCCGAGGAGACGTGGTACATGTGGATCTTCGCTCCAGTCTCTTCGGCGAAGGTGCACATCCGTTCGATCGCTTCGCGCTCGGCGATCACCGGCCTCGAGCGGGCGAAGTCGATCGGCCTGTTCTTCCCGTCCGTTTTGAACTGCTCGGTGGTGTAGTCGACGATCTCGCCGTTTTCCTCGTGGAAGCCCAGCCGTTTGCCCGTCTCCCTGATGCGTTCCATCGCCTCGATGATCTCGCCGTCGTTCGGCGGTGGGACGTCCCCGACGGTGGAACCGAGAAAGATCTTGTAGCCGAGCGCGCCTGCTTCGTCGAGAGCGGAAATCCGCTCGAGGTTCTCGGAGGTGACGACGACGAAACTCTGGAAGTCGACGTGGGCGGACGCCTCCCCGCGGTCGAACTTGAGCTCGAGGTGTTCCGGGCGGTCGATGACGGGATCGGTGTTCGGCATCCCGACGACGGTCGAGACGCCGCCGGCGGCCGCCGCCCGTGTCGCGCTCTCCCAGTCTTCTTTGTACTCGAGGCCCGGTTCCCGGTTGTGGATGTGGCAGTCGACGATGCCGGGGACGATCACGTTCCCCGCGGCGTCGAGGGTACGCGCTGCCTCGGGTAACTGGTCGCTCTGGCCGACGGCGACGATCGTTCCGTCTTCGATGGCGAGGCCGGCGTCGATGCTGGCACCCGCCGGCGTGACGACGGTACCGTTTCGAACGACGAGATCGACGGTCATTGTCGGGAGTTCCAAAGCAGCGGGCAAATAGCTTCTGTTGACGATGTCGGCTGCGACGGGCGGCTGTGGCACGGTCGGGAGGCGCTGGCCTGTGGGTTCCTCTCGAGAACCGTGCCGTAGGTGGCGGATACGAACCGGTACGCCGCCTATACTAAACCGCGGACGGCTGGTGGTCAGCGCCGATGGAGACACCACTCGCCGGCAACACGGTTCTCGTCACCGGTGGCGCCGGCTTCATCGGCAGCCACCTCGTCGACGCGCTGGCCCCCGATAACGAGGTGCGCGTCCTCGACAACTTCTCGAACGGCACCCGCGAGCACGTCCACGAGGAGGCGACCGTCATCGACGGCGACCTGCGAAATCCGATGGATATCCAGCGAGCAGCCCGCGACGTCGACGTGATCTTCCACCAGGGAGCGGTCGTCAGCGTTTCCGAGAGCGTCGACGCCCCACGGGCGACCAACGAGATCAACCTCGAGGCCACCCTCGACATGTTCGAACAGGCACGACTCGAGGACGCCCGGGTGGTCGTCGCCTCGAGCGCTGCCGTCTACGGACACCCCGTCGAGGTGCCGATCACCGAGTCTGCACGCCTCGAGCCGACGTCGCCCTACGGCGTCCAGAAGCTGGCTCTCGACCACTACGCCCGTCTGTACAACGACCTGTATGGACTCGAAACAGTTGCCCTGCGCTACTTCAACGTTTACGGCCCGCGGCAGCAGGGCCCCTACAGCGGCGTGATCTCGACGTTCCTCGAGCAGGCTCGCGCCGACGAACCGATCACTATCGAAGGTGACGGCGAGCAGACGCGCGATTTCGTCCACGTCGATGACGTCGTCCGGGCGAATCTGCAGGCGGCGACGACGGACGCCGTCGGCACCGCGTACAACGTCGGCACCGGAACTCGAACATCGATCGGCGAGCTCGCAACCCTCATCCGGGAGGTAACCGACTCGTCGTCACGAATCGTCCATCGTGATCCTCGAACGGGCGATATCCGCCACAGTGTCGCCGACATATCACGAGCCGGCGATCGCCTTGGATTCGAGCCATTGATCGACCTCGAGACCGGACTGCGCGGACTCGTTTCTAGTTCCAAACGAACGACAGCAGCGGCCGGTGCGGACGACGATGCTGCCGGTCAAGGAGGCGATACCCCTGAGCCGGTCGGCACTGGAGAGTAAACGCCGTTCGACCGCGTGCTTTGAGATGGGTGGGTTGGGGGAAGGGACTTGAGGCAAATGGGGTCTTCCGATGGAACGGCGTCCCTGTACTCTGGCTCGCTGGGTCACTCGTCGATCAGCTTCGACGAGTGTCTCTCCTCAGTAACTGTCACCGGTTCCTCTCACTCTCGACATGAACTGGTTATCGGTGGGCTGCCTGCTCGAGACGAAGTCAGCCCACCGTTGAAACGTTCCCGAAGGGAGAGGAGTCAGGCACGTGATTCTGTAGGCCGGCGATAACTAACCCGCTGTCTCGGTATAGTGACCGGTATGATATCCAGCATCATCGTATTCGTCGTCAGCTTGCTGATCGGTGCCCTCGGCATCTACGTCGGCGCTCGCATCATTGTCGATACGGAAGACTACACATACGCGCTCGTAACTGCCCTCATCGGGGCGGTCGTGTGGGCCGTCGTCGGGTTCTTCCTTGGGTGGATCCCGCTGCTCGGGCCTGCACTCGTCCTCCTCGCGTATCTGGCAGTGATAAACGCACGCTACCCCGGCGGCTGGATACAGGCGGCGGCGATTACCCTCGTCGCCTGGGTAAGCGTCCTCGTCGTCCTCTACGCCCTCGCGTTCCTCGGCGTGACGACGTTCGATGCAGCCGGAGTTCCGGGCGTCTAATAGTGTGGTCACGTACCGCCGATCGGTGACCGGAGATGGGCGACCGGCGGTGCATCGTCTCCCCATCCCCTATGATGAGTCGGTGATTTTGACATTCACGCGACCGGTACGTTCCAGTTCCTCGTTCTCGCCACCTCGAGCGTGGGCCACACCCGTACTCTCGGCCGACGCCGTTCGAACCGATCACCGGATCGAAACTTACGTCGCTCGAGACTGTCGCCTAATACAATATCACTTGTGTACTTATAAAAACTACTTTGGCAGCGCGTGTCGTTGGGTGTTGACGTACGTTCCATAGCCACTATCTTCCCAACGCCACGCCGACCAAAACCACCCTATCCGATCGAATAATGCCACTCACACACCTACCAATCAGACACGTTTTACCGGCACTGGATCGGTTCACAGTCTACCTCGAACCGCCACTGCTCGTGCTCACGCAGTTGCAAAGCCAGGGCCAGAGCGACGAACTGTCACACGTCGCTGCCGTGTTCGGTATCCTGGTGTTGGGACTTCTGGGTGGCGTTCTCTTTCTTCGGAACCGGCTAGCAGAGTCGAGTCCGACACAGCGGTCACACGAACCCCCGACAGAGTCGCTTCTTACCGACCGCGAGCGGGTGTGCTCGCTCATCGAACAAAACGGCGGCCGGATGAAGCAGTCAGCGATCGTCGACTCCGTCGACTGGTCGAAGGCGAAGGTGAGTCGTCTGCTGGCGGAGCTGGAAGACGACGACGAGATTACGAAGCTTCGACTCGGGCGGGAGAACCTCGTGTGTATCCGCGGGAACGAACCCTCACTCTCACAGTCGAGTGAGCCACCCAGTGACGTCCACTGATAGGGAATCCTGTACCAATGTACCGCCGATCACCTATCCGGGATCGATGATCAAGGGTGCGTGACGACACCGATCTCTAAAGCGGTCGGAAAGCGATTTGTACCGACAGCGAGCCCGTTTCGGTTAGTGTGGTGACACGACCAGTGTCCCTGCAGGTCAGCACGTCGCTACGTGGCAGCCCCTATCGCTAATGAGGGGTTTCGACGTCGCTTGCTCGTTGAATCCGCCACTATGAGAGTCAGTTTGGAATTACCCCTCGAAAGCGTAGAGTCGGTTTATACGAGCTTTCGACGACCCTCAAACGCCGTAACGGCACGAGAGACATGAGCTTACAGAAACAACTAGTCGTTGTGCTCGTCGCCTTGATGGTGCTATTCAGTGGTATCGCCATGGTGGCGGGTGCCACGGCAGCATCGGCGTCGAGTACAGCCGTACAGGACGACACGGACGAGGAGGAGGACGCACAGCCGTCTGCGAGCGTCACATTGAGTGACCAGACGACGGACGGGAACGCTGTCGTCGTCGACGAAGTGACCATGGACGAAGGTGGCTTCGTGACGATACACGACAGCACCTTGCTCGAGGGGAACGTCATCGGGAGCGTAGTCGGCGTCTCTGCGTACCTCGAAGCTGGTACTCACGAGAACGTCGAGGTCACCCTCGATGAGTCACTCGAGGAGGACGAAACCCTGATCGCGATGCCGCATCAGGACACGAACGACAACCAGGAGTACGACTTCGTCGAGACTGAGGGTCAGGAAGATGGCCCGTACCTCACCGAGGAAGGTGAGCCGGTGACCGACGACGCACAGGTGACCCTCGAGGTCGAGGAGCCGGTTGAGGAAGACGAAGAAGAGCCAGAGGAGGCTCCTGAGGAAGACGAAGAGGAGCCGGTTGAAGAAGACGAGGAGGAACCGACTGACGAAGACGTCGTCATGGAGCCTGATCACGACGCCGTCGAAGACGGTGTTGCGATCGTGGGTCCGATGTCGGTGACTATCGAACAATTCACGGTCGAACAATTCACGATCGAGAACGCCAACATCTCTGTCTTCGTCCTCGATGAGGACGGTGAGTATGAAGAGGTCGATGAGGTAGACGAAGAAGAAGACGATGTTGACGAGGTAGACGAGGAAGAAGACTACGCTGACGAGGAAGAAGACGACGTTGACGAAGTCGATGAGGAAGAAGACTACGCTGATGAGGAAGAAGACGACGTTGACGAAGTCGATGAGGAAGAAGACTACGCTGATGAGGAAGAAGACGACGTTGACGAAGTCGATGAGGAAGAAGACTACGCTGATGAGGAAGAAGACGACGTTGACGAAGTCGATGAGGAAGAAGACTACGCTGACGAGGAAGAGGAGGACGTTGACGAGGAAGAAGATGTCGATGAAGTAGATGAACAAGAGGTGACCATCGAACAACTCACGATCGAATCCCTCACCATCGAGCACGTCGAGATCCACGTCTTCGTTCTCGATGACGACTTTGACCTCGATCGACTCGAGGAGATCATGAGTGACGAAGCCATTGATGATGTCGACGAAGAGGAGGACGTTGACGACGTAGATGAGGAAGAGGAGGACGTTGACGAGGTCGACGAGGAAGAAGACTACGCTGACGAGGAAGAAGACGACGTTGACGAGGTTGACGAAGAGGAAGAGGACGTTGACGACGAAGACGAGGTCGAAGATGACGTTGACGAGGTAGACGAAGAAGAAGACGCCGATGAGGTTGACGAAGAGGAAGAGGACGTTGACGACGAAGACGAGGTCGAAGATGACGAACTCGAGTCCTTCACCGTCGAAAACCTCGAGGCACCGGAGAACGCGGCGGTCGGTGACACGATCATGGTCAACGCGACCATCTCGAACCCGAACGATGAGGAAGCCACCCAGGACGTGCAGTTTCGACTCGAGGGTGACCTCGTCGAGTCACAGTCGATGACGCTCGACGCGGGTGCCAGCGAAACCGTCGAATTCGAAATCGACACCACAGACGTTCCGGCCGGTGAGTACGTCCACATGATCCTGACGGACGCGTTCGGTGAGGTCGACTTCATCGAGCTGACGGACGAGATGGAGGATGACGAAACCGATGACGACGAGGTAGACGACGAAGAAACGGATGACGAAGAAACCGATGAGGACGAGATAGACGACGACGAGACAACGGATGAAGAAGACACGGACGATGACGATACCGACACGGACAACACGTCCGACCGAGTCGCCATCGTCCTGAGCGGACTGGTCTGATTCGGTTTCTCGAGCAGTATTTTTCCTGCAGTATCCGCGAACCAGTCGATGTGAACCTGTGAAACGCTATTTCTCGACCGGTCAGTGATTCCGAAAATCAACAGGGTGTTCTACGAGTGCTTCCCCGAGCGGTGAGTGACCGGCGTTTCCTACTGGGTTGGGTTACGGGTTTCTAATCGTCGCTGTCGTCGGTGTCATCTGCATCGTCGCTGTCGTCGCTGTCATCGGTGTCATCCGCATCGTCGGTGTCGTCGCTGTCGTCGCTGTCATCATCATCGTCGGTGTCGTCGCTGTCATCATCATCGTCGCTGTCGTCACTGTCGTCATCATCGGACACAGTATCGTCACTATCATCGTCATCCGCCGTGTCCGTATCGTCGTCAGTACCAGCGCTATCGTCGTCACCATCGACACTATCGTCATCCGTTTCATCGCCTCCTTCCTCACCCGGTTCATCCGTCGAGTCCGAGTCCGCACTACCCGGCGCGTCCGGCGGCGTCTCTATCGTGACCCAGAAGTACGTGTACTCCATGGCGTCCTCCATCGACGGGGTGGCAGGTGCGTCGTCTTCGAACAACATGACGGCAATACGGACGGTCTCACCGTCCTCTGAAACCGGCGTCACCGTTCGCTCGGCGGTGATCTGCCCGGCGTCCGTCGACCGGCTGATCACCGTCACCTCCCGATGGGTAATCCGCTCGACGACCTCGCCATCTTCGACCACCTGCTCTTGCATCACGAGCGTATACTCCATCTCCTGGCCTTCGTTGTTGTGGATCTGGAACGTGATTGGAATCTCGCTTCCCGGAGCGACCGTCGATGGCATATCCGCGACGAGTTCGTCGTCGTCGTGGGCCGTATAAATCCCAAGCTGGGTGAACCCGCCGGCGGCCATCGGCGCTGCGAACGCGTACAGGAGCATCCCGATGGCGGCGATAACCGTAATCGCCAGCACAACCGCCGAGGCCCGGGTCGTCCCAGTTCCGACGGCGTGGGAGAGACGATTTCTGAACGCAGTCAGCGAAACGGAGAACCGATCGGACTCGGGCACTCTGAGTCGCCGAATCACGCCAAGCTGGGCCAGTACGAGCGTCACGAGCGCGAGTGCGCCGACGACCGACCCTATCTCGAGTCCCCACTCTGTCAGCGGGAGCACGAGGACGATCATCGGGACGATGGCGATGGACAGGCCGAGGCCCAGGGCGACGCGTTCGACGACGTCAATCCCGCCGGGGCGGTTTTCGCTCATCGACTGCGAGCCGACGGCTCGTGCCCGGGCTGCGACCGGAAAGAGCACGGAGACGAGCGCGTAGCCGGGGAGGAAGGCGACGAATGCGAGCGCCGCGACCAGTCGAATGTTGCTGCCGGACGGCAGGGTTATCACGAGCCAGTAAGCGACGACGGCTGTGAGCGAAACGATCGCGAGGTCGCTTGGGTACCGAAACACCGCGTCGACGGTATTCTGTGTCCTGGTGGTGAGACTCATCGTTGCCTCGGGTGTGGAAGTCTGTTACGAACGCCGGACATACTCGAATCAGTGAAGCGCTTGTTCCAGTCGGGCTTTGTTATGGACGGATTACCGTCGGGACGGTCGTTCGATCGACCGAAAGACGCTCTTCTGGCCCGTCTGACGACCCGTTCCAGAACAAGTGCAGCCGTGACGGTGGTCGCTGGAAGGATCCTCGCTGTAATAGATTCGTCACGAATCGATGCTGTGTGGCTGTATACTGACGCTTCTCGAGGCTCAGGTTCGTGGTGTCTACGCCGCCTCAGGTGCATGGTATCTTCGCCGCGCCAGATCGTGGTGTCTTCGCCGAGGTAGCCGTGCAATCCGTAATCTCGCATCCAAAACTAGTGACGGGTGGCCAACCGAATGAAGTGGACGGCTGGCAGACTGGATGATGTGAGCGGATGGGGCGACTGAAATGACCGGGAGGGCTCTCGAGCAGTAGCGCCGACCAGGTGGTCGATCGTCGTCGGTGTTTCGGGAACTCGTCAGGCGTTAACGTACTGACTTTCCCACTCCCGGCGCTCGTGGATCTGATCGACCCCCGCGTCGGTAATCGCGTAATAGTTCGTCCGTCGATCGAGCTGCCCTTTCTCGACGAGTTCCTTGTTGACGAGGGTGTCCAGGTTCGGATACAGGCGTCCGTGATTGATCTCGGAGCTGTAATACTGTTCGACTTCCTCTTTGACTGTCTGGCCAGACGGTCGATCCGCGCCGGCGATTACGTACAGCAGGTCACGCTGAAACCCGGTCAAGTCATGCATTGCTCAATCACATTGACCGTTCCGTTGAGTGGATATTTGTTATCCGCATCATACAGATTCGGCAGGCTGCCGTTCACGACATCGGACGTGACCGTTTCGCAGCTATGAGCGGCTTACTCTCGATGAAACAGTGTGTATCGTGACGTTCGCAGGGACGGTCGTTCGGCCTCGATCCGCTCAGCTACTGATCGCTTGGACACGATGGTTCGATCAGCGCTCTTGTCTCGACGCTCGAGTCGCTGTGGGCTGCGGAGACGGCGATCCCGTCGGAGCCGATCTCGACGTGAAGGTGGTCGATCGTCGCTTCGTATGCCGTAGTGTGCGAGCCGTTTTTCTCGAATCGGATGCACTCAGCGAGCAGTTCGCTTTCGAGGAGGTTGTTGATTCGTCGATAGACCGTCGCCGACGAACAGTCTGCTTTCTCGGTGAGTTCTTTGGCCGTCCGTGGCCCCTCGCTCGTTGCTATGAGGATCGTCCGTGCACACTCGTCGCCGAGGACGTTGAGCTGTGTTGCTGGGTTGACTGCCGATTCCGCCGCCGTATTGTTTGCGTGAGTAGACATTGGTTGCATCACCGTGTTGGCTCCCTGATCGACACATCAGGGGATGTACCGATGGTCAACCACCGACACTGCTAGACCATCAGCACCTTCCTGTGTTCTAACTCGTAAGGGGTAGTGGTATTTTATAACGAACTACCTTATCCGGTATAGGCTGGGATTTCATTTTCGAAACCTTGGATTTCTTTACGGAAAGTTAGGCTTTCATACGACGGTAGGGTGTGTTTTCTCGATGAATTCCAGCCAAATCGGGAACATTCCGCGAGAGGATTGTCTGTATATAGGGCCCGTAATCGGGCGAAAACGTGTACAGAGGTCGTTCAACCGGGAGAAAACCCCGTGTTAACCCGGTGATTACGGAGTCACCCACCTGAACGGTCGTCCGCTTTTATTCGGATCTGAGAACGCTCGTTGTACGTTGCTCGGTGGCGCCGCGCCACTCGAGTATCGATCTCACCCCCATCTCGATCCCACGCCCCACTGCCATGACATCAACCCGACTCACCTGGACGCCGAAGGAATCGTCGACGACTGGAACACGCTGTAAAAACTGTGGAACACACGTAACACAGCAGTTCGCTCGAGTATTCGGTGACAACGGTGACGTTGTCCACGGGTGCCCGTCGTGTACGACGTACCGAGAGATGCAATCCGGCGGACATCTCCCGTCGCGCTAATACGCAGTATTGACACGTCGTTCGTCACGAAATCGTACTTTTCCAAACGTGAACTCACGACGTGAAGCGATCGACCCACACTAGTTGAATTTACCCCAATCTGACACTATATTTTACATCAGATTGAAGAGTGTTGTAGTCGAAGGCCGTAGCAATACGATGGTAGGTGGTGGAATGTGTGCGAACGGAACCAGTCGTTGGAGCACCTGAGTAATGTCCGTACAGGAGCGCCGAACGGAGACTCTCGCGGAAAGTGAGGTCTTTCACATCCTCGGAAACGACCGGCGGCGAGCAATCGTCCAGTTGCTCGCCGATCAGCCGGGTCAGCTAGACGTCTCTGACGTTGCCTCGGAGATCGCCGAAATGGAGTCCGACGCCGGCTCCGTCCCGAACAATCTCTATAAGAGCGTCTACGTCTCTCTGCAGCAGACGCATCTCCCGCAACTCGAGGAGGACGGCGTCATCGCGTACGATTCGACGGCGAAAACGATCGAACCTGGTGTCCACTTCGAGGACGTGTACCGATACGTCGACGGTGCCCACACCGAGTACAGCCCCGTCCTGGTGAGTCACCTATCGCTGTGCGTGCTCGGTCTGCTGGTTATCGCGCTCACCGGACTCTCGTTGCCCGTAGTGTCGAGCATCGATCCAGTGCTCTCGAGCGTACTCATCCTGCTCGCAATCGGTGCGAGCAGTCTGTATCGGCTCCTGGGTTGATGCGATTTGCTGTACCTTTTTACCGGGTATTCCCCTACCGGGTCGGCAATACGCGGTAAGAGACTGCAGCAGATCGTATGAGGCGAGCGGTTGAAAAGCGAACGACGGACTGTTGGACTCTTATCGCCGAGAGAGAAATGCCAGCGAGTGCCCCGGCCGCTGGGTGGTGTGATGAAGGAGTGCGAGAACGAACACGAGGAGACACACTCCCAGGACGACGAGGGGGCCGATGGTCGGCGACATCGAGCCCACGGAAAACGAGGCGAGGGTGAACACGATCGCCCCGGCCACCGACAAGGAGGCGTAGTACCAGTGCCAGGGTCGCTGATTCTGGAGGTCGCGATCCAGATATGGTTCGAACGTCTCCTCGTTTGGGACGAGTTCGATCCGGTGGGCGTCTGGATCCCAGTTGACGATGCCGTGATCCTCGAGCATCGGGAGGTGGGTTTGATACAGGGAGATGTAGACCCGGCGGCGCTGGGCTCGCGTGACGTCGTCCGTGCTGATCTCGTTTTCCCAGGCGGCAACCTGTTCGACCAGTGGCGCGAGGTCGCAGGTTCCCTGCTGGCGCTTGAGGTACTGTACGGTCTGTCGTCGTCTGGCGTTGCTGAACACGTCGAACAGCTCCGCCTGTGAAAGCGTGCCGTCGGTCATAGTCCTCGAGGCCCTCGAACGGCGGGAGTCCGATCCCAGGTGTACAACGTCATCGAAATGCTCACGAGGCCTACTCCAACCGAGTGTCACTTTACTATCTCGCGTCTACCCCGTCGAAATCGCCATATACCGGTCGGATACGGTGAGTAACACGACAGTCGACACCTTCGATCGGACGCGAGTCAAAAACCGCGTTCCGCGCTCGAGTCCGTGCGTCCTGGCCGTGTTCGCAACCTCCCGTCGTGACCCCGTAGTCGGGTACTACTCACCCCTCAGGTCGGGGATAACAAAGCCCGGTTGCCCGAAGTACCTACGTGATTACCCGAACGGGTACTGATCTCCATGTACAGCAACGTATTCCATCGACGAGACCACGGTGACGTATCGACCGCTCGAGGTGACCGACGATGACGAGGGCCGAGCGTCCATTTGAAACGGGCGAAAACTGCACTATCGACGACGAGGCGACGATTGGCTACGGTGTCGACGCCGGGCGTACCCCGCCGCTGATCGGACACAATGCGACCATCAGACACGGATCGATCATCTACGGTGACGTCGTCATCGGCGACGACTTCGTGACCGGCCACGACGTCCTCGTCCGCGAGGAGACAACGATCGGCCACGACGTCCTCATCGGGACGAAGTCGATCGTCGACGGGCGTACCGACATCGGCTCGCACGTGAGTATTCAGTCGGCCGTCTACGTCCCGACCGACACGACGATCGGATCTAACGTCTTCGTCGGCCCCGGTGCCGTCCTGACGAACGACCAGTATCCGATCCGAACCGAGAGCGGTCTCGAGGGGCCGACGATCGAGGATGGTGCCTCCATCGGCGCGAACGCGACGTTGCTCCCCGGGGTCACGATCGGCGAAAACGCGTTCGTCGCCGCGGGTGCGCTCATTACTGAGGACGTTCCACCAGACACGCTCGCCGTCGGTGCACCGGCCGAACCACGACCACTCCCGGCACCCCTCGAGGGGCCAAACCAGCTAGGATGACCGAGATAACTATCGCCGATCCCGACCTCGGCTCGGCCGCATACGATCGGGTACACTCGGTTCTCGAGAGTGGACAGCTCGCCGACGGGCCGGAAGTTCGTCGGTTCGAACGGGAGTTCGCCCGGTACTGCGGGGCCGATCACGGCGTCGCGACGACCAACGGGACGACCGCGCTGGTGACGGCGCTCAACGCCCTCGGCGTCGAGGACGGTGACGCCGTCGTGACGACGAGCTTTTCGTTCGTCGCGAGCGCGAACGCGATTCGATTGGCGGGGGCGACGCCGCTGTTCGCCGATATCGATCCCGAGACGTACACGATCGATCCAGACGACGTCGCCCGGATCGTGCGCAACCGGCCCGACGTGGTTGGCATCCTCCCGGTACACCTCTACGGGTTGCCCGCGTCGATGGATCGGCTGCTCGAAGTGGCCGACGATCACGACCTCTTCGTTCTCGAGGACGCCTGCCAGGCCCACGGTGCTGCAATCGACGGCAGGCCGGTCGGGAGCCTCGGAGACGCGGCCTGCTTCTCGTTTTACCCGACGAAGAACATGACGACGGGCGAAGGCGGGATGATCACGACGACCCGGGAGGACGTTGCCCAGGCTGCGGCGGGGTATATCAACCACGGCCGTGACGTGACCGGCGACCGCGGCTACGACCACATCGCACTCGGGCAGAACCACCGGATGACGAGCCTGGCGGCCGCCATCGGGCGCACTCAGCTCGAGCGCCTCCCCACGTTTACTGCAGCCAGACAGAACAACGCGGCTGCCTACGACGAAGGGCTGGCCGACCTGCCGGTTACCACACCGACCGTCCCTGACGGCATGGAACACGTTTACCATCAGTACACGGTCGGGGTGGACGACCGCGACTCGCTCGCGACGTGGCTCGAGAATCGAGGGATCGGCACGGGCGTCTACTACCCGACGCCGATCCACCGCCAGCCGGCGTACGAAACGGTGAGCACGGCTGCGGCAACGCTCCCACACGCCGAGCGGGCGGCCGACCACGTACTGTCGCTCCCGGTACACCCGAACATCGATGCGGACGACCGAGAGACGGTTCTCGAGGCGATTGCTGCTTACTACGACGGACAATGACACGGGATACGACGACTTCATCGACGGAACCGATCCGTGCCGGCGTCATCGGCGTCGGCGCAATGGGCGAGAATCACGCACGCATCTACGGCGAACTCAGGGGTGTCGACCTCGTCGGCGTCACCGACCTCGACGAGGCACTCGCCGAGTCGGTCGCGAGCCGCTACGACACCGCGGCGGTGCCCATGGACGACCTGCTCGCGACCTGCGACGTCGTCACTGTCGCCGTCCCGACTCAGGCCCACTACGAGACGGTGTCGACCTGTCTCGAGGCCGGGGTTCACGTGCTCGTCGAGAAACCGATCGCGGAGACGCTCGATGAGGGACGAGCGCTGATACGAACGGCCGAGGACGCCGGTCTCATCTTGCAGGTCGGACACATCGAGCGGTTCAATCCGGCCGTCGAGACCGTCGCCGCGGTGATCGAGGAGCTAGACGTAATCGCCGTCGAGGCCGAACGACTCGGGCCGCCGGTCGACCGCACGACGACCGACGACGTCGTCTCCGATCTGATGATTCACGACATCGACGTGGTCGGGTCACTGCTTGAGGATACGCCGACGGTTGTGTCGGCGATGAGTACCGACGACGGCCAGTACGCGACGACGACCATGCTGTCCGACGGCGTCATCGTCTCGTTGACGGCGAGTCGTCGAACGCAGAAGAAGGTTCGTCGACTCACGATCACCGCCAGCGAGTGTCTCGTCGAGGTCGATTACCTCCAGCAGTCGGTGTTGATCCACCGCGACTCCTACCCCGAGTACGTGACCGACGAGGGAACCAACCGCCACCGTCACGAGAGCGTCGTCGAACGGCCTCGCGTCGAGAACGGCGAACCACTCAAGCGGGAACTCGAGGCGTTCGTCGACGCGGTCAGAACCGGCTCGGAACCGCCCGTAACCGGGGAGGACGGACTGGCCGCCCTCGAGACCGTCGAACGCATCGAACGGCTGTGTGCCGATTCCGATCGGGAGGTGATCGCCCGATGAGCAGGGAGCCGATGGGGCTGTACGGCTACGGGGGAACCGAGTCGGCCCAACGGCGGGCGCTGACGCGCGGGGAGGTTCCCGTCGCCGTCTACGGCCTCGGGAAGATGGGGCTCCCCCTCGCGGGCGTGTTCGCCGAGGTGACCGGCGCGGTGACGGGTGTCGACATCGACCCCGCGGTCGTCGACGCGGTGAACGCCGGTGAGAGCCACGTCGGCGGCGAACCCGGTCTCGAGGAACTGCTGGCCGACCAGGTCGCTCGCGGGCGTCTCGAGGCGACGACCGACGGCGCGAGCGCGGCGACGAACGCGCGAATCCACGTCATCATCGTGCCGACGCTGATCACGCCCGACGATCAGCCCGACCTGTCGACGATCGAATCCGTCGTTGCGGACGTCGCTGGCGGCCTCTCGAAGGGCGATCTCGTCATCGTCGAATCGACCCTTCCCCCGGGCACCTGTCGGGACGTCATCGCCCCGCATCTCGCCGCCGAAAGCGGTCTCGAGCCCGGTTCCTTCGGCGTCGCCTTCTGTCCCGAACGGACGGCCTCCGGCTCCGCGCTGCGGGACATTCGCGGGCAGTACCCGAAGGTCGTCGGCGGCGTCGACGACGAGAGCGGGCGCGCGGCGGCGCTCGTGTACGACGAACTCTCGAGCAACGCCGTTCACCTGGTCTCGGACGCGACGACGGCCGAGGCGGTGAAGGTGTTCGAGGGGGTCTACCGAGACGTCAACATCGCGCTGTCGAACCAGCTGGCCGGCACCGCGCCCGAACTCGGAGTCTCGGTTCGCGAGGTGATCGAGACGGCCAACCACATTCCGATGTGTCACCTCCACGATCCGGGGCCGGGCGTCGGCGGCCACTGCATTCCGTACTACCCGCACTTCCTGCTCTCGCAGGTGGAGACGCCGCTCGAGATGGTCGAACTCGGCCGGCGGGTCAACCGCGAGATGCCTGCCAGAACGGTGACGATGCTCGAGGACGCGCTCACGGCGCTGACCCGATCCGGGCGTGACGATGGCGACGTGCTCGAGGACGCCGCCGTGCTCGTTCTCGGCTTCACCTACCGGCCGGGCGTCGAGGAGACCAGGGCCTCACCCGCGATCGATATCGTCGAGACGCTCCGCGAGCGGGGTGCGGACGTCTGGGGCTGTGACCCGCTGGTCGACCCGGCCGACTTCGGCGCCCAGGCGATCGACGTCGACGACCTCGCGTCGGGGCCGACGTTCGACGCGGCGATCCTCGTGACGCCTCAGTCCGACTTCGAGCGGATTCCGTGGGCCACCTTCGAGCCGATGGTCGTCCTCGACGGCCGGGACGTCCTCGCGCTCGAGGAGACCGACCACCGCGTCGTCACCCTGGGCGGCGCTCGCGGCAACCGGCCGACGGTCATCGACGGCGACGTGCTGGCCGAAACCGGGACGTCGACGATCGGTCGGCCGGCGGCGTTCGATGCGTCCCGGTAGTGACAGTGCCACAGCGACGGAACGACGGTGTCGCCCTCGAGTGAGCACCGACATACCGCCATCCTCGAGTGGTGCACCGAGATACCGTCATCCTCGAGCGGGCACCGGGATACCGTCATCCTCAGATGAGGGTCAGATACCAGTAGCTGGTCGGTACGGCCTGCTTCTCGTTTGACAGGCACTCGCTACTCGAGCGGCCGCTCGAGTATTCGTCTCCGACCGTCTCGAAGCCGATCAATAACGAAACGCTCGGTACTGGTCACCCCGAGTGATGACCGACTGCTCGGGCTCGGGACAACCCACCCGCGACGACGTGACTGGTCGATCGAGTCGGTACCGGCCGCGACGGTGGCACCGATGACCGTCGTCGTCTTCGCGTTCGAGGGGCTCGACGAGGCGTCTCTCGAGCGGTTTGCACCCGACGTGCCGACGATCGCCGACCTTCGCGAGCGTGGGGTCTCGGGAACGCTCGAGCCGACGGTACCGGCGACGCCCGCCAGCGTGTGGACGTCGGTCGTGACGGGTACGGATCCGAGCTATCACGGGATTTTCGACGAGACGACCGCCGAGGGCTATCCCGGTGCCGGCCGTCCCGTCTCCGCTATCGACGTTCGTCGGCCCACGCTGTGGGACTACCTGACCGGCGAGGGGGCCAACACGATCGTCTGTGGGTTGCCGCTGACCGATCCGCCGGGGCCGATGAACGGCGTCGTCGTCCCGGGACGCACGGCCGGCGACTCGAGCGCTGTCGCGCTTCCGGTCGCCGATCCGGCGGACGACGAATCACCACCTCCCTTCCAGGAATCGAGACGGGGAACGATACCGAACGCCTCCGACACCGGCTTACCCGCGGGCCGCCCGTGGACGGTCGCCGACCTCGAGGGGCCGGCCGAACTACCGTCGCTCATCGACGCCAGACGCCGCTTGAGCGTCGACCTCCTCGACACCGAACCGTGGGAACTGGCCATCGTCCACGTCCCGGTGGCCGATCCATCGGGAAGACTGCCCGACGGAACGACTGATACGAGTCGGGCGATTTACCGCGCTGCCGACCGCCTCGTCGCGTCCGTCCTCGAGACCGTTCCGGACGAGACAACGGTCGTCGGCTGTTCGCCGTTGGGTGCGCCCCAACCGGTCGAGTACCGCGTGCACGTCAACGAACTGCTCGCAGCAAACGGGTTGCTCGAGCGCGAGCCGAAACGCGGGTCGGGGACTGGATCCGGCCTGGTGCCATCGCTCGAGTCACTCCTCGCGACCGCCTCGAGCGCGTTCAGTCGGGCCACGAGCGCGTTCAGTCGGATCTCGAGAATGTTCGGGCGGGCCTCGATGCACCACCATCGGAACGACGAGGACTGGACGTCGGCGTACCAGTGGGGTCGTTCCCTGGCGTTCTGTCCGAGTGCGAGCGGTGCGGGCGTTCGCCTCAACGTGGCCGGCCGCGAACGGTACGGCCGGGTCGTCAACTCCGCCTACGAGGAGACGAGAGCGGCCGTTCTCGAGGCGTTGCGCGACTGTCGTGACCCGGACGGCAATCCGGCGTTTGAGTTCGCCTGCAACCGCGAGCATCTGTACGATGGCCCGTTCGTCCGGGAGGCTCCGGACGTGATCTGTTCGACGGCCAGGACGGCGTGTACGCTCGCTCCGGAACCCGGCAGGCGGTCGTTTACCCCAGCAGCGGGTGCCACCCAGCCCGGCCCGGGAACGTTCTTCGCGGCCGGGCCAGCGATTCGAGAGAACGGGAACGCCAACGAGAACGGCCCGCTGACCGCCGCCGACATCGCGCCGCTGGTGATCGCAGCACTCGGTCGTCCCGTCCCAACGTTGATGACGGGTTCGGTTCCCGAGGAGGTGGTTCGTGGCGCCATCGGGTATGGCACGTACACGACGGTCGCCCACGGGACGGTACTGACCGACCCAACGTTCGACGATGCGCTGCTGGGGGATCACCTCGAGGAGTTCGACTACCGGTGAGCCGTGCCCGTCTGAAACGCCGCGAGCGCTTCGTCGGTCACGCCCTCGCGTGAGAGCAGCGTGAGCAGGTCGTCCGCCCGGATGACGGACTCACCGCGCGGCGTCAACACGGCGTCGTCGCGTTCGATCGCGATCACGAGGACGTCGTCTGCCAGCACGCCTTCCCGGCCGGCGCGCTCGAGAGAGAGTCCGGTGATCGGTGCCTCCTCGTCGACGGTCACCTCGATGATCTCCGCCCCGCCGGTGAGGCTGATGTAATCGGAGAGTGGTTTCGGCGTTTCGTCGTCCGGGCCGAACGGGCGATACGCCTGGAAGTGTTCGGTCTGTAGCAGGTCTTCGTCCTCGATGTCGATCCCGAGGGTGGCGATTTCACGGGCGATCCGCCGGAGATCCTGGGTGTCGGTGCCGACAGCGAGGACGTGAAGGTTGCGCCGGCCGGTCATCAACTCGCGGACGTTGATGACGCCGGGAATCAGCCGAACCTGGTGAGCGAGGCGCTCGCGGTCTTCGACCGGCGCGTTACAGAGATACAGGTTGCGCAGTCGACCGTCCCCCCGCTCGAAATCGACGACTGCGTGGTAGCCCTCGATCACGCCGGCGTCCTCGAGCTGGCCGATGCGGTTGCGGATCGTCGCTGGCGAGACGCCGACCTCGTCGGCGATCATCGGGGCCGACGTCGTGCGCGCGTCCTCCATCAGGGCGTGGATGATGCGCTTGTTGACCTCGTCGAGGCGGATGTCCATGGTGGTGCCTTCTCAGAACGGATACTCGAGCCTTTCGCTCGCCGGCCGATCAGTTGGGGTTCGATTCATCGGGAACGTTGTACCAATGAACCGCCTATCGCCGACCCCTTGGCGGGCGATCGGCGGCACCTGAATACGACGATTCCTCTCAGTCGACGGGATACTCGACGATCTCGTCGTGATCACAGCACGGACAGACGACCGTCTCCGGGGTGACCGTCGTACCGCAGTTTCGACACTCATAGACGTGCGACGACGTCTCCGCGGTGGACTGATTCGTCGGTGTGTCGGGCGAGCGGGTATTGGTTCCCGACAGGAGATCGGTGACGAGATCGGAGAGGGCCATGTATGGTCTCGTCCTCGGCTTCAATACTAGTCCGTATAAGTATTTCGTCGAATATCGTCACGAGTTATATATACTCGAGTCGTGGATCAACAACGACGGGGTCATCAGATACGGTATCCGTGACTGTGGTCGCGAACCCGGGACGACGATCGGTGGTTCGTCGGAGGGATACGAGTTCCGTTCGATGCGCCCGCCCGTGGTCGGCTGCCGTTTTGCCATTCGGGGAATCGAGTGCCAACGGATGGACGGTGGTTCGGTCACGCCATGACGTCTCGCCGTCGACCGGTTGGTCGCCGCTGCTCTCGAGTGGACTCACTGCTATCGGTCAGGACGCGTCGAAAGGGATCCTTAACAAAGCCGACAGCCGGCGGCCGTGCACTCGAATGAACGTTCTCACCCTGACGAACGCGGCGGATGCGCCGTTTATGACCCAACAGATGGCCGCGCTCGAGCGCCGCGGTGTTCGCTTCGAGACGCGATGTGTCGCCGGGGACGTCTCCGCCGACTCGCCGAGTGAGTCCCGGGGACTGCGCGAGTACCTCTCCTTTTTTCGAACGGTGCGCCAGGAGGTCGACGGCGGCTACGACCTGATTCACGCCCACTACGGGCTGACGGCACCGATGGCACTCGCTCAGCGACAGGTTCCGGTCGTCCTGTCGCTGTGGGGGTCGGACGTTCACGGCCCCGTCGCACCGATCAGCCGAACCTGTGCGCCTTTCTGTGACGCCGTGATCGTCATGTCCCCCGAAATGCAGAATGCGCTCGGGCGCGACTGTCGCGTCATTCCCGACGGGGTCGACCTCGAGTTGTTCACTCCCGGAGCCCAGTCGCTCGCCCGCGACCGCGTCGGCTGGCCGGACGAGACGTACAACGTTCTATTCCCGTACGCTCCGGATCGCGCCGTGAAAAACTATCCGCGGGCCGAACGAATCGTCGACGCCGTCGACGGTACGCTCGACCGGCCGGTCGCCCTGCAAACGGTTTCCGGGGTCGATCACGCCGATATGCGCCACTACATGAACGCCGCCGACGCCCTCCTGTTGACTTCCCACAGCGAGGGGTCGCCCAACGCCGTCAAGGAGGCGATGGCCTGTAACTGCCCCGTGGTCGCCACCGACGTGGGTGACGTTCGAGAACGCCTCGCGGACGTCTCGCCCTCGTGTGTCGCTGCCAGCGACGAGACGCTGATCGACGGCCTGGCGCAAGTACTCGAGTCGGGCACGCGCTCGAACGGGCGCGACGCCGCTCGGGAGGTCAGTCTCGAGCGAACGACCGACGCGATCCTCGAGGTCTACGGGGACGTGACGGGACTCGAACGACCAGCGAAACGACCGGTAGCATCGCCGTAGCTACTCGCTACGATAACTATAGTGTATGGATTCGAATAATATAGTTTTGGCCGAGCAAGCGATATTCGTCAAATCGTTTACGTCGGCGAGGAGGTCGCCTCGAGGCCGGGGTCAGCAGCCAGTACCCGATCGGCGACGTCGCCCATCGTTTCGACGACCAGATCGGTTTCCCGGCGGCGACGGTCGAGGTGCTCGAGGATCGCCCTGATCCGCTGGTCGTCGCGTTCGGTCACCAGGTTGTTCGGATGCAGCCAGAGGTGACAGAGTCGACCGTCGTCGGCGACGACCGCCTGGTCGATCGCACGGCAGGCGGTGACGACCATCGGATCGGCCCAGACGGTCTCGACGGTTCGGCGGGCGGTTCCCTCGAAACCGAACAGAAACAGCGAGGCCGGGACGTTAAGCAGACCGTACTCGTCGACGTGGGGCTCGACGAGCACCGAGCGATCGAACAGCCCCGTCTCGAACACCGACCGGAACCCTTCTGGCGTCGACGTCCGACCCCGGTAGGCGGTCATCCCGGACGCCGCCAGCGCTTCTCGGTGCCCGACCTCGTTGCGGGGATAGACGAACGACGAACACTCGAGTCCCCAGTCATCGGCTAGCTCGAGCGCCCGTTCGAACTCGGCGGACGCGATCTCGGACGTCGTCTCCGAGGAGTCGAACAGCACGTGAGAGAACGAGTGGCTGGCGAACTCGTGATCGACCGGCGACTCGATGATCGACTCGACGAGATCGGGGCCGAACCGGAGATCCGGTCGATCGCGCCAGTCGGTTCGCTCGCGCTCGAACCAGCCCGCCGGTGCCGGGTGGTCGGCGTGAGTGCCGTCGCAATCCTCGAGCATGAGGTGGCCGACGACAGCCCAGGTCGCCGGGACGTCGTAGGTTTCGAACAGCCCGCGGAGGGCGTTCCAGCCACGACGGCCGCTTTCGAGCCGATCCGTGGGTGGATTCTCGAGGTCGTGAAAGCCCCAGCCGAGTTCGGCGTCGACGGAGATGACGACGCTACCCACGACGGTCACCTCCCGTGTCTCTCATAGCGACACTTGCAGTAATCGCTCCCATATCCCGTGCATGACCACGAGTCGGTTTTGTTATGGAGCACCTGCAGCATCGGTCGGGTTACTCGAGGGTGGCGATTCGGCGTCTCTGCAGGGGGCACGGCACGACTGACGGTTTCCGGCACTACACCTCTCGGTGACCCTCTCACCCCTCCGACAGTGTCCCGTTCGTGGCCGTTTCCGACCTGCAGTCGCTGGATAACAAAGGCAACGCTGGGCTATGTGACCGGTAACAGGCGTTGCTAACGCCTCGATCATCATCATGAGCGGATCTATCACCCCACCGGCATCCGAGCGAGCGTTCGTTCTCGGACTCGATGGCGTACCGTGGCATCTCATTGACCGCTGGAGCGACGACGGCACCCTGGAGAACTTCGCTCGGCTTCGATCGGAGGGGGCAACCGGGCCGCTCGACAGCACTCGTCCGGCGACGACGCCGTTGGCCTGGCCCTCGATCGCGACCGGCGTCTGGCCCGATAAACACGGGATTTATGGCTTTCAGAAGCTCTCCTCGTCGTACTCCCACCGGATGTACACGAGCCAGGACTGCACACAGCCCCCGCTGTGGGAGCAACTCGAGCCAGCAGTCGTCGGAAACGTGCCGATGACCTACCCGGCGACCGAAATCGACGGCGAACTCGTGACGGGGATGATGACGCCCTCGACCGACCAGAAGTTCACCCACCCGCCCGACCTGGCCGACGAGATCGAGGAGGCGATACCCGACTACGAGATCAGCCTCAACTACCCCGAGTACGCCGATCGGCTGGAGGACTTCGAGGATGCCGTCGCCGATATTCTGGACAAACGACGGCGGCTCATGCGCCTCCTGATGGACAAGCGCGAGGACTGGGAGCTGTTCTTCTTCGTTTACACCGCTCCGGATCGCTTCCAGCATCTCATCTGGGACGAGGATCGGATTCTCGAGCACTACCGCGATCTCGACGACATCCTGGGCGAGGTGATGGACTACACCGACGAACACGACGCCGACCTCTACGTGGTCTCCGACCACGGCTTCGGTCCGATCGATCGGCTGGCCTACCCGAACCACTTCCTCGAGAGGGAGGGGTACCTGTTCCAGACCGAGGACGATGGAACCCGCGGGGCGCTCGCGAGCCTCGGCATCTCGCGTGAGCGGGTAACCAGCGCGCTCAGTCGGGTGGGCATCTCCGAGGAATTCTTGGTGTCGGCGCTGCCGCGACAGCTGGTCGACTCCGTCGCGTCCCAGATCCCCGGCCAGCACGCCCTCTACGACGTCGACTACGAGCAAACGGTCGCGTTCGTTCACGACGCTGGCAACCTCTACATCAACGACACCGACCGGTTCGATCACGGTGTCGTCTCGCCCCGGGAAATCGACTCGCTCAAGACCGAACTCACCGACTTCTTCGAGTCGATCACCGACGAGTCGGGCGAACGCGTGTTCGTCGTCTACGACGGCGAGGATCTGTTCCCGACGGATTCGAACGCGCCGAACCTGATCGTCAACGGCGCGGGCACCTACGAGGGCCGCAACGCGATCACCGACGAACCGTTCGGCGACCCTACCCCGACCGCCGCGAGCCATCGCCCCGAAGGGATCATGCTCTGTCGCGGCCCCTCGATCGAACCGGGGGCGACTCTGCGGGGCGCTCGCGTGGTGGACGTCGCACCGACGCTCCTCCACGGGATCGGCAAGCCGGTGCCCACGAACGCCGACGGACGCGTGCTGTTCGATGCGTTTCGTCCGGACGCCGAGCCGACCGGCACGAAGGTCGAGCGCAAAAACGTCACCAGCGATCGCAACCGGACGGACGTCGACGACGACTTCTCCGGCGTCGAAGACCGATTGAAAGGGCTTGGTTACATGGAGTGACTGTCCGGTAACGCGACCGTTACCCGGTTGCACCAGTGTCCGCGAACCGATATATAGGTTCGAATACGTACCTGGTAACGTAATGCAACCACAACTGTCCGCTGCACTGTTTCGCTCGAGAACTGCTGACGACCGCGCCGCTCGCGACCACGACCGCAACCGCGACCTCGAGGTGAGCGCCTGATGTTCGAGGCAACCGGTGCCGACGTCCTGTTCGTTCTCGCACGGGTGCTCTTCGGCGGCATCCTCGCGTTCATGGGACTGAACCACTTTCTGAACCTCGAGTCGATGGCGGGCTACGCGGAGTTCAAGGGCCTTCCCGCACCGAAGGCGTCGGTGCTCCTCAGCGGCGGGTTGCTCGTCTTCGGCGGCCTCTCACTGATCCTCGGTGTGTTCCCGGCGATCGGTGCGGGCGCGCTGGCCGTGTTCCTGTTCGTCTCGGCCGTGAAGATGCACGACTTCTGGAACGCCGAGGGCGAGGAGGCCCAGAACGAGATGACGAGCTTCCTGAAGAACGTCTACGGGGCGGGTGCGGCGCTGCTGTTCCTCGCGGTTAGCTCCGTGCAGTGGCCGTACGCGCTCAACGTTACCGTCTTCTGACGCGGTGCGAGTAGACGTCGTTCGCGGTCTGATTTGAGTTAGGCTTTGCGGATCGAAGACGTCATCAACATCGCCCCGACTCCTACCGAAGCGCCGAACTGTACAGTTCCACTGCTCGATCACGCTGAGCCTTGGCTATCAAACTGTGGATTCCTCTCTCACACTGCCCAACTGGTGGTGCGCCTATAGAAACAACTGAAACGATCCACCATTGATTGCCGACACGTCTGGCGGTCAGATGTTCAATGACGTGCAGTGGCTACTCGTGTATACCCCTTCCCGAACCACCCATGTTTCGCCGGGAGGATTGCAGGACGGTCGATTTCATTATCTCACTCACGTACTTTACGCTATTAGGCCAGTCCCAACCGGCTACGTATTAACTGCGTCACGTACTAACTATTGACTTGGGTGGGGCAGAGTATTCAAAGTGGTATCATTAGACCGGATATTTGACCTTCTAAGCAACGAACGACGACGGTATGCGTTGTACTATCTTGACCAAAAGGATGGGCCGGTTCCCGTAGATGAAGTCGCTGAGCAAGGTACTGAGTGGGAGACTGAGGGCGCGCCATCATCGATTCCGGGGGAAAGTTCGACCGTGTTGAACTGAGCCTCTATCATACTGTGTTGCCGAAAGCGGCTGAAGGTGAATTCGTTGAGTATGACCCTGACGAGGGAGTGGTAGACGTTACCGGCACGCCCGTAGAGGTGGACGCTCTCATCACGGTGGCCAAGGTCATCGAACGGCCAGACCGAAACCCATAGTCTGGATCGTCTACGCTCTGTATTGATGGATTTCCCCCGTCACACTGGACGTTCGTGAGACTTCCGCGCTATGAGTTCAGCACAGGGTGTTCGAATTCTCGGCTTCTGTCAGGAGTGGCGTGACCGACTCAGAGCAGACGTTCACCACGATAGGTTCGCGTAATTCCTCGGACTGATCAGGAGCCGGGTGTATCTCACTCGTCGGCCACTTCAGTCGTCACTAACCTCCGAAGAACTCGTCTTTTCGACGGCCTGAAACTCCGTCGATCCACATTGGCACCCGGTTCTCGCCCCGATCGGTTGTGCCGTGCCGTCAGGCCACTGTACCGCTGCATAGGCGGCACCACAATCGAGACATTCGGCGATTGTACGCTTGCTCTCTCCCGGGGGCATACTCCTTGTTGGACGGGTAACGCTGTCAGCGCTACTGTTGGGTATCCAATACCTTTTTGTACGGTTCATCGAGTCGAATCCGTGGCGGGAAGGGTGCTCCCGAGGATGTGTTTCATCCCACGACGGAGGCGAGACCCGAGGGCTTGCTGGGAAATACCGAGTTCGTCGCCGAGTTCTTTCATCGTCACCTCACGCGGGGATTCGAAGTATCCACGCTCGTAAGCGAGTTTCAGCGCGTCTTGTTGCGCCCCAGTGAGTGCTGCCTCGACTTCGGTCTCAACCGGTCGCAGTGCGTGCAGTTCCGTCAGCGTGACGGGAATCGCCACCTCTCGACAGCGGGAATGGAAGGTAGCAACATCGCTTCGAGTATCCCCGCGAATGTCGAACGTCCACTCCTGGTTCGTGCCGGTCGCTTTGATGAGCGGGACGTCGGTCTCGGTCAGCACGCTCAGCACGTCGTCGTACTCGAGCGACCACTCGACACGCAGGAGATACTCGTCGTCGATAGAATCGACGAGCTGAATGTGCCGCACGCCTGGATGTTCGGTAAACGCGCCCTCGATGTCGTCAACTTCTGTTCCTCGCACCCAGAAGTAGGGGATCACCACGTCATGCGAGGGGATCAGTCGCTCCAGTTCGACCGTCACGTCCGGGAGGTGGGTGAAGACGGTTCCGAGGGGGAACTGATCGGATGGAACGGTAAAGGTCGCTTCAGTCGCCATTATTCGAACGATGTTGCGTTGGTTGTAAAACCTCTTCTGGCCAATCTGGCAGTCGGACAAACGACTCCGTCAATCTGCTTTTTGTCGGCGATCGAGTTGCTGACAACGCGCTGTGTATCCAGCAGGAATCTTGAACCCGATCACTGCGGACGGAGTCGCTGGTACCCCGATTTCGCAACCGTCCAGGCCGGATACAGCCTCGAGTAGACGGCATCGGGAGCGTTCCGCGCCCCTGCACGAAGAACTCGGTGGTGGAGCGGCGACCCCGAGTTGTCCACGATCGAGGAGAGATCCGCCTGATCCAGCCACTCGAAGAACGCTCGCTCGGCAGGTGACTCGGGTTCCGTTTCCCGCGACCGGTCGCGAATGTCCTCCCACATGTATCGTTCGTCCTCGCCGAGTATCCAATGCCCCTCCTCGAGCGCGCGCCGGATCTCCGGATACTCGTCCTCGGAAAACGGGTAGCCGTGGTCGCTTGGCTCGAGGCCCGACAGCCGAAGGCCGACGGCCGTCCGGTAACACTTCTCGCAGGTGCCACAGTTGCCGTCCATCCGGTTGTTACAGGTCTGCAACTCGAGGCCGGGCGCATCGCTGTCGACGTACGCGGCGATGGCGTCGAGACGCTCCTGTCGAGTCAGGTCGTAGCAGTCGTGGTGACACTGCGTCCCGCCCCAGCGGACGTGATCGTCGATGTCCGGTCGCGATCCCCACTCGAGGTCGATCCCCTCCCAGTGGGTCGCGGCCATGTAGAGATCGTCGATGCCGCGGGCAGCCGCCATCGGGGCACAGAGACCGAGAAGCCCGAGGCCGTGGCCGACGGAGCTGTACCAGCCGCCGTCGACGTAGCGCTTGTAGTGAGCGAGCAACATCGGGTGGTCGAGAAACGAGAGCATGTTCGCCTCGACGAAGGCCGTCTCGAGGCTGCGTTCGTCGGCGAAGTCGGTCACCCGTCGGGTGAGGTGGTTCCACTGCTCGTCCCCCGAGGAATCCGGCGAGATCGTCCAGCCGCGGATGCTGATCAACGTCGGGGCTTCCTCGCGATGGCGGACGTACGAACAGGTCGAGTCGACACCGCCGGTGAAGAGGAGGCCGCTCTCGCCTCCCGAGGACGGGTTCCGCTCGTCCAGGCCAATGCCGTCGGTCTCGACCGGGCGGGCTGACTCGGCCGACGTAGGCGATGGTGGCGCGTCGGCGGACTCGAGGCTTCGTTCGTTGGCGAAGTCGTTGTCGACTACTTCGCGCGCGTAGAGCTCGCCACCCTCGAGGAAGTCGTACATCTCGAGCATCGTCGCTTTGATCTCCTCTACGGCGGCGACGAAGGTCGCGTCGACGGCATCGGCGGTGACGTCGGCCCCGTTGGCCCAGGCGACCGGGCAGACCTGTGCGAGCGCCGGGATGACCAGGATCGACTCCGGCACGTCCTCGATCGAGGTATCGTAGGTGATCTCGAGCGGGTCGCCCGTGAAGAAGCGCGCGAGGTCGCGAGAGGGCTGGACGGTCGTTCGGAGGGTTCGGTCGGTCGTCGTCGGTGTCTCGATGTGTATCGATGGCATAGGTGATGTGCTCTGGCCGTCGGAATCCCGGCGGCGCGGTCGTCATCGAGGCCACCACACAGGGGGGTAAAAATAGCCACAATCGTTGAACCGTCACGAACTGCAGAAATCACTCCCTAGCGACGGATGGCCGTCCGTACTCGAGAATCCTGGGACGACCGGCTACCGGTATCGGTTCCGTTACCGGACGTATCTCGCCGGTGTCGGGTTATCTCCCGGGCGTTCCGTCGGTGCCGATCCCCGCTCGAGCCCCGAACCACCGCTTGCGCCCGGTAGGGGCGATATAACAAACCCTCGCGTACGCAACCCCTCACAACGATGCGAACTGTAGCTCCAGTGACTGACCGTCCGTCCGTCGGAGTGATCCGATGAGACGCACGTTATTGAACCTCGTGCTGGCGGCTGGCTTTCTCGGCGTCGCGGTTGCAATCGCCGTCGCCCGTCGATCTCCGCCCTCGGGATACGAGACGTCGATCTACACGGCGACGCCGACGATCACCTGGGTCGGGTTCGGCCTGGCACTCGCCATCGCTATCGGGTTGACGATCGGCGCTCGAGACTGGTATCAGGGCGGGGCGATCGCCCTCGGCGGCCTGACCGTGACGAGCATCGTCAGCCTGCCGGTGATCCGAAACTACCACTTCCAGGGGAAAGGGGACGCGCTCACCCACCTCGGCTGGGTGCGTGACTTCGTCCAGGGGACGATGCAGCCCAACGAGCTGTTCTATCCTGGGTTGCACTCGATCGCGTCGGTACTCCATCTCGCTGGCGGCGTCTCGATGCAACGGGCGCTCCTGATCGCCGTCATCATTCTTTTCATCCCGTTCCTCGTGTTCGTTCCGCTCATCGCGCGGGACATCACGGGCACCAACGCGGCCGCCGGTTTCGCCGCCATCGCTTCCTGGATGGTGTTGCCGATCAACAACGTCGCCACGCACATGGGCCCGCACACGAACTCGAACGCGCTCTTCGTGGTACCCGTCGCCCTCTTTGCGATCCTCACCTTTATGAGCCGCCGGAGCGACCTCGAGCGGCTTCCGTTCGGCATCTCGCCGTTTACGGTCGGCGTGCTCGTCACTGGAATTGGGCTGTTGCTCATCCACCCCCAGCAGATGATCAACGTGGTCGTCCTGCTCGGGGCGTTCGCCGGCGTGCAGTGGCTCGCCCGCCGGCGATACGACGATCATCCGATCGTCCACCACCCGTCGATGTTTACTCCAGCGGTCTTGCTCGGCGGGCTCTTTATTGTCTGGGCGGCTGCAAACGAGCGGTTCCGAACCGCGTTCTCCGGGCTCATCTACGGCCTGTTCGCCCAGGACATCGGGACGGGAACGACCGTCGACCAGCGGGAGGGGTCGCTGGCGGAACTCGGTGGTAGCCTGATCGAGCTGTTCGTCCTCCTCTTTCTGGTTGCGGCGGTTATCGGGACGATTGCGGGGCTCTTCGTGCTGGCGACTTGGCTCGGTCGGACGCGGCTCGACCCCGATGGCCGGTCGTACGTCACGTACCTGGCGCTCGCCCTGGTGCCCCTGGGCGGGATGTTCCTCGTCTACTTCTTTGGAACGCCGACGATGGCGTTCCGGCAGGTCGGGTTCATCTACGTGTTGCTGACGATCCTCGGCGGAATCGCGCTCGCTCACCTCTTCGGCTGGCTGACCGGCCCGCTCACCACGCCAGGGGCGAACGCCCTCGCCGCGGTGTTCGTCTCTGCGTGTCTCGTCCTGACGCTGATGACGCTATTCACCTCGCCGATCATCTACCAGCCGACCCAGCACGTGACCGAACAACAGCAGTTCGGCTTCGACACCACCTTCGAGCACCGGCTCGACGACCAGCGCTTCGCCGGCTTCGGCTACGGCGTGAACCGGTACGGCGACGCCTATCACGGTACCGAGGCTGGACGGGAGATCAATTACGACGCCGGTGCCGGAGGCCAGGTACTCGTGGACGAGTTCGAGTCCGGGAACTACAGCGGTGCGTATCACGGACTCGATTACTACTTCACGGTGACCGCCTACGACGAGGCCCGGGAACTCGAAGTGTACGACGAACTCCACCACTCGGAAGCCGCACTGGCGGAACTCGAGAACGACCCGGCTGCGAACCGACTGATCTCGAACGGCGAGTTCAGGCTGTACACTGTCGAAGGGCTCCCGTCCTGACGCTGCGGGCCTGGATACGTTTCGACGCGCTCGATTTCGAGCCGATACGAATCACTTGCATCACTCGAGTCGTTTGAAGCGATCGCGGCTCCTTAGGCCGTTCGACCTACTCGAGCGAGAACGCGACGTCCCTAATCGTCGACGCCGGCACCCGTTGGCGCGTCCGGTAGTTCCTGTTTCTCGACCTCGATGCCGAGTTCCTCGAGCGCTGCCTCGAGGTGGCGCTCCTCGGCGAAGTCGCTCCCGTCTTCCTCGCGGAGGCGCTGTGCAGTCGCGAGCACCTCGCCCCGCCGCTCGTCCGGAACCGAGAACTTGTCGGTCGACAGTTCGATCGTCAGCCCGTTGTTGTCGCGGGTGTACAGCGAGTGGAAGATGCCGCGATCGAACTCGTTGTAGCCGTAGCCCGCTTCCTCGAGCGCCTCGCGGGTGTCCACGAAGCGCTCTGGATCGATGCTGAACGAGAGGTGGTGGACGGAGCCGATCTGGTGGCGAAGCGGGGCCGCGCTCGAGGGCCGGTCGTCGCTCACGAAGAACGTGATGATCCGGCCGTCACCGGTGTCAAAAAACAGGTGCGTGGAGGTCGGATCGTCGAGGTTCGGTTGTTTGAGCACGAGCGGCATTCCGAGGACGTCGCGGTAGTACGCGATCGTGTCCTCGGCGTTCGAGCCGATGAGGGTGATGTGGTCGGTGCCAGTCGTTCGAATCGGACTGTCGGGTCGATCGGCCGTGATTTCGTAGTCGTCCATACTCCCTGTAGGAGCCGGATCTACATACCTTCCCGCTAACAGCGGTGTCACCGGCCCCGCTCGAGTGCGATAACCGAACGTCTTCACAGTGATCGGGCCTGGCCTCGGCGTTATCGCCCTCGATAGGGGCATCTTTTGCGCCCGTTCGACAGGTTAAACCCACCCCCGTTCGTCGGTACGTCCCAGATGCCGCGAGCCGTCTTCGACCGGGAGCCGACAGACATGGTGCAGGTACTCGACCGTCACGGGGAGATCGTCGATCCCGTGCTCTTTCCGGATCTCGAGGACGAGACGTTCGTCTCGCTCTATCGGGACATGCGCCGGGCGAGACGCTTGGACGAGCGCCTGATCAGCCTCCAGCGACAGGGGCGGATGGGAACGTACGCGTCGCTGGCGGGCCAGGAGGGGGCACAGATCGGATCGACGTACGCCCTCGAGGCGGCCGACCAGCTCTTTTTCCAGTACCGGGAACACGCGACGCTCGTCGCTCGAGAACTGCCCTGGGAGTACGTCCTGTACTGGATGGGCCACGAAGACGGGAACGCAGCCATCGCGGACGCGAACGTGTTTCCGCTCAACATCACGATCGGTGACCACATCCCGCACGCCGTCGGCTGGTCGTGGGCGTCGAAACTCGCCGGCGACGAGCACGCGACAGTCGTCCACTTCGGCGACGGCGCGACGAGCGAGGGCGACTTCCACGAGGGGCTGAACTTCGCTGGTGTGTACGACACGCCGACGATCTTCGTGTGTAACAACAATCAGTGGGCGATCTCGACCCCGAGCGAGCGCCAGACGGCATCCGAGACGTTCGCGCAGAAGGCCGACGCCTACGGGTTCGACGGCGTCCTGGTCGACGGGATGGATCCGCTCGCGACCTACGCCGTTACCCGCGCCGCTCGCGAGAAAGCCCTCGAACCGGACGACGGGGAGGCTCAGCCGACGCTGATCGAGGCCGTCCAGTACCGCTACGGTGCTCACACGACGGCCGACGACCCGACCGTCTACCGCGAGGACGAGTCGGTCGCCGCCTGGAAGGAGCGCGACCCGCTCGAGCGACTCGAGGCGTTCCTCCGTGACTGTTCCCTGCTCGACGACGAGATCATCGCCGCGATGGACGAGGAGGCAGACGCGTGGATCGCCGGCTTGATCGATCGAGCAGAGGCGAAAGCCGAAGAGGCCGACCCGCTGTCGATGTTCGACGACGTGTACGCGGAACCCACTCCTCGAGTCGCCGAGGGTCGCAACCACCTCCAGTGGCTGCGCGAGGAATACGGCGACGCGGCGTTGCTCGAGGAGCGATAGCGTTCGAGTCTGATGAACCGTCTGTCAGAAATCGATCGTCGTCGTGGGTTTCGAGGTTGTTGAGAATGTCATGGGTTTCGTGGGTGTCGTGGGTGTCAAGGATGTCGAAGATGTCGCGATATAGTGACTGTCCCCTCGAGTCGACAGTCATGAGATAATGACACAAAATCGACTATTTAATGGCCGAATCTGGACAGCCACACCCCTACGAACCTCGAGTCGTGAGTGTCCGGTACGAATGTCACTCGAGCAGTCTACACGCCAATCCACCTGGAACGGAACCGTTCCGAACGCGTTCGATCTTCGTGTCATCGCCCTCGTGATCGTCGCCGCCGGCTTTGCCGCCTCCGTCAACGTTCCCTACGGGGGGCTCGAGGTCGCTATCGTCGCCTTCGGCCTCCTGGTTGCTGCCGGGACGGTCGGCCACCTGCTCGGCCAGCGCCGCGTTCGGCGCGTCACGGCCGCCCTCGTCGACCAGTGGGCCGAGGCGGGCGGCCAGATCGAGGACGTCACCCGCTCGTCCTCCTGGCTTCGAACGGAGTGGCTGGTTCACACCCCCGAGGGCCCGGTCGCGGTCGGCGGCATCGCGCTACTACCCATCTCTCGTGTCTCGATCACGTGGCGTGGAACGGGCGACTCTCTGTCGGTTTCCGACGCAGAAGACGGCCTCGAGAGGCTGGCCGACGACTGGTACGACGAGGTGTTCGCGGGCCAGATCAACGACCGATGAGCGGGACGCGTTCGTTCCGGAACAGGTAACTGCGCGAAGGCCAACGTTCCGATAACGCGCATGACCGCTAACCGAGTCGAAACCGGTTCACGCACGGAGGAGGCCAGGGATACCGACGCCGCCTCGAGGATCGCCACGGCCGGGCCGCTGGGTTCGCCGCGAGTCGAGAATCCGATCATCGAGGCACGCGATGTCGACGTCTATTACGGTGACACACAGGCACTCAACGGCATCTCGATGGACATTCCCGAACGCCAGGTCACCGCTCTGATCGGCCCTTCGGGCTGTGGGAAATCGACCTTCCTGCGATCGATCAACCGGATGAACGACCTCATCGACGTCGCTCGCGTCGAGGGTGACCTCCGTTTTCACGGGAAGAACGTCTACGACGACGACGTCGACCCCGTCGCCCTCCGACGAAAGATCGGCATGGTCTTTCAGAAACCGAACCCGTTCCCCAAGAGCATCTTCGACAACGTCGCCTACGGGCTTCGGGTTCAGGGCAACGACGACGACCTCGAGGAGAAGGTGAGGACGGCTCTCGAGCGGGCGGCGATTCTCGAGGAAGTCGAGGACAAACTCGACGCGAGCGGCCTCGACCTGTCCGGTGGCCAACAACAGCGGCTGTGCATCGCTCGAGCGATCGCGACCGACCCGGAGGTCATCTTGATGGACGAGCCCGCCTCGGCGCTCGACCCCGTCGCGACCTCGAAAATCGAGGATCTCGTCGAGGAACTCGCCGAGGACTACACGGTCGTCATCGTCACCCACAACATGCAGCAGGCGGCCCGCATCTCGGACAAGACCGCCGTGTTCCTCACCGGCGGCGAACTCGTGGAGTTCGACGACACCTCGAAGATCTTCGAGAACCCAGAGAGCCAGCGCGTCGAAGATTACATTACGGGCAAGTTCGGGTAGTGGGTGAACGACCGGTTCTCGAGACGGCGCCCCGGGCGGACGGCCGCTTCATCGTTCCGGTTCGGTGCTCGAGTCGGTAGCCGGAATCGTGAACCGTCAGTCCAGGTACCCAAGCCCTCGAAGCTGTTCGGCGATCTCCTCGAACTCGGCTTCGGTTAGCTGGCCGGACTTCTGGTGCTGGATGACGATGCTCCGGAGGAGAAATCTGGTGAGGTCGCTCGTACTCTGAAAGCTCGTCCCTTCGATCGTCTCTTCGACGCGTGCGGCAAGATCCTTGGGAATCGAGACGGTTGTGTAATCGGTCATATCGGTCTATTCGGTGGTTTGGTAGTTAACGATTCCTCGTCCGTCTCTCGAAGGCGATATCGATCGCGATGCGGATACTGATACTGATTCCGATGCGGATGCCGATGCCGTAGTGATTTTTGGGGCGGCGTGTGAAAGGCCAGGTATGGGAGTACGGCCACCAACGAACGGATCGGACGACGAGCCGACGAGCATCGAATTCGGGATCGCCGCCGTCGACGCCACGCTCAAACGGTCGGATCTCTCGTTTCCTGCTTCGAGCGACGACGTCAGGGGCGAACTCGGCGACAAAAAGATCCCCTACGACGTCCACGGGAACGCGATCCCCCTCGAAACGGCGCTCGAGGAAGTACCCCAGAGCCAGTTCGAGAGCCGCCAGGAGTTGCTCAACGCGTTACACCCCGTGTTCGAGACCTTTCGAGAGGAGCGCTCGAGCGGGTTCGTGCAGCAACTTCGGTCGCTGTTTCCGTTCTGAACGGGTCTCGGGCGAGGTCGTTCCCTTGCGGGCGGTTCCCACCGTAGTGAACCGTTGGATGTGAATCGGACACGATGCGGTGACCTGCCTCAATTGCGTTTCGCCGCTCATTTGCGTGGTTCACGCACCGATCACTCCCACTGCGAACGTACCAATGCGATTTCCGTCGCATATTGAGACTGTTGGGCAGGTCGTGGTGAATAGAGGAGCGAGTGATACGAGATGATGGGCAGTCATCACGGACGGGTGTTCGTTCAGTCCAGGGCGAACAGTGACCAATTTTTCTTTTGGGTGGGACGTTTTGACCATCGTCTTCTACCACTTGTATGATGGATGTTAACGTTTAACATGGCCGAGGGTGTACTACGAATTTGCGCGCTGAACGAGGTCACGCCAACTTCGTGGAAAGAAGGCGAACCGAGTCGGCGCTGTCACCGGAGGAGACAATGTCACCAACCACTCACGCTGAGGGAAACAAGCATATCGCAAGACGGTATCCCGAGGAGGTCGCTACAGACCGGAATATCGATCTCATCGATGAGTTGAGCACCGATCATTTTGTCGAACACGGACCGTTCGGGCAAGAAACACACGGGCCGGAAGCCGACAAGGAGCAAATGCGGGCGTTCCTCGACGCATTTCCCGACTTTGAGGCCACGGTCGAAGATATCATCGCCGAAGGAGACACCGTTGCCATGCGCGTTACACTTCGCGGAACGCACGAGGGGGAGTTCATGGGCATCGAAGCGACTGGGAACTCATTCGAGATACAGAATATGGTCTTCACTCGCATTGAGGATGAAAAGATCGCCGAACGGTGGGTTCAACCAGACTCGTTCGGGCTGATGCAGCAACTCGGCGTCGTCGAACTACCTGCAGAGTAATCCATTGCTGTGCCTGGACGGACGAAGAACAACCACGAATCGCCCCGTCTATACGCTTTTCAATTGGCGTAGACCTGTATCCTGCTGGAAACGCTTCCATCTGTCCTGACCGCTGAATGTGGCACCGTTTCCTCGACTGCGATTAACTGGAAGAAAGCTAGCGCTCGAGCGGTCCGTTCAGTAGAGGCTCCCAGTCGCGTGTGTTCACCCAAAGCAATGGATTCGTGTCGGCTCACCTATGGGGCACTGGGACGGAAAACGGTACCCGTTCTCGAGATCAGTCCGCACTGACAGAAGACGTGCTGGCAGCCCGCTGGCTGCGCCAGTAGCCCTGGATGTAGGCACCGACGAACATCCCGGCCAGCGCCCAGAGGATGGTAACGTTGCCGACGCCCAAACTCGCGTAGGCTGCACCGGGACAGATCCCTGACAGCCCCCAGCCGACCCCGAAGATGGCGCCGCCGATGAGGACGTTGCGGTCGAACGACTTCAGCCGTCGGCCGTAGGTGTCGCCCGTGAGTGGTGCTCGCTCGCGAAGGCGGGGCATCACGGCGAAGGCGATGCCAGAGACGATCGCCGCCCCGAACATCACGAACAACAGGCCGAAGTCCTCGAACTGCAGGAAGTGCAGGACGACTTCTGGCTGGGCCATGTGGCTAAACCCCAGGCCGAATCCGAAGATCAGGCCGCCGACGAAGATCAGCGGCATGAAGAGCGGGTGGCGATCGCTCGCGGGTCGGTCTCCGTCCCGCTTGCCATCCCGAGACGCTCGCTTCGCTCGAGTCTCGCCGTTCATGGTGACACCCCCAGCGCCATGACTACCTGGGCCGTGCCGATCGCGACGGCGAGGAACGTCATCACGCTGACAATCGAGGTCTTCGATGCCGAGCCGACCCCGCAGACGCCGTGTCCGGAGGTACAGCCCTTCCCGATACGGGTGCCGATGCCGACGAGGATCCCGCCGAGGAACAGTCGCCAGGGCTGGACGTCCGTCAGCCAGATCGTCAGCCCGCCGACCTCCCGGAGTTCGCCGGTCGTTCCAGGCTGGTAGAGCGAACTCGAGACCAGCCCCGACTGGAACGTCAGCGCGTAGACGAACGCGCCGGCGATGATCCCCAGCGTGAAGACGATGCGCCAGTCCCGAGAACTGCGATAGCGCTGAAACCGCGACTGATCGGAGACGTACGAGAGCGTCGACTCGAGGAACGTACTCGCACCGGCCGCGATGCCGGTGCCGAGGTAGATGACGACGGCCCCGAGGCCGACGAGCAGCCCACCGACGGCGTAGCGACTCACGCCCTCGGGGAAGAGGGTCTCGTACAGTGCCGGGTCGATGAGTTCACTGACCATGCAACGATGAATGTACGAGATTAGTCATCGGCGAGCGATCCCTGGCTCGCTGCGCAGTTGTTCGGGCCGAGCTCGAGTTCGAACGCTTCGTCGTCGTCGACGTCGTGCTGGCCGAGGTTGGTCTCGATGATGTCCACGTAGTTAGCCGGCCGGGGCGGCATGTCCGAGAGGATCAACTCGACGAAGTCGTCTTCGTCCATCGTGAGCGCGGCCATCTTCTCCTCGAGTTCGCCGATGGGGGCGGTGTAGGTGCCGTCGTCGGCGGGCACGGCCGAGTCGCTGACGTGAGCGCCGCCGATGAGCGTGTCGTCGGGCAGGGTCAGCACGCGCTCTTGCAGCGATTCGTAGAGCTGGCTGGCAGCTTCGGGGGCTCCGTCGTCGCCTTCCTCCAGATCGGGACGGGCGACGCTCTCGATGAACAGGCCGTCGCCGGTGGCGAGCAGCGAGTCATCGATGAGGTAGGCGGTCATTCCGGAGGTGTGGCCGGGCGTGGAGACGGTCTCGATGGTAGCGTCGCCGACCTGGAACGCGTCGCCATCGGCGGCGAGGGTCATCTCGTCGGCGTAGGTCACACCGCGGTCGACGGCGGCGTCGGGGATGACACCCTCGACGCCTTCGTCAGCGAGCGCGCGGACGCCGGAGATGTGGTCGGCGTGGATGTGTGTGTCGATCGCGTACTTCAGCTCGACACCCAGGTCGCCGGCGTCCTCGAGGTATCGGTCGGTGAACGCCCGCAGCGGGTCGATGACAGCGGCCTCCTCGCCATCGTAAACGAAGTAGCCGAGACAGCCCGAGGACGGGCGCTGGTACTGGAGCAGGGTGCCGGCACCGTCGTAGCGCTCGACCTCGACGGACTCGTAGATGCGTGCCCAGCCGTTCATCCCGTCCTCGAGGTGGTCGACGTCGTAGCCGCGTTCTTTCAGCGCGCCCGCGACGAACTCGCTCGCACCCCCTTTCGCACAGAGAACGGTGACCTCGCGGTCGTCGGGGATCTGTGCAAGGACGTCGTCGTCGATCTCGTCGTCGAGGAACTCGAAGTAGGGGACGTTAATCGTCTCGACGTTCTCGCCGTCGATGTGCCACTCCTCGTAGTCGCTCTGCATGCGTGCGTCGAGGATGGTGACGTCCTCGCCGGCGTCGATAGCGGCTTTCAGTTCGTCTGGCGTCAGTGAGTCGATCGGAACATCCGGTGTCGGGAAGTCCATCTCGTTCATTGGTACAACCTCCTGTACCGGTTCGTCGCACATAAGAGTTTGCATAGTAATTCCCTAATCGCACAATACAGTGGTGTGTGTTTCTTTCTAAAGTAGTGTATACGCACGACCTCCGGCTTGCAGCCATATACATCCGCCCCCACAGCATAACGGGTGTTCATAACTGGCACAATAATCGATATTCTTTTATAGCCGCACCCAATATTGTATGATAGCTCCAATACAGAGCACAGAGAATATATGAGTTCAGAATACGACATCACCGAGACGCTCGACGTGAAAGGACTGTCCTGCCCGATGCCCATCGTGAAGACCAAGCAGGCGATCGACGATCTCGAGGCGGGTGACGTTCTCGAGGTCGTTGCGACTGACTCCGGGAGTGTCAGCGACATTCAGGGCTGGGCCGACGGCACTGACGGTGTCGACCTGCTCGAGCAGGATGAAGGGGACGACCTGTACACCCACTACGTGAAGAAGACGGACTGAAAATGAGTACTGACAACGCTTCATCCACGGTCGACGATCCCGAGTTCGACGCCGCAGAGCTCGAGGCGCTCCGCGAACGAGTGGCCGAACTCGAGGAGTCGGTCGCCAACCTCGACGACGATGACGGCCAGCAGAAGATGACCATCGTTGCTACGCAGGGAAGCTTCGATATGGCGTACCCGCCGTTGATTCTGGCGAGCACGGCGGCCGCCTTCGGCTGGGAGGTCATCGTCTTCCACACGTTCTGGGGTCTCGACATCCTCCACGAGGAGAAATCCCGGGATCTCAAGCTCAGCGCCGTCGGCAATCCGAACATGCCGATGCCGAACGCCCTCGCTGCCCTCCCCGGTATGGACGCGATGGCGACGAAGATGATGCAAAAGAAGATCGACGAGAACGGCACGGCGACGATCGAGGAACTCATCGATCTCTCCCTCGAGCAGGGTGTCGACCTGCAGGCCTGTCAGATGACGATCGAGCTGATGGGCTACGACGAGGACGAGTTCTACGATGGCGTGACGACGGGGGTTGGCGCGGCGACGGCGATCCAGCACATGGCCGAGTCCGACGTCCAACTGCTCGTCTAAATGGCCAACAGCATTGATACCGATACACCCACGGCCTGGGCAACGGATCCGAGTCTTCGCGTCACCGAGGCCGTTTCCGACGTGGATGGTATCGATCCGGACGCGTGTGAGCCACCGCTGTATACGGTTATCGACCCCACTGCACTCGATCAGCTGATCGAGTCACCGGGAATTTTCCGCCGTGGATTCGTGTCGATTCGCTACCGCGGATACGATGTGACCGTCACCGCTGACGGTCAGGTCGATCTCGAATAACCGACTGATATTCGACAACTATGAACCGATAGCTGCTGTGCCCGATCGATTTCTCCCGAGAGCCATCTCCCGCTGTACCCTCACCAGTGCCACCACGCTCGACTGACTTCTCTCGAGTATTGGGAACTCTGCGAAATACTTTACTCGATCCCGCCCGAATCGTCGAGCATGGACGACCCATTCGTCATCGTCGGCGGGGATGCAGCCGGAATGAGCGCGGCGAGCAAAGCCAAACGCGAGAACCCCGACCTCGAGGTCATCGTCTTCGAGCGAGGCGACTGGGTCTCCTACGCCGCCTGTGGCATGCCCTACTACGTGAAGGGGACGGTCGAAGAACTCGATGACCTGGTCGCGGTAACGCCGGACACGTTTCGGGAGAAACGCGACGTCGATCTCCGTACCGGCCACGAAGTCGTGGCTATCGATTCCGAGGCACAGTCTATCACCGTCGAGACCGACGACGAGACGTTCGAACAGTCCTACGGTGCCCTGCTGATCGGCACGGGCGCTCGAGCAGTGCACCCTCCGTTCGACGGCCTCGATCTCGAGGGCGTGTTCACCCTCCGGAGTATGGACGAGGCGGACGCCATCGAAACGTACGTCACCGAGCGCGAGCCGGAGACGGCGGCGATCGTCGGCGGCGGTTACGTCGGCGTTGAGATGGCCGAGGCGCTCATCGAGCGCGGTCTCGAGGTGTCGATTTTCGAGATGCTTCCACGGATCCTCCAGCCGTTCGGCGAAGCGGCCGCCGAAATCGTCGAAGACCACCTCCGCGAACAGGGCGTCTCGCTCCACCTCGAGACCGCCGTCTCCGGGTTCGACGGCGATGGGCACGTCGAGGCGGTCGAACTCGAAGACGACGCCGTCACTGCGGACCTCGTCATCGTCGGCGTCGGGGTCGCCGCGAACGTCGAACTTGCCGAAGCGGCCGGGATCGAAATCGGGCCGACGGGGGCCATCGCGGTCGACGAGTACGGGCGGACGAGCGCTCCGGACGTGTACGCCGCGGGTGACTGTGCCGAGGCGACGAACGTCGTGACCGGCGAGCCCGATCACGTCCCACTCGCGCTCACGGCCAACCGTGCTGGTCGAGCGATCGGGTCGACCGTCGGCGGAACGCCGACGCTCACGGGCGGAACCGCGGGGACGGCAATCGTCAAAGCGTTCGATTTCGGCGTCGCTCGGACAGGAATTATTGATCACGAGCGCGCACGCGAGGCCGGGTTCGACCCCGTTTCCGTCACGATCGACACATCCACCAAACCGCACTACTACCCGGGTGGGGCTGAACTCACCGTTACCCTCGTCGCCGACCGCGAGAGCGAACGCGTCATCGGAGCCAGCCTGGTCGGCCAGGAAGGGACGAAACGAATCGATACGGTCGCGACCGCGCTTCACGCGGCGCTGACCGTCGCGGAACTCGAGCGCCTCGACCTCGCGTACGCGCCGCCGTTCAGTCCCGTCTGGGATCCGGTGCTCACGGCGGCGAAAGTGCTGAACGGTAAGCTGTAGTCCTCAGTCCTATTCTCCGGTGCCTATCCGATCGTCACGACTCGGTCGGCCGTCGTGACGACCTCGAGCAAATCCGCCATCGTCGAGATCGGACAGGCCGTCTCGTCCTCGCTGTTTCGCATCTCGAGGCAGGTGCCACAGGCGAGCAACTCGCCGCCGGAATCGGTGAAAGCGGTCATGCGGTCGCGGACGTCGAACGGCTCTTCAGTGACGTGTTCGACCTCGACGCCTTCTCCGAGAAGGAACACGGAGACGTCATGGTCGTTTTCGAGGGCCGTAATCCCGAGCCGGAACGCGTTCCACGCGCGTTCTGGATCACGTGTTTCGATGACGATGCCGAGCGTGTCAACCGATGGATCTGAACCAGACATTATATTGTGTTATGGGCCCAATACTATGAACGTTCCGGCGTGCACATTGATGCTGCCAGCACACCCACAATCAATATCAATTAATAACGCAGTTTAACTCGAAAATTGTAAGTCTCTTGGGGTGGATGGATGCGTATGCGCACCCTGGATGAAACCGACCTCGAGATCCTCCGTCTCCTGGTCGAGGATGCCCGCCGGCCCTTCAGCGACATCGCCGACCGCGTCAACGTCTCCGCACCGACCGTATCCGATCGCATCGACCGCCTCGAGGAGGTCGGCGTCATCGACGGGTTCACCGTCGACATCGACCGTTCGACCGTCTCCGAGGGCACCAACATTCTCATCGACCTCTCGATCGTCCCATCGGCTGATGATCGTGTGGCCGACAGATTCGCCGCCCTCGAGCCGGTCGAACACGTGTTCGTAACGACCGACTGTCGATTGCTCGCCGTCGCAACCGTCAGACAGGATCAGATCCGCGACCTCATCACCGAGGCGATCGACCTCGAGTTCGTCGATCAGTACCGAGTACACCTCCTCGAGGGACGTCACTGGTCGCCGTCGATCGGGTCGGCGGAACTCGCTCTCGCCTGCGACGAGTGTTCGAACACGGTTACCAGCGACGGGGTCTCGGCACGGATCGACGACACGCTGTATCACTTCTGTTGCCCGACCTGCCGGTCGACGTTCGAGGATCGCTACGTGAGTCTGAACGAGTCAGCCTAGCGTCTCGAGGAGTCCGCCCAAATTCCTTAGCCGAAGTTCTCGATCAGCGCCTCGTCGGCGTCACCGCCGGCGTCCTCGATCGCCGCGGCCACCTGTGTAACGAAGTCCTCGAACCCGAACACGTAGTACTGACCCCCCTCGAGGTGATCCGCGACCGCCGTTTCGAGGCCGTCGTCGTCGCCCTCCTCGAGAATCGTGACGGTGACTCCATTGGCCTCGAGGTTCTCGAGGCGTTCCCTGTGTGCCGGTTCCGCGGCCTGGTAGATGACGGCGCCGCGCTTGTCGGCAGCGTGGGCGGCTTCGGCGATCGACACTGCCGGGCCGATGCCGGGGCCGCCGGCGACGGCGACGACGTCGGTTTCGCCCTCGTAGGTGACCGCTCCGAACGGCCCATCGATGTGCACCGAGTCGCCCGCTTCGCGGTCGGCGAGCCAGGGAGCGAGGTCACCGTCTGGGTCGACGCCGACGGTGATCTCGAAGGTGTCCTCGACGGTCGGCGACGAGAGCGTGTAGTATCGCGTGATCTCCTCGCCCTCGGGGGCAGCGCGCAACACGACGAACTGTCCGGGGAGGGCGTCAAAATCCGCGGGTGTGGCCAGCTCGATAGCGACGGTCGACGGCCCCACGTCGGTGACCGACTCGACGGCAACTTCTGTTCCTTCCATGAGAGGACGTTCACTCGGCCGATTCAAAGATGTTCCTTTCCGGTAGTGGCCTCGGTGAGGCATTGAGGGTACTGCTCGGACAACCAGCGTACGCTTGCGAGCGAGCGAGGTAACTGCTCGTGGCCGACCGTACTACTCCTCGCGACCCAGCGTATGGAACTCCTCGTTCGGCCGCATATCCGCCAGCTGGGCCATCCGGTTCGAGAGGTTGAAGAAGGCGGCAACGGAGCCGATATCCCAGATCGCTTTTCGACTGAAGCCGTGTTCCTCGAGCGCCTCGAGGTCGGACTCCTCGACGGTCTCCTGGGCGAGAGTGAGTGTGACGGCGAGGTCGAGCATCGCCCGGTGACGGTCGCTGATATCGGCGTTGCGGTAGTTCGAGATGAGCTGATCCGCTAGCAGCGGGTCGTCCCCGTACAGCCGAACGAGCGCGCCGTGGGCCGTGTTACAGTAGTAACAGTCGTTGACGCCGCTGACGGCGACGATGATCATCTCGATTTCGAGGCGGGTGAGTTCGGTGTCCTCGACGAGCGCGTCGTAGTAGTCGAAAAACGCCCGGAAGTGAGACGGGCGGTAGGCGTACGCGAGGAAGACGTTCGGCGTGAAGCCGGCCCGCTCGGTTTCCTCGTCGATGCGTTCGCGGAGATCCGCGGGGAGGTCTTCGACGTCCGGTACCGGGAATCGGGTCATCGGATCGACGTCCGTCATACCGACGACCACGACCGGGCGGTAGAAAACGTTCAGGTTCGAGTTCGAGGCGACGAAAGCGACGATGACAGAAGCATTATGCCGGCGTCTCCCTTCGTCTCGAGCAAGATGTATCAACTCGGGCACTACGGCGCGGCACTCATCGCCTACGCACCACTCGGTGCGGGTGTCGCCATCGCCGGCTACGAGTTCTGGGCCGTTCTCGGAGGGCTTCTTTGCGTCTCGCTCTCGACGCTCCCCGACTGTGACCACCAGCTTCCGTTCGTCCCCCATCGGGGGCCGACCCACTCGATCCCGTTCGCGATACTCGTCGGGGGCGGGCTTGCCGGTGCCAGTTACGTGGTGCTCGATGCGACGACGGGCACTCCCGAAGCGGCTGTTGTCGAGTTCCTTTTCGTCGTCGGCACGCTCTCGATCGTCTCACACCTGCTGGCGGATGCGCTGACGCCGATGGGAATCACGCCATTCTGGCCGCTTTCGAGGCGACACTATACGTTGAACGTGACGCCGGCGAAAAGTCGGCTCGCGAACTACGCCCTCTTTGGACTCGGTATCGGTGCAGTCGTGCTCGCGGCGATGGTCGTTTCGACGCTGTCGTGAGATGGTCGTTTCGACACTTTCTTGAATCAGTTTCGCGCTCGAGCCTTTCAGTCAGGACGACAGCGGCTCTCGCGTGCGTGTGCTTGCACTGAGTTCCCTGTGGACGAGCCACGCACCCACCACCAGCGTGAGAAACAGCGCACCAGCGACGAGGAGGTAGACAAAATCGAGCGTCGGCGAGTAGGTCATCACGGACTCACGGCTCAGGATCGTCGTCGCGACAGTCAGAACGGTACCCGCAGCGATCACACCGAGACTCGAGATCGCCTCGAGGTGGGTGCGACCGACGAGCACCGCGAGGACGACCGCGGCGATGAGCGTCAGGAGGACGCCCATCTGGATCGTCAGGGTCATGGGTGTGTTCTGCTGGATGAACAGCGGGCTCAATAGCACCTGTAGCGGCACCGTGAATGCACCGATCCCGAGGGCGATGGCCACGTGTTTGCCGGTGAGCCACTCGGCCCAGGCGAACACGAGCGCGACGACGAACAGGACGAAGATCACGATCGCCGTCCAGAAGTGGAAGTTGAGGACCGTCATCTCGTAGGTGAGGACGGTTTCACGGCCGAGGTACACCTGGATCGGAGTCAGGATCATTCCGGCGGTGACGAGACCGGCGATTCGGCGGTCGATCTGGTCGCTGACTATAGCGACGATTGCAGACGCGATGATCGCAAAGCCGGCGAGCATCGCGACGACGCGGTGGATCCACTCCCAGAAACTCGGCTGTCCCTGTGGGAGAAGGTTCAGGAACCCACCGTCACAGACCGGCCAGTTGGCGTCACACGCCAGTCCCGATCCGGTCGTTCGTGCAGCGACACCGAGGATAATCGTCCCGGCGACGAGGGCCACCGTTACGGTGAGGAGGGACGAAAACGCGGCCCGATCGAGATCGATCGGCAACCGAGATGATTCGGACGTCTGAGTATCGTACGACACGGGCTCTCACCGGCAGTTGGCAGTGGCCGTATTTGAATTGTCGGTGTCGCTCCCACGGGCCGGGAACCCGACCGAACGTGTGCTGTGCACCGTTCGTCGGATTCAAGAACCCGCCAGCCCACCCACTGACATGGACAAACTCGAGCGCCTGGATCGATATCTCGAGGCGAACGATCTCGACTCGATCTGGTTCGCCCAGCCCAATTCGTTCGCGTGGCTGACTGGCGGCAATGCCGTCGTCGACCGGGAGGGCGATATCGGCGTCGGCGCGATCGGCTACGACGGCGACGAACCCACGCTCCTGGCGAACACCATCGAACTCGACCGCCTTCGCGATGAGGAGCTCCCGGATCTCGAGGGCCAGTCGGTATCGACCGAATCGTTCCCCTGGTACGAACGGTCACTGCCCGAGGCGCTCGCGTCGTTCGTCGACGGTCGAGCGGCGGCTGACATCGACGTGCCCGGCCTCGAGCACTTCGATCCGTCGCGGGTACGCCAGCCACTGACCGACACCGATCGCGAACGCTACCGCTCGCTCGCCCGCGAAACCGCGATGGCGGTCGAAGCGGTCTGTCGCGAACTCCAGCATGACGACACGGAGGCGGAAGTCACCGCGGCGCTCGAGGTCTCTCTCGCTGCCCAGAACATCGAGGCCCCGGTCGTCCTCGTCGGCGGTGCCGAACGCGCCCAGAAATATCGCCATTACACGCCGAAACCGGTCGAGTTCGGTGACTATGCGCTCGTGTCGGTGACGACACAGCGACACGGACTCCACGCCAGTTGTACCCGAACCGTGGCGTTCGAGCCGCCAGAGTGGCTCGAGGAACGCCACCGGGCTGCTGCTCGCGTCGAGACGACGGCAATTGCGACGACTCGTTCCCTTGCCCCCGCTGGCGGCATCGCCGCCGACGTGTTCGCTGACATCCAGCTGGCCTACGAGGCGGTTGGGTTCCCTGGCGAGTGGAAACAGCACCACCAGGGCGGTGCAGCGGGCTTCGCCGGCCGGGAGTGGATCGCCACCCCGACCAACGACGCCCCGGTTCGGGTGCCGATGGCCTACGCCTGGAATCCGACGGTGCAGGGTGCAAAGAGCGAAGACACTCACTTCGTCACTGAGGACGACATCGAGACGCTGACGACGACCGGCGACTGGCCGACGATCGACGTCGAGGCGGTGGGCGAGTACGAACTCGAACTCGAGCGCCCGGCCGTGCTGGGTCTCGAGGACGACTGAGTCGTCCCGATTTTGGGTGCCGAGGGGCTTTCAGTTACTCACGTCACGATCCGTCGAACCACCGGTTCGGGCAACAACTCGAACAGCCAGCTCACCAGCCGCCACCGCCGGGTCACGTACACGTGCGACCGCTCCTGGCGGATCGCTCGAGCGATGTGTGCGGCGGCCGTTTCCGGCGAGGCGACCCAGAACGGGTCGTCGGAGAGCAGCATTTCCGTGTCGACGTAACCCGGTTCGACGGTCGTAATCGTCACGTCCGCCTCTCGTGTGGCCTGTCGGTGGCGTAACCCCTCGAGGTACGTCGAGACGAAGGCTTTCGAGGCGTTGTACGCTGGCGCGTTCGGGTTCCCGAAGCGAGCGGCGACCGAGGAGATGCCGACGAGGTGGCCGTCCGTGTCTCCGTTTTGGGTCCCGTTCCCGTTCCCATCCCCCTCGTATTCGTCACGCTCGCGTGACTCGCGGGACTCGAAATGCTCGAGCGCCGCCGTCGCCAACGCGGTGAACCCACGGACGTTGACGTCGATCGTCTCTCGTTCGGGAGCCCACTCGAGGTCGCGGTTTCCGGTACCGACGCCCGCGCTGAGGACGACGAGATCGACCGACGGCATCGCCTCGACGAGTTCGAAAAAGCCAGTACGGGCGTCCTCGACGTCCGTGACGTCCATCGTCGCCACGTACGCCTGGGTCGGCAGTTCGGCGCCGACCGCCTTCAGCCGTTCCGTTCGTCTCGCCGCCAGGCCGACCGCGTACCCCGCGTCGGCGAGTTCGTGCGCCAGTGCCTCGCCGATTCCAGCGGAAGCGCCGACGATGATCGCCCCGCGCGCTCGCGTCTGCGACATAGTCGTGCATTCGATGTCGACGGCATAACTGTGGTGCCTCGAGGGCGACACCCATTTTTCGCCTCGCGCCCTGAAAGACGCATGGTCGAGGTACTCGTCGCCCTCTCGATTGCTCTCTTCCTCGCCGGGATCGTCGGGACAGTGGTGCCGCTTGTCCCCGGTGGCATCCTCTCGTTGTCCGGCCTGTTCCTCTACTGGTGGCAATCCGGCTACGCGGAACCGGGACTGCTGGCACTCGCTGTCCTGACCAGCCTCGGACTGTTGACGCTCTTCGTGGAGTTCTTCGCGGGCTCGATCGCCGCCCGTGCCGGTGGCGCATCCTGGGGAACGACCGTCGCAGGAGCCGTCGCTGGCATCGTCCTGATGCTCGTGACCGGCCCGCTCGGTCTACTCGTCGGGCTCTTCGGCACGATCTTCGTCCTCGAGTTCGCCGCCAACGGTGACCTCGACGGGAGCCTCCGTACCGCGGGCTACGCGACGGCTGGCATCCTCGCCTCGACGGCCGTGCAGGTGATGCTCACGACGACGATATTTCTCGGCTTTCTCGTCGCGGTGTTCGTGCTCTGATCGAGCCGTTCACCGAACGCACCAAACGTGATGAACATATCGAACGCACCGAAACGATTGTGCCGGTCGCTCACGCAATAGTGGACACCGATGGAGTGTGCCGAAGACGACTGCGACCGCCCGGCGGCCGTCGAGTTACACATCCCGTGGGCCGACAATCGGCTCGTGTGTGCGGCCCACGCGCGGGTACTCGGTCGTCAGGACGGCGTCGTCGCCGACCCGCGTCCCGACAGCGGGGACGACCTGCTCGAGGGAGACGAGTGATAACGAGTCGGAACCCCTCAGGCTGCACCCTCGTTCAGGGATGAGCGTAGTACGCGACGACCGACCCGTCCTCTTCGACCCGGTCGATTCGGGCGAAGCCGACGCGCTCGAACTGGACGAGATCGTCGGCCTCGAGGTCGCCGACCTCCGGTTCGGCCCGCCCCTCGACGTCACCGTCCATCGTCCGGAGTCGCAGGGGAACGCTCTCGGCGGCGGGCACCCAGTGAACCACGTCGACGTCCCCATCGCGAACGACGTCGATCGAGTCGCCGGTGTACTGGAGGACGTCCCGGGTGTACTGGAAGCAGCCGAGCCCCTTCAGCCAGATGCGCTCCTCGCGCTGGGGAAGGTCGTCCCCCTCGAGCAGGACGGCCTTGCCTGCGGGAATGTGACGGACGCCTCGATCCTCGTGGTTGGGGTGCAGTTGCGGCGTGGCCGCCTCGGGTGGGCTGCCGGCCAGACCGATTTCGACGCCCTCGCGGACGAAAAAGCGCCGATCGGTCTCTTCGTCGATCAGGTCGCGGTTTTTGGCGTAGACGGCGCTCATCGCGAGGTCGACGTCGCTCGTGGAGGTGCCGAGTTCCGCCATCGCGTCGGTGATCGCTTCTCCGCGGATCCCCCGGCGGCGGAGGCTCTGGAGGGTTGGCGCTCGAGGATCGTCCCAGCCGTCGAGTTCGCCCGCGTCGATCAGTTCCGAAAGCGTCGAAGTACTCATCTTCACGTCGTACGCGTCGACCTGGACGTGTCCCCAGTGGATCACCTCGGGGTACTCCCAGCCGAAGTACTCGTAGACGAACCGCTGGCGTTTCGCGGAGTCCTGGAGGTCGATGCCACGAATGATGTGCGTGATGCCGATCAGGTGGTCGTCGATGCCCGACTGGAAATCGAGCATCGGCCAGCAGCGGTACTCGCTTGCTTCCTCGCGCGGATGGGGCGTGTCGACCATCCGGAACGCCACGAAGTCCCGGAGTGCGGGGTTTTTGTGCTCGATGTCGGTCTTGACCCGCAAGACCATCTCGCCGCTGTCGTAGACCCCGGCGATCATGTCCTCGAACTCGTCGTGGATCGTCTCGATCGACTTCCCGCGGTGTGGGCAGGGCTCGCCGGCGTTTTTCAGTTCCGAGAAGTCCTCGCCGGCACACGAACAGGTGTACGCGCCGCCCTCCTGAATCAGTTCTCGGGCGTGATCGTAGTAGATCTCGAGGCGGTCGCTGGCCTTGTAGACCTCGTCGGCCTCGAACCCGAGGTACTCGAGATCCTCGAGGATGGCGTCGTAGGCCTCGAGGTCGGGGCGCTTGGTTTCGGGGTCGGTGTCGTCGAAGCGGACGCAGAACCAGCCGTCGTACAGCTCCTTGTACGTCCCGATGACGGCCGGCATCCGCCCGTGACCCAGGTGCCACGGACCGTTCGGATTCGGCGCACAGCGCATCCGGATCTGGTCGAATTCTTCGGCCCGTGGCAGTTCCGGGAGCACCTGCTCGTCTTCCTCCTCGTCGGCCTCGAGTTCGGCCAGTTCTTCAGGGGCCAGTTCCTCGAGTCGGGCGCGTCGCTCGTCGTTGCCCAGGTCGTTCACGCGGGAAACGACGCCACCGACGACGCCGGGAACGGCGTCGGCGTGCTCACGAAAGTCGGGATTGTCGCCCATTAACGGCCCCATGACGGCGCCGACGTTGGCTTCGCTCTCGTGTTTGACCGCGTTCAGGAGCGCGTGCTTTTCGGCCTCGCGCTCGATACGGGTTCGTAACTCGTCATCCATCTTGTGGGTGGGTTTTCCCCGCGCGTTCAAAACAACCGCGGTGTTGGCGCGTGTTCGGCGGTGGTAGCGTGGGCTCGGTGGTAATTCTGCGATCGATACGACCGGAGGTGGTCGATACGACTTCTCGTCGCAGCTGACGGTGGTACTCTATCCGTAACTCCGAGCGTAACCGCTCGAGTGGGCGTCGAATCCTGAATAGTGTGTTCGAGATTCGGGTATCGGTACGTCTCCCGTCTCGAACGTGTCGGTATCCCCACACCCTTATTTACCACTCGTCGTGGTACGAGCACCCATGGAACCAACGGCTGCACGTCGCTGCCACCTCCTCTTTGCCGTCTCGCTGATCCTGCTTACGATCGGCATCGGCTACTGTGTCATCGTCGGAACCTGCCTTGCTGACTTCGCGGTCGTCGTCGCCGGCCTCGTCGCCGGGTGGATCGCGCTGTTTTACTGTCTGGGACATGCCTCGGGCTGGGGGTAGACGTTCGTATAGACGGCCTCGACTTCCACGTTGGCTGCGTCGCCAGCCATCCAGGACTGGATCCCCTCGAGTTCGTGCTCGATCTTGCACCGTTTGGCGGGTGACGCGCGTACAGCTCTCTCGTGGTCGGTCACGGTGGCGTTACAACGGCCGCCCCACATCGCGGTCGGGAGTACACGTGCAAAAAACGGGAACGGATCTCGGCTGACACCTCAATCGGAAACGGCCTCGATATATTCCTCGTAGACGATGAACTGGGAGATCTGCATCCAGAGTGCGAACTGCTCGAGGTCGCCGTCGTTGTACGCCTCGAGCCACTCGGTTTTGACGCCCCAGCCGTGGGCCTGCCCCTCGAGCGGGTTGACGATGTCACCGATGAGCATCTCGTACTCCCGGCGCCGCCGTTCTGGACGACGGTCTGGTTGTACGCCTGGACGATGACGCCCATCTCGTCGATCGTGGCCTGATGGAGTTCGTCGTTCGGGTCGTTCTCGGGGAGTACCGGTTCGTCGTCTGCGTCGTCGGACTCGGTCGCGTCATCGTCGGTGTTCCCGTCCGCGTCATCATCGGTCGCGTTCGAGTCCGAGTCCGCCCCCTCGAGATCGCTATCGTCGGTCGATCGATACTGGAGGATCAGATCCCCATCGTGTTCGTACATCGCGTCGACGGTGATCTCGTAGCCCTCGAGTCGCTCCTCGAGGACGTAGTAGAACTCGTTTGGAGTACCTTCTGGCGGGTCGGCGGGTTCGACGGGGTCGAACGAGCGACGGCCGCTGTCGCCGACGAACGAGCCGAGACAGCCGGCGAGTCCGGCGATACCGGTTACCGCAGTACCGCCGAGAAACTGGCGCCGAGAGAGGGATGGAGCCTGGTGTGCCATACGCATTCTGGGTTCGTTCACCCCAAAAACCTCCGTTCGATTTCGAGGCGTGAGTCGTGGCGTAACTCGAGACGTGAGTCGACCGCCGTCGGCCCATCGTCGACTGCAGGTGCACGAAACCTGTCGCACTTCCATCACCCAGCGCCTCCCCGGCGACGCACGTCCGCACCTGCCCCCGGCGACGAACGTTTTTCACGCGTCGTGACCTCGAGTACGCCGATGGCAGCGCTGACGACGGAACGACTCGAGCGTGCGGCGGCCGAGTACGCGGAACGCGAGCCACTCGCAACGGTCGAGACCGAACGACTCGAGACGCTCCCGGACGCGTTCGCCGACGGTTCGTTCCTCTGGAAGGACGCCGAATGGGTCGTCCGCTGGTACGCCAGACGGCCGCTGCGCGGCGACGCCCACCCGGCGGAGTCGGCGTTCCGGGAGAACGACTGGGACGCCATTGAGGCGGCAATCGACGACGCCGTGGACGCGGCGGAAGCTGACGACACTCGGGACGCGCTCGAGGTGCTCACCAACCTGTCGGGGTTCGACGTCCCGGTCGCATCAGCGTATCTCGCCTACATCGATCCCGATCGGTACCTCGTAGTCGACGACCGACTCTGGGAGACGGTGGCGGCACATACCGACCTCGATCCCCCGGTACCTGAGCCGATCGGCGTCGACGACTACCTGGCCTACCTCGAGTGCTGTCGCGACCTGGCGCGGACACACGAGCTCGAGCTGGTGGCGGTATACCGGGCGCTGTGGCGGGTAGGGTGAGTGAGGAAACTCGGACAGGTACCGACCACTCGCAGCAGGGCTATCCGCGCCAGGTCAGCACCGTCGCCGACCACGTATACCCCGTTCCGGCGGCGAGGAAACAGACGAGGTCGTCGTCCTCGAGCAGCCCTCGATCTCGACCCTCCTCGAGCGCCAGTATCTGGTCGGCGCTCTGGACGTGGCCGTAGGTATCGAGGTACACACCATTGGTGTCTGAATCGAGCCCCAGTTCCGAGAATAGCAGGTCGTGGAACGACCGCTTCATGTGTGTGACCGGGACGAAGTCGAGATCGGAACGGTCGAACCCGGAGCGCTCGAGGGCCGTGTCCGCCACCTCGAGGTAGTTCGGGAGCGAGACGGGTGCCAGTCGCTCTTTCATCCCATCTGGGTCGGGCACGTCGAGGGTGTGTCGGTCCGCCTCGACGGTCTCGTCGCTCGGTGGCTCGAGCGACCCGCCGGCGGGCATGATGACGTCGTGGGCGAACGAGCCGTCGGTGACGGCGGCGCTCTGGTGGACGACCGCACGGGCCCGCGAACCGGGATCGGTCTCGAGCACCATCGCGCTCGCGCCCGAGCCGAAGTTGAACATGAACGAGGAGCGCTCGTTCCCGTAATCGACGAGGTCTTCTTCCCGGCTCGCGGCCACGAGCAAGGCGCTGTCGAGGTGGTCGACCTGCAACTGGGCGGTCACCTGGCGGATCGCGATCGGGGCGCTGGCACAGAGGGTGTGGCTCTCGGTGGCGAACGCGTTCGTCGCCCCGAGTCGCTCGGTGACCGCCGCCGCGGCCGACCAGACGACGTAGTCCTTGTACTCGCTGCCGTGATAGAGCACGAGGTCGATCTCGGAGGGATCGCGATCGGCCATCTCGAGCGCCTCCTCGGCGGCGGCGACGCACATATCGGTCACGTGGTCGTCGTCGGGCGGGCAGACGTGTTTTCGCCGTACGCCCATCTTCTCGACGACGACCGATTCGGGGATGCCGCTCTGGTCGGCGATCTCTTCGCCGGTGATCGTCTCCTCGGGGAGGTAGCGGCCGTAGCCGGTCAGTCCGACCTCGGTCACGGGTGGTCACCCCTGGTTCGGTCGCTGTCCGCCTGAGGGTTCCTCGAGCGGAGGGATCGGCTGCCGGAATCGGGTCGGCCGCTATCGGTCGATCGAGGATCGTTCGAGGTGGCTCGATTTTCGCGGGACTGGGTTCGTGGTGTCAGTGTCATTGGTTCGGATCGGATACAGAGTCAGTCAGTGCTCGGATCGTGAAGGGAGTCGGTGGCCCCCGAGACTCAGCGTCGGTAGCGCTCGAGGTGGGCCGGCAGGCGTTTCGAAACGGTGCCGCCGAGTCGGTCGCGAACCGACCCGAGGAGCCCGTTCGGGACGAACAGGACGAAGAGGACGAACACGATGCCCAGGTAGAGCGGGGCGCGCCCGTCGACGACCGTGTTGATCAGGTCGAGGAACGTGATGTTCGCGACCTCGACGCTCAACAGCCCCTCGGGCAGCGTCTCCCGGAGGTACGGCGCGAGGCCACCCTGCTGTGAGGAGAGGATGTCCTCGAGCCACTCGAAGAAGACCGACCCGAAGAACGGGCCGGCGAGGGTGCCGATGCCGCCGATGATCGTCACGATCAGCGCGTCCGCTGTGACGAGGAAGTAGAACGTACTGTCCGGCGAGGCGCTGCCACGGTAGCCGGCGTACAGCGCGCCGGCGATGGCAGCGAAGAAGGCGCTCATGGCGAACGCCCCCATCTTGTACCAGAACACGTTGTAGCCGACGGCTTCCGCCCGCTCTTCGTTCTCCCTGATGGCGATCATCACCCGGCCAAAGGGCGAGTGAATGATCCGCTGCATCGCGAAGTAACAAACGAGCACGATGAGGCCGATGGCGTAGTACGACGTCAACGTCGCCGAGATGTCGATCCCCATACCGAGCACGTTCTCGAAGCTGTCCCCGGAAAGTCTCCCGAGCGCAACCGACAGCGAGTCGACGTAGGGCACGCCGATAGAGGCGGTTCCCTCGAGCGTCGGCCCTTCCATCGGATTCGAGCCGACGTAGCTCCAGTTGCGGATCAGTTCGTAGAGCACCTGGGCGAACCCGAGGGTGATCATCGCGAAGTAGACGCCGGTCAGTCGGAAGGAGACGGCGCCGATCGCAAGGGCGACGCCAACCGCGAGGAACGCGCCGAGCAGCATCGTCAGCATGAACGGCGTCCCGGAGGGAACGCCGGGGATCAGTCCGTTCGCTGCCAGGACGATCACGTACGCACCGATGCCGTAGAAGGCTGCGTGTCCGAACGAGAGATAGCCCGTGTAGCCGCTGATGAAGTCGAAGCTCATCGCGAACAGCGCCAGGAACAACATCAGAATCATAAACGGCATCGCCGGCAGGAACGCGTTGAAGAACGCGCCCGGGTCGACGACGCCGATCCCGATGTCGAGGGCTGGAAGACCCGTCAACGCCCACGAAATGGCCGGATAGGCGGCGAAGAAGACGACGACGGCGATGTGTGCGATGTGATCGCGAACGTACTGTCGACTCCAGTGTTCGTCATCCTCCACTCTGGCCTGCAATGCGATAGCATCCTCGCCATCACGCTCGTCGGCGGTGGAAGACTCGGGGTCGACTTCCGGAGCGGTCTCCGTGGTCGCGTCCGCCCCGCCGTCGCCGACGGGGTCGCTATCGGAGCTAATGGCCCCCCACCTCCTCGATACCGTACAGGCCCTGTGGACGCACGATCAGTGCGATCACGAGCAGGAGGAAGATGGTGACCTCCGGGAGCCCCGAGAAGTCGACGATACCGGTGTTGAACAGCCACGTGGTAAAGGAGTCGGCGATGCCGACGATGACGGCCGCCACGAGCGTGCCCTTGAACGAGCCGAGGCCGCCGATGACGACGACAACGAACGCGTACAGCAGGACGTCGAGGTTGAGCATCACGCTCGGCCCCTGTGTGGGATCCCACATGAGGAAGACACCACCGACGGCGGCCAGCCCGATGCCGAGGCCGAAGACGACGGTGAACGCCTTGCGAACGTCGACGCCGAGTGCTTCGACCATCTCCGAATCCTCGCTTCCGGCCCTGATGTAGAGGCCGTACAGGGTTCGGGTGAGGAACAGCCAGACGGCGACCGCGAGCGCTGCCCCGGCCACGATCGCGAACAGGTAAAACCCGCGGATGCGAGCCCCGAACAACGTCAGGATGATGTCCGAGGGGGCGCTGAGTACGCCCGGAATCGTCGCCTGGGCGGCCGACCACGTCGGTTCGGGCTGGATTCCTTGCGAGGAGGTGATGATCCGGGCGAGCTCCTCGAGGATCAGTCCGACGCCGAAGGTCAACAGGATCTGATACATCGGCGTCCGGTCGTAGATTGGACGCACGAGGCTGATCTCGAGTGCCGCACCGACGGCCGTCAACAGCGCGAAGATGACGGCGGCGACGACGATGAACAACGCGATGCGCGTGACCGTTCCAGAGCCGGATGAGAGTGCGACGACCATCAGGACGCCGCCGAGGTACGCGCCGACCATCGCGAAAGCACCGTGGGCGAAGTTGAGGATCCCCATCAGCCCGAACACGAGCGTCAGGCCGATGGCGATGATGAAGTAGATCGACGCCTTGCCGAGCCCTTCGATGAGGATCCGGGCCAGCGTGTCCGGCTGGAAGAACCGGCCGAGAGCGTCCGTCACTAACGGTGCCTCTACCAGGCCGAGCATGGGGGTGACCGATTCGATCATGCCGACAGATACCTCCTGATTCGTTCGTCATCAGCCGTCACGCCTTCCGTCGAGCCGGATTCGACGACGGTGCCGTGATCGAGCAGGTAGAACCGGTCTGCCAGATCCATCGCGAGCGGGAAGTTCTGCTCGACGAGCACCATCGTCGTCTCGGTGGAGGCTTCTCGCAGTGCCTCGACGACCTGTTCGACGATCAAGGGGGCGAGCCCCTCGCTCGGTTCGTCGACGAGCAACAGGTCGTTGTTCCCGACCATTCCGCGAGCGATGGCGAGCATCTGCTGTTGGCCGCCGCTCAGATTTCGGGCTTCCTTCTCCCGGAACCGCTCGAGGTCGGGGAACAGGTCGAACATCTCGTCTCTGAGCGGGTCGAACGCCTGGTCAGGGCCGACCGAGACCCGCAGGTTCTCTTCGACGGTCAGATAGCCGAACATCCGTCGATCCTCTGGCACCCAGCCGACACCCATGTTCGCGACCTCGTGGGTTGGTCGGCCGGTCACGTCTTCGCCCTCGTAGCGCACGGTTCCCTCACGTGGCGGCGTGAGTTGCAGGATCGTCCGGAGCGTGGTGGTCTTGCCGACGCCGTTGCGACCGATGAGGGCGACGACCTCGCCCTCCTCGACGGTCAGGTCGACCCCCTGGAGGATGTGGCTCTCGCCGTAGTAGGTGTGGACGCCCTCGAGTTCGAGGACGGTCATCCGGCGGTCACCCCGGTTCCGGGAGCGGAGTCGGAATCGTCATCCGCTCCAGTCTGGGCGTCATCACCGTCGTAGCCGCCGAGGTACGCCCGCTGGACGGCCTCGCTCTCACGTATCGTCTCGGGTTCGCCGTCGGCGATCAACTCGCCGCGGTTGAGGACGGCGATGCGGTCGCTGATCCCCATCACCACGTCCATGTTGTGTTCGATCAACATCACGGCGTGGTCGGCGGCGACGTCCTCGATGATCGCCGTCACCTGGCCGACGTCCTCGCTCGAGACACCGGCGGTCGGTTCATCGAGCAACAGCACGTCGGGGTCGCCGGCCAGCGCGATGCCGATCTCGAGGTTGCGCTTTTCGCCGTGACTTAGGTTCTGTGCAGTGCGGTCTGCGTACTCTGCGAGGCCGATGCGCTCGAGGATCGACTCCGCTTCGGCGTAGTGGTCGTCGAACGCGTTCACGTTTCGCCAGAACTGCCAGGAGTCGTTCCCACGGTGAGCCTGGACGGCGACGCGAACGTTCTCGAGCACCGAGACGGTCGGGAACACGTTCGTGATCTGGTAGGATCGGTGCAGGCCGAGCAACGCGGTCTCGTGGGGTGGGGCGTCGGTGATGTCGACGCGCTCGCCGTCCCGGTCGGCGGCGGCGAATTCGATCGTTCCACGGGTGGGTTCGAGCACCCCCGTCAGCAGGTTGAAGAACGTCGTCTTGCCGGCTCCGTTGGGACCGATGACCGAACAGAGTTCGCCCTGCTCGAGGCTGAAGTCGACGCCGTCGACGGCGGTAATCCCCCCGAATTCTTTCGTCAGGTTGGACGTCCAGAGCACCATGACGATCAGTTCAGCGAGCAACTCGCTTCGTCTTCGGGTACCATGACCTCCTCGGCGGGAATCGTCTCGATCGGTTCACCCGGCATGACAGAGGCGTCCCAGTACTCGGCCACGTCGTCCTCCGTCGGAACGGGCCAGGCGACGGTCATCGCCGAGGCGGCCTGGTTGTTGTGTTCCTGGAACGTGTACGCATCCTCGCCTTTCGGCGTGTCCGTGACGGTCATCCCGCGCATCGCGTCGGCGATGTCGTCTCCGTCGACGGAGCCGGTTTCGTCGATCGCCTGAACCAGTGCCGACGCGCCGACGAACGTCCCGGCGCTGAACAGGTCGGGCATCAGGCCGTACGCCTCGGTGTGCATGTCGATGAATGCGTCGTTGATCTCGTTGTCGTACTGGTTCCAGTGATAGCGCGTGGTGAACGGGCCGAGCCCCACCTCCTGGATGTCTTCGGCAGTGAAGTCCTCGCCGAGGGTCGCCTCGACGGTCTGGCCGGTCACCTGCGTCGTGACGAGTTCGGCGAACCCGCCGAACGCTTGAATCTCCTCGTAGGCCATCGCTGTCGGGAGGAATTCGGGCAAGGTGATGAACGTGAAGCCGCCGACGACGCCGTCGGCACCCTGGTTGATCGCCTCTTCGAACATCCCTTCGAACTCGCTGTAGCCCGCTTCGACGAAGCGTGGATCCAGCACTTCGATTCCCTCGGCCTCGAGCACTTCCTGGTAGTTGTTCGCAACGCCCTCGCCGAAGGCGCCCTCCGCGGCGAAGATGGCGACCGTCGAGACGTCACCCTGTTGAGCGACGTATCGGCCGCCGGCGCGGGCGTCCATGGCCGTGTGCTCGCTCGCGCGGAACATCAGTTCGTGACAGTGCTCGCTCGAGACGGTGATGTCGCCGTCCGCTGCCGGGCCAACGATGTAGGGGATGCCCGCTTCGTCGAGGACGTTCGCCGAGATTCGACGAGCGGCGTCCGAACTCGAGGCCCCAAAGAGGATGTCGACATCCTCGTCGAGAACGAGCGTTTCGGCGACGTCCTGTGCGGTATCCGGCGTGAACTGCGTATCCTGCAGGATGATTTCGAACGTCGGGCCGTCATCGGGATCGAGGACGTGCGTCCCCGTCGTCATCTCCTCGATCGGGTCGAGATCGTACTTGTAGGCGAGCCCCGAGTAAAAGCCCATGAGACTGATCTGACCGTAGTACTCGAGGTCGCCGGAAACCGGTTGCATCGCGCCGATTCTGATCGTTTCGTCGGCGACGGCTTCGCTGCCATCGCCGTTGCCATTCCCGTTACCGTTGCCGTTGCCGTTTCCGTTCCCGTTCCCGTTCCCGTTCCCATCGTCGTCGCCGTTTTCGTCTGCAATACACCCTGCCAGGCTGGCCGTGCCGAGCGCGGCGAGTGCACCGGTGCGCCGGAGCACGTCGCGTCGGTTGGTACCTCGTGCCATACTAGCTCTCTAGATGAACTACCCCTCCTAAACGGGGACGGTTGATATACCAACCTCGAGCCCAATTCGCGATATCCGTCCCTCACTGGACATAAATACGCTTTGTGAAGTTTAATACTTTGAAGTTCGAAGTAGTATGGTGGATGGCTCGAAGGGTTGGTGGTCTCCCATCACCAACGGGATTTGCAAACGCTCACAGGGAACGGTGGTTCAGGATACACCGATCGCCGAGCAAAAGACTGGCGAACCGTGGTGCGTGACGGCACTAATTTCCCTCAATCGTAGGTCAGCGTCATCCCGTCGTCGAGCAAGAGATCACCACCGTTGAGGTGGGCACCCAGGTCGGAAAAGCCGAACAAAAACTGGTGGGCGACCTCGAGCGGCGTCATCATATCGTCGGTGCGCGCCTGCCCGAGCATCACGTCCTCGACGACCTCGTCGACCTCGAGGCCACGCTGAGCGGCCGTCTCCGGGATCTGGTCGGTCACGAGCGGCGTCTTGACGTAGCCCGTACTGACCGAGAACGAGCGAACCGCACCGTCGCCTTCGGCAGCGATCGACTGGGTGAGCCCCCTGACGGCGAACTTGGCCACGTTGTAGGCGACCTTGCCGCTCGTCACGTAGTGGCCGTGCACCGACGCCATGTTGCCCACGCAGCCGTCGGTCGCCTCGAGGTTCGGCCAGCAGTGACGGGACAGGACGAACGGCGCGCGAACCATGACCCGCTGGAGGCGGTCGTAGGCCTCGAGTGGGAACGACTCGAGGGGCGCGACGTGCTGCAGGCCGGCGACGTTGGCCAGGAACGTAACATCGCCCAGGTCGCGGGCAGCGACGGCAATCGACTCGAGGTCGTCGTCGTCGGTGAGATCCGCGACGAACGGTTCGACGGCGTCGCCGACCTCGAGTCGGGCGGCGTGGCTGTGGGTTTCGGCCAGTCCGTCCTCGTCCACGTCGGTCGCCAGTACGGTGAGTCCGTTGACGGCGGCCGCGAGTGCGAGCGCGCGACCGATACCGGAGGCCGCACCCGTCACGACGCACACACGCTCGCGAGTAAACCGGTCGTCGTCGAACTCGTGAATCGCCTCTCGTTCGATTGGCTCCACGGAGAGTTCCGTCATGACTGGCTAGAGGGAACGCTCGAGGCAATAACTAGGGGTTGACAACCGAACCTCGCGGTCGACGCGACCTCGGTTATCCAATTGGACTCGCACGAAAGAAACCGCTTCAGCAGGCAATCCGTCTGATCAGCCGAACACCGGAACCGGCTCGTCGACCTCGAGGACGCCGGTCAGTTCCACGGGGTCGCCTATCTCGGCGTCGCACTCGTCCTCGAGACGAGCCGTGATCCGCGTCGCGCCGAGGTCGACAACGCCGACGCGGTAGCCGCCCTCGAACCCCTGCGGGGCGACGGCGATCGTCGTCTCCGAAAAGAGGGTGCCCTCGGTGGGAAGGGTGATCGTCTCGAGGTTCCGGGAACCGCACGCGTTACAGCCGGCTTTCGGCGTCCCAACTTCGTGCTCACAGTCGAGACAGCGCTGGCCCATGAGCGTTCCTTCTCGAACCCCCTCGATCCACTCTGCGTAGGTCAGTCGTTCCCCGGACGGTGCGTCGCTCATGCGTCCACCTCCAGAATGGAGACGATGGTGGTTCCGGCGTCCCCACCCAGGTTGTGTGCCAGCCCACGGGTCGCGCCCTCGACCTGGCGCTCGCCGGCCTCCCCGCGGAGGTGCTCGGTGAGTTCGACCAGCTGGGCGACACCCGTCGCGCCGATCGGGTGGCCCTTCGCCTTCAGGCCGCCGCTCGGGTTCACCGGGATCCGGCCGCCCAGAGCGGTTTCGCCCTCCATCGCGGCCTTCCCGCCCTCGCCGTCCTCGAAGAAGCCGAGCGCTTCGATGGCGAGCACCTCGGCGCCGGTGAAACAGTCGTGGAGTTCGACGACGTCGATGTCGTCGGGGCCGACGCCAGCCTCGGCGTAGGCGGCTTCGGCGGCGTCTCGAGCCGACTGCGTCGCGGTGAAGTCGGCCTTCTCGGCGAGGGGGATCACGTCCGTCGCGTGGCCGACGCCCGAGACCGTCACTGCCTCGCCCGGGAGGTCGGCCGCTGCCTCCTCGTTCGCGACGACGACGGCAGCTGCCCCATCGGAGAACGGACAGCAATCGAGGAGGTGGAACGGCGAGGCGACGATCGGGCTCTCGAGCACCGCTTCGATCGTCGTTTCCTTGCCGAACTGCGCGCGGGAATTCATCGTCCCGTGCTGGTGGTTCTTGACGGCGACCGCCGCGAGTTCCTCCTCGGTCGTGCCGTACTCGTGCATGTGCCGGGTCGTCAGGAGGCCGAAGACGCCGGGGAACGACAGCCCGGTCGGCTGTTCGTACTGACGATGGGCCGCGGAGGCGAAGACGGAGGTCATCTCGGGGGTGCCGAGGCCCGTCGCGGGCGTACACCGCTCGACGCCGCCGACGAGGACGACGTCGTGGTGGCCGGCTTCGACCGCCCGGACGGCGTGTTTGAACGCGTTCGAGGAGGTCGCACAGGCGTCCTCGTAGCGCTGGCAGGGGATCCCCGCCAGGCCGATGTGACTCGCCAGCGTCGGCGCGAGGTGCGTGTCCCGCTCGGTCTGGCCCCCCATGGCGTTCCCGAGGAAGAATGCGTCGATGGCCGACCCCTCGATACCGGCGTCGTCGAAAGCGTCGAAGGCGGCATCGGCGAAAAGTTCCGGAAGCGGCTGGTCGTGGACGCCGAAGTTGGTCATCCCAACTCCGACGATACGTGCCTGATGCATACGCGAAGAGACTCGGTCAATCCTCAAAAACCATGTGGAACTCCCGTCGGGCGTCGGCCTCCATGTACCGGCTGTCTCACTCGAGTTCCTCGAGCGCGTCGACGACCCGCCGGAGGATCTTTCGCTCGGCCCGACGAACGTTCTTCGAGACGGCAGTATCGGAGACGTCGAACTCGTTGGCGAGCATCTGCAGCGTCGCCCCGCGGGGTTGATCGAAGTATCCCTTCTCGGCCGCGACTGCGAGTGTCTGTCGTTCCACGTCCGACAGCGACCGACAGCCCTCGATGAGGTTGTTCGCCGCGTCGGCGTTCTGGAGCAGGTCGTACAGCTCGCTGAGTTCGAACGCGTCCTCCGAGAGGACGTCGAACTCGTTGTTTCGCTCCAGATCGGAGAGCGCGTCGTCGGCCCTCTCGTGCGTATCGAAGCCGACCTCCCAGCGCTCGCTCCCGGCCTCGATGTGGAACGGGCCGGTGATGTAGCCGCCGTTGTCCCGGATGACCCGCATGGCGTTGGTCTCCCCGATCACCGTCCGTAACAACGCCGTCCCCTCGTGTTTCTTGAAGAGCGAGCACTCCTGCATGTTGTCGTGGGTCTGCAGCGACGACAGCCCCGACTCGAGGGTCGACCGGTCGTCCCCTTCGATCATCATCCGCGTCTCGAGTTCGCGGCGCTGGCTATCGAACTCCCACTGAACGGCGGTGAAGGACACGTCGTGATCGTCGCTCGTGTCGATGAACGGACAGTCGTACTGCTCCATGTCCAGGGTGAGGTCGATCATTATCTTCTATTGTGATTTGGCACCCATAATCCTGCCTATTGGCTTCGTCGCTGACATGTGGGAAATAACCTCCCCGTGGCGCCTGATCACGAGTCATCACCGCCGAACCGGTCTTTGATCGCCGCCCGGTCGATCTTCGAAGGGCCACTCATCGGCATCTCCTCGACGAACGCGAGGTGTTTCGGAATTTTGAACCGGGCCAGTTTCCCGTCGAGGAACACGGCCAGTTGCTCGAGCGTGAGTGCGTTTTCAGCCGTGCTACCCCCTTCGCCGTCTCCACTGTCGAGCCCATCTGCAACTTCGACGACCGCCTTCCCGACCGTTCCCCACTGCTCGTCGGGAACGCCGATGACGATCACCTCGGCGACGGCGTCGTGATCCGCGATGACATCTTCGACCTCCGGCGGATAGACGTTCTCCCCGCCGCTGATGAACATGTTCTTCTTTCGGCCTTCGATGTGGTAGAACCCGTCTCCGTCGACCCGGGCGAGGTCGCCGGTCGAGACCCAGCGTCGGGCGTCTTCGTCGCCGCTCGCGCCGTCGGCACCGAACGTCTCCGCCGTCGCGTCGGGGTTGCGCCAGTACTCGCGAGCGCCGTGGGGGCCACGCAACTCGAGTTCGCCGATCTCGCCCTCCTCGAGTTTCGTCCCGTCCTCGTCGACGATTCGGACGTCGGCGTGGAGCACCGGCTTGCCGACGCTGGCGACCTTCTCGGAGTCGTACTCGTCGGGCATCGCGAAGTTGTTCGGGCCGATTTCGGTGAGGCCGTAGCCCTGGGAGAGATCGACCCCGCGGTCGCGCCATGCGCGGACGATCGACTCGCGGCAAGGCCCACCGCCACTCTTGACGAACCGGAGGCTCGAGAGATCTGCTTGCTCCCAGTTCACGTGGGTGGCCATCGAACGCAACACCGCCGGCACGGCGACGAGAATCGTCGCTTCGTACCGACTCACCTGCTCGAGGACGCGGCCGGGTTCGACCTCTCGATCGATGACGATGGTCGCCCCCATATGAAAGAGCGGGAGCGTCAGCACGTTCCAGCCGCCGGTGTGGAAAATCGGAAACACCATCGGGGTGACGTCATCCGGACGCAGCCCCCACGCGGTGATCGTGTTCAGCGAGTTCCAGGCGATCGAGCCGTGGGTGATCGTCGTCTCCTTCGGCGTCCCGGTCGAGCCCCCGGTGTGCAACAGGAGGTGAGGATCGGACAACGAGCGCTCGCGCTTCTCGACGGGGGTCTCGTCAGCGGGGAGGCGGTCGTGGTAGGTATCCCACCCGCCGGCCGGATCGTCGGTCTCGATCTCCACGATCGCGGGATCGGCCTCTGACCGGGCGACCGCGTGCTCGAGGAGTTCGACGTAGGGCGACTCGATGACGAGCAGTTTTGGTTCGACGAGATCCAGCAGGGCCGCCAGCTCCGGTGGGGCCAGCCGGTAGGACAGCGGCGCGAGAACGCCGCCGGTCTTCCCCGTCGCGAAGAAGAGGTCGAACGCCTCGAGACGATTCCGCGAGACGATCGCGACTCGCTCGCCCTCGGTCACGCCGTAGGACTCGAGCAACCTGGCGGTTCGATTCGCTCGCCGCTCGACGTCGCCGTAGGTGACGCTCGTCTCCGTCGTCGCGTCGACGATCGCCGTCCGATCCGGCGAGAGCGAGGCTCGTCTGGCCGCCCAGTCGCCGACCCAGTCGTACGGCGTCGAACTCCAGTTCACGGTCGACCTCCTGCTCGCGACGGTTTCGGGTTCATAAGCCGCTTCATTGGAGTCCTCCTTCGAGAGTAGTTCGTCTCATCTTAGCGCGCCTCCGTCGGCGATTCCAGTTCGTTGGCCTCGAGGAACCCTCGGAGCCGTTCGTTCACCCAGTGTGCGTCCTCGATGAAAAAGAGGTGTGCTCCGGCCGGACACTCCTCGAGGCGAGCGTTCGGAAGGCGCTCGGCGAGCAACCGGCCATTCTCCACGGGAACGACGCGATCATCGTCGCCGTGCAGCACCAGCGTCGGTACGTCGATTCCGTGGAGGTCGTCAGCGACGTCGAACCCCAGCACGGCCGCAGCCTGTGCCTGTCGGGCCGCGTCGTCCGCATCGCTCTCGAGACGCCAGTCGACGATTCGCTCGACCAGGTCGGGTTGTTCCGCGTAGAACCTCTCGGAGACGGCAGGCTCCATGCGGTGACGAATCGACTCGCGATCGGTCGCATCCTCGGGCACCGACGTCAGTCGCTGTTTGGTTTTCTCCGGAATACCAGTCGATTCGCGCCCGCCGGGCGTGGTACATAGAAGCGAGAGAGTCGCCGCCCGGTCGTACTCGATGGCGTAGTGCTGGGCGATCATCCCGCCCATACTCGCCCCAACGACGTGGGCTCGTTCGATCCCAGCGTCGGCGAGCACCGCCTCGAGGTCGGCGGCCATGTCATCGATCGAATACGGCCCCTCGGGAGCGTCCGAATCGCCGGTGCCGCGATTGTCCCAGAGAATCGTCCGGTACGTGTCGGCGAGCGCCGCCCGTTGCCATCGCCACATCCAGCGGCCGTAGCCGAGTCCATTGATACAGACGACTGGATCGCCGTTTTCGGGGCCGGCGACCTCGTATGCGACCTGGACGTCGCCGTTTTCGGGGCCGGCGACCTCGTATGCGACCTGGACGTCGCCGTTTTCCGCGCGTGTCATATCTAACACTCTCATGGTGGGATGATGTACACCTCCGTTCGACTATCAACCCACACGTACAGGCTGGCTCCGACAAAGAACTAGCTATGTCGACTGCCAGCCCCGGCGACCGAACCCAGACCAGCCAGCACGTGACGACAGAGCACATCGAGACGTTCGCCGCCCTGACCGGCGACGAGAACCCGCTCCACCTCGATCCCGAGTACGCCGCCGCCGGCCTTTTCGAGGAGCCGATCGCTCACGGCATGATCGCCGCCGGCATCATCTCGAGCGCGCTGGCCGACCTGCCCGGTGACATCATCTACCTCTCTCAGGAGCTGTCGTTCGAGGCACCCGTCTACCCCGGACAGACCGTTATCGCGACCGCGGAGGTTCTCGAGGCCCTCGGAAACGATCGCTACTGCGTCGAGACGACCGCGACGGTCGAGGACGAGGTCGTCGTCTCCGGGGAAGCGACGGTGTTGTCGCTGGTTCGAGACGACGCGTAACGGTCGCTCGAGGTGTTGACGGCGCTCGAGCGCGGTGAAACGGGTGTTTCCAACCCCGAAACCGGTTTCGATTCCGGATCTTCCACTTTACCTAAAGCGAGGGTTATGCTCTTTGCTACCCTATAACCCGTGGGGGTTCCAATGGGCGACAGAAACAACTTACATGTGTGTCGGCACTGCGGTGTTGTCATGGCAACTACCTCACAGGCGCCGCCGCGCCAGTGCATTGCGTGTGACGACGCGAACTTCTCCGTGTTTCGGCCCTGACACACGTACCGGCTGGTATCAGTAGCATGCGTCCTAAATAAGGGGCATCGACTACTATCAACGAGTTTTTTCGAGGATCTGACCCACTGCTTACCGACTAGACGAGTACCCGCTCGAGCGCGACGACTGCCCCCGACTCGGCGTCGGGGTCGCCGACGAGTCGCCCGAGACAGATTGCAGCCCCGTCGGGCGTGTAACACGCCAACAGGGTGTCCCGCTCGACACCGCCGTCGACCTCAAGTACGCCTGGCGCGTACACCGGCGCACCCGTCGCGACCGACTCGGCTGCGTTTTCGGCAATCGTGATCGCGGGCAGGTGCTCGAGGATCCGTTCGGCTGGCTCAACGACCGAATACAACGATTGGGAATCGTCGTCCTCGACCCAGAACGCGAGGGCGTCGAGCAACTCGTACGGCGTGTGCAGCGTCGTGTCGTCGAACGGCATCGTCGCCGTCCGTCGGAGATGTCCCATGTGGGCACCGGTGCCGAGTGCAAGCCCCAGATCGTGACAGAGCTTTCGGACGTAGGTACCGCTCTCACAGCGAATGCGCAGGAGTACCTGGCGCTCACCCACCTCGAGCACGTCGAGGTCGTAGATCTCTCGCACCCGGAGGCGCCTCGAGACGGCGCTCTTTCGCGGCGGCTTCTGGTAGATCGGGGCCTCGAACTCGGCGATCACCGATGCGGCGTCGCTCGGCACCGGGCCGTGACACTCGAGGACGGCGACGTACTCCTTTTCCCCCTCGAGGAAGGCCGGCGCCAGCCGAGTGGCGTGACCCAGCATGATCGGGAGACAGCCGGTGACCTTCGGATCGAGCGTCCCCGCGTGAGAGGCTCGATCGATTGGCGCTGCGTCGGCTTCGGTGAGCGTTTCGGCGACGGCGTCCCGGATCCAGCCGCTCACCTGGTGGGAAGAGGGCCCCGGTGGCTTATCGAGGTTGACGACGCCGAACTGGAGGAGTTCGGCAGGCGAGCGCTCCTCGGGCGATCCTCGGCGAATCATCAGAACTCGTAGTCGATGTCGACGGGCGTTTTCCCTTCGTCGGCGGTCGTATCGTACTCCTCGACGGCCGTCACGAGCGTGTCGAAGACCGCTTCCGGGCTCCAGCGGGCGGTGTTGACCGAGAGATCGTAGATGCTGAGGTCGTCGAACTCGATACCGTAGTACTCACGATATCGGTGAACCTCGCTCGCTTCTCGTGCGCGGGTTTCCTCCATCGCTCGCTCGGGCGCTTTGTCCTCGCGGTCGGCGATCCGCTCCCCTCTGACCGCCAGTGGCGCATCGAGCCAGAACTTCAGGTCGGCCTGCTCGCCTGCGAGCCAGCCGGCCAGACGCGACTCGAGGACGAGATCGTCGCGTTCGACGGCGATTTCGCGCAGTCGGCGGTCGAGGTCGCGATCGATCTGGTCGTTCTCCTCGGCCAGCTTGTTGAACTCGAGTGGGGTATACCCGCGTTCGTCCGCGAGTTGTCGAAATATGTCACCGCCGCTGACGTGCTCGAATCCAAACGTCTCGGCCAACAGTTCCGCGTTCGTCGTCTTTCCTCCACCCGGTGGCCCGGAGACGGTGAGTAACATAGTCGAATTGCGTCGGGCCCCCTCAAAGGGGTTTTGAATCGCGTTGCTCGAGGTAGACGGCGTTTCCGGCTGCTGTTGGAGAGGTATTACCGGCTGCTGTTGGAGAGGTGTTACCGGCTGCTGTGACTCGAGTTCGGGATAGCAGGAAAGGGCGAGTTAGCAGGAAAGAACGCGGTTCGAGAGATTAGCTCGTCGCCGGCGTCATATCGATGTTGAGCGCCTTGCGCAACAGCTGTACGAACCCCATCGAGCACAGGAAGTACCAGACAATCCAGGCACGCAGGGGGCCGATGACTCCCTCGTTCCACTGGGTTTCACCGATCATCGGCATCACGACCGTTTCGGTAATGGTCTGTGGCCCGGAGCTGTGGATTCGCCAATACATCCACAGGAACAGCGGGATGGTAAAGAGCATGATCCAGACCATCGGGCGGAACTGCTCTTTGAACATCCCCAGGTTGTCGGCCATCGCTTCCATCTGCTCTTCCTGGACGCGCTGGAGTTCGTTGTCGAGCTTCTCTATTTCTGCTTCGCTCGCGCCGCGCTCTTCGGCTTCCTTTTTCCGATCTTGGACGTCGGAGCGCTTGTCCTGCATCGCTTTCATACGCTCCTGATACTTCCCCATCCGTTCCATGTTCATCAGGTTCGCCTGCAGGAGCGTCGAGTACAGCCCGGTCATCATCGCGATTGCCAGGATCACGGCGTAAAACGGCATCGACGCCGCCAGCGGGCCGAGTGCGATGTCGATGATCCCACCCACCGAATCCCTGACGGAGTCGAACCAGTAGCCGACCATGAACAGCACCGACGCGAGTCCCGCCAGCTTGTCCCACTGTGACCACTGTGACTCTTCTGAGTCGATGTCCGGGAGATCCTCTCCGATGCCCTCTCCATCGCCGTCGAGTGCCTCGTCGTAGGCCTCCCGATCCGCGATGATGAATCCCTCTTCGCCGTCGACAAGCACGCCCTTTTCGATCAGTCGACCCCACTGGCCGCTCGTGAGGTCGTCACGAACGTCCGCCCACTCGACCTCGCCGCCGTTTTCGTCGGCTTCGCGCCGAATCGTCTCGAGGGCGTCCTCGAACGAGGAATCCTCGCGGACGAGGGTGTCTATTTTCTCCGCTGTACGCGTCATCTGCTTGGGCTAGGTCACCTTCGGTATACAAGTGTTTATCTTCGGTGGCGTGACTGGGCTCTAGGATGTAGTGGTGAGTCGACCGTGCTAGGTGGAGCCCCAGCTGCTCTTTCCGGCATCACCAGGGCATGTTTCCGAAGCATCGCTGGTGGGGGAGCATCGGAAACCGTCCCTAGTGATGTTGACCCTCTCCGTTCAAGCAGTCCTATCGTTCCTCGAGACTGGCACAAGAGTACCTATCCGATCCGAAAGGGGTCGCTGAAACGCCCTCTCTCCCGGTGGTTTTCGTCGTACTGGTTCCTGATTCATTACGAACCTATTTGCTCATAATTCACATCTGATGGTTTTTTATAATCTGAATTTATTGAACGGGTATAATATGATTGGCGTCTGCACAGGGGATCGAACAGCAACCCGGGGAGCCGCTCCACTGGTGGGTATCGTCCTCCTGTTTGGGATGGTGTTCGTGGGTGCCGCCATTGTTGGTGTGTCCGGAATGATGTTACTCGACTCGCTCGAGGGGCAGAACGAGGTCGAGAATGCCCGGACGTCGATGGACGAAACGAGTCTCCGATTGAACACTGTCACGGAGACGGGAACGCAACAGACGGTTAGCGACGCGACGGTCACCACTGATGGCTCCGTCTCGATTGCGTGGTACGTCGCTGGCGCTGGCGCTTCATCACCGTTTGAAGACACCACCTGCCTTGCCCACGTCGAAGACTTCGGCGCGGTCGTCGAGGACGCTGAGGGTCGGACGATCGCGTATCAAGGTGGCGGGGTCTGGGAACGTACCGAGGCTGGCACCACGATTCGAAGTCCACCACCGCTGACGTACGATGACGGCTCACTCGAGTTCGGACTCGTCACCGTTTCCAGTGAGTCCGCTGGGAGTGGCGAATCGGTCGTCCAGTACGACCCAGACGAGACGACGAATATGTCGGCGAAATTCGAGACAGCAGGGCAGGATCCAGCCTGCGACAGTCACCCGGACTTTGCACTCAAGATCCAGAGCACCTATTACCAGGGCTGGTACACTCACCTCGAGAACGAGTTCGGGGACGAAGCGAACGCAACAGTCGACGTAAACCACGACGAGGAGTACGTCGTCGTGGCACTCGAGAACGCTCGCACGACTGCCCCCGTGTTCGACGTGGACGTTGCGGTTGATCCAATTACCAGCTTCAACGACGGGCTCTCGGCGACGGCGACGGTCACGAATGTCGGAACTGCAAGTGGTTCCGATACTGTATCGGTTACTATTGAGGGGGCGACAGAGACGAAATCGACTGGGACACTCGAGCCCGGTGAGGAGACCACGCTCGATTTCAGTCTCAACCAAAACGAACTGTGGGACGCACTCGGGGTCGGCCCAGGACAGCCGAACGACATCGAGAACTACAACGAGTACAGCTACGATGTGACGACGAGCAATGCTACCCTGGAGGGGACGTTCTTTTACTCTTTCCACCACACGTTCTACCACCTAACCGATGTCGGTCACACCCATGACGGGAACGTTACAACGGTATCGGCTGATCTTACGAACATCGGGAACGAAAGCGAGGCTCGAGATATCACGATCGAACTCGAGAGCGATATCGACGAACTCGGCGAACCACTGACGTACACCGAATCGATACAGGGTGATCCGTGGGAGGACACGGCTGTCGAAATCGATTTCAACCGGAGTGCACTCCCCGATGGGGAGTACACCTACACGGTTGCGGTCGACAACACCCCACAGGCCCCCTGTAATAAGAACGACGGGGCCTGCGAACAGGAGGGTACGTTCGAAATCACGAACGGAGCCGTTGGGGACGTCGACGAAATCATCGTTACCGAGCCATCGGACGTCGGGGTCTCGATTCTCGGCACCGAAATCTCCGGGGAGTGGTGGGGTGGTGGGGCGTATCACAAAAACTGGGCCCCGGTCACAGCGTCGGCCGTGATTGGAGAAACACGCTATCGGTTCCTTCCCAACGGAGAGACCGAGGAGATCCCGCTCGATCAACCGCACTACACCGATCCTGGTGCCCAGATGGAAGACTACAATCTGAACACCTACGGAACCCAAACGCAGACCTACGATATCGAAACCGAGATTGAGTCCGGTTCGGTGACGATCGAGGCGACGTACTGGCCCTGTGCCCAGGGTGGACTGACACACGTCGCCACGGATGAGGCAAAAGACGGCGAGACGACCCACCACTACTCGTGCAACGCCTTTGCATATGGCGAGGAGATCACCGTCGAAGGTGGTGGGGCTGGCGACGCGAGCACCGACCACGGACTCATGATGACCCGGACGGCGGACGACAACCACATGCCGGACATCGAAAAAGGGTTCCCGCTCCAGCGAAGCATCAACGACGTCTTCCAGGACGGTACTGACGACGTCGAACTGATCGACAACGAATTGCAACTCGAAGCAGGTGATTTCGCGTTCATGATGGAAACGACCATGACGCAATCAGAACTTCAGTCCGAGTTCCCCGACTATCCCTGGGAGACGGTCGACACGGCCAACCAGTCCGAGATGAACCTCGCTGCGTGGGATATCGCGGCCAACTATCGGGAGAACGAGGATGGTGATCCTAACTTCAACGACATTATCGGGTTCGTTCAGGTTGACGGTGGAGCGAGTTACGTCGATTTCGACGATCCGAAGGTAGATTTCCGGGTCGATGGCGAGAAACGTAAACCGTCACAGTCGGGAACTGAGCCGGAATCCATCGGCGATGGAAGTGCAGTTAGCGTCGAAACGGACGCAATCGTCATCAGCTAGTCCCGGAGACTGATTTACCTACGCATTTTCGATAACCGCCCTCACGTCCTCCCACACCTCGTCGGGTGCTTGCTCTCCATCCACCCGCTCGAGCACGCCCTTGTCCCCGTAGTACTCGAGTACCGGTTCGGTGTTCTCTCGATACACCCGCAATCGTTCACGAACCGTCTCCTCGCTGTCGTCTTCGCGCTGCACCAGTCGTTCCTCGACCGCTGGATCCTCCGCCGGATTGTACTCGAGGTGGTAGATATCGCCCGTCTCGGGATCCATCCGCCGGCCGGTGAGTCGGTGAACGAGTTCGTCCTCGCTCACGTCGAGAGCCAGCACGACGTCCAGGTCGGTCATCCCCTCGAGCGCCTCGACCTGCTCGAGGTTTCGTGGATAGCCGTCGAGAATGAATCCATCCGCCGACGACAGCGCCTCGTCGACGATAGCGTTGACCACCTCGTCGGGGACGAGTTCGCCCTGATCCATGTACTCCGCGGGCGTCTCGTACTCGAGATCGAGGTGGGAGATGTCCATCTGCTTGTTCGATCGCAGGGCGTCTCCGGTGGTGACGTGTTCGACGTCGAAGTGGTCGCTGATCGTTGCACTTTGTGTCCCCTTCCCGGCCCCGGGAGCGCCGAGGATGAGAATCCGTGGCTGTGCCATAGGCGTCGGTTCAGCCCCAGCGCATAAAGGCTTAAAGAATGGCGCACGATCATCCGGCTATGACCCGATTCTCGGCTGGCGACCCGAAAGCTCGCCGCCAGCTCTTCGTCGACGCCATCACGGCCCACCGCCAGCGAGCCAGCCCGTTCTTGACGATTGAAGTGGACGAAACGAGTCTCGAGCAGGAGGCCGACGTCGGCCCGGCGGCGGAACTCGGTATTCCCTGGGTACAGTTCGCCGACGGCATCGTCAACCTCGACTGTACGAACGAGGAACTCGAGCGGCTGAAATCACTGCTGGATACGTTTCCGGCGTTCAAAATCGAGGAACTGACGCGACCGGAGAACGCCGAGGGAACGAACGTTCGCGTGAGCGCGAAAGCTGACCCCAATCGGATCGCCCAGTTCTGTGAGGCGATCGTCCGTGAGGTGTTCGCGTGTCCCGAGGACGTGACGGTATGGGTGACGGCCGTCTAGGCTGATGGAATCGCCTCCCAGCCCGCTCTCGTGTGAGTGAACGTTGCGTTCGGCGGTTCGTCTAGTTGGTCACGTGCTCATGTGTTCAGGTGCACAGGTGTTCAGGTGTTTGGCTCCTCAGGAAATCGACAATGTCCCGTCGCCTTCGCCGTCGTCACCGCCGGCTTCGTCCCACTCGAGTTCGAACTCGACGCTCAGTTCGCCGGGGCCGCCGGAACTCGGCGTCTCCCGTTCGGCTTTCACCTCGAAGGTCGGGCGTCCCGGCGGCGACATCGTCACGGTCTCGCTCCCTGACTCGAGTGTGAGGTCGTCACCGGCCTCGAGGCGATCCGCGACGGAGCGGAGGTAGTCGGCGATTTCTGCGGCATTCATTTGCTGTTCGAACTTGAAAAGTACTTCTTCCGGCATACCTGCCTGTAGGGGATAGCAGGGTAAAGGAGTAGCGCTGTGCCTCGTTCCCTGGGAGTTTCCGATAATGTATCGTTGCTCGGTCAGGTCGACGCTGGGAGAACGATAGACAAAAGGTGGGGCAGCCGAAGGGATGAATGAAGGACACCGGTTCGGACCGGGAACGTTCCCCTGCTGGTCAGTCAGGGCAGACGGATGTCCCACTCGCCGTCCCACGATTGCCCGGCGATCGTTTCCAAATAAATAAGTGTACCCGACCATGATCGTCCACCAATAGACCCACATAATCGAGGTGAATACAATCTTCATTCCACTTCCGACCCCGATGATGACGCGTGTCGACGTCTTCGAGGATATCTTCCTCGTGTTCCTCGGCCTGGGGACACTCGTCGGCATCATCGTCGTCAGCTATACGCTGTACAATGCGTACAAATACCGAGACGACGGTACCCGCGACCCCGATGAGGATCTCCCCACGCTCGGGGAACTCCCGACGGGTGGAACAGGCGGCAAGAAGCTGTTCGTCTCGTTCTTCCTGAGTGCGATCATCGTGATCTCGCTCGTCCTCTGGACGTACGGGATGCTCCTGTACGTCGAAGACGGTCCGGACGACCCTGGTGAGGACGCGATCGAAGTTGACGTCGAAGGGTTCGCCTTCGGCTGGAGCTTCTACTACGAAAACGGCGCTGAATCGAGTAACGAGATGGTCGTCCCCGTCGACACCCCGATCTGGATCGAGGTGACCTCTACAGACGTCTGGCACGCGTTCGGCATATCCGATAAACGGGTAAAAGCCGACGCAATCCCGGGCGAGCGAGACGTCACCTGGTTCACCGCCGAAGAAGAAGGTGAGTTCCTGATCGAGTGCTTCGAACTCTGTGGCCCGGGTCACTCCGCCATGGAGGCTGACCTGATCGTCCTGAGTGAAGAGGACTACGAGGAGTGGCTCGAGGAGCAACTGACCCTCACCCTCGACCTCGAGGATGCAGACGGTGAATCGGTCACCGACGCCGACAACGTCGAGGTCACGCTCTCGAGCGACGACGAGGTCGTCGCGACCTACACCGGCGACGACTTCGAGGACGGCGTCCTCGAGATCAGCGTCGAACAGGGTGATGCGTACACGCTGACCGTCGAATCCACCGACGGTTCCTTCGAGACGGTCGAACTCGAGGACGTCGACATCGTCGACGGCCCGAGCGAAACCGTGACGCTCGAAGAACCCGGTGAGGACGACGACAACGGTGACGATGACGAAAACAACGACGAAACCGATACTGACGACGCTGGAGGTGACGACTGATGGCCGATGACTTCCCCCCGATGACGTCGATCAAACGGTGGCTGGTGACGACCAACCACAAAGACGTCGGTATTCTCTACATTGTGACAGCCATGTTCTTCTTGCTCTTTGGGGGCGTCATGGCGCTGCTGTTCCGTGCACATCTCTGGCAGAGCGGCGGCCTCGGAATCCTGACCGATAGTAGCTTCAATCAGGCGGTCACCGCACACGGTCTGTTGATGGTGTTCTGGTTCCTGTCACCGATCGCCTCGGGCTTTGCGAACTACCTGGTTCCCTTACAGATCGGGGCGAAGGATCTCGCGTTCCCACGATTGAACGCCCTGAGCTACTGGTTCTATCTGTTCTCGGGCGTCCTGCTGATGATCTCGTTCTTCCAGGGCGGGACGTTCGAAGGCGGGTGGACGATGTACGCGCCGCTGAACGTGCCGACGTACACGCCCGCAGTCGAAGCGACGACTGGTGGCACGGCAACGATCCTGGCGTTGATGCTGTTTACGCTCTCGATCACGCTGGGGACGATGAACTTCCTGACCACGATTCACCGCTCGCGGGCGGAGGGACTCGGGCTGTGGAACATGCCGTTATTCACGTGGTCGTGGCTGCTGACGGTCTGGATGATGCTGTTCGCGTTCGCGGCACTGCTCGCAGCCCTGCTGTTGCTCGCGACTGACCGGATTCTCCTGACTCAGTACTTCGCGACCGACCAGGGATCGGGCCTGTTGTGGGCACACATCTTCTGGTTCTTCGGCCATCCGGAGGTGTACATCGTCTTCTTCCCCGCGCTGGGGATCATGTTCGAGACGTTCCAGACGTTCTGTGGCCGGCGACTGGTCGGGCGCAAGTGGGTCATCATTTCGATGGTGCTCGTCGCGGTTCAGTCGTTCCTGGTCTGGATGCACCACATGTTCTTGACCTCGATCAACCTCGAGATCAAGACGCTGTTCATGGCGACGACGATCGGGATCTCGCTGCCGTTCGACCTGATGGTGTTCGCGCTGATCTACACGATGGTCAAAGGGCGCGTGCGATTCACGACGCCGTTCCTGTTCAGCCTTGGCGCGCTCGTCCTGTTCATCCTCGGAGGTATCACCGGGGTGTTCCTGGGCGCGGTCGTCCTGGACTACGAGTTCCGTGGCACCTACTGGGTCGTCGCCCACTTCCACTACGTGATGGTCTCCGGCGTCACTGCCCTGATTGCCGGGCTGTACTACTGGTGGCCCAAGATCACCGGGAAGATGTACGACGAGACCCTGGGCAAGATTCACTTTGCGGTCTACTTCGTCGGGTTCAACCTGCTGTACTTCCCGATGTTCCTCGCCTGGGAGACCCCACGGCGTGTCTTCCACTTTGCGGAAGGAATGACGTTCTATCACCAACTCGCGACGGTCGGCGCGTTCGTCTTCGGGGCGTCGTTCCTGATCATGTTCTACGCGCTCGGCAAGAGCCTGGTGGCTGGCCCCGACGCACCGGACAACCCCTGGGAGTTCTCCCGCACTGCCGAGTGGGCGATCCCGTCGCCGCCACCGCTCGAGAACTGGGCCGGCCGGCCGAGCTACGCCAGCGGTCGCCTCGAGTTCGTCGACGATACGAAAGCGGCTGCAACGGACGGCGGCACTGGATCGTTGGCCGTTGCCGAGAGCGGACAAGCTACCCTCGCTGAACATCATCACGAGGAGGAAGAACACGCTGACCACGCCAGCATCTGGCCATTTGGTATCGGTCTCTCGACGGCCATCTTCTTCCTCGGTCTCTCCGGGCTCACCCCCTACGTCGGCCAGTTCGCGGAAGCGCGAGGGGCGGACATCGTTGGGACGCAAGATCCCAACATGATCTACCCGATCGTGACGCTCGCCGGCCTGGGAATGCTCCTTTACACCCTCTGGAAGTTCGGGATGGAAGAGTTCAACGCGCCGGAGATGGCCATCGCCGAGCGCTGGCCGTTCGAAGGCGTCGGGAACACGAAACTCGGCCTGTGGTTCTTCCTGGCCTCCGACGTCGTCGTCTTCGGTGCAGCTCTCGGTGCGTTCGTCTTCATGCGCATCCACATGGGGTGGAGCGAGTGGACGACCGTCCCGCCTGCCGCGTGGCCCGGCCTGCTCAACACCTACGTGCTGTTGACCTCGAGTTTCACGGTCATCCTCGCGCTCGTCATGGCCGAACGCGGCAACAAGAAGGGGCTGCTCGCCACCCTCAGTGCAACGATGTTGCTGGGCCTGACCTTCATGGGCGTGAAAGCCTGGGAGTACAGCACGAAATTCGCCGAGGGCGATTACTGGTTCAGCGGTCTCGAGTACTCCATCTACTACGTGACGACCGGTCTCCACGGCCTGCACGTGATCCTGGGCCTGCTCGTTGCCGGCTTCATGATCGTCAAGATCGTGCTGCAGGACGCCTATCTCGACGACCACCGTCCGGTGGAGTACTTCGGGCTTTACTGGCACTTCGTGGACATCGTCTGGGTGTTCCTGTTCCCGCTGTTCTACCTGATGTAACGGCGGGCCGTTCGTTTTTTCGTCCATTACGTTCGCATTCTCAGAGTATAGCAGTCGCTTTCTCGTCGGTAGGGAGTCGGCAATTTGCCCTGGAACGCGGTCGTCTCGAGGATTGGCTTCGCTCGGCTGATCAGTTCGTTCGATACCAGGCCAGCACATTTCTGTATCGCTTCCTCGGTGACGAAAGCAGGTGCTACACAGGACTGTTGATACGGTCGATTACCGAGAGTTGTCGTCCAGGAGTGGAGCTCGTCGGTAGTGAAGGGTCGTGACTCGAGGCGGACAACGCCCCTCTCAGCCAGCCCAGACGAGGGCGTACATGAACGAGAACATGAAATAGACCATAAACACGGTGACAGCCGCCTTCACGTGGAAGGTGAACAGTTCGAAGGATTCGTCCTCGCGAGCCGCCTCGAACGCCTCGAGCTCGCCCTCACTACACGTGTCGTCGTGAACGACCCCAACGTGATAGGTCACCTGTTCGGCCGTCTGAAACGGCCGTCCACAATGCGGGCAGGTCTCCGGCTCTGCTTCCGCCGGGACGTCGTACTCGAGGTCGGTGACCGGTTCGGCGAGCATCGTCGACTCGAGGTAGGTGTCGCGTCGAAAAGTGTGTACCGATCCGATCGGGGAGTTCTCAGGAGTGTCCGGGTACGCGTTTCAGGGTGGTGAATCGGGGCTCAGGCGGGCACGTACGGCGGCTCGACCGCGGGCAACGAGACGAGATACAGGCTGATCATCGTAAAGACGATCATGACGATGATGAACGGATACTGGCTCTTGATGGCCTGAAGGCGACCGGGGAACAACTCGATCGAGATTGCGTGAGCCATCCAGACGGCGAGGACGTGCCCGACGAGGATGCCTGCGATTTCGACGTAGCCGAACCACGAGGTCAACGCAAGCTGGGTCGGGTTTGGATCGGGGTTCAGCGGAGCCTGGAGTACACTAATCAGCGACGGCCACAGCGATATCGAGAATCCGAGGTAGTGGGCGACGTGGTAGCCGGCTGCGATCGCGAGCAGGGGGGCAGCGTAGCGGACGGCGAGGTAGCGCTGTGAGAGGTACGTTTTGGCGCGAGTTCGCGTCCAGCCAGCGGCCAGCCAGTACATCCAACAGAAGACGGCGTAGCCGACGAGCAACACCAGCAGGTAGGCGAGCTCTGGTGGCAAACCGAGGGCAACCAGAATTTCGATCGTCCAGACACCCGGAAGCGTGACGATGAAGCCGCTGTAGGTTAACTCCCACACCAGCAAGATGACGAACGCGACGATGGAGAGATCCGTGACGACGTCGTCGTCGCTGAGGCGCGCACCCGGCCACCGGAGAGAGAGGCCGTCGTCGGTTCGCTGGATCGGCGCGACGGAGCCGTACAGCCGGAACCACACCGAGAGCGGATCTCCCCGTTCGAACCAGCTCTGGGGGGAAAAGAGGACGGCTCCGGCGAGCGTCCCGACCGTGTAAGCGAGGATGATCGTCGTCAACAGCCAGGGCGTCGAGACGATTGGGGCGATCACCTCGAGCCAGATGAAGACGAGCACCGCCCCGACTGCGGGCCACGTGCCGAGCCAGGACGGGTAGGGTGCGTTTCGGCTGGGGAGGACACGTGCCAGCCGCCGCCACGGGTTGAGCGTCGGCCACGGGTTACCGACCGTGTAGGCGACGAGGGTCAATATCGCCCGAACGCCGACGAAGGTGACGAGGACGGTCGCGCTCGTGAGTCCGATTCCCTGCGGCCCGAGGAAGCCGACGACGATGAGACCGACGAGTGCGCCCACGCCAACCGTCCCGCCGATCAACGAGACCGCCCGCGAGAGCGTATCGTTGGACACGCCAACCGACTGGTCGTGGACGGTGGTGACGAACTCCCGATCGGTGACGAACATCGTCAACAGTGCCGAGGCACCGACGACGCCAGCGCCGGTGGCGAGATAGAGCCACGTCGGCACGGTCACGTCTCCCTGTTCGGTGAGTCCGACGACGACGTTGCTCGCAGAGGCGAGTCCGCTTCCAAGGAGGACTAATAGGAGCGAACCCGCCACGACGAGACCGCCCCGTCGACCGAGAACCGGACGCCAGGTCATTAGCCGACTTGAGGAACTGAACGGGTATGATGGTGTCGTTCTCGGGGCTGCAGTCGACCCTTTTTGGGGCGTCGCCGGTCGTATGAGGAAGGTATAAGTGTTCGTCTCACCGATGTCCCACCAATGTCGAGTGTACGAACCTACACGCTCATCTACGTCCTGTTACTGGTGCTGGGGACTGCCAAGTTCGTGTTCTTCGAACTCCCGTTTAGCTACGAGTTCGCCCTGGGCGCGACGCTCGTTCTCGCAGTGATCAAGTCACTCCTCATCGCGGGCTGGTTCCAGCACCTCGTCGACGAACCGCGTTCGATCACCTACGTGATGCTCACGGCCGTCTTCATGGTGTTCTTGCTCACCGTGGCGGCTGGCTTCTCGATTCAGTAACCCTGTTTACTTCGTTCGACTCTCTCGCTTTTTCCCCTGACCTGACGGTAGTCACTCGACGCCACTTACTATGAGCACCTTCCCCGAGTGGAGTTGCTGCTCGCTCGATCGGTGTCGGTAGTGCGGAGTGACTGTCGAAGGCGTTGGTGGTTAGAGAGTCTCCTGAAACCGCTTCGGGCAGCGCTGAGCGGGGAAAGACGACGGAATACTGGGTTGCATAGCGAACTGTCTGGTAGCACCACAGTGCAACGCTCGGCCCCGTTGGGGACGGAATCGTCGCGTTGTCGCTCCTCGAGTGAGACGTCCCGGCCTAACTCGTCGCTCGAGACCACGGGCTCGAGTAGTGAGTGGACTCGATGTTGTCGTGGATCGAAGACCCACAGTACCGATTCAGTCACACACCGAGTGACAATCGACGAAAATAGTGGCGTGATCGCTCAAACGAGGCGACTATCCCATCAACAGCGTCACAGTGACGGCGATGAGGCCGAGAAATCCAACCAAGAGCGAAGCGAACGCCACACCGATCGCCGTGTTACCAAAGCGGTCTCGAGCGGCGAAGAACGTGCCAAAGAAGATGTAGCCAAAGAGCACTAGCCCACCGATAGCGAGCAGTACCGGCTCGACGAGCGCCGCTTCGACGAACTCTCCTTCGCCGACCAGGAGAACGGCACCGGCGATGAAGGCCGCAATGAGCGCAATGAAGCTGAGCGTCCAGACGGCAGGTGTTTTTGCGAGTGCGACGACGCGACTGTCTTCGGCTTCGGTTCGTGGCGACCACTCGGCGTAGCCACTTCGTGTGCCAGCGTGACCGCTCGGCGTTGCGCGCTGGCCCATTCGCGCCATCGTGTAGACGACGGCGAGTACGAGCAGTCCCATCACGAGTGTGCTTAGCAGGTAGATTTCTGGCATCGAACCCCTCTTGGGGTAGCATAATCCCTACCTCCATATATATCCTGCAGTTGTGGATTTTCGGTGCCCGGAGTTGGAGAGGTAATGGGCTTTTCACTCACCAATCACACTCACACATGCACTCGTCTCGTCTTCACTCCACTCGAGACTCGAGAGGCTGCTCGTTTTCGGATTCCACGCAGAACGAAGATTTGCTCTTGTCGCCGTAGAGACGCTCCTGTCTACACTACGGGTAGCGTTCCATCCCGGCCCAGTCCCTTCTGCACTCTTTTGTCGTCTGCATAATGCTATCGTCTGAGTCACCGACAAGTGAAAGAAGAGGAGAACGTCGTTACTCGCGTCCGAACATCTGGCGCATCATCGGATGCATCTCCATGAGCTGTTCCTCGGCGATCTCCTCGTACAGCTTGTACGTGATCGAGACCGCGAGCAGCAGCCCTGTCCCGTCGACGGCACCGATGGTGCCGAGCATGTTCGCCCAGACGGCGAGCAGGCCGACGAGTGCGCCACCGATGACGGTCACCTGCGGGATGTACCGCTCCATGACCTTCTCGACGACGCCGGCGTTCTGCCGGAAGCCGGGAATCTGCATCCCGGAGTTCTGGATCTGCTGGGCCGTCGCTTTCGGCCCCATGTCAGTCGTCTCGACCCAGAAGATTGCGAAGATCGCACCGCCGATGACCATGAACGTCAGGTCGACGGAGATTCGAAGCATGATCTGCCAGATGTCGATTCCGGCGGGCACCTGTCCAGTCCACCACATCCAGTCACCCGGCGAGTAGATCGGCGCGGTGTAGTAGAAGAACCCGCCGACCGGCTGACCGTCGGAGTAAACCCCGAGCCAGCCGGGCATGCTGGCCCACTGGCTGTTGAGGATCTGCCCCATGAACTGGATGTTCGCTTGCACGGCCCGGACGAGGATCATTGGCAGGACGCTCGCGTAGATGAGCTTCACCGGGAAGCGACCGCGAGCACCCTTGACGCGGGCGTGGCTCAACGGAATCTCGACGCGGACGGACTCCGCGTAGACGACGATCCCGAAGATCAACAGCGTCGTCGCCAGCGCCAACAGCTGTCCGCCACCGTCGGCGATGAACAGCGTGTTGAACCCTTCGGCACTGAGCCACGAGCCAACCGTAATCTCATCGGTGAACAGGATCTGATACCAGCTGTAGAAGAACCCTTCCTCGCTCCGCGCGAGGAACCCGGAGACGAGCAACTGGCTCACGCCAGCGATAATGAAGAGCCCGACACCGCTGCCGATCCCCCACTTGCTGACGACCTCGTCCATGTAGAGGATGAGGATGCCGCCCAGGAAGATCTGGACGAACATGAGCGTCTGGATCTGGGTTCCCTCGAGCGTGAGGCTCCCGAGCTGAAGGACGTCTGCTGGTGGAAGGAAGCCACCGGCGAACACCATCGGCAGGGCGGTCAGCGCCGTCATCACGATGACGAGCAGCTTCTGGAGGCCCTGGTAGAGAACCTGATCACGTGGGTCGCTGGTGTCTAGTCCCAGCAGGTTCGCCCCACCGAGCAGCTGCAACACGATGCTGGCGGTGACGATCGGTCCGATTCCGACCTGCATGAGAGACCCGTGTTCACCGGCCAGAATCGATCGGAATTGGCCGAACAGGTCTTCACCACCTTGGGGGTGGATCCCCAGGAGTGTGATGTTCGTCAGGAAGAAGTACAATACGAGGATCCCGGCCGTCCAGCCCAGCTTCCGCTTGAAGGGGACGTGCCCTTCCGGGCGGGTGACGGTGGGCATCCGCGTCAAGACCGGTTCAGCGGCTTCCTTCCATCCCATAGTTAGTTCTCAGCGTCGGCTTCGTGTTCGTCGTCGGCCTCAGCCTCGGCCTCCGCGGCTCGCTCCTGGGCGCGCTCGGTGAGCATCGCTTCGCCACCGGCGTCCTCGAGTTTCTCGCGGGCCGTCTCGGTGAAGGCATCCGCGGTGATCTCGAGTTCGTTGCGCACCTGGCCGCTGCCGAGCACCTTCACAACGTCGACGTCGTGACCGTCTTCAACGACGTCGCGAGCGTCGATGGCGTAGCCGCCGTCGGTCTCTTCGGCATCGCCCTCGGCGGCGTAGAGGATCGCGTCTTCGTCGAGGGTCTTGACGTCGATTTCGGCGACGGTGGGGCGAACGCCCTGTGGTCGCTTGAAGCCGTGTTTCTTTCTCGGTTCGTAGTTGTGGAATTCGTGTTTGTCACGCCCGGCTTTCCCGCGGCCACCTCGGTGGCCGGCACCGCGGCGGTTCTTGTGCGTACCGCCGCCGTGCGTTCGCGAGCCGCGCTGACGTCGTTTCTTGCTCGTCATGGTTATCGCATCGACGTGAGGAGGTCGTTGATTTCCTCCGTTGTATGTTTTCCGAGTTGGCCGCCGTCGACGGTCGGGTGTTTGATGCCATCGTGGCCGCCACGTGGGGGGTGCAGTCGCAGCGTCGGCGACAGCCCCTGCTCGCGCAGCGTCGTCTCCTCGTCGAGGAGCGCGTCGGCGAGTGCGGCGAAGTCATCGTACTCGGTGTGTTCGGCGAGCCATTCCTCGTCGACGTCGGACTGTCGACCCTCGAGCGGTTCGGCTCGCTTGGCGAGCACCGCCTCGAGCACCTCGGCGTCCGGTTCGCCGTAGGCGACGAAGTCGTGTACCTTGGTGATCATCCCGCGGTAGGTGTCCGTGTCGGGGACGATCGTGAGGTGGTTGACCTTGTGCAGGTTGAGCATCGACAGGGTGTCGTCGACGGCCTGGGTGCGGTTGACCTCTCCGCGAATCTGAACGATTGCTTTCGCTGTCATCGTTCAGCCACCTCCCGGGGGAGACGCGACTGCGAGGCGTTCTCGAGTGCGTTGTAGGTCGCTTTCGCGAGGTTGACCGTCGTTCGCGTGTTGCCGTGGCTCTTCGTCCAGGCGTTCTCGATGCCGGCGAGTTCGAGCACCGCACGGACGGTGTCGCTCGCGGCGAGGCCCAGCCCTTCGGGGGCGGGGATGAGTTCGACCTCGACCGACCCGGCTTTCCCTTTGGTCTGGCGGGTCAGCGAGTGGGGTCGATCAGAACGATCCTCCCACGACCCGGAGCCGCGGGGAACCTGGATGAGATTTAGCTTTGCGATACCGATTGCTTTCTGGATTGCAGCGCCGACCTGGTCTTCACGGCCTTCGGCGTAACCGACGAAGCCGTCACGGTTGCCGACGGCGACGACACACCGGAACTTCACCCGGCGGCCGGAGTCGGTCATCCGCTGAACCATGTTGATGTCGAGCACTTCGTCGTCCAGTCCGGGGAGGAGCTGGTCGACGAGTTCGGGCTCTTTGAGGGGAAGGCCGGAGTTGAGGGCGTCCTCCATCGTGTCGATTTCGCCCTCCTGAACGAGCTTCCCGAGTCGGGTTACGGGCTGCCACCCGTCGTTGTAGTTGTTTCCGCTCATTCTAAGATCGCCTCTCGTACGTCGTCGAAGTGTTCGGGAAGGTCGGTCGCGTCGAAGTCGCCGCTGTAGAGCGGCTCGTCGAGTTGTTCGGCGTACTCGGCGATGTGCTCGCCGCGGGTACGCGACCAGTCCGCGAGGACGCTATCGTTGTGGGGAATCTCGAGTCCCGCATCGATTGCGCCTTCCTGAATCGCGAACACTTTGTTTCCGGGCGTCGCCTTGTTGAGGCCGATATCGAGAACGGCTTCGTCGACGCCGGCGTCTACCGCTCGCTTTCCGGCCAGCAGGCCGGTCAGGTACGCAGCCGAGAGGTTACTCGTCGGTGCGTTCCAGCCGTACTCCTCGAGGTCACTCGAGTGAGCACTTGCGAGCGTTTCGTCACCCTGAGGGCCGGGCGTAATCAGCTGCGCCGTGGCGTGCTTGTTGCTCATGCGAGCAACGAGGCGGGGCTTACCCGATTTCAGCAGGCGCAACCTCTGATGGTAGTCCGTCCGGACCTCACGGCGACGTCGCATCGGCACTTTGTATCGTGGTCCTGTCGCCATTATTGGTCACCGTATTCGTTGTCGATGTAGTTCAACAGGTACCGGACGCTCCGGAACTCGCCGCCGCTGGCCTTGCGGTACAGCTGGCGGTACTGCGTCGGCGTCAGCTCGCCTTTGTCACGGAGTTCTCGAAGTTTCCGGCGCTGTGCGCGAATCTGGCTCGTCCACTGTTCTTTCTCGTTCTGGCGAGCACCCTTCTTGCCGCGACGCTTGCCTGGCCCCTTCTTGTGGCCGTAGGCACGCTTCTTGTTGCGTTCGCGGGCGCGTCCGCGGGAGTTTCCGCGAGCGTCTTTGGCGCGGATGACGCCGTCGTCGACGAGTTCGCGAATCTCTTCGCGGGTGATCGCCGAGGCGATGTCGCCCTGGGCGTCGGGGTCGAACCAGACGCGGTTCTTCCCGACGTCGAGGACGTCCGCCGCAAGTCGTTTCTGTGCACTCAGGTCAGTCATTCGTCCACCTCAACTTCGACTTCGACGTAGGTCGGGTTGAGGACGCGAATCTCTGCGTCCTCGGCTTCCTCCTCGATGCGCTCGCGTTTGCGGGCACCGACGGAGCTCGCGATGCGGACGGCCTGGGTGTCGCCGTCGACTCCCTCGAGGTCGTCCGTGTTCTCGACGTAGACTTCCTCGAAACCGCTCGGGTGTTTGCCGCGAACGGCTTCCGGCGTCCGGAAGCCAGCCTGCACCTTGGGGCCGCGGCTCTTGTAGCCACGACGCTGTTTGGAGAGGCCACCACGTGGTACACGCCACGATTCTGGCGTGCGCTTTTTCATGTGGTAGTCCTGGCGTTTGAACGCTGGTTTCCCTTCGCTGTGTCGCTGGCCGAGCAATCGCGCTTCCTCGTCGTCGAGGTCGGGCGTCTTCTCGGTCAGGCCACGGGGCTCCAGTTCGGTTTCGACGTCTTCGTCTTCCGGTTCCTCCTCGGCGGCTTCGTCTTCGATCTCGGCCTCGGTCTCTTCCGTGACCTCGAGGTCGCCGACGTCGGCTTTGATACGCGCGGCGAGCGCGTTTCCGATGCCTTCGGCTTCCGCCAGTTCGTCCTGGGAGGCCTCTTTGACGTCGTCGATCGTCTCGAAACCGGCCTCACGGAGGGCGTCGGCTTTGCTGCCGCCAACGCCGCTGATGTCTTCCAGTTCCTGGGGTTCGTCGTCAGCCATCTATCAGGCACCTCCTTTCTGCGGTTTCTGGGTGATGTACACCCCGTCCTGGAAGACGCGGGTGTCCTTTCCTTTCACCTTGGTGAGCTGTTCGATGTCGGCGGCGGTCTGGCCGACGTGCTCCTTGTTCGGACCGGAGAGCGTCAGCGCTTCGCCGTCGACGCTCACCTCGGTGTCACCGTGGATAGTCGTTCGTCGTGCTGCCTTTTCACCGAGGAAGTTCTCGATGACGACCTCGTCGCCTTCGACACGGACTTGCATTGGGAAGTGAGAGTAGAAGACTTCCATCTCGTACTCCCAGCCCGCAGTCACGCCGTGGAAGGCGTTTCGGATGTGGCTCTCGAAGGTGCCGACCGTCGCGTTCGTTTTCGCGTTCTCGGTCTCACTCTCGATGACCAGCAGGTCGCCGTCGACATCGACGGTGACGTCGGGGTACCAGAGGCGGCGGGTTACGCTGCCGTTTGGCCCATCGACCGTCACGTCGAGGTGATCGACCTCGGCGGTTACGTCGTCGGGGATGTCCAGTTCAATTCGCATTGTTCTAGTAGACGTATGCGATCACCTGGCCCCCGATGCCCTTCTCTCGAGCCTCGTAGTGGCTCATGATTCCCTCACTCGTCGTGACGACGAGTGCGCCGAAGTCTCGAGCGGGGAGGAATCGCTTCTCCCACTTCTCGAACTCGTCGGCCTTGACGGAATAGCGTGGCTTGACGGGGCCGCACTTGTTGATCGCTCCTTTCAGTTCGACCTCGAACGTGCCGGCTTTGCCGTCTTCGACGAACTCGAAGCCAGCGATGTACCCGCGGTCGTAAAAGACCTCGAGCACGCTGCCGATCACGTTTGAGGCGGGCGCTACGTCGTGGCTCAGGTGTCCGACACTCTCGGCATTGTCGATGCCAGAGAGCGCGTTGCTGAGTGGATCGTTCCCGGTCATTTATACTTCTTGAATCCCATGTCGCGGGCGATCTCGCGGAAACACTGTCGGCACAGGTTGATGTCGTACTTGCCGACGAGACCCTGTTTGCGGCCACAGCGCTGACAGGCCGCTTCCTGGCCCGTTCGCTTCGCGGCGTGTTCGCCCGTCTGGTCGTTATCGCTTTCACTCATCGTCTGTCTCCTCCGTGTCGACGTCCACGTCGAACTGGCCCTCGAGGAACGCAATGGCGTCCTCGGGAGTCAGTCGGTGTCGGGACGGGATCGCCTGACTCGCTTTGGCTCGTTTCGTGACGCGGTAGCCCGGTCGAACCAGGTTCACGGTCACGTCCAGGCCGTAGATCCCGATGGTCGGGTCGTACTCCTGGCTCGGGAAGTCGGTGTGCTCGGCGACGCCGAAGCTGAAGTTCCCGGTCTGGTCGAACTGCGATGCGGACAGATCCGCAAGCGGCAGCGCCGTCTCGAGGAACGCTTCGGCATCGTCGCCCCGAAGGGTGACCTTGGTGCCGATCGGGTCGCCCTGGCGGATGCCGAACTCGGGTTCGGTCGCTTTCGCCAGGGTACGGACGCTCCGTTGACCCGTGATCGCCTCGATGATATCCTCGGCTCGGCCGAGGTCGCGGCCACCGCGGCCGACGCCCATGTGGACGACGACCTTTTCGACGCGCGGTTTGCGCATCTCGTGGAACTCGGTGTCGCTTGCTTCGCTCATTCGTCGTCACCTCCAACGAAGTTCTCGTCGATCACGACGACGTACTCCTCGACGGTCTCGAACGTCTCGTCGTCCGTTTCGACGGTGACGATGTTCGAGCCACTGCCGAGCGTGACGTCGATCTCGACGAGTTCGCCGATTTTACCTCCGTGGTTACCGCTGACAGCGGTGACCAGGGCACCCTCCTCGTACGGGAAGTGGGCCACGATCGATTTGTCGTCGTTGTCGACGACGACCGAATCGTTCGCGTTGTACTCGGCGTCGTCGACGATCACGTTCGTGCCGTCGTGCAGCGAGAGCTGTGTGTCGCCGCCTTTGACCTGTTGTTTGCCGACGACCTTGCCGAGACGGCTGTCTGCGGCATCGGCGTCGATTTCGGTCAGCGAGAGGCGGCCTCCCTCGTCGGGGAAGACGCGGTAGTACTCCTCACGCTGTGGGAAGGCAACGATGTCGAACATCCCGATGGGACGTTTCTCGTCGTTGATCGGCTCCCCGTTGACCAGGATCGAATCCTGGGAGAGGGCGTAGCGGGCTTCTTTCTTCGAGTCGACGTAGCCGAGTACGTCCCGGAGGATGATGACCAGCGGGACACCGGCTTCGCCGTGCGGGCCGGCTCGAGCCTTGACCGTAAACACGTTGGTCTTGCGCTCGATGGGCCAGGATTTCGGTACCGAGAGTCGTTTCTGGTGGTTGGTCATTCGGAATCACCTTCGAGGCGTGCCTCGCGACGCGAATCCGAGAGGTCGAGATCCACGATGCGGACGTTCGACGCGTCGACTGGGCGAGGAACTTCCTCGCCGTCAGCCGTCTCGACGGTCACGTCTTCGACGTGAATGACGGCATCGTCGAGTCGAACGCGCAGCACTTCGCCTTCTTCGCCGGCGAAGTCGCCGCGCATGACCTCGACGCGGTCGCCCGCGTTGACGCGGGTGCGACGCGTGCCGTACTCCTCGCGAAGCTCCTCGGAGAGGGTCGCGTGAACCTGCTTGTGCTTCCGGTGAAGCGGCGCACGTTCCGTCTGTGTTCGTTGTTTGCGTGGTTGCTTGCTCATGGTTCTATACGATCATCGTCGCCGTACTGGCGATTGCGCCGAAGCGTTCTGCGACCTCGCGGGCGATCGGCCCTTTGATCTCAGTGCCTCGGGGCTCTTCGTTCTCGTCGACGATGACGGCGGCGTTGTCCTCGAACTTGAGACGGGTGCCATCGGGCCGGCGGATCGCTTTCCGCTGGCGAACGATGACGGCCTCGAGAACCTGCCGTCGCATCTCGGGCGTCCCTTTCGTGACCGAGACGGTCACTTTGTCACCTAGCCCCGCCTTCGGCTGGCGGTTCTTGGTGCCGTGGTAGCCCGCGACGCTGATGACTTTCAGCTCGCGTGCGCCGGAGTTGTCCGCGCACGTGACGAGCGAGCCCTTCTTCAGGCCCTGCGTGACGTCGGCTTTCATTGCCTCCATCAGGCATCACCGTCGTTCGATTCGGCGCCACCAGTGATGTCTTCGGTCGACAGCTGTGGATCGTGTTCCTCGTCCAGCGTCAGCTCGGCGACATCTGCGGCGGTCGCTTCCTGGGTTATTTCGACGACCACGTGCGATTTCGTCTTCGACAGTGGTCGGGTCTCTGCGATTTTGACCGTATCGCCAACCGAGAGCGGCTCGAGCACGCCCGGCACGTGTGCCGGAATGCGCGAGCGACGTTTCATTTGACGGTCGTATTTCGGAACCGTCACGTCGTACTCTCGTTCGACGACTACGGTCTTGTCCATGTCCGTCGAGACGACCGTACCGACGAGGATCTGCCCTCGTACCGGTAGGTCACCGTAGAACGGACACTTCTCGTAGTCGTACTCCTCCGGGTTTTCGGGTTCCGGAGGGGTTTCAACGTCTAGTCCTATTGCCATGGTGAGTCACCTTTCGTTTCGGTGCGTCGGGCGGGTCGTGAGATGAGTCGCGAGCCATCGACCGTAACGTAGGCTACGTCCTCGCCAGCGCGGTCTGTGGGAGATTCATCGCTGTCGCCCCCAGGTTGTGTCTTGGCCAGTTTGGACGCAGTCCCCAGAGACTTCTCGTCTCCGGCGGCTTCATCGGTGATCGCGAACTCGAATACCGAGCCCGATTTCGGCACGGTGAGCACCCGCGACGTCCCGTTGTCTCGAACTTCTATAGAAAGGGTCTTCGTCGTCTCGAGGACGATCCGACCCTCGATGCCGACCCGGTCGGCGTCGTCGCTATCGACGACCCGTACCGGGAGGCCATTGAGTTCGTGTCGCGGGAGTGTCTCGGGTGTCAGTGCCATCGTGTATCGTTATTCCTCGTCGTCGAGGTCGCCTTCTTCTCGCTGGATCGTCTTGACCCGCGCGATCGTCCGCTTGATCTCGCCGATTTCGCCCGGATTCTCCGGGGCACCACCGGCGGCGAGGACGGCGTTGGCGTTCAACAGCTCCGTCTCGAGATCCTCGAGTTCGGCCTGCCGTTCGGCGGGCGTCATGTCGCGGATTTCGTCGACGTGCAAGATTGCCATTAGTCGTCACCTCCCTCGTCATCCTCATCGCCTTCGGCTTCGGCTTCCTCGTCGTCTTCCATTTCGGCGACGAGTTCCTCGGCTTCGGCTTCGATCTCTTCGTCGAGTTCCTCGAGGGATTCCTCGACGTCATCGGCGTCCTCGTCACCGCCAACGGCGGCTTCGGATTCGCCCGCGTCGGTTTCGTCCTCGTCGACGACTTCCTCTTCGATGACCTCTTCGACGACGTCTTCGTCGATCTCGACGGTCTCTTCGGGCTCGTCGACGGGTTCGTCCTCGACGTCAGCCTCGAGGTCGTCCTCGGGCTCTCCCTCGAGCAGTTCCTCGACGCCCTCGGCCGCGTTGGCCTCGACGGCATCGGGAACGACCTCTTCGGGATCCATGTCCTCGTGGATTCGGAAGTCGTCGGGCAGCTCGGCTCCTGGCGGGATGATCTTCACGTTGACACCGATGGTGCCGAGTTTCATCACCGCGACGCCCTGGCCGTGGTCGACGACCTCTTCGGCGGGCTCGCCGTTGTGCTTGATGTAGCCACGGTTGAACTTCTCGACGCGCGAACGCGCCCCCGTGACTTTCCCGGCGAGAACGATCTCTGCGCCGAGTGCGCCGGCGTCCATGATCCGGTCGATCGTGGTGTGACCGGCTTTCCGGAAGTACCAGCCACGCTCGAGCGCGTTGGCCAGGCGGTCAGCGACGATCCGAGCGTTCAGGTCGGGTTCGTCGACCTCCTGCACGTCGATCTGGGGATCGTCGAGGTTGAACTTCTCCTCGAGTGCCGACGTGACCTTCCGGATGTTCTCACCGCCTTTGCCGATGACCATCCCCGGCTTCTCCGCTTTGAGGACGATCTGGGTACCCATCGGCGTCTTGGCGACGTCCATACCACCGTAGCCTGCGCGGCCGAGTTCTTCGGCGAAGAACTCGTCGATCTGTGAGCGCTGCAGGCCGTTCTCGATGAATTCGTGTTCGTCTGCCATTAGTCGTCACCCTCCTCGTCCTCGACGCCGTCTTCGGTCTGTGCGACGACGATTTCGACGTCGACCTGTGGGGTGTTCCAGGCGGACGCTCGCCCCATCGCACGCGGTTTGCGTCCGATGGACTCACCGACTTTGTGGGCGGCACAGTGGGCGATTTCCATCGACCCACCGTCGAAGCCCTGGTGGTCGGCGTTGGCCGACACGTTCTCGAGCAACTCGAGGAACGCGTTGCTGGCCTTCTCGGGGTAGCGTCCCGCGTCCCAGCCGTCGATGTCCGATCGGTGACCGACGCCGGAGTTGTGCGAGCGGAACGGAACCGATCGCTCGCCCTCGATGACTGCCTCGAGGTACTCGGCTGCGTCGTCGACGGTTCGGCCTTTGATCTCGCGGGCGATCTCCTTGCTGTGCTTGTGGCTCATGTGACGCTCCCGGAGCATCGCTTTCGCGGTCGTGTCCGGATCGGCGTCGACTGAGTAGTTGATTCCCATGCGATGATCACTTCAGTGGGACGAACTTCGAGGAACGCGTCGCCCCGATACCGGCCTGTCCGTGCGAGACGGACGATCGGGTGAGCTGGAACTCACCGAGGTAGTGGCCGATCATCTCGGGTTCGACGCGGACGCGCTCGAAGCTCTGTCCGGTGTATACGGCGAACGTCAGGCCAACGAACTCCGGCAGCACCGGCATGTTGCGCAGGTGCGTCCGGATCGGCGAGTTGGCCGTCTCCTGTTCGTCTTTCTCGCGGGCCTTCTCGAGCAGCTTCTGCTGTTCGACCGAGAGCCCGCGCACGATACTCCGCCGCTGGCGTGCCGGAAGCACTTCAGCGACGTCTTCGAGCTCCATCTCCTGGAGCTCCTCGAGCGTGTGGCCGCGGTAGGTGAACTCCTCACCCTCACGACCGGTACGGTATTCCGAACTCATTTGTTTCCACCTCGACCGGTGCGCCGGGAGGCGATGTCACCGACTTTCCGTCCCGGCGGTGCGTTCTTCGAGACGGATTTCGGACGACCGGGGTGCTGGCGACCGCCACCACCGAATGGGTGGTCGACGGCGTTCATGGCGACCCCGCGAACGCGCGGCCACTTGATCCCGCGGGCGCGCATTTTGTGGTACTTCTTCCCTGCCTTGACGAACGGCTTCTCCGTGCGGCCGCCACCGGCGACGACGCCGATGGTGGCACGGCACTGGGGATCGAGCCGCTTGACTTCGCCACTTGGCAGCTGGACGACCGCAGCCTTGCGGTCGTGGGTGATCAGATCCGCGTTGACGCCGGAGGCGCGAGCGAACTTGCCGCCGTCGCCCGGCTTGGCCTCGACGTTGCAGACCGGAACCCCTTCGGGGATCTCCGCGAGTGGGAGCGTGTTCCCCGGCTTGATCTCGGCTGAGACGCCGACCTGGATCTCCTCGCCGACGGCGACGCCCTCGGGAACGAGGACGAGTCGCTGCTCGCCGTCTTCGAACTCGATCGCGGCGATCGGTGCCGAGCGTGCAGGGTCGTGTTCGATGCTGACCACGGTACCGGAGACGACGTCGCTGTCTTCGGTCGTCTTGTGGTCGAGCTTCGCCTTGTATCGGTGCGATGGGGCACGGAACGTCGGGGAACCACGCCCTCGTCGCTGTCCAAAGATGCGTCGTCCCATCTAGAACACCCCGATTCTGGAGGCGACTTCCTGGGCATCGTCGTCCGCGCCCAGGGTCACCGTTGCTTTCTTCTTTCCGTTCATCGTGATCTGTGTGTTCACGCTGTCGACCTCGACGTCGAAGCGCTCCTCGACGGCATCCCGAATCTCGGGCTTGCTGGCGTCGACGTTGACGAGGAATTGGAGCTTGTTCTCGAAGTCCATGTCGTTCATGGCCTTCTCGGTGACGAGCGGGAATTCGATGATGCCGCTCATCGCTGGCTCACCTCCTCGACGGCGCTTTCGGTCCAGACCGTCAGTCGGCCGGGCTGGGTGCCCGGTGCCAGATCCTCCGCGTTGACTTCGGCGGCCGTCACCACGTCGGCTCCCGCGAGGTTGCGGGCGGCGCGCGATGGGCCGGTCTCGCTCGAGGTCACGAAGAGAATCGATTTGGGCTGTTTGTGCTTGCGGCCACGGAGTTTCCCCTGGCCGGCTCGAACGCTGCGGCCGTCGTCGGCGCGCTCAATGTCGGCGTCGACGCCGACGGCCTCGAGGAAGGAGACGACCTCCTTCGTCTTCACGAGGTCTTCGAAGTCGTCGCTGACGACGAGCGGAAGTTCCGCGTCGTCATCGAAGACGTGACCACGCTCGGCGACGACGTCTGCGTCGGTCGTCGCGGCGATGGCGCTTCGGATGGCCAGCTGGCGTTCTTTCTTGTTGATCGATTCGGACTGGTCTTTCTCGGCTTTTGGCGGGTGGGCCTTCCGTCCCTTGACCGTCTGGGGGACGCGTCGTCCGCGTCCGTTCTGACGGGGGACGTGAGCCATCCCGCGGCCGCTGCCAAACGATTCGGCGGGAGTTCGCATCCCCGCGAACTCGTCGGCACCGTACGTCTGTTTACTGTTTGCCTGGGAGACGCGAACCGCGCGGGCGATCAGATCCGGGCGGTACTCCGTTTCGAAGACCGCCGGGAGCTCGATCTCCCCCGCGTCGTCGCCGTCCAGGTTTCGTACTGTTGCGTTCATGGTTTAGCCCTGGTTGGATGCGGTGGAGACGTAGCGCACCTCGGGATCGAGACGCGGCTGGCCTCCGGGTCGGATCGCCGGGCGGAAGCGCAGGAGGCGCTTGTTCGGCCCGGGGAGCGAGCCCTTGATCAACGCGTGTGGGCCGTCGACTTCGCCGTAGTTGACGAAGCCGCCGTCGACCGTCGCGTCGTCGCCGTCGCCGATATCGACGAGGCGCTTGTTGAGCTCCGTCCGCTGGTGGTAGCCGGTTTGTCCCTGCTGGGGAACCGTCGAGCGGACGCGGCTCGGGTTCCACGGGCCAAGGTTACCGATGCGGCGACGCCATCCCTGCCGGGCGTGTTTGCCCTTGCGCTTCTGGACGCCCCATCGCTTGACGGGACCCTGGGTACCCTTGCCTTTCGTGACGCCGCTGGCGTCGACGTACTCGCCGGCGCGGAACACGTCGTTCATGACGTGTTCGCCGCCCTCGGCGATCGTCTCGAGCGCGAAGTCGACGCGTTCCTCGACGGAACCGCCGCCGACGCGCGTCTCCATGACGTCGGGTTTCTTCTTCGGAACCGAGGGGACGCTGCCTGGAACGGTGTGAGTGATGACGCGAACGTCGTCGACGCGACCCTCCTCGAGGAGGCCGCGGAGTTCGTCCTCCGCAGCGTCGGCGTCGTACTCGTCGCCGGGCAGGTCGAGGACGCGCTCGAGTTCGTCGACGAACTCGGTCGTCCAGACCTCGGTGATCGGTTGCTGTCCATACGGTGTGTGTTCATACGCACGCAGAGCGACGGCGCGCATTGGCGGCGTCTCCACGATGGTGACGGGAACGGTCTGTTCCATTCCCTCGGTCGGCGAGTTTGCGGTGTCGTCGACCATTACCACGTGGGTCATGCCGGCCTTGTAGCCCGCGAAGCCCTGGAGCGATGGCTGTCCGTCGTCGTCCGGCCACGAGTTGAAGCGTGGAACCTCGCTGGTTGCCCGTTTCCGTGGGCCGAACCCGAGTGAGCCTTTGCGTGGTGCGTTTGGTTGTGGCATTCTATCACGCTCTCAGTGAGAGGGGAGCGAGCGTGGCGAACAGAGCTTCCTCCGTTCGCACGACGTCGCTGCCCTGATGCGGAACCGTATTGAGCCAGAGGTCGAACCCCGTTTCCAGATCGTTGGGTTCGACGTTTGCGTCGTCCGCGACACCGTAGGCGGCTTCGATAGCCGCCTGGTCGATGCCGAGGATGTCCGGCAGTCCTCGTTCGGGTGCGCCGAAGGCGACGGTCATGCCGTCCCGTTCGACGTTCCCGGCCAGCGTTTCGAGCCGCCCGATGGTGAGTTCTTCACCGAATCGGGAGGCGGCGATCCGAACGCCGGCGTCCTCACGGCCGAGTGCTGCCGATAGGTTCGTGCGTTCGACGCTGAATCCCGGTGGGGATTCATCGACGAGCTTCGCCCGAACCGGTCGTCGCGAAGAGATCCTGACGGTTACGCGCTCCCCCTCCTCGACCACCATCGACGGCGGTGCGTTGAGGGAGATCGGGTGTTGCAGTCCGCAATTGACCCGGACGCGCCCTTCAGGTCCGACCTCGGTCACGATCCCTTGTCTTTTCGACCCCGAACCGTTCGATTCGGAGCCGGTCTGTGACGGGGCACGGAGCGGCGGTAAGACGCCCACGGCCTCCAGTTCGTCCCGCCTGTCCCAGACCTCCTTTCGAAGGTACGGGGGTGTTGTGGCGTACCGCAAGACGGTTTCGACGAACCCATCGCCAAATCGACCGGTATCGCCCCCCGGATCGGGGTAGACGATGAGGCGGTCGACCCGGAAGATCGTCGCCGCACGGGCGACGTAACCGAGTTTGCGAGTGGCCTCGCGTTTGTCCTCGGCTTCCCGGCTGAGTGACGACGGCACGAGTACGCTTGTGGTCATACCGCGACTTCGGCGCCTCGTCACTAGACTGTAGCGATGTGTTACGGATAGGCTCTTAAAAGGGTAGCGGATTCGATTCCCGGCTGTGAGCCGTTCACAGGGCAGAATTCGTGACACTCGGGCACACGAGACGGTACGTCACCGGTCGCTCGGTTCCAGCCGATGTACGGGAGTCTAAAGAAAACAGCGAGAGTTCCACGGGTCACCTGACCCGTGGGTGAATCGCGTACGCTCGCCTAATGTTCAGTATCCTCGATATACCGACGAACCACGTCCTCGGAAACTGCACCCGTTGTTCCGACGTAGTAGCCATCCTTCCACAGGCCACTTCCCCAGAAATACCGCTGTTTGAGTTCAGGATGACGCTTGAGAACCGTTCGTCCCGAGTAACCTTTGAATTGTTTCGCTATCTCGGCAGGACTCCATTTCGGGCCGGTCTTCACGAACAAGTGAACGTGGTCGGGGGCAATCTCCATCGACACAATCTCGTGACCGAATCGCTCGGCAGTTCCTTGGAACAATTCCGCAAGTTCGTCTCGAACGAACTCCAACATCTCGTGTCGGTACTAAGCGGAGCGAAGCTCCGCGTGGTACGCAAAGCTCTGCTTTGCTTGACTTCGGGCACCACACGAAATGATACTTACACAGACTAATCGAATGTGCATGACTCCTGTATTCTCCCATCCTAATCCCCACTTTTATTATCATTTGATTCGATAGTCAAGGTATGGGTATCGAAGAAGTCACGAAGACCGCACGCACTCGACTCTGCATAGAGTCTGGTGAGCGGTCGTGGCTCAAAGATGCCCGCTTCACCGCACGAGACATCGCCAACGACACACTCCGACTCAAACAAGACGGATACAACCGTACTGAGATTCAGAAGGAAGTTGACCGCGATGACTTCCTTCGGAACAACAAGTGCGCGGTCGTCGGGAAAGCCCTGCAAGCGTGGGATTCCTACAAAGAACTCCTCAACTGGTGGCACGACCAAGACAACACTCACGTCGGAAAACCGTCGCCACCCGCCACGGACAAGAAAGGAGCCTACCCACTTGTCATGGCGCACACCGAAGGCTACCGCCTCACCTACAACGACGAGGATGACCGGGTTCAGTTCCGTGTGAGTCCGAAGCCGTACAAGAAGGTGAAAGGGCACCTTCGAGGGCGACCGGAAGACCTTGCGTTGATTGGGGAATCCTTGACGGAGGATGAGTGGTCGTTGGGACAGGCTGAACTTGTGTACCGAGATGGCGTGTACTACCTACACGTCACGGTTAAAACAGAGGTTGAGGTGCCTGAACCCGAAGACGCTGACACTCTCGTCGGCGTCGATATTAACGAGCGCAACATCGCTCTCACCGCTCTTAATCGTGAGACGATGGACACGCTCGGAACACTCGTGCTTGACTACGGTACGGTGAAAGCCGAACGCCAACGCTACCACACCATCACGAAACGCTGTCAAGAACACGGCCAACACTCCATCCATCACCAACTCGGGGAGAAAGAAGAACGCTACACTGAGTGGGTTCTTCACCGGCTGTCTCGGGTTGTGGTGGAGTTCGCCCAACAGTTCTCGAACCCAGTTATCGTGTTCGAGGACTTGAGTGGGATTCGAGACGCCATCAAGTACGGTACGTACATGAATCGGCGTCTGCACAAACTCCCGTTCCATAAGTTCGAGAAGCAGGTTCGCTACAAGGTGACGTGGAATCAGATTCCGTGTGAGACGGTTGAGTCGCCGTACAACTCGAAGTCGTGTTCGTGTTGTGGACACCGTGGTTACCGTCAAGGTCGGCGGTTCCGGTGTACGAATGATTCGTGTGAGGTTCAGCAAGACCATGCTGACCGGAACGCGAGTGTGAATGTGGCGTGGCGAGCGTGGGCGAAACATGCTGGTGTAGATGTTGAATCAGTTAATTACCGGACTCGCAAAACCCAACCGTTTGTTCGGAAGGTGAGCCTGTCTGGGTCGGGGCGCTCTGTAAACCGCCCATCCTCATCCCGCGACATCGTGTCGCGTGGAGTGCTATCGGCATAGGCTGGGGGAACAAGAAAAGCCACGGGTCACCCGACCCGTGGTCGTTTACGGGGTAGTTAAACGGTGGTCTCGAGTGCAACCGTCGCCAGCGCGGTCTTAGCGAGACTATTAACAAGTGCGACAGGAGCCTGGGGTTTCAGCAATGGCAAAGCAATCCACGCGACGAGATATCGTCACCGGCATGGGTGCGACGGCGGCTGCGCTCTCGCTTTCGGGCTGTCTCGATCGGCTGACAGGCGACGACGGTAATGGCATTACCGACGGCATCGACGGTGGGAACGGAAACGGCGATGACGGCGGAAACGGCCAGTCCTCCGACGATATCGAGGAGTACGACGGCGACTTCGAGTGGCCCGCGATCGACGAGGGCGAAGTGATCTCGGACTTCGAAGACCTCGACCTGTGGGCCGCCCGCGATGGGACGATCGAGCCCGCGCCCGAGGAGGCCCGCATGGGCTCGCAGGCAGCCGCCCTCGAGAGCGACGGGAACCAGGTCGAAGCAACCCTCGGCTTCCGTGACCGGATCGATCTCTCGACCTGGGACACCTCCCTCGCCGTCAAGATAGAGTCGGCTAACCAGATCCTTCTCGAAGTCATCACCACGAACCGTGACCACCGGTTGACGAGCATCCGGAACGTTCCGGACACCTACGAGGGGTGGCTCCGGGTCGACTTCGGTTACCTCCACAAGTTCGGCGAACCGGATCTCGAGAACGTTTCCCGGTTGAACATCATCGCCCGCGGCCCGGAGGACGGCCCGACGCGGATCGTCGTCGACGACCTTCGGCGAACGGAAGCCGTCGACAACGGGAAGGCCGTCCTCGCGTTCTACGGCGGCCACGATTCCCAGTTCGAGGTCGCCGCGCCGATGCTCGAGGAACGCGGCTGGTCGGCTGCCGTGGCCGTCGACCCCGACCGGATCGGCGGCCAGGGCCGAATGGATCTCGAGGAACTCGAGGAACTGCAGGGGCGAGGCTGGGACGTCTGTGCCTACCCGTCCAGCCAGGGGGCGCTGCCGGAGATGCCCCTGGATCGACAGGAGCAGGTGCTCGAGCGAACCCAGTCTGCTCTCGAACAGTTCGGCTTCGAGGAGGGAGCGCGCCACTTCGTGGTTCCGGACGACAGCATGACACAGGAGACGCACGAGGCGATCCGGGAGCGCTACGATTCCGGGCTGCTGTTCGGAGCCGGGCCCGCTGGCGCGCCGCCGACGGGTATCCATATGATGCCACAGATCTGGGGGCCAGCCCTCCACGGAGGTGTACGTCGGTCGATCAACCTCTGTGATCAGTACAACCAGCTCGTCGTCCTTCGGATTCCCCGTATCGTCGAGGACGAATCCGGCTCGAACAGCATGTCGGTCGACGACCTCGAGCATCTGCTCAACCACATCGAACACCGTGGCCTCGACGTCGTGACGCTCTCGGACGTCGTCGACGATACGATGGAGGGCGACGCCAGCGAGCCCGACGAAGACGTCGAGATGGAAGAGGGAACGATCTTCGAGGCCGGGCAGTCGTTCGAATTCGAGGGCAGCGGCTCGGACTCCTCGGACACCTTCGACCTCTCGGATGGGCTGGCCGTGGCGAGCTTCACCCACGAAGGTGACGGCGAGTTCACCGTCGACCTCGAGGCGGTCGATGGCTCGGTTCCGACCGAGCAACTGGTGGTGACGAGCGGTGGTGGCCCCGGTGCGTCGGCGATGGTCGTCGACGAGGGCAGCTACCGCCTGTCCGTCGAGGCCGATGGGGAGTGGGCGATCGATGTCGATCAACCGGAGATTCACAGCGACGACCTCGGGAGCCTTCCCGTGGAGGTCTCCGGCACCGGGTCGTCGTTCGTCGGGCCGCTGTGGACGGATTCTGACGTGAGCCTCGAGGCGACCCACGACGGCGATGGCGAGTTCATCATCGATGGCTTCAATGCAGACGGTGGCTGGGAACAGGTGATCAACCAGAGCGGGTCGTTCGACGGCTCCCGATCCTTCAGCGTGAGCGGGGCGTTCTGGATTAATGTCGAGGCTGACGGCGAGTGGACGCTCGAGATTCAGTAGCTCGAGTTCAGCTAGTTGACTACGGGTTGTTGGGCGTCTTGTGCCCTGTGCACTCGTAGGGCACACCCCTCCTAATTCGCAACCCTTATACACCCTTGCCGGAGTAGATGAAAGTGCAACCAGGCGCTGGTAGTGTAGTGGTATCACGTGACCTTGCCATGGTCACAACCTGGGTTCAAATCCCAGCCAGCGCATTTTCACTGAACTAATCGACGAGCGAAGCGAGTCGCTCGTTCAGTGAAAATCGAATCTGGATTTGAATCAGGGAGGTCGCACGCAGCGAGCGTGAGCGAGCGAGTACGTCCGACCGTGGTTCAAATCCCAGTCAGCGCAAATCTGTGTAAGAGCATTGGGTGTCTTCAGAACCAATCACTCCTCGAGGAGAGCCTAGGCTCGTCGGTAGATCGGGCGGCCAAGCCAGTCACGGTTTTCTGCAACGTCCTCCAATTTGGACAGTACGTCGGTTCTATCGAGGGCGTCTCGTTTGACCAGTGCCTCGAGTACAATCGGTGAAATCACGACGGTGGCATCGGTTGCCGACCGTAGCTCGGGCAGTGCCCGTAGATCGTCCGTGATCAAGAACGCTGCCTGTTCCCTGTTTGCGAGTTCGACTGCAGTGCCTTCTCCCTCGTCGATTCTCGAGGATGTAATTGTGGCATCACCGGTTTCGTGGATCGTGAATCGATGGTGCTGATTCAACACGTCTCGAGCAGCGTCGCCGTGTACGTCTTCGTATGCGGCTGTCTCATCTCGTGCACCGGTGTCCGTCCCGATAATCCGTCATCCCACCGCGAGACTACTCGTCCCCGGACTCGACGTCGATCCGATGGGGCTCGACGGACTCCTCGTTACCGCCGTCGCCGACCGGAATCTTCGTCTGCAGCCGGCTGGCGAACGATTGCACCCGGTCGATCACCGTCTCGACTTCCTCTTCGAACTCCTCGACCGATCGCTCGACGTAGTGTACCCGTCGGGACGGAATCCGCCGCACGATGTCGTTCCCGCTCTCGTCCTCGTCGGTCTTGACGATCCAGTGATCCTGGAAGTACGCGATGTGTTCGTTCGGCACTGTTTTGCTGACGGTATCCTCCTCCGGATCCTCGTACACGATCGTCGCCTCGCCGAGGTCGCGCTGAATCTCGAGGTCGTCGTCGATGAGTTCACTCATGCTAAAACCTACGCAGCGAACGGTTGTAGAAGCCAGTGCTTGCGACGAACGGTCGCGGCTCTCAGGTACATTGTGGTACTATGCGGTCGATGACGCGGGCGCTATACGATCGAGGACTCAGTCGTTCCGACCGAACTCGAGGACGTCGTCGAACAGGTGCGTCAACGTCGTGATCGTCTGGTCGTCGTGGACACTCGAGTCGATGTGGACGTAGGCGGTGGCGTTGGCTTGCCTGATCTCCTCGAGGGTGACGTGGAGGAATCGGAAGGTCATTTCGAGGCCTTTCTCCTCGAGCAGGGGTGTAAGTGACTCGAACCAGAGAACGGGTGTGGTGTCCTCCCTGTAGTGAGCGAGCGCCTCGCCGATGGCGATGCCAATGCCGGTGACGTCCTCGGAGCCGACGGTAAAGATGTTCGCCTGGGGGAGGGTCATCGCGGCCGTACCTGTCGCGACCGAGCGGGTCACTTCGCCAATGGAGACGATACCGAAATCGGTGGGAAAGGTGCCGACGGTGTTACGCCAGCCCTCGAGAATCGCTTCGGCGGTGTGGGCGCGGGAGACGACGACGATCGGGTGGCGGTCGGCGTCGGCATCACTGTCGGCGTCGGCATCGATCCCAGCGCGTTGGATCGCGTCCACGGTGGCGACGGTCTCGGACGCGTCCATCGAGGGGCTGACGACGAGCACGCTCGAGCCGGGGTCGTGCTGGTCGATGTCGGGCGGGTGACCACGTGTCATATGCACTTACTTGTGGGTGGCGGTATTAAAGCGCCCGGCCGGAATCGGTCGGTGGGAGAAAATAGTAGATGTGAGTTCGTGGTGAAATTTGACTATGTGAGGCCTGGTCGAGTCGAATCCGACCAGATGCCACTTAGCCGGGCGGGGTCAGCCCAACTGCTCGAGGATGTCGCTGCCCTCGAGATAGGTGAAGTCGTGACGGTTGGCGTAGGCGCGTGCGTCCTCTGGGACGAGTTCCTCGCCGGTCTGGTCGTCGAGCATCTCACAGACGACGACCGCTGGCGGGAGGTCGGCGGCTTCGGCGAGCGCGACGCCGAGTTCGGTGTGGCCCTCGCGCTGGGCGAGGAGGTCGGGGGCCGCCCGCAGGAGGTGGACGTGGCCGGGGACGCGAAACTCCGTGGCGAACTCCGTCGAGTCGGGATCTGCGGCGGCGTCCGCGAGCGAGCGAATCGTCAGCGAGCGGTCGTTATCGGTGACGCCGGTGTAGGTGTCGCGGTGGTTGACGGTGAACGAGAACGAGGAGCGGTCGTCGTAGCCGAGTTCGTGGTCGGCCGTCGCCGGGTGATCGACGGCGTCGTCGTAGAACGGGAGATCGAACGCGTCGGCGATCGACGCCTCGAGGGCGACGCAGATGAGCCCGCCGGCGTCGTTTCGCATTCGCGAGACGGCCTCGGGGGTGACGGCGTCGGCGTGGTAGATCAGATCCGTTTCGCCCTCCCGGTCGTCGGCGTCGTGGACGAGCACCGGTTCTCCCGTTGCCAGCGCCTCGAGCGCCTGATCGACGGCTCCAGCCTCACCTGAGGTGGCTGTGGTCAGTGCGGTCAGGCGGTCGGTACGCGGGTTCGTGGTGGCATCTGGTTCGGTCATAGTAATGTAAAATTCGCTCAGGCCGTCTCGCCGACGGTGATCGTCACGTGGTCGTCGTCCGCGAGGTCGAGGACGTCGCGAAGCTTCTCGGGAGCGATTAACTCGAGTTGATCCTCGTCGTGGTGGGTGCGTTCGGGCGCGATGGTGTGGGCCGTCTCGTAGACGTCCCCGTCGGCGGTTTCGATCGTCGCGGGGGAGCAGACGGCGGGGCCGTACGTTCGATCCTCGTCCTCCCAGCCGTCGATCGGAATCGACTCGAGGGAGGCGATTGCCCGGCGGCGGCGAACGCTGTCGTCGTGCAAGGAGACGTTGAGCGTGCCGGGGAAGGGATCGTATCCCAGTCGCTCGTCGAACTGACGGCTGTAGCCCGGCAGCGAAATGTAGTGGCGTCCTTCGCCCATGCCGCCGGTGACGACGCCCTCGAGTTCGATCTCCGCACCGCTCTCGAAGATGCGCTTGTACGCCTCGTACTCCGAGCGAAGCGCCCCTTCGCCGGCGTCGGTGATCGCGACCCACTGGCCGTCGGCGACGGTATCGCGCTCGAGATACCCCTCGCTCTCGAGTCGCTGGAGCCGCCGCGAGGCGGTCTGGTTCGACGCGTCGAGTCGATCTGCGAGGGCCGAACAGGAAATCTTGAGATCGCCCTCGAGGCCGCCGTCGAGCGCCAGCAGCTTGAGCACGGCGAGTTCGTCGGAGCCGACGGTCGCCCGGACGGGTTCGTGCATACCAGACCGTTTGCCCCACCCCGCCATAAGCGTACCGGATGTGGCACGCATCTCAAAACTGTGAGGGTGTTGGGGGACGTTTCCGGGCGTTGTTACAGCATTCCCTCTCAGTCACCGGTAACGGGGTCGCGCTCCCAGAACGAGCTATCCTTTTTGAGCGAGGGTACCCAGGTGTCCTCGGTTTTCGAGAGCAACGCGACGCGGGAGGCCGGCACGCCCATCACTTCGGTGAACTCGGGCATGTGGTCGGCCACCTCGTGGGCGAAGGCCATCACGTCCTCGTGGTCGGGCATCGACGAGCGGTCGAGGCGGCCGCGGGAGTGGCCGACGTGCATGTACGCCTTCAGTTCGACGAAGTCGGGGTCGGCGCGCTGGTAGAACGCCGCGTACCAGTCCGGATCGCGCATGTTCTCGCCGTCGACTAGCGTCGTCCGGAGGACGGTACGAGTCTCGTCCTTCTCGGCCAGGACGTCCATCGTCTCGACGAGCTTCTCCCAGGCGTCGTCCTCCATGGCCTTGACGACCTGGTCGAACGTCCATCGTTCTGGGGCGTCGACGCTGACGTACAGCTGCGTTGGGTCACACTCCCGGAGCACCTCGGGACGGGTGCCGTTTGAGACGAGGAACGTCGTGACGTCTCGGTCGTGGAACGCCTCGATCAGTTCGGGGAGGTAGGGGTACAGCGACGGCTCGCCGTCGAGGCTGATGGCAACGTGGCGGGGTTCCATCGCTTCCTCGAACACCGACCGCGGCACTTTCTCGTTGCCGCCGAAGCCCGAGAGGAGCTTCTTCTGGAGGCGGATCGAGGCGTCGACGACCGCCTCGGGGTCGTCCCACTCGACGCCCTCGAGTTCGTAGGCGTGGCCGTTGTGGTCGCGCCAGCAGAAGACACAGCGCTCGTTACAGCGGACGACGGGCGTCATCTGGATGCACCGATGGGACTCGATTCCGTACCAGATGTTCTTGTAACACTTTCCCTCGCCGCGGAGGGCGTTGGCCGTCCAGCCGCAGGTCTGGGCGGCGGTGTGGTTCTCGTGGTGGTAGTTCGGCGAGTCGACCTGCATCGGCCCTCCACCGTCGTCCTGGTCGTGATCGGCCTCTCCGGCGTCGTCGGCCCCGGTGGCTCCAGATCCGGAGTTGGCGGCGTCGCTCATGCTGAGAAGCGGTTGGACGGCCGCGAGTAAAAGCCGTGTGGTGTTAGTGTCGCCTCACTCGTGTTCGACGTGGGTCAATCCCCGCGAACTCGCTCGAGCACCGACAACGTTCCCTCGGCGTGGCCGGCCTCGAGCACCTCGTCGGCAGCCGCCCGTGCGGCCTCGTCGGCGTTGGACACGGCGAAACTGCGGCCGACAGTCTCGAACGTGGAGACGTCGTTGATGGAGTCACCCACCGCAACGGTCGCCTCGAGGTCGAAGCCGACGTATTCGGCGATGGTCGCGACGCCAGCCCCTTTGCTCGTCTCGGGCTCGACGACGTGGTAGGCGTAGCCGGTGTCGAGCACCTCGAGGTCGTAATCGGCGGCGATCTCTCGAAGCGGATCCTCCGGCTGGTCGCGATTGACGGCGACTTCGGTCTCGCGCCAGCGGTTGACGGTGTCGTCCGACCCCCAGCCGAGTTCGTATCCTGCGTCTCGGTAGGCGTCGGCGACGGCCTGTGCGGCCGCTCGGTCGGCGGTGTACTGGACGGAGTCGCCGGTGTAGATCACGCCGCCGTTTTCGGCGACGACGAGTTCCGGGACACCAATGCTGTGACAGAGCGCGATCGGGTACGGAAAGGCCTTTCCTGTGGCGATGACGACCGGGGCGTCCCACTCGCGAATCGGGTCGAACACACGTGGATCGACACCCCACCCCTCTGGTCGGGTGAGGGTGCCGTCGATGTCGAGTACGAGTGGCGGATCGCGGTTCATACCGTTCCTCGTCGGGGAGCGGCCTAAAGCGGTCTGTTTCGTCTCGAGTCCATACCGGTTTGGATGATGAGTTCCTTCACTCGTCCCCGTCGACCGCCCAGCCGAGCGAGCGCTCGACGGCCTCGCTCCACCGAGAATAGCGCCGGTCGGCAGTCGCCGTCTCCATCTCGGGGCTGAACTCGCGGTCGACCCGCCAGTTGTCCCGCAGTTCCTCGAGGTCGTCCCAGTAGCCGACGGCCAGGCCGGCGGCGTAGGCCGACCCGAGGGCGGTCGTCTCGTCGACGACGGGGCGGATGATCTCCGAGCCGATGATGTCGGCTTGCAACTGGCAGAGGAAGTTGTTCTTGACCGCACCGCCGTCGACTTTCAGGCTGGCCATCTCGATGCCCGAGTCGGCCTCCATCGCCTGAGCGACGTCGCGGGTCTGATAGGCGATCGACTCGAGGGTCGCCCGGATCACGTGCTCCTTGCGGGTGCCCCGGGTCATGCCAACGATGGTTCCGCGGGCGCGTTGATCCCAGTGAGGTGCGCCGAGGCCGGTGAACGCCGGGACGACGTAGACGCCGTCGGTCGAGTCGACGCTACGGGCCAGTTCTGCGGTCTCGGCCGGATCGTCGATCAGCGACATGTCCTCGAGCCACTCGATGGCCGCGCCGGTGATGAAGATCGATCCCTCGAGGGCGTACTGGACGGGTTCACCCGACCGCTGGAACCCGATGGTGGTGAGCAGGCCGTGTTCGGAAGCGACGGCCTCCGCGCCAGTGTTCATGAGAAAGAACGAACCCGTCCCGTAGGTGTTTTTGGCCTCGCCGGCCTCGAAACAAGTCTGGCCGAACAGGGCCGCTTGCTGGTCGCCGAGCGCACCCGCTACCGGAATCTCGGCCTCGAGGAACCCGTCTGGATCGGTCGATCCGTAGGTGGTCTCGTCGCTCGAGGGGCGCACCTCGGGAAGCATCGTTCGGGGGATAGAAAACTCCTCGAGCAGGTCGTCGTCCCACGCGAGGTCGTGGATGTTGTACAGCATCGTCCGGGAAGCGTTGGAGACGTCGGTGACGTGTGCCCCGGTGAGGTTGTAGATTACCCAGCTGTCGATCGTCCCGAACAGCACCTCGCCGCGCTCGGCGCGATCCCGGATGTCGTCCGGGCGGGCCCGTTCCATCTTGATCGGGTCGGCGTTCTCGAGCAACCACTCGGCTTTCGTCGCCGAGAAGTAGGCGTCTGCCTCGAGGCCGGTCTTCTCCCGGATCGGTTCGACGAGGCCGTCCGCCTCGAGCGCTTCGACGCGGCCGGTCGTCCGACGGTCCTGCCAGACGAGCGCGTTGTGTACGGGTTTGCCGGATTCGGCGTCCCAGAGCACCGTCGTCTCTCGCTGATTGGTGACGCCGATGGCCTCGAGCTGGTCGGGGCTGACCCCGGCCTGTCCGAGAGCCGTCGTGATCACCGCTTTCGTGTTCTCCCAGATCTCCATCGGGTCGTGTTCGACCCAGCCTGGCTCGGGGTAGTGCTGTTCGTGTTTCCGGTAGGCGGTCGTGACGACTTCTCCGGCGTGGTCGAAGACCATAAACCGCGTTCCGGTCGTTCCCTGATCGACTGCACCGACGTACGTTGTTTCGGTCACTCGTGATCACCCATGTGGCCCGCGTGAGATGTCTTTACTGACGATAACGCGTTAGTGATAAACAATATCGAGCACCGGTATAAACGTTGTCCACCGGAACCCTCGTGGGGAGGAACCGGTGCCGACCCGAGGGGATCGGTTTCCCGCCCCTGCAAAGCGACGTTTTCACCTCTCGAGGCCGTGTTTCGAGACCAACTGCCGGATACACGACCAGTTGCAATTGATGGAAGTCGCGTTTTACTCCCGGATTCGGTCGGCCTCGAGGATGGCCTCGCCACCGAGTCAGGGAACCGCCAAATCTAGTAAACCATGATGTTTATGGGCGCTCGAGTGGCGTCGATAAAATAAAGGGGCGTGGCGGCTAGCGTACGAATAACGGATGGCACCCAGTACTGAGGTACTCGTGATTGGCGGGGGGTCGACCGGCTGTGGCATCGCCCGTGACCTGGCGATGCGCGGCATCGACGTCACCCTCGTCGAACGCGGGAACCTCACCCACGGAACGACCGGGCGAATGCACGGCCTGTTACACAGTGGTGGACGGTACGCCGTCTCCGATCAGGCCAGCGCGACGGAGTGTATCGAGGAGACCACGATCCTCGGGGAGATTGCGGGCCACTGCGTCGAGATGACCGGCGGGCTGTTCGTCCAGCGGCCGGAGGACTCTGACGAGTACTTCAAGCGAAAACTCCAGGGCTGTCGGGACTGCAACATCCCTGCCCGCGTCGTGTCGGGCCGGGAGGCGCGCGAGATCGAACCCGCGCTCGCCAGCGACGTCAAACGGGCGATCGAGGTGCCCGATGGCGCCGTCGATCCGTTCAGACTCTGCGTGGCGAACGCCCTCGACGCCCAGCGCCACGGTGCGCGCATCGAAACCCACGCCGAGGTTATCGACCTGCTTCGCGACGGCGACGACATCTACGGCGTCACCGTGCGTCACGATTCGGGGCCCGGGAAACGTACCCACCGAACGGCCGGCTCGACCGAGGACATCACCGCCGAATACGTCGTCAACGCCGCCGGTGCGTGGGCCGGCCAGATCGGCGCGATGGCCGACCTCGAGGTCGCCGTTCGCCCGTCGAAAGGCGTCATGACGATCATGAACGTCCGGCAGGTCGACACGGTGATCAACCGCTGTCGACCCAAGGGCGACGCCGACATCATCGTCCCCCACGAGACGACGGTGATCCTCGGGACGACCGACGAGGAGGTCAATGATCCGGACGACTACCCCGAAGAACAGTGGGAAGTCGATGCGATGATCGACACGCTCTCGGAACTGGTGCCGAAGCTCGCGAAAGCCCGGACGATCCGCTCGTTCTGGGGCGTCCGGCCGCTGTACGAGCCGCCGGGAACCGGCACCGTCGACCCGACCGACATCACGCGGGACTTCTTCCTGCTCGACCATGCCAACCGCGACGGGGTTACCGGGATGACGAGCATCGTCGGCGGCAAGCTGACCACCTACCGTCTGATGGCCGAGAAGATCAGCGACCACGTTTGTTCGAAACTCGGCCATCGGGCGGAGTGTGAAACCGCCGAGACACCGCTCCCCGGCAGCGAGAACCTCGAGGTGCTCGAGTCGGCGATGGACGACTTCGGTCTGCGGTCGCCGATCGCTCGACGGAGCAGGGATCGGCTGGGAAGCCGCGCACCGGACGTCCTCGAGACCGACGAACCCAACCCCGTGATCTGCAACTGCGAGGGCGTCACGCGGGCGGAGGTTCGAGACGCGATCGAGCAGTCGGGCTCCGACCTCAACGCCGTCCGCATCCGCACCCGGGCGTCGATGGGCAACTGCCAGGGCGGGTTTTGCTGTCACCTGCTGGCCAACGAGCTGTACCCAACCTACGACGAGCCGACGGCACGCGCGGCCTACGACGAGCTGTTTCAAGAGCGCTGGAAGGGCGAACGCCACGCCCTCTGGGGCGAACAGCTCTCCCAGGCGATGTTGAACTACGCGCTGCACGCGACGACGCTGAACGGGGATGGCGACCCGGCTCGAGGTGACGACTCGATCGACTTCGAGACGTTCGACAGCGGGCAGACGGACTCGAGGCAAGGAACCATCTTCCCCGACGGTGGCACCTCGTCCACACCTGGTGCCACCCCGTCTACATCTGACGACCCCTCGCACATGCCTGGTGAGAAGGACGATACGCCCGGAGGCGATCGCTAGATGGCCATCACCGACGACGTCCTCGTCATCGGCGGCGGGCTCGCTGGGGCGACCGCCGCCCTCGCCGCGGCTGAACACGGCCACCGCGTCCGCCTGCTAACGTACAAACAGAGCACGCTCCGCCACGCCAGCGGGCTGATCGACGTGCTCGGCTACACCCTTGGGGGCGACGGGCCGCTGTCGAATCCGTTCACCGCCCTCGAGGATCTTCCAGAACGCCACCCGTACAGCCTGGTCGGGCGGGAGGCCGTTCGCGACGCGCTGCACTTCTTCGACGCTGTCGTCGGCGACACTTACGCCGGCGCGCACACGAACGTGAACGCACTCGTGCCCACGAGTAGCGGCTCGATCAAGCCGACAGCCCGCTACCCCGCCGCCGTCGCACCAGGGCTGGCGAGCGATCCTCGAGACTGCCTGCTCGTTGGCTTTGCGACCCTGCCGGACTTCTGCGCCCCGCTCGCCGCCGACCATCTCCTGGATACTGGCGTCCCGTTCGACGTTCGTGGCGTCACGCTGTCGTTCCCCGGCATCCGGCGTGACGATGCGAAGGTGACCCGGTACGCACACATTCTCGACCGCGACGAGGGCGTCGACATCGGCCGCGGGACGACCTCCGCTCGCGCCGCGCTGGCCGCGCTCGTCCGTGAACACCTCGAGGACGAAGCCCGCGTCGGGTTCCCGCCGATCCTCGGCGACGACAATCATTCGGTGGTTCGGCGCGACCTGGAGGAACGCCTCGGCGTCGACGTCTTCGAAGTCCCCTCCGGGCCGCCGAGTCTCCCCGGAATGCGCCTCGAGGATCGCCTGTATGAGGCGCTCGAGGCCGCCGGGGTTCGCGTGACCACCGGCGTTCCGGTCGTCGGCTACGAGGCCACAGACGGTCGAATCGAACACGTCCTTGTCGACCGGAAGGGACAGGACGTCCCGTACCAGGCAGGGGAGTACGTCCTCGCGACCGGCGGACTCGTCGGCAAGGGCGTTCGATCCGACCGCGACCGGGTGTACGAACCGATTTTCGACTGTCACGTCGACCACGCACCGGATCGGTACGACTGGTTCGACGGCGACGCCTTCGGCGACCATCCGTTCGCCAGCTTCGGGGTGACCGTAGACGACGACCTGCGGCCGCTCACTGCCGACGGGGGTCTCGAGTTCGAGAACGTGCGGGCGGCCGGCGGCGTCCTCTCGGGCTACGACTTCGCCGCCGAGAAATCGGGCAGCGGCGTCTCGCTGGCGACCGGATTCGTCGCCGGCGACCGCGCTGGTGCGGAGGTGAGTCGATGACCCTTGCCTCGAGTTCGAGAGCCAGCGACCGCCATCAGTGCCCACTAGGACGAGCGATAGGCGATGCGACGCGGACGACCCACACCGTGGTGATTCGATGAGCGACACAGCACACCCACCCGACGATCAGGTACCAGAGGACGAGGACGAGGACGAGTTCGAGCCGATTCAGGTGTTCTCGGAGCCGACGGCGATGGATCTCCGACCCGGCGCCGACAACTGTTATAAGTGCTCGACGTGCGACACGAACTGCCCGGTCGCCGAGGTTGACGACGAATTCCCCGGGCCGAAGTTCCAAGGGCCCGAACAGTGGCGGCTCAAACGCCAGGACGATACCGACATCGACGACTCGATCATGAAGTGTTCGAACTGCATGCGCTGCGACGACGCCTGCCCATCGGAGGTTCCCCTCTCCCAGATGCACAACACGGCCCGCGGGGAGTACGTCGACACCCACATGAGCAAGCGTTCGATCGAATACTGGCGCAACCGGTTGCTCTCGAACTACCGACTCATGGCACACCTCGGGAGCAAGGTGCCCCGTCTGACGAACTTCGTCATGGGGCTCCGGGTAACGAAACTGTTCAACGAGAAGGTGCTGGGGATTACGAGCGAACGTGAATTCCCCGAGTTCGCCACCGAAACCTTCCGCCAGTGGTGGCGAACACGCGGCGGTGCAAGGGTTACGAACCCGGACAAGCGCATCGCGTACTTCCACGGCTGTTACTCGAACTACAACACCCCCGAGGTCGGCAAAGCCCTCGTCAGGGTCTTCGAACACTTCGGCTACGAGGTACTCGTTCCCGACCAGCGCTGCTCTGGCACGCCAATGTACGCGAACGGAATGCTCGGAGACGCGCGCCGGGCCGCCGAGACGAACGTGCCCGAACTCGCCGCCGCCATCGACGACGGCGCCGACGTGATCGCCTCCTGTACCTCCTGTTCGATGTCGCTTCGCCAGGAGTACCCCGAACTGTTCGACCTCGAGAACGTCGAAACCGTCTCGGACAACACCTGGGACGCCCTCGAGTACCTCCGCGTCCACGAGGATCTCGAGAACGCGCTCGAGGGAACTGCGGTCGACCACCCGGACGTCGCCTACCACGCCCCGTGTCACGCCCGCAACCAGGGTCTCGACGGACAGGCCGTGGAAGTGCTCTCGGCCATCGACGGCATCGACGCCCACGACGTCGGTGACTCCTGTTCGGGCATCTCGGGTACCTACGGCTGGAAGGACGAGAACTACGAGACCTCGATGGCCATCGGCGAGGAGATGTTCGAGCACATGCTAGCCAGCGAAGCCGACACGGGGCTCACCGAGTGTCCGACCTGCTCGATGCAGATGGAACACGGCACCGGGTACTCGATCAGTCACCCGCTCGAGATCCTTGCGGAGGCGCTCGTCGGCGACGCTTCCGAGGCGGGGGCCGCCTGATGAATCTCGAGGAGCGCATCGCCCGGCGACACACGGCCAGCGGTCGGGCGGGTCTCCTCCTCGACAGGAACGCACTCAGTCCGACCGTCCACTTGCCGACGCCGATCGGCCGCGGGACGGAACTCGAGCGCCTCCTCGACGCCGTCGAACCCGTGTTCGCTGGAGAGTTGCCTGCCCCGTTCGCTGTGGCCGGCCCACCTGGATCAGGAACGTCTGCTATCGTGACTGCGCTGTTCGACGCGCTCACGGCTGAACTGGCAGGCAATCGCCAGGCCATCGGGACGACAACACGCGCTGGAACCGATACCGGCGAGCCGACGACCTGGTTCGTGACCGTCGACGCCCGGCGGGTGACCAGCGCCTTCGCGTTCTATCGGGCAGTCCTCTCGACGATTTCCGCCGAACCGGTTCCAACGAGTGGGGTCGGAACGGCTGCTCTTCGAGAACGCATGAGACAACGACTCGAGTCCCCGGACAATCAGGTCGTCATCGCAATCGACCACCACGACGAACCCGAGACGCTCACAGCCAACAGAGTGTCGACCCTGCTCGATGCCGTCACCGACAGCACCACGGTCGTCCCGGTAGGTCAGCGCGTCCCCGACGACTGGGGACACCCCGTCGTCGACATCCCGGCCTATCGCCACCACGAACTCGTCGACATCCTCTCCGAACGGGCCTCCGCCGGCCTGACTGGGGGCGCACTCGACCACCAGACGATCCGCTCGCTCGCCGCCTGGGCCGACGGCAACGCCCACGACGCCCTGTCGGCCCTGTTCAATGGCGCGATCCTGGCCAGCGAGTCAGGTGAGGAAACGATCGAGTCGGCGTCACTCGAGCGAGCCAAAGCCGACGTCCCGACAGACTGCGTCCACGTCGACAGGGCGCTGGCGTTGCCGGAAACCCGCCAGCAGGTGCTCTGTGCGCTGGTCGGGCTCGGATCGACGGGTGGACGTGAACGAGAGCGACTGCCGGAACGCCCGATCCGTGACCTCGCCACCGAGATCGCCGATCGCGGCGATCTCGCCGCCGGTACGGTCAAACGATTGTTGTACGAACTCGCCGAGCACGGGCTACTCGAGCGGATTCCACTCGAGTCCTCCGGCAGTGGTCGACAACCGAGTACGCTCGAGCCGCGATTTCCGACGATTGCGTTTCGGGCGCTGACGACTGTCCAACCGTCTTAAAAGCTGTCGTCGTCGCTTCGAAAACCAGGAACAGCCGTATCAGCTCTAGCGAGTCGGCTCGAGGGCGATCATCGGCGTTCTCGCATCCGTCGTATTGTTGTCTGTCTCGTTATCGTTCGCGTTTTCGGTTTCGTCATCGCTGTCGTTCGCGTCGTCAGCATCCGTCTCGCCGTCCTCTTCGCCGACACCCTCATCATTCGCATCCGGGTCGGCTTCCGGCGGTTCGGGTTCGGCATCAGGATCCGGTACGACCTCGCCGTCACCCGGCTCGAGAACCAACTCGATCGTCTCGCCGTCGACGACGGCCGTCTCCGGTACGTCGGTCGTGCCGAGATACTCGCGTTCGATCTCGCCATCCTCGGGCGTTCCGACGAACACCTCGTACTCGGCGTTATCGGTGGCAGTCACGGCGCTGTCCGCGTACCCATCGTCCGGCCCGAGCGTGTTGTCCGTGGCGTAAGGCACGGTCAGCTCGTAGGTGCCGTCCTCGTTCACCTCGGCTTGCTGGGTGTAGGTGAACGTTCGCCCGGCGTTCGTCTCGAGTTCGACCTGCGCGTACACGCGGTCGGCGTCTCCAACTTCACCGTCGACGATACCGCTGATCGTCGCGCCGTCGACGCGCTCGAACGTTTTGACCGAGGAGACGACCTCCGCGTTGTACACGTACTGGGTGGTAAGCATCCCCTCTATCTGGTAGTTTTGCTGGAACAGCGTTGCCTCGTTGGCCGCACTCGCGCCTTCGAGCATGGCGTCGATGTTTTGGATCTGCTCGTTGTAGCCGGTCGGCGCACCGAAGCGCTCCGAGCTGACCGTGATGTCGAAGGCCTGGCCGTTCGGCAGGACGTGGATCTCCGAGCCGACGATCGAGAACCAGTTCGACTCGTGAACCAGCCGGTAGTGTTCCATTCCCTCGGCATCGTCGAGGTACAGCGATGCGAGCATCGTGTTTCGGTACTGCTCGTTTGTCGTCGACACCTCGAGCTCCTGGCCCTCGACGTTCGCCATGTCGCTCTCGGCGTACTGTTCATACTCGGTTTCGGTCCACTCCGTGATCGCGCTGAATTTGCCACCGGCCATCTGGTCGTCGATCATCACGTACCGAATCTCCTCGTGGCCTGACTCGCCTTCGAGGTCGGCTTCGATCTGCTCGAGCGGGCGGTTGACGACCGGCACGTCGGCCGCAACGCCGTCGAGGATCGCCTCACCGTGGGCTTCCTCCTGGGCGAGTAAGTACCACGACGACGAGCGCGCGTTCGACTGGAACGGGTTCGAGTGGGGCATCCGCTCGGCGTTCGTCGTGATCAGGTGGCCGTAGTCCCACCAGGACATCACGCCGTAGGCGCCGACCGGGTAGTCGTAGTCACCGTCATCGGGGTACTCGTAGGTGCCGTAGTACTCGAGCTGGCTCTGGTTGCCCGCTCCGGCCCAGTTACCGGATTCGGGCGTGCTCTCGAGCATCCACTGGGTGGATTCGTCCCAGACGACCGCGTCACCGCTCGGGTTCGCGGCGGCACCGCGATCCCAGGCGGTGGCACCGGGGCCGGCGATCGGTGGCAGTAGCGGCATAAACAGCATCATCACGACGAGGAAGATCGCGATTACCTGGTAGGTCTCGATCTCCCGTATCTGCTGGGCACTACCGTGAAAGTCGATCTGGAGCAAGCGAGCGATGTCGGCGACGAAGACGGCGTTCAGCACGGCGACCGCGAGCACGAGGTAGTAGGCGAACCGGATCTGCGTTGCCGCCATACTCGTCAGGAACAGCGTCCAGACGACGATCAGGGTGTACTCGGTGCGCCACTCACGGCCGAACAGCGGGCGAATGAGGAGGAATGCGAGGCCGCCGAGCATGGTGAAGAAGGCGGCACCGAACTCGTTGAAGACGTGGTTGGCGAAGTTGTCGGGGCGCTGGGCTTCGGAGATGGTTGCGTCGGTTGCCGTTGCGCCGAACGGGATCAGTCGCCGGTAGAGGTTATCGAGAATCGTGTTGAAGATGTCAGGCAGCACGACCGCCATAACCAGCAACGATGCACCCATGATCCCGACGATTGCAGCCGGGTAGTACTCCCGCTGGAGTGAGCGGCCGTCCCACTGGCGTGCCAGCCAGGCCATAAACACTGCACCAATGGCGACGACTCCCGCCGTCAGCGGCTGGATGTAGCTAAAACTCGTGGGACTCGAACCGGGCTCCTCGAGAAGCGCCAGCGTCATGATCGTCGTGACGCCCATGCTGACCGCAGCGACGAACGCGAGGTGATCGGGTGAGCGTCCGCGGAGGTACTGCACACAGAGGCTGACGACGAAGAAGGTTCCAAAGATCCCGACGAGGACGACGCCCGGGGGCCAGACCCAGATGTAGAGACCGGTTGCGAACCCGGCGAGTGCGCTGTAGATTGTCGGTCGGCGAAGAGTGTCCCAGTCTCGAGCCTCGACGAGCTCCCAGATCGGTCGATCCTGTTCGGCGACGCGAAGGGCAACCATCATCGCGAGGACGGCGATCGCCATGAACAGCACCTCAGCAACGTGGTGCTGGAGTTGGCCGACGGTCGAGCGCGAGAGGAACTGGCCGCGGGAGAGTGCGAGGACGACGACCGCGACGAGTCCGCCGAGCGTCCCCCCGAGACGACGTCCAATGAAGAAGACGGGGAGTGCAACGAGAGCGGCCATTACTGGAACGGCGACGATGGCGACAGTGTACAACGTCTCTGTCGACGGGGAGCCGAGACCGACGATCATCGCTGCGGTGACGATTAGCTGATCGAACAGGGTGCCAAACTGGCCAACGTACCGGCCGGTGGGGAACGACGTCCAGATGTCGAACGGCATCGTGTACGGATAGTTCTCGGCCGTCCACTGTACCGTTCGCCAATGATACCACGAGTCGACGGCAGACAGCCTGGGTTCGCCGTCGGCCATCGCAACTCGGTCGTACGATTGGAGCCGCGTCCACAGCATGAAGAGCATCACGAGCCCAAGCACGGGCACGTGATACCACCGCTCGAGTGTCTCGAGCGTCGAGACGGTCGTTTCGCTCTCGACGCGCTCAGTGTCCGTACTCATTAGCTTGCACGAGACGTAAGTCAAGAATAAGCCTTGTCATATCGCATCTCACTTTCTCATCAGTTGTGGCGTGGTGGTTCGGATACAGTTCGATGGGGTGAGAGTTGCCTTTTTCTCGAGCGAGTGTAGCTGGCTGAGCACACTTCGAGTCGTGATCGAGCGCCGTGATACTGACCGAAGGACAAGGCTTATTCTCCACACGTCAGAACGACCTGCCAATGAGTACACGGGTCTCCGTCGTCATCTGCACCTACGCGATGGAGCGCTACGAGGTCTTTTCGGCGTGCGTCGAAAGCGCTCTCGAGCAAACCTACGAGCCGCTCGAGATCGTGATCGTCGTCGACGGGAACGAAGAGGTGTTCGACCGCGTCCGCGAGGATTTCGGTGACTGCGACGAGGTCGTCCTCCACTGCAACGACGCCAATCAGGGGATTTCCTATAGCCGGACGAAGGGAGCGAAGATTGCCACCGGTGACGTCGTCGCGTTCATCGACGACGACGCGGTCGCCGAACCGGACTGGGTCGCCGAACTCGTCCGGGTGTACGAGGAGACCGACGCGATCGCTGTCGGCGGCCACGTCGCACCCGACTGGGTGACCGAGAAACCCGACTTCTTCCCGGCGGAGTTCTACTGGCTCGTCGGCTGTGACGAGCGAGGTATGGGCGAACACATGGAGGAACTCCGCAACACATACGGCTCGAACATCTCCTTTCGCCGGGACGTGTTCCTGAACGTTGGCGGCTACGACGAGAACACGGGTCGGAAAGGGGATCGGCACATCCAGGCGCACGAGGCCCCGGTCTGTATCCGAATGGCCAACAAGTACGGCAAAGGTGTGATCTATAACACGGACGCCGTGGTTCATCACAAGCTGTTCGACTACCGTGGCGAGTTCCGGTGGCTCGTGTTCCGGTCGTTCTGGCAGGGCTACTCGAAACGGATCATGGATCTCCTGTTGCCCGAGGCATCCGGGGACAAGAACGATTATTTGAAGCAGCTCATGCTCGGGTTCGTTCCGTTACGTCTGAAAGAGTTGGTTCGTCGGCCCTCGAGTGCGAAACTCCAACAGCTCGTGACGATATTCGTCTTTACTGCGGCAGTTGGGTTGGGGTATTTGTACGGACTGCTCGAGGTGGATCGGTCGGAGTTGGTAGCCAGTCGTGACGCCGCGACGGATACCTGACGATCCAGTTTTCGACTGTTGTTGCCTCTCTCGAGCACCTGTTCACGGCTCGAGTTGCGGAACGCCCTCGAGGTTCCCGCGTCGATTTTCGGTGAGGTACTCCTGGTAGTAGCCCAGCCCACGGACGGCTGTGAGCAGCCTCGAGAGCGCGCCGAAGGCGAGTCGGTCTTTCGCGGGGAGGTCGCGATCGGGGCGTTTGATCCCGCTCGGGCGTGGGGGGATCCCGGGCGTGCCGTACCGATTGGGGTGATAGCGCTGGAGCTGACAGAGCCCGCGGCCGACGCGGCGATCCTTTTTGACGTGTGCGCTGAGGCTGTTCCTGGTCGGGTGGTACATAGTGGCGTCGTCGGCGAAGCGAAGGTCGTATCCGGCGTCGTGAACTCGGTTACCGAACTCCTTGTCGCCGCCAGACTCGAGGCGGTGGTCGAATAGCCCGACGTCCTCGAAGACTTCGCGCCGGACGAACAGACAGCAGGTGGGGGCGAACTGCTGGTGCTCGAGGTACTGTTTTACGGGAAAACCTGTGTGATGATCGTAGCGGGCAGCGAGCGAGCGATCTTCTGGGTGGGTAAGTTCCACGTTACAGCCCATGTACGCGGCATTCGTCTCCTCAAATGCTTGGCGAGCGGTAGCAAGCCAGTCGTCGGGAACGGTCATGTCAGCATCGACGAACGCGATTATCTCGCCCGCTGACTGGCGGATCCCGCTGTTTCGAGCGGCGTAGGAGGATTGGACGGCGTCCTCGAGCACGCTCGATATCAGCTCGTCGTCGGTGTACGACTCGATCACTGTGGGCGTTCGATCCGTCGAGTCGTTATCAACAATGGTGAGGTGTGCCTCCCCTTCCTCAAGTTGTGGTCGAATTGACTCAACCGTCGCGCGAACCCCTGACGGATCATTAAATACCGGCATCACAACTGAGATCACCGGGTTGGGAGACGTACTATCCATTTGGCCAGGTCGTGACGACGTAGATTGGGGAGAAAAAGGCATTGGTAAACTAGCATAATTCCCTGAAAATGAATGGATGCGTGACGGCAAATGAACGCGATATCCAATTTTCCATACCCTACATAACACGTTGGAACGATGCCTTTGAATAGGTGGCCTTGACGGAACCAGTATCAGTGATCAAATACCCTCCTGAATTATTCAGGCTCCAGCGCAAGCACTGAGTCGGTAAAGACGACGTGGGCGTGATTCGACTTGAAGAAGCACACCACGATACTAACTAAATCAATGGAAGATCGAACGGCAGGTTGTTCTTGACTGTTTTCTGGAACGTGGTCGAAATTACTAAGAGTGTGCCGAAATAGATGCTTGCACCGAGGGCAACCAAGATAACAACGAACACTGCGTTGTGCTGGGTGAGCCAATGGCCCTCTAATCCCGTGCGGACACCGTAAATAAGCAGACCCATGCTTAGTGCCGCAACCCACTGGTATAAGATATCAGCGAGTGGGATTGAGACGGGGACGAGCGCCTTGGTATACCGGAAAGCAAACACGAGCCCGAAGACGGCTGAGAGACCGGTTGCCACGGCAGCACCGATCCATCCAAACTGCCAGATCAAGAGGACGTTCAGGCAAATGTTGGCCACAATGAAAACCGCGTTAGAACGGAATGCAAGGTCTGGTCGGTCGATCGCATTGAGGGTGTTCAGAAATTGTTTGTTATAGGAATAGATCAAAAGGCCAGCAATAAGGATCCCGAGAACTTCAGTACCTACGACGAACTCAGCTCCGTAAATCAACATGAGGAGATCACCAAGCACCAAAGCCCCAACGAATCCGGGGATAAGGATCAAACCGGCATACGTGAGTGCATCTTCCGTTAATGTCGCGACCATTCTAAAGTCACCCTCTGTTGACACCTTACTCATTTCCGGAAACAGCGTGCTGCTTATTGCGTCGCTGAATATATTGAGGAATTTACTCAGTGACCAGGCAACAGAATAGACGCCGATGAGACCCTGCGTTACGAACAGCCCCAGGACAGTAATATCGATTGTGTTGAACGCACGTCCGCGAAAGCTCCCAAGCCATGCGTACTTCGCATAATCAAAGAGGTTAACAATATGGAATTTCTCCGGTCGGGCCGGGCGAAGCCCAAGAATCCACAGTCCAATCGTCGCAGTGACGAGGTACCCGAAGGCGTACCCAAACAACATACCACTAAGACCCATGCCGATAGCGACCAGAAGAATCTGGGCCAGAGCCCTTGACGCCTGCCTTCCCGTCGATAAAATGGCATACACGTGCACGAGGTGATTACCTTGAAGGGTGGCGTTCACGATCGACTTGTACAAAATCATAACAAGGATGAGAATGATAAATCCCGTCGCCGGGGCGCCGACATAGGCATCTACCTGCCCCCTGAACAGAAAGAGAATCAATGAGGTTATGAGCAATAGAGCACACATCACAACGATTCCAGCACCGACAAATTCCTCCTCCTGTTCGCCTTCACTTACCCGTTTTGTAATTGCTCTGGAGAATCCCACCTTCCCCGCGAGGCTTGCCCACGTAATGATCGCCATCGCCAGCGCATATTGTCCAAGAACTTCAGCACCTAACACTCGAGCAAAATAAATTGTTGCAATAAAGCCCAGTAAAGACCCGACAACTTTCGCGATAAAATAAATAAGTGATGTCTGACCAAGTCGCATTTGTTATGTCACCGTAACCCGGTCGCAATGGGAAGGCTTGAGATAAATGGTGCAATGAACGCTCGAACTATATGCGTTTCCTCTTTCCACGAGATTGTGTGAATACAAACAGCACGTTGACTCTGAAAGAAATGTTCTCCGGTATGTCAACGCTAAGGGGAGGCTATCCAAAAGAAGGGAGACCATGCTGATACCGACTCCAGAGGGGTTATTAGCCATTTAGAAAGTTGCCAGAATCGATTACCGTTCGAAAGAATTATGGAGTAATGAGCAACAACTTACATAATGATTTGAATCACTTGCCAATTGTTGCTCAATCACTTATTAGAGATTTATTGAAAGAGTCATTTCTAACGATTGAACTCGCTTTTTCATTGGCAGCGGTGACCTTCGTCGGGTTCACATTCATAGCGTTCTATTATTCCGATATGAAAAGAGTTCGAAAAGCATACATTACGTACCTTCTTGTTGGGATAGTGATTGTCAGCATTGTCGGCGTTGAACTTCTCCCATTTGTGCATTTGCACAAGTTCATCGATTCGCCAGACCCGGTCGATAGTAACACTGAAGTCCGTCTTTTCGACGAAGATGGTAACGAAATCGTATACGACGCTCGAGCAAGCCCACCGCTTACTGAACCAATGACCGGACGTTTAGCAAGGTATTCATTAGAGAAAAACCCATCATCGAAAGGTGAATTCTTCGATCATTTGTTGTTAAATGCTTGTGAATTTAGAAATGAGGGTATTGAAACCGGAACCCGCTCTACAGTGGAAGGCTCGTTCCCCCCACACCATTTCGATTATAAGTGGAACACTGCCGAGTTAGCAAACTTTGGAGATATTGAAGGCATTGTCGTATACACTGTAACTATCGAATCGAGTTCCGACGGGAGAGAAGTCATCTCTCGAGAAGAAGAAAGGCAGTTTGAAAGATCGGTAGCGGAGGCAAGTGAGGAGGTGCAGGCTGCGTGTTCGTAAATTATTATGCAAATCCACGCTTCCACTCGAGCCTAAACGTCGCGGTTGCACGTCTCATATTGGGGATCACTTTACTCTGGAAAATTGTATCATACGACTGGAAGGCAATCAGTTCGTGGCCAGATGGCACACCAACAGCGGCACCCAATAAGACGATAGAGGCATTTCACGTATTTCACATCGAAATCCTCCACGATCAATTACACCTCCTCAGTTGGTTAGCAATCATCTTTCTGGTCTGTTTTATCATCGGTTATCAATTAAAGTGGTCGAGCTTTCTCAGTTCAATGATTGTCTTCTACCTTATGGCGAACGTGTATTTCTTCAACTCCGTTGGAGAGACCGAGACGGTATTTATTGTCATTTATTTCGTTCTGTTAATTGGATTGTACGATGAACATGATATGCTCACGATAGATGCCCTTCGTGAGGCCGGTGAAAACAAAAGGAGCCGTTTAGAGGGTTGGTACTCCGACGCTACCTCTCACACCTTTCCCCAGCTAAAATGGGCACTTGTCATCTTCTCAACACTCTACTTTATGCCTGGGCTAGCAAAACTACTGACCGGCCCAGGACATAAATGGGTACAACCGGAAACGTTAGCGCGGTTTATCACCCACCGAAGTGAATTCTATACTTCGACTGAAGTAGTCTTAGTCCCTTGGATAATGGAGTATGACATCTTCCTGTTTGGCATGGCATTCGGGACGATCTTCCTCCAAATTGGGTTTCTCCTCGCCGTTTTGCTTCGGCGCAATATCTCATTTTTCGCCCTCGGACTCATAGGAATGCACATTATGATCGCACTGACGATGCAGATACTGTTCATAATGAATATCATATTGATATTGTGTTTTGTAGACTGGGAACGGGCGTATCAGACGTTCAGGAACCACAAGGAACAAGAAAGGTACTTTGACCGGTTATGGTTCGGTTCCAGTGAGTACAGAGAATAACAACACAATCTAAAGACTCCAATAGAGATGGCAACAAATATAGCATACGGGCACTGTCTAGTTCTGCACCTCCTCGACGGGAGTTTGACCGTTTAGTGCCTGGTTCGGTCGATCGTGGTTATAGTGGTGTCTGAAGCGTCTGAGCCAGCGACGTGCGCTGGCTGGACTGCCCCGCCAGAACGAATGAAAGCGGTCGATCCGCATCGACACTGTCTGGAACCACTTTTCGATGTGGTTTCGCTCGATGTAGTCGAGCTGACCGCTCAACTTCCGACGAGCGAGGGAAGTCAGATAGCCACCAGCATCCACGAGAAACGCTGTGTCGTCGAGATCGTGTTTCTCCTCCAATCGGTGGAGAAAGGCCGCCGCGGGGTCGGTGCCGCGACGGCTGAACACGTCGATTTCGAGCAGGAGCTTCGATTTTGTGTCGATCGCGGCGTACAGCCACTTTTTCTCGCCGTCGACCTCGATCTGTTTCTCATCGACCGCGACCCGTGACGGCGCTGCCGTCGGCGGGTCGCTCTGAGCCTCCGACAGCGTGTGCGTCCAGTTCCAAATTGCGCCGTGAGAGCGGTCAATGCTGAGTAATTCGAGGACTGCAACGACCTCCCGAACCGACAGTCCCATCGAATGCAGCCGCACCCCAAACACCCTGACGGGTGTCGGGGTGCGCTCGTTCTCCCAAACCTCATCACAATCCACGTTCAAGGTTTCTCTGAGCAGGTCGGCGAGTTGCATGGATACTTCTCGTCACCACCTGCTCGTTCCTCAAACTCTCATCTAGACAGTGCCTCTCGGAGTTATTCATCGAATGGCTGATGCGTCTTGGTCAACCCAGATGTTTTTCGTGTCCGCTCTACTTTTAATGCTGTTTGCCCTCTATGCTGATCAGGATCAACTGTCGTACGATGGACTTCGTAATCGGTCTTCACGTGGAATAGATGCCCTGAACCGGCATCTCACAAAGCCGTTGACACCAAAGTATCGGGCGACGCCGCTGGCGGTGTTTCTTTTCGGACTAGCGGTCTTGTACTTCGGCTCAGGTGTAGCAAAGGTGGTGCTCGGTGGCCCAGAGTGGGTCTCAGCAACGAATTTGGGAAGGTACATAGAACACTTCTATCAGTTAGGCTACTCCCCGTTCGTTCGGGATCTCGTATTGCAGTTCGATACGCTGCTTCTCATCGCAGCCATTGGGACGATCGTTTTTGAACTTGGATTCGTATTTTCAGTGTTGTTTGACAGGCTGTTTCACCTGTTCGTACTATTGGCGATCAGTTTCCACATCGGGATTGCAATCGTAATGGGTCCAGTGTTTCTCTATTCACTCGTCTTTCTTGCCTTGTTCGTTGACTGGGAGAAGATCCTCGAGCGTCTCGGGCCATCCAACCGGTCACGGTCAAATACGACAACACTCACAGAAGGTGTGTGAAAGGATTGTAATTTTACAAATTTTTGGATGTGAACGAGACGATTGCCTTCGTCCCACAAAGAGAGTACAGTAAGGTGGCTGGATGTGGAGATAACATCAATCCCTCTGTCACAATTGCAGTGTGTCAAGGGGAGAATTATGTCGAAGGGTACGACGCAGTTGCCTATCTAACTCGGCATCTCGGGATTCTCTATCCAGTATATGTGGTTATGCATCTCCCTGGAATCAAGCGATTCGGCCATCACCTCTACCAATATGTGATGGCACCCGAACCCAACTGAGTCTGCACTGAAGGTATCCTTCGTGCTGGCGGTAGCATCTAACAGACAGAGCAAAGAGAAGTGCGGTGTATAGTGATAAAGTTTCGGTACATAGAAATGACATGGGACTATCTCAGAACACATGCATCGACTGGTTCGCAGGGCTCGCGAAATTTACCGTTCTAAGGGTCTGGTAAATCTCCTGAGCGGCGTGCTCCATTATTCAGCGCGGAAAATCGCAGCGCTATCGACGTTTATTCGGGCGGAGTGGGGAAACCCCTACCGGAAACGGGTGCCCCTGCAATGGCGGGTGCGGCTGCTCTCAAATGGATTCCTGTCCCAATCGTACTTCTTTTACGATATTTCGAACCTCAACGAGTATGTCTCAAACTACCATCGGGATTTTCGAACGCGAGAGATAAACGGGAAATCCGAGCGAATCTTCAACGATAAACTTCTCTTCCACCAATTGTTCGATCGCGTACTGAACGGGCATGTTGCTGAGGCTCTCGCGTGGATGGACGACGGTGAACTCTATTTTTTCCATGATGTTGATTCGTTCCAGCAGCTCATTGATGAACACGACCAGCTAATAGTGAAACCTCGTCTCGGAGGGGGTGGCGACGATATCCAGCGGATCACAAGTAAGGAGGGTACTCTCTTACTCAATGGAGAAGAGATCCAGACCGAAATGCTCTTCGCCCGCATTCGAGACAAGACAGATTCCATTGTCTGTGAGTTCATCGAGCAAGACAACTATTCGAGTCAAATCTTTCCACACTCGTTGAATACAATCCGAATACTGACCATGGTCGACCCAGATACCGGTGAGGCGTTTATCCCGATCGCAGTACACCGATTCGGGACGGCCGACTCAGTACCGACCGATAATTGGTCAAAAGGCGGGATCGCATCGCAGGTGGATATCGACTCCGGAGAACTCAGTCCTGCAGCCGGTATCGCCGAGGATGGAACCATCTCGTGGTATGCATCTCACCCAGATACGGGCGAACAAATTGAAGGGGCGGAAATCCCTGGGTGGACTACATTGGCGGAGCAAATTGTACGCGTCGCCGAACAGTATCCTAACTTACCGTATGCTGGATGGGATGTCGCTATTGACGCCAATGGAGAGTTCAAAGTTATTGAGGTCAACAGCTACCCTGACGTCAATATGATCCAAATTCACAAGCCCTTGTTATCGGATGAACGCATCACCCGTTTCTACGAATCCCATCACGTCTTGTGACAATCAAACTAAGTGCGCACGTGATCTGATTCGCCACGGATAGACGTACAGTCTGTGAGACGCTGCTTTGAACAAGAAGACTTTATGCCACACCCGACACATCTCAGAATGGCGTGAGTACAATAGAAGACGCAAAGCGTCTCTATCGGTCTGGTGGGATTCGGTCGCTCCCCAGTGGAGTAGTATACTATTTACTCAAAGAAGGCCCTACTGCCAACTTCACAAAGCGTATTTTGGGATCTACGCTGCATCAGAAATGTCTGGTCTATCCGAGTTTGGGCTATTGGCCACAGATCGAGAATCCACAAACCTTCAACGAGAAAATCCTCCACAGAAAGTTACGGACGAGCGATGATCGTCTCGCAACCGTTGAAGGAAAAATTACGGCTCGAGAATATGCTGCTGATCGCATTGGTGATGATAAGCTTCCTGAGGTATACCACGTCACGGACAATCCAGAGGAGATCCCGTTTGAGTCATTCCCAGAGGAGTACGTGATCAAACCCACGCATATGGCTGGTGAGGTGATATTTGCCGAAAAGGGTGAGACACCGGATCACGCAGCAATAAAAGAACGGTGTAAACAGTGGTTGAACGCTGACTATGGCTATATTCGAAACCAGTATTGGAACGCTGATATCGACCGCCAGGTTATGGTCGAAGAGCGCCTCTCTGACCCGGAGTTCGACGTCCCAATCGATTATAAGATGTACGTGTTTCATGGGAATGTCGAATACATACACATCGATTTCGACCGCTTTGGTAGTCCATCGAGACGGTTCTTTGACAGGGACTGGAACGCCCTGGATTTCCGAAAAGGTGAACTGCCACTTGGCCCAGCGATCGAGAAACCGAATCAATTTGAAGAGATGATTGCTACCGCAGAAACCCTGGGCGCGGATTTTGATTTTATTCGCGTTGATCTGTACAACCTCGAGGATCAGGAGATATTGTTTGGGGAGTTGACGAGCTGCCCTGCATCGGGAATGACGCCGTTTCATCCCCAATCTTACGACCATGAATTTGGTTCTCTCTGGTAGTTATCACGGTCTGTCGGGTAACTATGAGCTAGTATAGCTAACGACAAGCGATAGATGCGTTCCAGATTCTCAAACCACCAATATCTTCGTTGTTGAGTCTGTCAAACTGTGGTTCTAAACAAGTGCCATTCAATTTGTTGTCAATAAAAACTCCAATTACCTCCCGTTCGACATGCCCTTCATGGCAAAATAATATCGCGCTCGCTCACAAAGCATATGTCCGCCCGCTAAAATTATGACTACTATGCAAGCAGTCGTCCTCGCCGCCGGCAAAGGCACCCGCCTCCGGCCCCTCACCGAAGACAAACCGAAAGCGCTCGTGGAGGTCGACGGAAAGCCTCTCCTCGAGGACGTCTTCGACAACCTCCTCAGGATCGGAGCCACCGAACTCATCGTCGTCGTCGGCTACATGAAAGAGAAGATTATCGAACGCTACGGCGACGCCTACGAGGGCGTCCCGATCACCTACGCCCACCAGCGCGAGCAGTTGGGGCTGGCCCACGCGATCCTTCAGGCCGAACCGCACATCGAGGACGATTTCGTCCTGATGCTCGGCGACAACATCTTCCGGGCAAATCTCGGCGACGTGATCAACCGTCAGCAGGAGGAGCGCGCCGACGCCGCATTCCTCGTCGAGGAGGTGCCCTGGGAGGAGGCCTCCCGCTACGGCGTCCTCGACACGAACGGCTACGGCGAGGTCGTCGAAGTGATGGAGAAGCCGGATGACCCACCGTCGAACCTCGTGATGACCGGCTTCTACACGTTCACGCCGGCGATCTTCCACGCCTGTCACCTCGTCCAGCCCTCCGACCGTGGCGAGTACGAACTGCCGGACGCCATCGACCTGTTGATCCAGTCGGGGCGGACGATCGATGCAATTCGGATGGACGGCTGGCGGATCGATGTCGGCTACCCTGACGACCAGGAAAAGGCCGAAGAGCGCCTGCAGGACGACGAGCAGGTACTCTCGGCGAGCGAGTAATCTCGAGACGATGCTCGAGCACGGATCGCCGAACCGATTGATTCCCTCCTCGAGCCCCAACCCAAAAACCACTACTCCCCGCCTCTCTTTTGGTACCGCATGAATGTCTCTATCGTCGGTAGCGGCTACGTCGGCACCACGATCGCGGCCTGTCTGGCCGACCTCGGCCACGACGTAACCAACGTTGAGATCGACGCCGAAACTGTCGACACGATCAACGCCGGCGAGTCCCCGATCCACGAACCGGGACTTGAAGAACGGATCGCCGAACACGCGGGCACGCGACTCCGTGCAACGACTGACTACGGCGCGGTTCGAGACACCGACCTCACGTTTCTCTGTCTCCCGACCCCACAGCACGACGACGGGAGCCTCGATCTGACGGCGATGCGAGCGGCCAGTGAGTCCCTCGGCGCTGCCCTCGCCGAGAAAGACGGCGATCACCTCGTCGTCGTCAAGAGCACGGTGTTACCCGGAACCACGGACGAGGTCGTCGGCCCGACCGTCAGCGAACACGCCGGGACGCCGATCGGCGAGGGGCTCGAGCTAGCGATGAACCCCGAGTTCCTGCGGATGGGCTCTGCAGTCGATGACTTCCTCGAGCCCGAGAAGGTCGTCGTCGGGGCCACGTCCCAGGCGGCCGCCGACACCCTGCGGACGCTCTACGCCCCCATGTGCGACCGCGGCGCTGCCTTCGTCGAAACCGGCGTCCGCGAGGCCGAGTTGATCAAGTACGCGAACAACGCGTTCCTCGCCTCGAAGGTCTCCCTGGTGAACGAACTCGGGAACATCGCGAAAGCCTACGACGTCGACGCCTACGAGGTACTCGAGGCGGTAGGCCTCGACGATCGGATCTCAGACCAGTTCATGCGCTCGGGCCTCGGCTGGGGCGGGTCGTGTTTCCCAAAGGACGTGAACGCGTTGCGGGCGGGCGCACGGGAGCAGGGCTACGAACCCGCCCTGCTTGACGCCGTTGTCAGGGTCAACGACGGCCAGCCGCGTCGCCTGGTCGACCTGCTTTCGAACCACGTCAACCTCGAGGGCGCTCGAATCGCCGTCCTTGGACTCTCGTTCAAGCCACACACCGACGACTTGCGCAAGTCGCGTGCGCTCGACGTGATCGATCACCTACGCGATCGGGGGGCGGCAGTCGTGGCCTACGACCCCGTTGCCGCCGACTCGCTCAGCAAGCGGTACCCCGAGTACGCCGACCTCGAGTACGCCGACAGCGCGGCCGACGCCCTCGAGAACGCGGACGGCGCGGTCGTCGCGACCGACTGGCCGGAGTTCGACGACCTCGAGGCAGCACTCGACGGGATGGCACGAAAAGTCCTCGTCGACGGCCGGCGCATCGACATCGACACCGACGCCCTCGAGGTGTACGACGGGTTGACCTGGTGAGCCCTGGACACCGCCGCCACGGTTGCAGCCGGACACGTCAGGCCAGCACCAGTACGTTTTTCCAGTCTGGGCGTCGAGTGCACCTCAATGAACGACGAGGGTGGTCTCGAATCGGAATATCACGACGGTGACACACAGGTTACGGACGCGACCGTCGAGGAGAGACCACTGTCCGATATCGATCACCCCCTTACGCCCGCACGGGTCTGCATCCTGATCCCGACGCTCGAGGAGGCCGCGACGATCGGCAGCGTCATCGACGACTTCCGCGACCGCGGCTACGAGAACGTGCTCGTCGTCGATGGCGACTCGGGCGACGGCACGCGCGATATCGCTCGCGATCACGGGGCCCGCGTGCTCACCCAGTCCGGCTCCGGGAAGGGCCAGGCCGTTCGCGAGGCGATCGAGCACATCGACGCCGACTACGTGTTGATGCTCGACGGCGACGGCACCTACGACCCGGACGACGCAGAGACCATGCTCGAACCGCTCACCCGCGGTTACGAGCACGTCATCGGGAACCGCTTTGCGCGGATGGACGAAGATGCCATGAAGCGGCTCAACGGCGTCGGCAATCGTCTCATCAACGGTGCGTTTGGGTTCATCCACGGCGCGAACTACGGGGACATTCTCTCGGGCTACCGGGCGTTCACCCGCGACTCCTTCGAGCGATTGTTGCTCGAGGCGGACGGGTTTACGATCGAGACGGAACTCGCCGTCGAATGCGTCCGCCAGGGAATCGAGACGACGGTCGTCCCGGTTAGCTACCGTGCGCGACCGGAGGACTCGGAGACGAACCTCCACCCGGTCTGGGACGGCGGGACGATCATCCTGACGCTGTACTCACTCGCGAAGACGAACAACCCGCTGTTTTATTTCGGCAGCGTTGGGGTCACCTCGATCCTGACCGGTTGTCTCCTGGCTGGCTTCGTCCTCTGGCAGTGGATTCAGTACAACATCGGCCACGAGATTATCGCCGTCGTGTCGGCGGCGGCGATCCTCCTCGGGGTGCAACTCCTCATGTTCGGCGTCCTCTCGGATATGATCGTGACGCTCCACCGCGAACAGCGCCGACGGCTCGAGTCGGTGCGTCGCGAGATACACGGCGACCGTGAGCGGTGAGTGGTCGTTCCTCTCCCAGCTCGACAGTAAGTACGTCTTCTCAACGTTCTGGTTACCTCGAGGCAGGATCCCACCCGTCTCGAGAACTCGAGATGATCAGCAGGAATGAGCACCAGTTGGCCGGAATCATGTGGGAGGTTTATCAGCATATCCGTACTACGGCCGCATATGACCGCTGATGACCTCGTTCGGACGATCATTATCATCGTTGGGATCCTCTTCCTGGCACCGATCGTGCTTATGGTGCTTCTGTGGCCGGCAATGGGGATGGGTGGCGGGCACATGTGGGACGGCGGCATGTGGAATGGCACCGGCTCGTGGTTCTGGATGGGCAGCTGGCTGTTCACCGTCCTCGTCGTCGGTGCGATTGGCTACCTGCTGTTCAGCGCGCTTCGAGGGCCGGACGGTCGGGAAACCGACAGTGCCCTCGAGGAGTTGCGCCTGGCGTACGCTCGAGGTGATCTCACCGACGAGGAGTTCGAGACGCGTCGTGAGCGACTGGAGCGAGATAGATGACGGCGTGGTGATGGGACGGTTCACAGTGGCGGTGACGGTACAATCGCTGTGGAATAGCTCAAGATCGGTACCCTCTGCCAACTGCTCGAGGCGGTTGTGACGCCGTCGCCACCTCGAGAAACGTCGTCTGTTTCTTTATCGGGCGCTTCGGGATCAGATCAACGTTAGCGGGAGCATTGCCACCACGCCGATCGCGAAGCCGGCGACGAGTTCGCGTTTCCCGCCGTGGGGGAGGTCGCTACCAATGTCGAGGGCTTCCGGGACGAACTCGGATAGGACGAGGTAGATCATCGCCCCTGCCGCGAACCCGAAGCCGAATGGGAGGAACTCGCGAGCGATCCGAACGAAACCGAACGCGAGGACGGCCCCGATCGGTTGCGGGAGGCTCGAGAAGACTGCCCACCAGACCATTTTCCAGCGTTCGACGCCCATCGACTTCAGCGGGATCGAGATTGCCGTCCCCTCCGGAATGTTGTGAATCGAGATGGCGACCGTCATGAATACGGCCAGCAGCGGGACGGTGAACCCGAGGACGGGCACCCCACCCTCGAGACCGAGATCGGCGAACGCCACGCCGACGGCGATCCCCTCCGGGAAGCTGTGGACGGTCAGGATACCGAGGATGAGGACGAGCTTTTTGAAATCGGCCTCCTCGTACTCGCGGGGATCGATGTCGGCGTCTACGAGCACGTCGTGGGCAACGACCACGAGCAAGACCCCAGCGGCCATGCCGGCACCGATCTCGAGTGGCGTCCCTACGGCGAGCCCCTCCTCGATGAGACCGAACACGGAGGCAGACACCATGATCCCCGAAGATAGTCCCCACAACAACACGTTTCGGCGGTCGCTGATCTCGTCGAAGAAGAAAAACGGGAGCGCTCCCAGTCCCGTCGCCAGCGCGGTGATGAAGCCGGCTACGAACACCAGGGCGAGGTTCTCGAGGAGCACCATCTGGTACAACTATCGAAGCGGTGGAACAAGTCTTGACCTCCTCCCGCGCCTGAAGACGCGGGTATGCGCTCGCACTATGTATCACCGGGGGTATTGAAATCGCCCCACTCCGGCGCCCGTCCTCCTCGTTTCCGTTACACTCGAGCGAGGATTTGCCGTTCCAGTGGGGGCCGAGTTCCTGTCCAGTGCCAGCTTCGGCGTTCTCGCTATTTGAGGAGCCGTGTTCGTTTCACGGGTGCCCGATTCCGATCCCGACTTCACCCTCAGACGACTCCGGAGGGCGGCACGAGCAAGACATTCCCCTCGGCTCGAGCGACGATGTCTTCGGAGACGCTGCCGAGGAGCAACCGGCGCAGGCGGCTGTGCCCGCGCGAGCCGACGAGGATCGTCGAGGGTTCGTAGGTCGCCTCCGCGGCGAGGATTTCGTCGGCCGGGTCGCCCTGTCGCACCTTGGTCTGGGTCTCGATCCCCCACTCCTCGAGCCGGGTCGCCAGGTCTATGAGCTGTTCCTCGGGATCTTCGTCTTCCGGGAGCCCCGGGTCTTTCGGCGTCTCGACGTGCACCAGCATCGCCTCCTGGGTCGCGTGACGTAGGTACGAAAACGTCTCGAACGCGGCCTCGGCGTTCTCGGAGAAGTCCGTCGCGTACAGCACGCGCTGGAAAAGGCGTTCTCTGAGCACCTTGGGATCGTCCGCCGCGCGTTCGATCCGGTTGACGAGCAACGGCGTCGTCGTCGTCCGCGCGAGGTTGCGCGCGGTCGACCCGATCACGCGATTCTCGAGCGGGCTTTTTCCGCGGGAGCCGACGACCGTGAGGCTGGCACCGATCGTTTCGGCAATCCCGACGATTCGTCGGTGTGGCGTCCCGCGAACGACGTGAGTTTCGACCTCGAAGCCGGCGTCCTCGATGACGCGACGGTATCGCTTGAGTGCACGACGACGACGCCCCTCGAAGTCGATGCCGGGCATCCCGGCGTGGACGTTCGACGGGATGACCGTTACCAGGTGGATCTCATCGATGCCGATCCGGCCGAGACACTCGAGGCAGGTTTCGCTCTCGATGGTCGCTTCACTCGCTACCGAGAGGTCGGTTGCACAGACGGCTTTCATACCTGTCCTATGGTCGCACGGTATAATATTGTTTGGCTCACCCAATACAGGGCGGTCGGTATCTCGCCTGTCGTACCGGTTCGAAGTGGTCGCCCTCGGTGGGTTCTGAATTGTGTAGTCGCCGAAAGGTGTGTACACGTACGCTGAACTCACAGGGTGGGACGGAGTTCGCAACAGCACTGCATGTGTACGTCTACTGGCCACGCAATCGTGACAAGTAGATCGTCACTCGTAGAGACGGTTCGACGTCTTCCATGAGCGTGGTATCCGACCAGGTATTACCGTGCGAACTGCTCACAGGAATCCGGCGCGCGCTCGAGCACTGCTCGAGATGGTTCACCCGATGGCTGTATTCTCATAACGTACAGAAATATTCCCGTTGGATAGGTGTGTGATTCTCTGCAGTAATATTGTGCACCAGTCCCAAAAGCGTTATACGCACTCTCGGAATAGTAGACGACGAGTAGAAAATCATGAGCCACACACAACCGGGTTCGGTTCGGGGCGATCACGTATGATCGATGTCATCACGCTCCCGTTGTACGTACAGGCAATCCTCCTTCTCGTGCTCGTCCTCGTGGAAGCCGTTGGCTTCTACGCTGGATATGGCGCTATCGAGCGAGTCATCGCACCACCGGTAATCGAAACCCTCGAGCAGGTCTGAGCAATGGCGATACTTGGTCTTGGAATCGAGATGCTGGTGCTGTTCGTCGCCTTCGGCTTCATGGTCGGGGTCTTCTTCGGGTTCTTCGGGATGGGTGGCTCCTTCCTGGTCACGCCCGCGTTGTTGATCCTCGGCTATCCGGCCCCAGTGGCGATCGGGAGTTCGATGGCGTTCGTCTTCGGGACGGCCGTCATCGCGACGATGAAACACCACGACGTCGGACAGGTCGACTACAAACTCGGCGCGCTGATGTTCGTCGGGATCGCACTCGGCATCGAGGGCGGGAAGTACGTCGTCTTCTTCCTGGAGTCCCTCGGACGAGCGGAGGTCGTCATCGGGACGGCCTACGTGCTGTTGCTCGGTGCGATCGGCGTGTTGTTCATCCGGAGCGCGCGCAACCAGTCGGCAGCCGAAGACGGCGACGGAACGCACGACGCCGACGAAATCCCCGAGATTGCAAAGACGATCAAATCCTACAATATCCCGCCGATGGTGACGCTCACCGATGGCAGCAAGGCGTCGATGTGGACAATCTCGGGCGTCGGCGGTGGTGTCGGTCTCGTCTCGGGCTTTCTCGGCGTCGGTGGAGGATTCATTCGGATGCCCGCGATCTACTACCTGATCGGGGTGCCACTCGCCGCCGCCGTTGGCACGAGCCTCTTTGGCGCGCTCATGTCCGGTGCTGTCGGGGCGTTCACCTACGGGCTCGGCGGCTTCGTCGACCTCGGCGTCGTGACGGCCCTGCTGGCCGGGAGCGCCCTGGGCGCTCGTATCGGCTCAGCGCTGACGGCCTACGTCGACGAGGACGACGTCACGATCTACTTCGGGATCATGCTCCTCCTCGCGAGCGTTGGCGTCGCCTTCGGCGAACTCGCCACCTGGCTCGAGATGCCGATCCTCGACTCGTTGAGTTTCGTCCTGCTCGTCGGTTCCTCGGCGTTCGTGACGGCCGTGATCCTCTTCTACGGTACCAAAGCGATTCGAACGACGGACGTGAAATCGACCGCGTCAGCGGGGGATACCGATTGACGACCGGCAACGACCGAGGCGTCCACCGACGTCCACGTGGCTCGAGTGACGGGTCAATGGCTTCCGGCTTCGCCGCAACCGGAGTTTTCCGTACTCACCGTTGTCGCCGTCAGGCAGGTGAGCAGCCATGATGGTCGTCGCTATCGTCGCGCTCATCCTGGCTCTCGGCGTCGTCTCGCGCGTCGTCGCCGACCGCGTCCGGATCCCGAGCGTGCTGTTCCTGATCATCGCCGGGATCGTCATCGGTCCCGAGGTGCTCGGACTGGTCTCACAGGACACCTTCGGCAGTGGCCTCTCGGCAGTGGTCGGCGTCAGCGTCGCAATCATCCTCTTCGAGGGTGGCTATCATCTCACCCTCGGAAAGCTCCGTGAGAGTCCGACTGCACTCTCACGGTTGACCACGGTCGGCGCGGTGATCACCTGGCTCGGAACGGCCGCTGCCGTCATCATCTTCCTCGACACCAGCCTCGAGGTCGGACTGCTGGTCGGGGCGCTGTTGATCGCGACCGGGCCGACCGTCATCGGGCCGATTCTAAACGTCGTCACCGTCCGCGATCACGTCGCCTCTGTCCTCGAGGGGGAGGGTGTCATCAACGACGTGACCGCCGCGATCCTGGTGGTCGTCGTCTTCGAAGTGCTGATCGCCGGCGATGGCAGCCTCACCCACCTTGTCGCCAACTTCGCCCTGCGATTGCTCGTCGGCCTCGGCGTCGGGGCGCTCGTCGCCGGCGTCGTCTGGCTGGTGCTCACTCGCGGGAACCTCGCGCCCGGGAACGGACCACTCCACGCGCGGATGATCGTCCTCGCCGGCATCGTCGTCGCCTACGGCGGGGCCGAAGTGATCGCCAGCGAAACAGGTATCGCCGCTGCAGCGATGGCCGGGTTCGCCCTCGGGAACGTCGACCTGCCCCACCACGAGGCCGTGATCGACTTCCTGGACGACCTCTCGGTGGTCGTCCTCTCGTTCGTCTTCGTCGCGCTGGCAGCGCTGATCGACTTCGGGGACATCATCCAGCTCGGTCTTGCCGGCCTCGCTGTCGTCGTCGCGATCACGTTGGTGCTCCGGCCCATCGTGATCTACCTATCGACGACGAACGAACGGTTCACCCGGAGCGAACGGCTGTTCCTCAGCGCCGTCGGCCCACGGGGGATCATCCCTGCGAGCGTCGCGACGCTGTTCGCCGTCGAACTGCAGGCACTCGGTCGGCCACAGGAGGCCCAGCTGCTGGCCGGAACCGTGTTCCTGATCATCTTCGCGACGGTTGTCCTCCAGGCTGGGCTCGCCCGACAGATTGCACAAACTCTCAACGTCTCACCAATGCGCACGATACTTGTTGGTGGGGGACGGGTCGGCCTGTCCCTCGCCGAACGGCTCGAACAGGATGGAGAAAACGTACTGCTCATCGACAACGACCCAGACGCCGTCGAGAACGGGCGCAAACGCGGACTCCGGGTTCTCGAGGGCGACGGCACCGACGCCGACGTCCTCGAGAAAGCGGGTGCCGACAACGCGAAGACGGTCATCTCGACGACGCCCGACGACGACGTCAACCTGCTGGTCTGCCAGCTGGCGAAGACGACTTTCGACGTCGAGAAGGTCGCCTCGCGGGTCAACCAGCCCGACAACGTCGGCGCCTTCGAATCGCTTGGCGTCCATGCGATCGACCTCTCGATGGCGACCGCCTGGTCGCTCGAGAACGTGCTCGAGCGGCCGTCGCTGTCGGCGTGGATGAACGAACTCGGTCGAACCGGAGACGTCCAGGAGATCGAGGTCACGGCCGAGGATCTGGTCGGGAAGTCGATTGCCGACCTCAACTCGGAGATCCCGGACGGGACAATCGCCGGGCTGTTGACTCACAGGGATGGGGAGACGGAAGTCCCAACTGGTGACCACGAACTCCGGGAGGGTGACCGGGTTACGTTCATCGGCCAGGTCGGCGCGGTCGATCGGGCCGTCAAGCGATTCCACCCGCACGACTGACCGGTCACACTGTCCGAGCGCACGCTACCGATCCGTTCGCTCGAGCAGCTTGGGTCGCTTTGCTCGAGCAGGTGACCGTGAAGCCTGAAACACGATTCGTAAATCCTGAAACTCGATCCTTCTCAGAGAGTGATCCACGTCGGAACGGGAGCTCCTTACGGCAGGAGCCGGCGTAGACGCGACGGGACGGGATCGTACCGCTTCGCGAGGATCACCGACCCCGCCGCGTGTCGACCGACGGCTTCCGAGACGGTGCCGAGGAGTTTTCGCTGCACGAGTCCGCCTCGAGAGACACCCATCACGGTCACGTCGTGGTCGGTTGTCCAGTCGGTGATCGTTCCGGTGACCGCATCGCTTTCGACGAGTGCCGTCTCGACGGATGCGACGTCGCTGACCTGTCCTCGGGTCTCCTCGAGCAGCGCTTCTGCGTCTTCGACGGTACCATCGGAATCCGATTCGTCGTGAACGTGCAACAGCGTCACCGACGCGTCGTTCTGCCGAGCGATCGCTGCTGCCGTTTCGGCAGCGAACGCGCTGTGTGGCCCTCCGGCGACCGGCACCAGGATGCGGTCGACGTCCGGTCTCGGGAGTTTGATTCGCTGGACGAGGACGTCGCACTCGGCACTTCGAAGCACTCGGTCGAGGTGGTTTCCGAGGATAATGTCCTCTCGGGGTGGCCGGCCGCGCCACCCCAGCAAAATTGTGTCGACGTCGTGTTCGTCCACTGCACCGACGATTCCCGTCGCGACCCCGCGGGCGATTCGGATCCGGCTTTCGACGGGCACACCCTGGGATTCTACGCGGTGAACGGCCTCCTCGAGCATCCGCTCGTCGTCGTCCTCGAGCAGGTAACGACGGCCGTCGGCGAGTGAGAGCTGTGACGGCACGTCGAGGACGAACAACAAGAGGATGCTGGCTGATCGGTCACAGGCGATATCGATCGCGGTGTCCAGTTGTCGCGCCGCCGTTTCTGCGTTGGCGACGGGGACGAGTATCGTTTCCTCGGTGTCCGAACGCGATGTCATGACTATTAATACGTGCTCGGTTCGTTTATAGGTAATAACTCCTTCTCACCGACCGGGAGAGCACTCTCGACCCAGGAGTGACGCCACGTTCTGCGTTTTGTCAACACGCTTCCTGAATACGGGAATTGGAACTCGAGACACGTCCTTTGACATCGGGACGAGTCGGCCGTCCGCTTTGTTAACACTATAGATATGGACTACATTGGCGGCCGATGAGCGGTGGGTAGTCGGACGATTCTTCCTCCCATCGATGGGTAACGATCGGTGACTGTCAGTCGTTCGTGGTCGTACGATGGGTCTTCTTGACGACACGGTGCGTACAACTGGTGTGTTCGGATCCATACTCGTCCCGACAGACGGCAGCACCAGTGCCGAGGCACCGATCGCCCACGCACTCGAACTGGCTCGAGTGGACGACGCGACCATCCACGCGCTGTACGTCGTCGACGGCGACCTCGAGACGCCTGCACTCGACGCCGAGAGCCGCGACACGCTCGCGGACGCGTCGGAAAAACGGGGGCAGGAGGCGACCGTCCGAATCGAGAACGCCGCGGACGAGCAGGGCTTCAGGAGCGTTCGGGAGGTTCGCGAAGGGGCACCACACACGGCGATCCTCGAGTACGCCGAGGAGCAGGCCGTCGACCTGATCGTGATGGGAACACACGGTCGAACCGGAGCAGAACGAGTTCGCCTGGGGAGTACGACCGAACGGGTCATCATGCTCTCCGACGTTCCCGTGGTGTCGGTTCCCCTCGAAGCGGAGGGAGGCGACGCATCGTACGACCGGATCGTGATCCCGACCGACGGCAGTGACGCAGCCGAGCGCGCTGCCGCCACCGCACTCGACGTCGCCGAGGGAACCGACGCGACCGTCCACGTCGTCTACGTGGTCGATACGACGACGTACGAACTCGAGGATGCACCACGGAGTATCGTCGGGTTGCTCAAAGAGGGTGGAGAAAACGCCACGTCGTCCATCGCCGAGATGGCTCGAGATCGCGACCTCAGCGCGAAAACCGACGTTCGCCGGGGCCAGCCTGCGTCGAAACTGCTCGAGTACGCCTCGGCCGTCGACGCCGACCTGCTCGTGATGGGGACGCGGGGCCAGGCACTGGGAACCCGGGGGCAACCGGTCGACGCCGATCGGTTGCTCGGCAGTACGACCGCCCGTGTCGTCCGACGGTCGTCGGTGCCGGTGTTGACGGTCAGGTGATCGTGACCGTGTTGGTGTCGTCCCTCGAGTGTCGAGTGTTACTGCCGTTACTCGGGTGTCGAGAATCGATGCCCGGATGAGAGCGAGCCGCCCGATCACCTATCGTTCGCACTACACAGCAACACAGGTCGCTCGGTGTTGAGGAACACGTTCTGGGCGACGCTGCCGAACAGCGCCTTGCCAGCAGGCGTTCGTTTGCGGCCCGCGATGGAGATCACGTCCGCATCGTGTACCTCTGCGGCCGCCAGGATCTCGTCGGCTGGCTCGCCGCTTTGCCCTTCGACGCTCACTTCGAAGTCCGTTCCCTCGAGGCGCTCTTTCGCTCGGCGGACGGCCCCGATCTGGGTGACTGAGGCACCCTCCGGGTTGTCCGTGAACACGTGGACGATTCGAACGTGTGTGGCGGCTGGCTCGAGATCGAGGCCGAGAAGCGAGTCGGCCTGGGCTACGGCTCGGTCTTCGTCGTGATCGACGGCAAGTAGTACTGTGGCCATACTGGACACAGTCACAGTCAATTCGTATATATCTACAGTTCAGTTTTCCAGGTGGAAGAATCGGGGGGTCGCTTGGGTGAACGAGAAACCCGTCCCCAGCGCTCGAGGTCAGCGCTTTTATCGCTCGAGCGAAAACACCTCGACTATGACAGCCGATGGGCCGCCGGTAGACGCCGAGGCTAATACCGGCACCGATACCGGTACCGTCACCGCAGACGCGACTCGACACGAGGGTGGTGCGGAACTCGAGCGAACCATCGGCCTCGCCGGTGGCCTCTCGATTGGCGTCGGAACCATGATCGGTGCCGGCATTTTCGTCTTTCCAGGTCTCGCCGCCGGGCGAGCCGGGCCGGCCGCGGCCGCCTCGTTCGCCATCGGAGCCGTGATCGCGTTGCTCGTCGCGCTGCCGACCGCAGAACTGGCGACAGCCATGCCGAGAAGCGGCGGCGGCTACTACTTCATCTCCCGCGGCATGGGGGCCGTGTTTGGGGCCATCGTCGGCATCAGTCTCTGGCTCGGCCTCGTCTTCGCGTCGGCGTTTTATCTCGTCGGACTCGGCGAGTACGCGGTAGCAACCCTCGCGGAGGCGGGCGTGGCCGTTGGCGGCGGGTCGATGGTCGTCGCCCTCGGCATCGTCGTCGGGATCGGGTTGACGGCGATGAGTATGACTGGAACCGAAAACACGGCGGCCCTCCAGAACGTCGTCGTCGGTACCTTGCTCCTGTTGTTGAGTGTGTTTCTATTCTACGGTCTCCTCGATGCGGTCGGCGTGTTCGGGCGGGAGACGGTTCCCGAGCAGTTCGCGCCGGCCGGCTACGTCCCGATCATGACGACGGCTGCGCTCGTGTTTACCTCGTATCTCGGGTTCGCACAGGTTGCGACGGTCGCCGGAGAAATTACTGATCCCGGGCGGAACCTGCCACTGGCGATGGTCGGTTCGGTCGTGATCGTCGGTGTGTTTTACGTCCTCACGATCTTTGTCGCCACGAGCGCCATCGGCAGCGACGCGCTCGAGGCCGCCGGCGAGACCGCGATCGTCGAGGTTGCTCGCGAGTTCTTCGGTCTCCCCGGCGCCGTCGCTATCCTCCTCGCCGGCCTGCTCGCGACGCTCTCGAGCGCGAACGCATCGATTCTCTCCGCGTCTCGAGCGCTGTACGCGCTCAGTCGCGATCTGATCGTCCCTCGGGAAGCCAGTCGGATCAACCTGCGCTACGGGACGCCCCACATCGCCCTCGCGCTCGTCGGCGGCCCCGTCATCGTGCTCGTCGGAACCGGCCAGACCGAACTGCTCGCGGAGGTCGCCTCGTTTCTTCACCTCGTCATGTACGGCCTGATCTGTGTGGCACTGATCGTCCTACGCCGTCGAGACCCAGATTGGTACGAACCCGACTTCATCATCCCCGGCTACCCGGCCGTGCCCGTCGTCGGCGCGGTCTCGAGTTTCGGCCTCATCGCGTTTATGCAGCCGACGTCTCGCTGGGTGGGCGTTGCCATCATGCTCGCGGCGCTCGGGTGGTACGCCTATTATGCTCGAGACGTTCATCTCAAACGAGGTGAGACCGATGACTGAGCCGGAGCGTCCCCACCGCGTGCTCGTCCCCGTCGAGATCCTTCGCGGGCAGGCGATTCCCGAGACGCTCATCGAGGTGCTCTCGTCGGTTCCCGTCGTCTTACTCGGCTACCACGAGGTGCCCGAACAGACCGCCCCAGGCCAGGCTCGAATGCAGTTCGAGGAGAAAGCCCAGCGCGAACTCGACGAGCTCGTGAGGGCGTTCGAGGACGCCGGTGGTACTGTCGCGACGCGACTGGTGTTTACCCACGACGCGATGAAAACGTTCGAGCGGATCGCTGCCGAACTCGAGTGCGATGCCGTCGTCTTGCTCAACCCCGCACCGCGACTCGAGCGCGTGTTGCTCCCACTCAGGGGCGACCTCATCGCCACACCCATCACCAGGCTCGTCGGGGCGATCCTGGCCGCCAGCGACGCCCGGGTCACCCTCTTTCACGTCTCGGCGACCGAAGACGAACAGTCGGAAGCACGGGCGCTGTTGGACGACGCCGCTGCGATGCTCGAGGCCGAAGGGATCGAAGCGAACCGAATCGAACCGATGAACGTCGTCGCCGACGATCCACTCGAGACGATCGTCGAGGTCGCCGACGACCACGATTTCATCATCATGGGCGAAAGCCAGCCGTCGATCCGCGATCGACTCTTCGGCGACCCGTCGACGGCCGTCGCGACCCAGACCGTCAACCCCGTCCTGGTCGTTCGTCGCCGATTCCTCGAGATGGATGCGGACGAACGCGAGGATCGCGTCGACGACCTCGAGGAGACGGCCGACGCGTTCGACGAGGACAGGAGCGACGAGAACACCGTCGACACCCACTGAAACAGCAAAAATGAAACCACCGACGATGGTGGTCGTAACGGAACTGGTGGACGGTGAGTCGATTGACTGGACGGCCCCGATGGAGTCACGCGAACCCACCAACTGTTAACCCCGCTGTCTTCGTACGTGGAGGTGAGCATGCACACCACGGACGACTCGAACGCTGACGGAGACACGGCCGACGACGTCGAGAGTATCCTCGTCGGCGTCGACGGAAGCGACACGGCCAGACGGGCCCTCGGCCGTGCGCTCTCGCTCGCCGAACGATACGACGCGTCCGTGTCCGTCCTCTCCGTCCTCGACCCCGACGGCACCCCGATGACCTTCGACGTCGAGACGGTGGACGAACTCGAGCAGACCAAACGTCGCCTCGTCGACGACATCGTCGCCGAATACGACAGCCACACGGTCGAGGTGAACGGGACGATCCGACGCGGACGACCCGGGGACGTGATCCGCCGGTTCGCCGAGAACCACGACGTCGACCTGATCGTCCTCGGTAGATCTTCCCATGGGCCGATTACGGAGGCGTTGCTCGGGAGCACGGCTGATCGCGTTATCCGAACCTCGTCGGTTCCCGTCGTCGTCGTTCCTGAAGCCGAACGATAACCCGTTCCCGCGGAACTCCTTCGGTGGCACAGCCCGTTCGGTGCGTGCAATTCGATCGAATCTTTTTATTTTCGGTCGTGGTAGCAGCGACAGAGCTGTGTTCCCGGCCGTCTTGATGAATCTCGTCGTTCTTCGTCAGCAGACTGACGAGGTGCCAGCGCTCTCCCCGGAGATGCTCGTCGTCTTCGCGATCATCGCCATCGCGATCGTCCTCTTTGTCACCCAACCAATCCCGCTCGATATCACGGCACTGCTGGTCGTCGTCGCGCTCGTCGTCCTCGAGCCCTGGACGACGATCACGGCTGAGGAGGGGGTTTCGGGCTTCTCGAGTCCGGCGACGATCACCGTGTTGATGATGTTCGTCCTGAGCGAGGGTGTTCGCCGAACGGGGGCAATCCAGTCGCTGGGCGAGCAACTCGCCGCCTTCGCTGGCACCAGCCCCCGTCGTCAACTCGGTTCGATGATCGGCGTCTCGGGGGTGTCCGCGGGCTTCATTAACAACACGCCGGTCGTCGCGCTCCTGATCCCCGTCGCGAACGACCTCGCCGCACGAACCGGAACGTCCCCATCCAGGCTGCTGATTCCGCTGTCGTTCGCGTCGATGATGGGCGGAATGCTCACACTGATCGGGACGTCGACGAACATCCTCGCCAGCGACATCGTCGCTCGCCCCGAGTATCTCGGCCGTCCCTTTTCGATGTTCGAGTTTACCGCCCTCGGCGCGCTCGTGCTCGTCTCGGGATCGATTTACCTGCTTTTCGCCGCTCCGCTCCTCCTCCCGGAACGGGTCGAGCCCACGACCGAACTGATCGACGAGTTCGACATGACGGCGTACCTCACCGAGATCACCGTCCCCGAGGAGTCGCCCATGACCGGCAAAACCATCCTCGAGGTGCTGACCGAACTCGATGTCGACCTGGACGCGGTCACACTCGTCCGCGGTGCGGACACATTCGGCGGGTCGATCGAGGAAAAGACACTCCAGTCGAACGACGTCCTGCTCGTTCGGGCTGGACGCGACGCTATCCTCGAGGTCGACCGGACGCCGGGTCTCGAACTCCTCCCGCAGACATCCGTTTCCGACACCGACCTCGAGACACGATCGACGCCGGGGGAACGATCGACCCCACAGATTCTCGCGGAGATTGTCATCGCTCCCGACGGGACGCTGGCCGAGGAAACGCTCGCCACGTCGAATTTTCGACAGCGATTCGATGCGACCGTCCTCGCAATTCGCCGTGGAACGGCCATCGTTCACACCCGAATGGAGCAGCGCCCGCTTCGGGGCGGTGACTCGCTCCTGGTACGGCTGAGCAAGGATGCGCTCGAGCGGTTGAACCGCGACCGGAACGTTATCGTTGCCGGTGAGTACACGCGACCGACCTACCGCCGATCGAAACTTCCGCTCGCACTCGCCATCATCGCTGGTGTCGTCGGTATCGCCGCCCTCGAGATCTTTCCAATTTTGCTCACCTCGATCGCCGGCGCGGTGGCGATGGTCGGTACCGGCGTCCTCGATCCACGCGAGATCTACGGGGCGGTCGACTGGAGCGTGATCTTCTTACTCGCCGGATTGATCCCGCTCGGGATCGCGATGGAGCGCACCGGGGCAGCGGCGTTTCTCGCCGGCAACGCCGTGATGGGCGTCGCCGGGTTACACATCGTGATCGTACTGGGATTGTTCTATCTCTTCACGGCGCTTATGACCGAGTTGTTGAGCAACAACGCGAGCGTCGTCCTCATGATTCCGATTGCGTTCGATGCCGCGGCACGGGTCGGTGCCGATCCGTACGCGTTCGTGCTCGCCGTCACGTTCGCGGCGAGTACGCCCCTGCTCACTCCGGTCGGCTATCAGACGAATCTGATGGTGTACGGGCCAGGTGGGTACAAGTTCACGGACTTCGCTCGGTTGGGCCTGCCGCTCCAACTGATCCTCACGGTCGTCACCACGCTCGGTATCGTGTTCATCTGGGGCGTGTGACGGCTCGAGGCGGGGAGTCAAGATGGAATCGAGGACGACCACGGAACCGAGATACTCAACTCGAGACGGTGCGGTAGGTAACCGGGAATCTCGAGTCGTTGGCGACCACTCGGTCGCCGGAACGAGTTCGAGGGTGACTTCTGGTGGGTCACGATACGAGGTCGTCGGTCAGGCGTCGTCCGCTCTGACGATCGTCACCGTCACGGGCGATCGCATGACGACCAGCTCCGCAACGCTACCGAGGAGTAAACGGGTTTCACCAGTTCGGCCATGACTCCCCATGACAATATGGTCGACGTCGTGCTCCTCTGCGTACTCGACGATCGTCCGAGCCGGCTCGCCGTCGACCCGCTCGGTCACCAGCTCGCCGTCGTATCCCGCCGCGGTCTCGCGGGCCTGTTCGAAGAGACGCGCTTCCTCCTCGCGAGCCCGTTCGTACCACTCTTCGGAGCCGTGTCGAGGTTCGTTCCGAACGTCGACGTCGGTCACAGAGCTATACCCCGGATCGAACGGATCGAGCACGTGAATAGCAACGACTGTCGGTTCATCGTGGGCCTCGAAGGCGTACTCGAGGGCCCGTGTTGACAGCGGCGAGCCATCGATGGGGACGAGTATGGTGTCAGTCATGGACGGGATCCTACCACACGAGGGTGCAAAAGACTAGCCGGCGATCTGTCGATGTTCGTAACCCGGCGTCCTGATACCCGTCAGGCGCACGCCAATGGCTTTTGTGCGTCTTTGGTGTCGTTCCACTACTCGCATTGCACGACGACAGTGCGTGCGATATTCACGAGTTACCGGAGTGATTACCGATGAACTACAAAGAATTCGTAGGCGAGGTACAGCACCGACTCGAGTACGCCCAGTTCGGCCAGGCCGTTCGCGCCTGTCGTGCCGTCCTGACAACTCTCGGGGAACGGTTACAGGAAGGGGAGGCGACCGATCTCGCCAGCCCATTGCCGATGGAGATCGACCACTACCTCGTCGCGGCCGACCACGGCCAGCGATTCGACTACCAGGAGTTCCTCGAGCGGGTGAGTAAACGCGAGGGCGTGGATCGGTCGGACGCAAACTATCACACTCAGGAGGTGCTCGCACTCGTCGCGAGCGTGGTACCCGCCGGGAACCTCGAAAAGGTTCGTGCCCAGCTTCCGGACGACTACGAGCAGTTGTTCGAACTCGTCGAGACAGCGGACGGCGGTAGAACCAGCCAGTGACTGCTGTTCCGTCAGTCGGTAGCATCGCTATCGCACGGCCAGGTGGTATACTCCACGTGGAGGGTCGTTGACCCGAGGTAGAAGTCGAGGTAGAGACAGTCCTCCTCCGGCGAGACCACCTGTTTCGTCTCGACGCTCGCCTTGTGTTCGGCGACCTCGACGACGACCTCGTAGTCCCCAGGTTCGACGACCGGATCCTCGTACAGGACGACGCTCTCTCGTGGGTCACCTGCGGCCAGTTCGACGTGATCTTCGAATACCGTCTCTCCGTGTTCCGTAATGAGAACGGTGAACACGTCGCCCTCGTCGTGACGGTGGTTCTGGATCTCGAGATACTCGATGCGTGGCTCCGGCTTCGGCTCCGGTTCCTCATCCAGGCACCCGGCAACGACCCCCATCCCCAGACCTCCGAATGAAGTGAGTAGCGTCCGTCTTCGCATCGCTGGCTCTACGATGTGTAGCTTGGGTGATGGGATAATCGTTCTGATCGTGATATGTGGGTCTGACGACGTCGAAAATCATCGGTATCCCCTGGCGTCGGTGCGCTATAGTAACAACTGATACGATTCACACACTGATCGACGATACGTCTGGCGATCAGGTGGGCAATGACGTGCAGTGGCTACTATACCTGTCACGTTGCACTTGAGACGTCACACATTACGCCCACCCCGAACCAGCGTCACCGTCAGCGGCGACCGCTGGGCGACGCGTTCGGCAACGGAACCGGTGAACAGTCGGGCGGCAAGCGAGCGCCCGTGGCTCCCCATCACGATCTGGTCGTAGTCGCCTGTCTCCGCGTGGGCGATGATCTCCCTCGACGGCTTCCCGCTCGCCGACGCCGTCCCGAGTTCGGCGTCGTATTCGTCGGCGACGGCCACCGCAGACTGGAGGATCTCTTCTCCCTGCCGCTCGTGTTCGTCCAGGATCGCCTCGAGATACGTTCCTTCGACCTCCTCGCGGGATCGGTCGAACGGCACTTCGAGAGCGTAAAAGGCGGTGTGTGTCGCCCCGGGAAACGTCTCGAGGGCGTATCTGAGGGCGGCTTCGGCCTGTTCGGAGCCGTCGACGGGAACGAGTACGTTCCCCGGAAGGTCTCGGTTTTCCAGTGCGGTGGTGCCCTCCGGGACGACGGTCGTCGACACCGGGGCGCGCTGGACGACCGTCTCACTGACGTGCCCGAGAAACGGGCCCGTGATCGGTGACCTCCCGTGGCTCCCCATGACGATGTGGTCGACGTCGCTCTCGGACGCCGTCTCGAGGATTTCGGTGTGGGGTGTCCCGGTTCTCAGTTCCGTCCGAACCGTTCGACCGTGATCGTCGCCACGATCCGTGGCGTTCTCGAGCACGCGCTCGCCACGTGATTTCGCTCGCGTTTCGGGGTCGGTCTCAGATCCGACGCCCGTGGTGTGATCCCGGCTGGGATTGACGACGTAGAGGGCGGTGATCGTCGCGTCGGGGAACGACTGCAGACTGTACTCCAGACCGGCGGCGGCGTGATCCGATCCGTCGATCGGAACGAGAACGTGGCGTGGCATGGGCGGAATCGAGTGTGACTCGAGGCGACCTTCCACGTCGTCGTGTATAAAGCCAGACCCGGAAAATCACCACCTCGGTGGAGGTTCGACCGTGGCTGGAGAACGAGACGGCGGAGAGGCATGCTGCCGAAATCGGCTCCGGCAACGCGAGCCAACTCGGCTCGTTACCGAACGATCGTCACAGGAACCGCCGCTCGTCGGAGTACCGTTTCGGCGACGCTCCCAAGGAGAAGCCGCGAGACGCCGGATCGACCGTGGCTCCCGATGACGATGTGGTCGACGGGGTGGTCGGTCGCGTACCGGATAATTGTCTGGGCCGGTCTGCCGGTTTCGACCGCTTCCTCCAGGACGGTGTCGGCTGTGTCGTCTCGCTCCTCGAGTCGCTCCCGAGCGCGCTCACAGAGGGCTTCCCCGCGATCAACCGCCCGATCGAACGCTTCGCCGTCGTAGTAGCCGCCGTCGTAGCCCATGTAGACGCCTTCGGCGGGATCGACGACGTGCAAGACGGTTATCTGCTCACCGGCGTAACGATCGAGGGCGTGGTCGAACGCGTCCCAGGATGGATCGGAGCCGTCGAGTGGCACCAGGATGTGTTTGCTCATACGACTATGTGGGTTGTGAACCACTATAGTTCCCCCGCGTGGTCACAGCGGACTGAAAATCGTATAACCGATATGAGGCGAGATGGCGACTCGAGCGATGCGACCCGGCCTATCTCGTTAGTCTCGAACGATGGTGACAAGCCCCAGGGCGTCAAACGTCGCGTTCCGCGTCGGCCTCGAGGAATCCCGTCGCCCGCTGAGCCGTATCACGCAACAGCGGGAGATCGTCGGTGAACACCTCGACGGCCACGGTTCCGTCGAACCCTGCGAGGTGCTCGGTGACGATCCCGTAGTCGATTTCGCCGGCGCCGATCGGCAGGTGGGTGTCGCCCCGGCTCCGGGCGTCGTGGACGTGGAGGTGGGAGACGAGGTCGCCGTACCTCGAGAGAAACCGGTCGACGCCGTCGTCGCCGTCTTCCATGTAGGCGTGGCCGACGTCGAAACAGACAGCAGTGTCGGTTTCGCGAGCGAGATCACCGAGCACCGTTAACGGCAGCCCCCGTTTCTGGTGGCCGACGTTTTCGACGACGAGTTCGATACCGGCGTCGGCGGCGGCCGCGCCGATGGCCTCGAGTTGCTCTGCGAACACCGGTCGCAGGTCGGTGTCGTGTGGGTTCCGCGCGGTTCCGTGCAACACGGCCTTTTTCGCCCCTCGGTCTCCGGCCCACTCGAGCAACTGCCGTTGATAGGCGAGGATTCCCTCGTTGATCTCCCGAACCGGCGTCACGACCACCTGCGTGAACGGGAGGTGGATGCAGAGGTCGGCCCCGGCGTCTTCCAGTGCCTGCTCGAGGCGACCCGCGTCGATCGCCTCGATGTCCGCCCCCTCGCCGATCGAGAACTCCGCCAGATCGAAGCCCTCGACCGTTCGTTCGAGTCGCTCGAGCGAGTCGCCGACGGTGAGTCCAACGTCCATACTGAATCACGACCGTCCAACCCTATAATGACGGGCACTTTCACGAGGGGGATGACGCAGGTGGTGTCGATAGTGATTACCGTACAACTGTTACGGGAACACTCGCTCGCTTGATCACGATCTCCGCGGTGCTCCCCATCTGTGCGTGCGGAGCCTTTCCCCGCCCTCGGCGTCCCATGACGAGCTGGTCGACGCCGGCGTCCTCGAGGTAGCCCACGATCGACTGGGCGGGCGAACCGACGGCGGTGGCGGTCTCGATTCGCTCCTGAACGTGGTCGTCGACCGACTCGAGTGCTCGCTCGAAAAGCGCGTCGGCCTCCGCGCGCTGTTCCTTGAGCCACTCGTCGGTCAACGGCGGGAGCGACTCCTCGTCGGGCGTCACCTCGAACGGATCGATCGCGTGAAACAGGACGATCGTCGCGTCCGGAAACGTCTCGAGGGCGTAGGACAGTGCGTCCTGCGCGTTCGACGAGCCGTCGTGGGGAACGAGAATGGTGGGCATATGCTATGCTGTCATTGGGGCGGGCCGATAGTAAATCCACCCGCGCCATCCAGGTGATGGTGATGGTGGTATGGTGGTGGTGATGATGGGGGTGGGTGCGGTCAGGGTGGGTGTGGTATTCGAACCCAGGCAGTTCACGGGGTGATCGATTTGTTTCAGTTTCATCGTGACTCACGAGTGACTCGGGCTCAATCCTCGGTCAGCACCTCCCCTCTCCCGTTTACCGTCTCGGGAACCATTCGAAAGTCCCGGAACGTGACGTCCTCGCGGGGATCCTCGAAAATGTCGACGGCTGGAATCTGGACGTCCCACATCGCCTGCACCGCCATCGAATCGTATGGAGCGGCTGCGACCTCCTCGAGTGTCCCCTGAGCGACGACGCTCTGCCACCTGTCGTCGAGGTCGCCGTAGACGACGAACGACACGGGTCGGTCGATGACCGTCGCTTTCCCGCCCGTGTGGTCAGCCGGGAACGACAGCCGAAAGTAAAAGTGGCCTTCGTCGGCGAAGTAGCCGTAGGAGACGGGGATCGAAAACGGCGGCTCGTCGACGGCGGTTCCGAACGAGATGACGCCCGTTCCGCCCCGGCCGAGAAACGCATCGATTTCGTCTCGAGTGAGTTGCACCCATCGGAGCTCTTGCATAGCCGACCCTACGACGAGTGACTAGAAATAGCTCATTCGGCGACACGAATACTTTCAGGGCGAACAGAACGTCGAAAGCAATCGAATCTGATCGGTTCCCTGTTCTTATTTGCTCCTCTCTGTCGTGGATTCGTCGATGGTGTCCCGCGACCCGGCACGACCCGAGGGGATGGATGCGCCCGACCGGCGACAGCTACTGCACTGGGCCGGCGTCGGCCTCGCTGTCCTCGTGGGATCACGGACGGTCGGTGCTCAGGACGAAGACGAACCGGAGACCGAGGAGAACGGGCAGGAAGAGGAAAACGGACAGGAAGAGGACGAGGGTGACGAAGAGCCCGCCACAGGGGAGGCGATCACCGTCGACCTCGTCGACTACGCCTATGAGCCCGGAACGGACAGCCCGCTGGAGATCCCACCGGGAACGCTCGTCGAGTTCGTCTGGATCACGGACAACCACAACATCGTCGTCGACGACCAGCCGGACGAGGCAGGGTGGGACGGCTACGAACCGATCGAGGACACCGGGTTCGAGTACGAATTTACGTTCGAGACCGAAGGCCAGTACGATTTCCACTGTACTCCGCACATCGGATTGGGGATGGTCGGTACGATTGTCGTCGATCCCGAGGCGACCGTCGGCGACGGGGATGGAGCCCTCCCGGAGATCGTTCCGGAACCAGCGATCACGCTGCTGGTGGCTACCATCGTCGCGCTGGTCGCGGTGATGACGTTGGTATACCTCTTCCTCAAGTACGGTAGCGATCCACAGGGGTGACTTGGCTCGCTCGAGCGAGCCAAGAGCGAGTTGGGGTGGGTGGAAGCGATCTCGGGCGGGTTGGCTCGAGCAAAATTCCCCGCCCTAAGCGAATCGGGGCGACGGAATACAGGAACTGATTTAGTGACAAGTGTTGACGTGACACTATGGCGGCTATTGGCAACATCACCTTCGCCTGTAACGATCCCGGTGCACTCGCCGAATTTTGGGCTGCAGCCCTCGAGTACGACGTAGAGACGCCCCCGCCAGACCTTCTCGAGGCGATCGAAGCCGAAGGCGGTGACGTCAATGCGGCCGCAGGGGCCGTCGATCCGTCGGGACAGGGGCCTCGGCTGTTTTTCAAAAAGATGCCGTGCTCGTCGCCCGAACACATTCCGATTCACCTCGATCTCAACGTGGCGGATCGCGACGCTGCCGTCGAGCGGCTGACCGAGTTGGGAGCGACCGTCCTCGAAACCAAGACCGAAACGACCGGCCCGTACACCGAAACCTGGACTGTCATGCGCGACCCCGAAGGAAACGGGTTCTGTGTGCAGTCGCCACCTCGATAGCTGCCCGTCCTATTTCGAGAGCGTCCGAACCGTCAGGACGGGTGCCGGAGCGGTCGCGACGACCCGCTGTGAGACGCTCCCCACGACGAGTCGCTCGAGCGACGACAGGCTCTCGACGCCCATGACGACGAGGTCGATATCTCGTTCGTCGGCGTAGGCGACGATTTCCTCGTGCGGGATGCCCCGCTGTATCGCCCGTTCGCTCGAGAGCCCGCGTTCGGCCGCCCGGGCGGCGATGACGGCCGTCGACTGCTCCCCGACGGCTTCGAACGACTCGAGGACGACGTTCGTTCGCGAGTGAACGTCGTCGACGACGTACAGCGAGTGGACGGTCGCCCCGGCGGCCTCCGCCAGGTCGAGGCCTGCGTCGACGGCCCGATCTACCCCGGGTCGGCCATCGGTTGCGATCAGAATGTCGTCGAACTGCTCCTGTACGGTCTGGACGGAGCCGTTGACCGTCAGGACGTGACACCGTGCTTCGCGGACGACGGCGCTCGCGACGCTGCCCATGATCCAGCGCTTGAGCCCCGTCCGGCCGTGGGTGCCGAGGACGACGAGGTCGATTCCGTTCTCGTCTGCGTACTCGAGGATCGCACGGCTGGGATGCCCTGTTGGAACGCTCGTGACGACGTCACACCCGCGGTCGATCGCCGCCGATTCGATTTGCTCGACCCAGTCACGGTGGCGCTTTCGCTCGGTGTCAGTGGGGGTTTCCCCCTCTAACTCCTCGAGAACGGAGACGACGTGAACGGTCGCACCGGCCGCTTCCGCGATGGCGAGCCCCTGTTCACCTGCTCGTGTCGCGAGGTCGCTTCCGTCCGTCGCGATGAGTACGTGGTGGTACATTGCGTCTCCTACGACGGCTGGCCCCTTGAACGACTGTCCTCAGTGTCAGCTACCGGGAAGGCGCCGACTCCCTCTGGCGCGGTCGAGTCATTCCATCCCACACGTTTTTGCGACCGGCTTCGAAGTTTTCCGTATGGCCACACACGTTCTCGTTCCGGTCGACGGCTCGCCAGCCGCCCGAAAAGCGCTCAAGTACGCCATCGAACAGCTTTCGGACGGGACGTTAACGCTGTTGTACGTGATGGATCCGATGATCGAGTTCAGCCGCCAACAGGCCTATCCCGGCTTTAGGCTGGACGACGAGTTCAAAAACGAACGGGAGAAGGGCCAACACGTCCTCGAGTCGCTCCTCGAGACGGTTCCGGACGGTATGTCGGTCGAGACGGAACTCGAGGCTGGGCGGCCCGCGGAGACGATCGTCCGCTACGCCGACGATCACGACGTCGATCAGATCGTCATCGGGAGCCACGGCAAGCGTGGGGTCGCCCGCTTTTTGCTCGGGAGCGTTGCGGAAACGATCGTTCGCCGGTCGGTCGTTCCCGTCACGGTGGTTCGCCCGACAGCGTAGCGAAGACGGTAGTTCGTGGGTCTTCGGGCTCGAGGCTCAGTACGGGACGACGTCTCTGGAGAGCGGGCAGACGTTAATAGTGTCGGATACGAACGCGTACGGTGATGACCGATCCCGAACGCGCTGGCGTCATCCTCGCGGGTGGCTTTTCGACCCGGTTCGGTGAGTCGGACAAAGCCGTCGCCGACCTCCAGGGGACTCCGATGGTCGCTCGCGTCGCGGAGCGAGTCGCTTGCGTCACGGACGAACTCGTCGTCAACTGTCGGGCTGAACAGGTCGAGGTTCTCACGAGCGCACTCGAGGAACTCCCCGTAGACTATCGATTCGCCGTCGATCCGACGCCCGATCTGGGGCCGCTTGCGGGGATCCTGGCGGGCCTCGAGGCCGCCGAGGCACCGCTTTCGGCCGTCGTCGCGTGTGATATGCCGTTCGTCGACCCGCACTTTCTCGCGTTTTTGTTCGAGGTGGCCGAAGGCGAGACGACTGTCGCCGGCGAGAATACGGAGTCTGTGGCCACGGAACCGGCGGCCGTCGTCCCGAAACTCGAGGACGGCTGGTATCAGACGACCCAGGCAGTGTACCAAACCGAGCCGATGGCCACCGCCTGTATGGAGGCCCTCGAGGCGGACGAGGGCAAGATTCTGGCCGCCCTCGACCGTCTCGAGTGGGTAGTCGTCAAGGAATCGGCGGTGCTGGAACACACCACCCTCGAGACGTTCGACAGCATCGACACGCAGGCTGATCTCGAGACGGCTCGAGAGCGGTGATCCGTGTGGTCGCAGTAGCGGCTCGACTCGAGGGTGCTGTGTCGACGGTAACCTCGTCGATCTCGATCAGCACCGCTGACCTCGAACTATACTTTTTGTAGTTACGGCGGTTTCGTAACTATATATTTTGTAGCATTGTACACACTCACACTTCACCATCTGTAGTAGTGGGGACGATCGAACCTGAGCCGGAACTATCATTCCACTTCGTTACGTGGCGATGACACATGGATCACGCCGACAAACCCGCCGACACCGAGGACAAAACGCCGTGGCTACGCTTCGGCGAGCAACGCGAGGGGACGTTCCTCGAGTCAGTCGCCCCGGAAATTGGACTGGACGCCGACCGAAACCCGGCCAAAGACGACGATCCAACCGCCCTCGACCTCCTCGTCGACGGCGAAGCGGCCGACCTGAAGACCCAGGAGACGCCGTTTTTCACCGCGGAATCGAACTACGACCTCCCGCCGCAGTACGTCGTCACGTTCAACGCCAACGACTACCGTCGATACCAGCGGAAGAACGACCCGGCTATCCTCTTCTGGGTACGATGGCACGACGAACTCAGCGGGTACGGAGCCTCCGTGGAGGAGATGGAGGGGGTCTGGCGGCTGTCCTTCGACCGCCTCGAGTCGATGATCGAGTCCGGGGACGCACCGTTGCACCAGTACAGACGCCGCATCGGAGATCGAATGAACGCGAACGCATCCTACCTCCTCGACCTGCGACGGATGGACTGTCTCGCCTGTTTCGTCGGCCCCTGTTGAGTGCCCTGAAACGAGTCACCAGCCACGACGATTCGTCCGTTTTCGTGTCGACGACTTTCTGGTCGCCAGTAAGGGATACTCGAGACCCAGGGTAGCAGTAAGGAACTCGAGACCCTGGATGGCGGTGAGAAGTTCGAGCGACGAAATCCCGACAGCGGCGCGTACCCGGAGGCAGAACGCACGTTCCTCAACCGGTTCGACTGCGGTGACCGTTCGGCCACGCCGGCAGTCAGACCGATCGCCTACATGATTTACAACCAGCGATGTCGTGCTACGCCGTGACATGGGAACCGAACGCGACAATCAGGTAATCCGCCGCCGAACGCTGCTTACGGTGGCGGCCGGGACAGCGGGTCTGTCCGCATCGGGGATTGGAACGGCGACGGCGAACCGATCCGAGGGCTTCAGGAGCGTTTCGCGGTGTCCGGACGCGACGATCGGGACGGATATGGCTCCCTGCGAGGGGGCGAGCGTGGACGGGTGTGCGGACGACCATCCGAAAACGATGGAACTCAGGGAGCGAGCGCGGGAGACGATCGACACCAGGTACGACACCGTTGGGAAGTTGATCGATCGAGGTTTCGTTCCGTACTTCGACGTCAAACGCCCGGGTACCTCGTCCGGCTGGTCACACTGGTTGAACCCCGAGTACATCGGCGACCACGTGCTGCTCGACCCCGACCGCCCCGAATCCGTTCTCGTCGACAACGAGTTATGGCGACCGATCGGCCTCATGTTCATCGCAACCATCGACGGCGATCCGGTCGACGTACCGCCGACGCTCTACACACAAGATGGGGCGGAGGATGGCATCGACGGCACCGACGACACGGACGACACGGACGGTCGATGTTCTCCCTGGCACTATCACCGGGGGTTACCCGGTCGATTCGCCTGGAAGTACTACCGGCAGGTGTACGAACGCGACTATCGGGACGGGGAACTGTCGATTCCGTGTCGAACCCCGTGCATGATGCACGTCTGGGCCGTTCCACATCCTGACGGAACACACGCTCACGGTGCGCCGCCGCCGGAGAATCGCGGCGGCCCGCCGGCGAACGACCCCGGGTTCGACACTGACGTGGATCCCGACGAGGAGCCACTCGGCTGGTCGGTGCTCCCTGACGCGGTCGTCCCTGACCGGAAGCCTCGAGACCTCTTTGGATCGTGGTGAGGCTCGAGCGTCCGCCGGTCGTCGATCGTCGAAGCGGTGGCAGGTGCATGTAACGAGAGCAAACGGGCCTAGGTCAGGACGTTCTCAGAAGCGAGACGGCATCGCTCACTGCGGATGGGGTGGTTTCTTCCCCGCGATATCGAGTACGTGCTCCCCCAGCCGTTTTGCCATCAGCGGCGGTACCGCGTTCCCGATCTGATTGGCGACGTCGTCGAATCGACCCTCGAACACGAAGGTGTCCGGGAAGCTCTGAATTCGCGCTCCCTCGCGGAGCGAGAGTCCCCGGTTTTCGGTCGGATGCAGCTTGTCCCGTGGGTTGAAATCCGTCGTCATGATGGTGTTCGACTGGCCGTCCGGCTCGAGGCGCATGTACCGCGGCCGGATCCCCGATTTGGTGTTCAGGTCGTAGCCGAGGGTGCCATCTTCCTCGTCGGTACGGATCCACCCGTCGTCGTGGAGCCGCTCGAGTGCCTCGTAAACCTCGTCATCGTCGTGGTCGATCCCCTCGGCGATGAGATGGTCGGGCACCGCGCCGACGGACTTACCGTTCATCCTGTACGCCTTCCGGGTTCGGTGACGGGCGATGAAGTGGAGGGCGTCCCGTTCGACGGCGCTAAAGCGGTGTGCCAGCAGATCCCAAACCTGGCGATAGCGGTCGCCAAAGCGGCTCGAGCGGTACATCTCGCCTGGCTCGAGGGCGTCGACGATGTGGCGGGTGTCCTCGTCGGTCGCCGGCTCCTTCGCCGTGTGATTCTCGGTCGTGGTTGCACCGTCGCGTACGAGCGGGAGGTACTCGTTGTCGGGGAACTCGGACAGTGGCGGCAGGTCGACCGTCCCGTCTTCGGTCGGGTCGGGAAGATCCTCGAGGGCCGCCGAGACGGTCGTCCAGCCCTGCATCCGCTCGCCCTCGAGGGTCAGTTGCCCGCCCCCGCCTTCACTGTGGGTGCCGGTCGGGAGCGACGGCTCGACGGTGAGATCCTCGCGGACGCCGCAGTAGATCACTCGCTCTCGGGTCTGTGGGACACCGAAGTCGGCGGCGTTCAGCGTCTCCCACTCGACCCGGTAGCCGGCGGCCGCGAACTCGGCTTCGATCGCCTCGAGGAACGCCTCGCCGATGGTGGTCATGCCGGCGACGTTCTCCATCATCACGTAGTCGGGTTCGAAGTGGGCGACCCACTGGATGAAGGAGAAGACGAGCTGGTTGCGCTCGTCGTCCAGCCGCCTGGAGCCGCGAGCGTCGCTGAAGCCCTGGCAAGGTGGACTGCCGAAGACGACGTCCACATCGAGATCCTTGATTTCTGAGGGAACGCCCTCGCTGATGTCGTGTAGAATGCCGGTTCCCTCGTGGTTGGCCTCGAAGCTCTCGAGGGCGCGCTCGTCGGTGTCGACCCCGTAGCGAACGTCGATGCCGGCGTCCTCGAAACCGGCGCTGAACCCACCCGCACCACAGAACAGGTCGATCGCGTTCATTTCCTATCCTCGATTGACTGCGGGGGTATATATGCATCGGGGAACGGCCGCGAGGTGTGTCTCGAGTTCGTATACACGCTGCTACCGTAGTTGGTTGAAATAATTTCTATTCAGCACTTTAATAACTAACCGCCGATAACGCCTGATACATGGCATCCACGACGAATAGCGTGATGAAAACACTCGGGATCATAGCAGTGTTCGTACTGCTGGGGGTACTTTTCACCGGTATAACGCTGCTGGACATCGGTGCGATGTATCCGGTCTTCCACACGACAGTCGTGTTGATTGTGCTGTATTTATTTTACAGGCTCGTGGTCGCCGTGGAGACGATCGCCAATAACGAGTGAGTTGACAACGCTACAGCGTTTCGTCCCCGGCGAGCGCTTTCAGCTTCTCGATGTTGCCAGCTGACTCCTCGAGCAAGAAGTTAAAGAGCCCCTCCATCGTCCCCGGGCCGCCGATCCCGTCCCAAAACTCCTCGGCGATGAGCATCCCGTCGCTCGATTTGACGTCGAAAAACGCCTGCGGAGGCCACCAGCTATAGTCCTCGAGGCTGCCGTAGGGATTGAACGGGAAGACGTACCGACAGATCGGCGTCGGTTCCTTGCGGTGTTTGTAGGCGGCAACCGTCTTCAGCATCTGACGTTTCGACTCCATCGTCTGATCACGGTTGGGTTTCGGCGTCTTGATTTCGGCGGCGAGGGGCTGCCCGTTTCGAAAGTCCTCGATCCAGAGATCCCACGTAATCCGTCCGATCGGCTTGAAGCTCGACTGGCTCGAGTCGACCGCCAGCACCTCGGCCGTTTCGCGCTCCCAGTCGGGTTCACGGTCGCCGTCGGCTAGCTCACCGATGATCGTCTCGATTCGATTCTCCTCGGCGTGGCTCAACTCGAGGTCGGTACAGGCGTGCTGGGTTTCGGCCGGGCCGACGGCGTCGTTCGTGTTCGCCACCGCGCGCCCGAACTCCTCGTACATCTGCTGGCCGAGTTTCTGGGTGAAACTGCGTTCGAAATTAGCGAGTACCCAGAACAGTGGCGAGGGCATCATGATCGCCTTGAACGCCTCGTTGCGCTTGAACTCCGGCCAGTCGAAGTTGCCAGCCTTCTCGAGGGGGCGCTCGAAGAAGCCGTCGGTCACCGCCCGTAGTTCCGCCTTCGTCGCCGGATCCAACTCTGTGTCACCGATGTGCTCGAACCGTTGCTCCATCGACCGATCCTTACGCCGTCTCCGCAAAATGGTTTGGGTGTTTGACTGTCGGCTTTTATGGTGCGTCCTCGGTCTCTACGGAACCATCCACCACATTCGATTCTCGGTCATCCTGCAACACCCACCGCAATCGATTACTTCGTCAGCGAGACCAGCACGAGAATCAGCCCGCTCGAGACGATGACCGCCTGAATGAGGCCTGCAGAGAGGATCGACGTGCCAAAGACCAGGTAGATGAGTCCCTCACAAATCGCTCCCGCGCCGATGAAGACGAACCCGGCGGAGACGTACAGCATCGGTTCGCGACCGTTGCGACGGTAGCCGTGGTAGGCGAGGTAGGCGACGGCGAGGCTTAACACGAGCGTAATCAGTTTCGCGAGTACGAACGGCGCCTCGATCGAACTCATCGGTCGCCTCGTAATTCGTCCCACAGCGCCGTAAAGTTGTCAGCGAGTTCGTCACGCGTCTCGAGCGTGAGCGTCAACTCCCCGCCCGTGAGGCTGACGTGCAGTCCCTCGAGGACGGTCTCGAACTCGCTTCTGTGCGAGCCGTCGGGCCCGATCGTGGTGCGTTCCTCGAGGAGGTCGTGTTCCTGTAACATCGACACCCGTCGATAGATGGTCGCGAGCGAGGCGTCACACGCGTCGCTCAGCGCTTTTGCGGTCATCGGTTGTCGATCCGCCTCGAGCAGTATCTGGCGCGCGTAGTCGTCCGCGAGTACTTGGAAAATCTCCGACGACTCCGACGACCCACCGTGCGCGGTTCCCTTCGAATGCACGGTGGCCCGCTCACCGTTCTCACACAAATAAGCGGCGATTTGCCTGGTCAGCAAAAGTCCACTGGTGTTTTGTACCAGTCCGTTACCCTAGAGGGTAGCGACGAATTCACGGAACCATGACTGACTATCTGCTCGCATTTAAACCCGCGATCGGTCTCTACGGACAACACGACCCGAGTGCCGTCCTCTTCGAAGACGGCACGCCGGTGTTCGGTGTCGAGGAAGAGCGCTACACGCGGGAGAAACACGCCACCGAGACGTTCCCCGAAAACGCGATTCGAGCGTGCCTCGAGTATCGCGACCTCCACCTATCGGACGTCGACCGGATTCTGCTGCCGTACGATCCCTCCCTCCGTAGCGAGATTACCGGGCACTACCTGACCGACGCGATACGCGTCCCCGGCATCGTACGGAAAGCGTCGGCGCTCGAACACACCCTCGTCACGCAGGTGCGCAGCCGGTTCGTCCCGACCCGTCAGATCGAGTCCCGCCTCGAGGAGATCGGCACGCCGGTACCGCCGGTCGAAACGCTCGCACACCACCGCTGTCACGCTGCCAGTGCGTTCCACCCGTCTGGGTTCGACGAGGCCGTCGTCCTCACGATTGACGCCAAGGGGGAGTACGATTCGACGGTCGTCTGGTACGCCACACCCAACGGGCTCAGGCGAATACGGACGTACGATCACCCAAACAGTCTGGGCCTCCTTTTCGCCATCGTCACGGAGTTCCTCGGCTACAGGATGTTCAACGGGGAGGGGAAGGTGATGGGGCTCGCTCCCTACGGGGAGGACAACCCGCAGATCGAGCGCGTCCTTCGCGATCTAATCGAGACCGGCGTCGACTACGACGTCACCGAACTCACCAAACGATGGGGGACGGGCTACGGAATCGAACGGCTCGAGGATGCCTTCGGACGCTCGCGAAACGAGACGCGCGGGGAGTTCGACCAGTGGGAGAAAGACCTCGCCCACACCGTCCAGAAACTACTCGAGGAGACGGTCGTCGATATCGTCGAGGACGCAGTAAGACAACTGGGCACTGCGAACGTCGCCCTGGCCGGCGGCGTCGCCCTCAACTGCAAGCTCAACAAGTACGTCCGGGAGTCCCCGGCGGTCGACGACGTGTTCATCCAGCCGGTCGCCCACGACGCGGGGCTCGCACTGGGTGCCGGCTGGGCCGAGCAACGCTCCGACGCGGTCGACCGGCAGACGACCGTCTACCTCGGCCCGTCCTACGACACCGAGGAGATTCGAGAGACCCTCGAGACGAACAAGATCGCCTACACGGAGCCGAACGACCTCGAGCGCTACGTCGCCGAGCGACTGGCCGACGGACAGCTCGTCGGCTGGTTCCAGGGACGGATGGAGATTGGGCCGCGTGCGCTGGGTAGTCGAAGCATCCTCGCCGATCCCAGAACGGCCGCCTCGCGCGACCGGGTCAACCGCTTCGTCAAGCACCGCGAGGAGTGGCGTCCGTTCGCCCCGTCGATGCTCGAGGAGGCAGCCCCGGAGTACCTCGTCGACGGCGGGCCCGCACCGTTCATGATCGACGCCTACGACACCAACCCGGACAGGGTGGACGACCTCGAGGCCGTGATCCACCCCGCTGACGATTCGACGCGACCACAGACCGTTCGCGAGGAGCAACATCCCCGGTACTATCGACTCATCTCGGAGTTCGCGGACATCACCGGCGTCCCGGTCGTGCTCAACACCTCGTTCAACGACCACGCCGAACCGATCGTCCGGACGCCGACACACGCGATCAAAGACTTCTACGGGATGGGGCTGGACGTGCTCGTGCTCGAGGATCTCGTGGTCGAGAAGGGGTCATCGTAGCGTCGCTGGTTCGGTCGCCTGTTCGAGTCGTCCGACATCACCACACGATTTCTCGGTTCGAACCGACTGCGATCAGCCGGGATCGCTGCTCGAGTCGATTTCCGGATCGCTCTCGGGGGGCGTCACGCCGAGTAGCCCCTCCACGAAAGCGGCGATGTCGGCGGCGAACGCCTCGACTTCGTTCCAGTCGGTGAACTCGATGTCGCCCGCTGGGTCGGGATCGGGTGGATCCTCGACCGTTCGCTTCGCAATTTGTTTCATCAGAAGTCGTTTGAGGAAGCCGTACTCCGAGTAGCGCAGCGCCCCGCCGAACAGCCCGATTCGGTCGGGATGCCAGCCCGTCTCCTCGATGAACGTCTCGACGTAACCTGCGGCCTGTTCGGCTCCCTGCTCGTCGGCAGAGGAGAGCGATACCTGGAAAAACGCCGTCGGCATCCCGGCCAGCGTATCTCGGTTCACCTGTACGAACTTCCTCACTGTAGATTGCTGTTTTCCGGCGTGGATGGACGACCCGACGAGTACCGCGTCGACATCCTCAAGCGCGACGTCGCCGTTCCGGACGCTCACGTCGACCGTCGTCGCTTGGTGTCCACGATCGGTGAGAACGTCGGCGATTCTGGACGCTACCTTCGCAGTCTGGCCTTCTCCAGTTCCGTAGACGATGTAAAACGAGCGCATGGGACACTCGAGGGGACTACTCGATCGAGGACGATAAAGGAAGGAGGCCAGCTATCGTCGACGATTGATGCCCGACTCGACCGGTGGCGTTCCCACAATCCGGGTCGCTCGAGACACCCTCCTCCCTAAATCCGGGGGACGTTATATCGCATCGCCGGTGGAAGGACGACCGATCGACGATGCCCGAGACTTCCGACGACGGAACCGACACCGCTGGTAGCGGAACCGACAGTTCCGCCGACGGAACCGACACCGTCGACGAGGAGTCACCGGACGGCGAACTGGGTGCCAGACTGAGCGAGGACGAATCGGATCTCCAGTCGATTCTCGGCCACGCCTACCGTGGGGAACTCGACCGGGAGACGACCTGGCGGTCGCGGCTCGACCAAACGACCACCTGGAGCGTTACCGTCATGGCCGCTATTCTGACGTGGGCGTTCTCGAGCACTGACAACCCCCACTACGTACTCCTCGTTGGCGTCCTCGCGGTTGGACTGTTCCTTCTGATCGAAGCACGCCGGTACCGAGATTACGACGTCTACCGGGCGCGGGTACGACTGTATCAGCAGTATTTATTGGCGAACGCGCTGGATCCGTCGGACACGCTCGAGCGGGAGGACTGGCGAACCGAACTCGGCGACGATTATCGGCGCCCAACGCTCAAAATCTCGCTGTTCGAGGCGGTGGCGAACCGACTCCGACGAATCTACCTCGCCCTGGTGAGCGTGCTCTGTCTCGCCTGGCTCTTCCGCGTGACGGCGTTTCTCGCCGATCAGCGCCTCCCGGAGTCGGCTTCGATCGGGACGGTTCCGGGTACCGTCGTCATCGCGGTTGTCGTCCTCGGCTACGGATCTCTCCTGGCGATCGTATTCTGGCCACACGAACGTGAGGCGAAAGGGGAGTTCCGAGATACCGAAATCGCCGACTGGAAGGATCGGGAGTGAGCCTGGACTGAGCGGGCTGATATACTGATGCACCGTCGAACGCCGACGTCATAGCGGCTGGTCGATCGGAGCGTGCTGACAGCGATTTCCCAGCGCCCATCGGTCACTCCGGGGCGGTTACCGACGGCACCGCCGACACGTACGTCTGTGCCGGACGACTATCAGCCCCGCGAGTATCGCCACCGAGAGTGCCCCGAGAATGGGACGGTACGGATCGAAGTACGTCATCAGGGTGGAGGAGCCGAACAACACCAGCAGGAACGCGTTACAGGTCGGGCAACCGACCGCCAGGAAGCCGCCGATCAGGCCGACGAACGCGCCGCGATCGGATTCGGTCGCGTCATCCCTCGCCGTGACGTTACCTGTCGTTCCGCCGGCCGTCGCGTCGTCAGATGTCGTTCCGGTTCCAGTAATTTTGTCACCCGTCTCGAGTTCGGATCCTGCGTCGTTCACCGTGATGGAAACCCGTTGCGTTGCGTACCCCCCGGCTAACAGCGCCGTCAGCGTCAGGAACAGATATTCGACCGGCGTCCGGGGAACCATCCGCATATAGAACGGGTTTGGGATGAGGCCCGTGACGAACCCGAACAATCCGAACACGCCGACGGCGACCAGCGCTCCCAGACTGATGGCTCGTCGACCGGGTCGAATCGGGCGACACGCGTAGTCGTCGGTCACGTCGCCCCCTCCGTTCCGAGCCGGCACCGTTCAGGATGGCCTGCCCGCCCTAAGAAGAAGAGGATGAGCGCCAATCCGGCGATCCGAAGGAGCGCACCTTCGTATGGGAGCATCGCCAGCCCGCCGGCGAATCCGAGAAAGCCGAGCAGGCCCGCACCACAACTTGCACACCCCGACGCGAGAAGACCGGGGAGCACGCCCGAGAGGTCGGCGAGACTCGAGGGGCCGACGATCCGAAGCTGTGCGACGACGTTGACGACCGCGACGCCCGTCAGGAGGGCGTAGAGGACGACGATGCCGAGGCCCGTCCAGCCGTCCGTTCGGTAGATGGTCTCCGTGAGCGAGCGAAGCACGTAGTCGAACCAGTGGAGGCCGTCCCCGAGCATCTGGATCGTGAACTCCGGCATCGTACTCAACACGAGGACGACGTAGGTCACGGCGGTGACGACCACCAGGCCAGCCGTCCCCCGCCAGGATTCGAACGGATACGTGACGGCCTCGTGGAGGTTCCTGACGAAGCCGTCGATCCGTTCGCGCCAGTTCATCGAACCCCCACCTCGTAGCGGGAATCGTCGGTCCGTCCCACGACCTCGATCAGTTTCACAAACGCGGTCAGTGGAGTCTCGAGCGACGAAACTGGTGCGGTGACCGGGAAAACGGCCTCGGGGGGCGAACAGGTACCTGTCTCGCCGATCGACGTCACTGTTAGGTGGGAAAAGGGGGTCGATCCCCAAATGTCCACCCGCGATTTGCTGGGCCAGCAAAACGGCGATTCCGTTTAGAACCGGGAGTATGTATGGGTGGTGAGAACGATATGTCGCTGGATCAGCCGTCGCGTCGAGCCGTCGTCGCCGGAGCTATCTTCGCCCTCGGTGGTGGGGGTGCCTACTACCTCTCACGCGCTGAAAACGACCCAGGTCACGCCGTGGATCCCGAGGTACACGCGAGCGATGAAATGTCTGACCTGGGCGTCGAACTGCGTGGTAAACCGATTCTGGGATCGCCCGATGCGCCGCTCGAGATCTACTACTGGACGGACTTTCAGTGTCCGTTCTGTGCACAGTTCGAACACGAGTCGCTGCCCGCCGTCGTTCGCGACCACATCGAACCGGGGCGGGTTCGCATGGTCGTCATCCCGTTGCCCTACTTCGGCGAGGACTCGATGACGTCGGCAGTCGCCTCGCGGTGCGTGTTCGAACACGTTCGAGGGGACGACCGCTCGACGTACTGGGACTGGCACGCGGCGGTCATCGATGCACAGGGTGAACGCAACTCGGGGTGGGCGGGGGCTGACAACCTCGTCGAGATCACCCGGTCGGTCGATGGCGTCGACGCGGGGGGACTCGAGGCGTGTCTCGACGACCAGCGGTCGACCTACGAGAGTGAGACCGAGGCCGACGCGGGGCAGGCACGGTCGTTCGGCGTCACGGGGACGCCGACGTTCGCCGTTTTCGACCCCGAGACGGAACGGGTCGGGACGCTCGTTGGGGCGCAGCCGCCGGAACGGTTCGACGAGGCGATCGACCGAATCGAGAACGAATAGTTGTCGTTGCTGGCAGCGTCAAGGGGGTTACCGTAAGCGTTCGTCTCGAAACCCAACACCTCATTACGTGGTTGCAGATATCGTCAGTGTGACTACAGGCCCCTCTCACGACTAACTCGAGCACCTCAGAGAGCAGGTCGAGGCGGTAGAAGCCCGACTCGATGCACAATCCTCCCAGTTGCGACTGTTCTGGGGACTCCTCCTCGGTGGAATCGTGACCATCGTTCTCCTCTCGCTCTCGTTGCCAGTGACAGTCCTGGTGGTGTTGTTGGGCCCGCTGATCGTGGTCGTAGTGGCGCTTCTGTTTGCCGTTCTCAAGCGGGTGCGGTGACAGCAGTCTGCACATTACCCACAGCCGCCGAATCGCCCGTCTCAGGTGCCTTCGGACGGTAGTCAAACACGCAGACACTGTTCTGCGAGCTATTGGGCGCTCCCTCGAGTCACGGCACGCGTCGACGATGGCTTGCACCGGCATGTGAGACGTTGATTGACCCGAGAGGTGTGCGTTTGCCCGTCATGGCGGTAGAAGCTATTTCACACGCGGACGACCAGATGCAGGAGTGTATCGACAACTGTCTCGAGGCAGCCCAGGTCTGTGAGTGGTGTGCGGACGCCTGTGCGGACGAAGGCGAAGCGATGGCCGAGTGTATCCGCCTCTGTCGCGACGTCGCCGACCTGGCGACCCTCCACGCGCGGTTCATGGCTCGGAACTCGAGGTACCACGCCGACCTCGCGTCGATCTGTGCGGACGCGTGTGAGGCCTGCGCCGAGGAGTGTGCCCAACACGACCACGACCACTGCCAGGCCTGTGCCGAACTCCTCCCGGTGTGTGCGGAAACCTGCCGCGAGATGGCCGCCCACTGATCGATGGCGGATCGGGAGGATACCTGGTTCGGACTCTCCGAGCGAGTGAAACCGCTCGCGCAATCCGGAATCGTCCTCGGCGTCGGGCTGGGCGGTTTCGTCGACGGCATCGTCCTCCACCAGCTCCTTCAGACCCACCACATGCTGTCCGCTCGGACGGACACGACGAACCTCTCCGAGCTACAGCTGAACGTCCTCGCCGACGGCCTCTTTCACGTGGGCACGTTCCTCTTCACCGTCGTCGGCATCGGCCTACTGCTGCGCGCCTGGAGACGACCCGACGTCCCGCCCTCGAGTCGCGTCTTCGCCGGCTCGATCCTCGTGGGCTGGGGCCTCTTCAACCTGGTCGAGGGGATCGTGAATCACCACGTCCTCGAGTTACACCGCGTCTGGCCCGATGGCCCCGGCGGCGCCCCCCTCTGGGACGTGGCGTTCTTGCTGTTCGGCGTCGCTTTGCTCGTGGCGGGCTACGGGCTCGCCCGGAGCGCGGACGCGTCGACGCCCGATTCACCCATCGATTTCGAGGGCTGACCCTCGAGTCGATTCTGCAGAGCCGCTGTCACGGTTGCCTGTGCAAGGGAGGGTGCTGTTTTGCGGAGCCGTGGACGACTACGAATCCTCGTACCTCCATATTAGGGGGTCTCTCGATCCGTGGCGACGAGATGTGACTGGTGCCGTGGGAAAACAGGTTTCCCGATGCGGGTCGAAACCGATCCCGCTAGCTTCCGGCACCCGCGCAAGGCCGAGCACTTTCACCGATCACGACATACTCCAACGAGACAATCCTCATGGTATCCCAGATTTCGACGGCACAACTCGCAGAGCGGATCGACAGCGGCGAATCGTTTGCACTCATCGACACTCGTCTCGAAGACAGCTACGACGGGTGGCACATCAACGGTTCAGCGAACGTCCCCTTCCATCCTGACGACGGACTCTCCGAGGACGACCTCGATCGGGTCGAGGCAGCCGCCGACGGACAACCGGTCGTCGCCATCTGTGGGAAGGGACTCACGTCGGCCCCATTCGCCTTCGCCCTCGAGGATCACGGCTACGACGTCACCGTCGTCAAAGGCGGGATGGAAGACTGGAGCACGGTCTACGAGGTCGTCCCGGTCGAAACGGCCACCGACGACCTCGTCGTTGTGCAGCTCCAGCGACGGGCGAAGGGCTGTCTCGGCTACGTTATCGGCTCGAAACGCGCCGGTGAGGCCGTCGTCGTCGACCCGACCCGCCAGACCGATCGGTTCAAAGTCGTCGCCCAGGAGGCTGGTCTCACCATCGACCGCGTCCTCGATACACACGTCCACGCCGATCACATCTCGGGCGGGGCAACGCTGGCCGGGGAACTCGAGGTACCCTACCACCTGGGCGAACACGCGACCGACCGAGCCGTCGAGTACGACTACGAACCGCTGGCAGATGGCGAGACGATCTCGGTTGGTGACGTCGAGATCGAGGTCACAACGCTGCACACCCCGGGACACACGACCGAGATGGTCAACTACCTCGTCGACGGCGAGATCCTGTTGACCGGCGATACGTTGTTCGTCGAGTCGGTCGGCCGGACGGAGCTCCAGTTCGGCGACGAGGACGCCTCCGAGGGAGCTGCACTGCTGTACGAATCGCTCCACGAGACGATCCTCGAGTTGCCCGACGACACGCTCGCGTTGCCGGGACACGTCTCCGTCGCGGCCGACGGCACGTACGCGGTTGGCTCGCCGGGGGAGACGATCGGTGCCCACCTGGGAACGCTCCGCGAGGAACTCGAGTTGCTCGGACTGAGCGAGGACGAGTTCGTCGAACGGCTGACGGAGAACGCCCCCGAGAAGCCGGCGAACTACGAGCAGATCATCGCGATCAACACGGGGTCGGAGGCGCCAGACGACGAAAACGAGGCGACGGAACTCGAGACCGGGCCGAACAACTGCGCGGCTTGATCGGCCGACGACGGTGCCCCAGTCCAAATCATCACCCTACCGAACGGCGTCGTGACGGGGCGTATGCAGGTTGTACCTATTACTACCCGATGGATGTGTGAGTCAACGACACACGGGTCACTTCTATGGCAGACGACTTCCCGCCAATGACGTCGGCCAAGCGGTGGCTAGTTACCACCAACCACAAGGACGTGGGAATTCTCTACCTGGTGACCGCCCTCTTTATATTCGTAGCTGCTGGTCTGCTGGCGATGCTATTTCGCCTGCAGCTGTGGTCACCCGGCGGCGGTTTCCTGTCCGATAGCGCGTTCAATCAGGCCGTGACCGGCCACGGGATGTTGATGGTCTTTTGGTTCATCTCGCCGCTTGCCTCGGGCTTTGCGAACTACGTCGTCCCGCTACAGATTGGGGCCAAAGACCTCGCATTCCCCCGACTGAACGCGCTGAGTTACTGGTTTTACCTGTTTTCCGCCATACTCGTTATACTCTCGTTTTTCGTGGGATCGACCTACGCCGGCGGGTGGACGATGTACGCGCCGCTGAACGTGCCGACGTACACGCCGGCGATGCAGGCGACCACCGGTGGCAACGTCACCATCCTCGCGCTGATCATGTTTATTCTCTCGATCACCCTCGGGACGGTGAACTTCCTGACCACGATTCACCGCTCGCGGGCGGAGGGACTCGGGCTGTGGAACATGCCGCTGTTCACGTGGTCGTGGCTGCTGACGGTCTGGATGATGCTGTTCGCGTTCGCAACGCTACTCGCCGCCGTGGTGTTGCTCGCAACCGATCGCATCCTTCTAACCCAGTACTTCGCGACCGACCAGGGATCGAGCCTGTTGTGGGCGCACCTCTTCTGGTTTTTCGGCCACCCGGAGGTGTACATCGTCTTCTTCCCCGCGCTGGGGATCATGTTCGAGACGTTCCAGACGTTCTGTGGCCGGCGACTGGTCGGGCGCAAGTGGGTCATCATTTCGATGGTGCTCGTCGCGGTTCAGTCGTTCCTGGTCTGGATGCACCACATGTTCTTGACCTCGATCAACCTCGAGATCAAGACGCTGTTCATGGCGACGACGATCGGGATCTCGCTGCCGTTCGACCTGATGGTGTTCGCGCTGATCTACACGATGGTCAAGGGTCGAATACGGTTCACGACGCCGTTCCTGTTCAACCTGGGGGCCCTGGTATTGTTCATCCTCGGCGGTATCACCGGGGTGTTCCTGGGCGCGGTCGTCCTGGACTACGAGTTCCGTGGCACCTACTGGGTCGTCGCCCACTTCCACTACGTGATGTTCGCGGGTGGGACGGCACTGATCGGCGGTATCTACTACTGGTGGCCCAAGATCACCGGGAAGATGTACGACGAAGCCCTCGGCAAGATTCACTTCGCCGTCTTCTTCGCTGGCTTCAACCTGCTGTACTTCCCGATGTTCCTCGCCTGGGAAACTCCGAGACGCGTTTTCCACTACCAGGAGGGACTGCAACTCTATCACCAGATGGCGACCGTCGGCGCGTTCGTCCTGGGGGGATCGTTCCTGATCATGTTTTACGCACTCGGCAAGAGCCTGGTGGCTGGCCCCGACGCACCGGACAACCCCTGGGAGTTCTCCCGCACTGCCGAGTGGGCGATCCCGTCGCCGCCACCGCTCGAGAACTGGGCCGGCCGGCCGAGCTACGCCAGCGGTCGCCTCGAGTTCGTCGATCAGCCGTCAGCGACGACCGACGGCGGTGCGTTGCCAACTGAAACGGGCACGATGGAGACCGGCACGGGTACGGCCGGTGAGCACGACGGCGAACACGTCGACCACGCCAGCATCTGGCCCTTCGGTATCGGCCTCGCGATGTTCGTCTTCTTCCTCGGGTTGTCGGGGCTGACGCCGTATCTCGCGAATTTCGCCGAGCCGAGAGGGGCGACAATCGTCGATTCACCGGAGCCAAACGCGGTCTATCCGATTCTCACCCTGATCGGCCTCGCGATGCTGTTTTACACCCTCTGGCAGTTCGGAATGGAGCAGTTCAACGCCCCAGATCAACCGATTGCCGAACGCTGGCCGTTCGACGGCGTCGGAAAGACGAAACTCGGCGTCTGGTTCTTCCTGGCCTCGGACGTGATGGTCTTCGGTGCCATCATCGGCGCCTTCCTCTTCCTGCGGATTCATCTGGGCTGGAGCGAGTGGACGACCGTCCCGCCTGCCGCGTGGCCCGGCCTGCTCAACACCTACGTGCTGTTGACCTCGAGTTTCACGGTCATCCTCGCGCTCGTCATGGCCGAACGCGGCAACAAGAAGGGACTGCTGGCGGCGCTGTCGGCGACGATGCTCCTCGGACTGACCTTCATGGGCGTGAAAGCCTGGGAGTACAGTTCGAAATTCGCCGAGGGCGATTACTGGTTCAGCGGCCTCGAGTACTCCGTGTACTACGTGACGACCGGCATGCATGGCTTGCACGTTCTCTTCGGCCTGTTCGTCGCCGGGTTCATGCTCGTTCGAATTGCGACGGTTGACGCCTACCTCGAAGATCCACGTCCAGTGGAGTTCTTCGGGCTTTACTGGCACTTCGTGGACATCGTCTGGGTGTTCCTGTTCCCGCTGTTCTACCTGATGTAGCGTCTCATTTTTGGGTGGTGATCCCCGATTCCCCATTCGAGCCTCCGGCAGCATTCCAGGTCGGAGAAATAGTTATGGTCGCTACGGCCTGACTGTATGCACGCGTGGATGGTCAGTCTCCGTGGCCCGTAGGGTAACTGACCGCAACACACTCGAAACCGCATGAAAATTCTGTCGTGTAACGCGGGGTATCTGCTCGGCTATCAGAACGTGTGCTGGGGCTACGTTCCCCCGCCGATTGGGTCGCTGGTCGGCGACGGGAACGTTGAACGCCAAAAGCTCGAGCAGCTCGTCTCGGTGATCGATCGCGAACGCCCCGACATCGTCTCGCTGCTCGAGGTCGACCAGGGCTCCCACCGGACGGTCACCGACGGGCAGTTCCGCACCATCATCGAGTCGCTCCGGGAACAGGGACTCTCGTACACTGGTGCCGTGCGCAACAAGTACGGCAACGCTACCGGCAGCGCCAGCGACAAGGGCTACGGCTACACTGTTGGCCCCGAGTCACTCCCCTTCTTTCGCCACCTGGGCAACGCCGTCCTCTCACACTCGAGTGTCGCCAGCACGCCGACGCCCCACTACCTGACGGCGGGTCGCAAACGGCTCGTCCTCGAGGTCGAGCTTACGGCAAACCTGGTCGTGTTCGTGGTACATCTCTCCCTGGGATCCCGGAGTCGGGTACGACAACTGACCGAGCTGGCCGACCTCGTAGCCGACCGCTCCAACGGGCGGAACGTCGTTGTGACCGGCGACTTCAACACGTACGACGAAACGGGTTCACTGGGCACCTTCGCCGACCGAACCGGCCTCGAGATCCGGGTTCCTGGCGAGACGGTTCCTGAGAGACCGTTCGACGACTTCTTCGTCGACTCCCGTAGCCTCGACCTGTTCGTGTGCTCGCCAGGTCTCGAGATCGACCGCTGTGACGTCCTCGACGTCCAGCTGTCGGATCACCGCCCGATCGTCCTCGAGACGAGTGGATGATTGGACGGGGCTCGAAATCGAATCAACTACACTGATTACCGTCGACGGTAGACACCAGCCAATGAACGAGATCGAGGCCAGATCGTCCCATACACTCCTGGGAACGAACGACGGTGATCGACGCGTTCAGGCGGCGCTGGCCGACCTGCTTGCCGAGGACGGGACGGTCTACATCGTCAGCGGATACTTTACCTACCAGGGGTACCGCCAGATACGCGACCACGTCGTGTCCTTTCTCGAACGATCTCGGGAGAACGAACTCGTCGTGGTCGTCGGCCCCGCATCCGACCAGTTCTCCTCGCGAATCGCCTACGACCTGTGGTCGCTGGACGGATACGATCAGGTGTCCCTGTACAAGCAGCCGCGAGGACTGCACGCGAAGCTCTACGTCCGCGACGGGCCGAACCCACGGTGTATCCTCGGCTCGGCGAACATCACGCAGGTCGCGTTCGAGTACAACATCGAACTGGGTCTCGAGATGATCCGGGATAGTCCCGACCACCCGGACATCCGGCCGCTTCTCGAGTGGGTCGACGAGTTGGTGGCGACGTCCGAACCGCTCAGGCGACGCGACCTCTTCGGCCCCGTACAGGTCGGCAGTTCGTTCGTCAACTGGTCGAACAAAGCCCGATTGCTCCCCATGCGGAACGTGGCGCTCAGGGTGATCCCGATTCTGTTGTTGATCTTCCTCTTTTCGGGACTGTTCCGCTTCGTGTGAGTCCCAGCTCCGTCTCGAGACGGTCGCCCGTTCTCCGTGCCCTGCACCGGTATCGACTGCCGTCGTAGCCGCGTGAGCGTACCGGGTTCGATGACCAACGTCAGTGTATTTAGAGGCCGTTTCACAACAACTAGTCATGACTCCCGAGGCGTTCGACTGGGTTCACGCACACGCGAACCGCACGCCGGAGCGAACCGCCGTCGTTGACACCGCCACCGGTGATGAGCTGACCTACGAGGCCTTCGACGAACGAGCCAGTCGCTTCGCTGACGTCCTCCGGAACGCCCTCGAGGTCGACCCGGGAGCACGCGTCACGATCCTCGCCCACAACGGGGCCCGGTATCTCGAGGTGCTGTACGGCTGTGCCAAAGCCGAGACGCTGTACGTCGCGCTCAACTGGCGGCTGGCCCCGCCGGAACTCGAGTACGTCATCGACGACGCCTCGCCCGACGTGCTCGTCTACGATCCGGCGTTCGCCGACGCCGTCGAACAGCTTCGCTCGCGTATCGACGTCGACCATTACATCTCCTTCGGGGAGCCCGATCACGACGATGACCGTGCCTACGACGCGGCGATGGAGCGCGCCAGCGGCGACCGGATCCGGATGCCCGACCGCGAGCGAACCGACACGTGGGGACTGTTGTACACCTCGGGGACGACCGGCCGGCCGAAGGGCGTTCGCCAGACGTTCGACATGGTGCTCTACAACGCGCTCAACATCGGCATCCCGACCGACCTCACGGCACGGGACACGACGCTGAACGTGCTCCCGTTCTTCCACACCGGTGGACTGAACCTCTACACCAACCCGACGCTCATCCAGGGCGGTACCGCAATCGTGCAGCACTCGTTCGATCCCGGCGAAGCGCTGGCGATTCTCGAGGATCGGGCGACGGTGTTCTTCGGCGTCCCCGCCGTGTACCGGGCGCTGTACGACCATCCGACGTTCGCGGAACGTGACCTGTCGTCGGTTCGCTCGTGGGCCTCCGGCGGGGCACCACTCCCGGTCAGCCTACTCGAGGCGTACGCCGACCATGATATCGTGATCCGCCAGGGCATGGGGATGACCGAAACCGGGCCGACAGTGACCCTGATCGACCGGGAACGGGCCCTCGAGAAGGCCGGCTCGATCGGCCAGGCGTCGCCGTTCGTTCGTACTCGAATCGTCGAGGTCGATGGGAGTGGTGATGGCGACGGCGATGATGGCGATACTGGCAATGCCGGTACCGCCGAGACGGTTCCACCCGGCGAAACCGGCGAACTCCAGGTCAAAGGGCCGGGCGTCACGCCCGGCTACTGGAACCGACCGGACGCCCAGGAGGAGGCGTTCACCGACGGCTGGCTCCACACCGGCGACGTCGCCAGACGGGACGAGGACGGCTACCTCTACATCGTCGATCGGCTGAAGAACATGTTCATCAGCGGGGGCGAGAACGTTTACCCGGCCGAGATCGAACACGCGCTGGACGAACACGACGGCATCGCTGAGGCTGCTGTCGTCCCCGTCCCCAACGACCAGTGGGGCGAGGTCGGGTACGCGTTCGTCGTCCCCGAACCCAACGTCGACCTCGACGAGGACGGCGTCCTCGCGTTCTGCCGCGGCCGACTCGCCGGCTACAAGGTACCGAAGACGGTCGACCTGATCGACGAACTGCCGCGAAACGCCGCGGGTAAGATCGAACGGCCGACGCTCGAGGAGCGGGCCCGATGACGACGATCGGGCGTATTTCGGTTGGTACGCCAACGAGTACGAACGGAGGGGAGATGACGACGAATCGCGGCGTCTCGAGCCCACCGGCAGCAGGGTTCGACTGGGCCGACCGATGACCGCGAGCGAGTTCGTCGATACGTCCGTCTCGGAGGGGATTGCGACGATTCACGTCGATCGAGCCGACCGCCACAACAGCCTCGTCCCCTCGCTTCTAACGGAAATGCTCGAGGCGGTCGAGCGAACGGCCGATGACGAGTCCGTTCGCGTTATCGTCCTTCGGACGGCCGGACCGACGTTCTCGACCGGCGGCGACGTCGCTTCCTTTTACGATCACTGGGAGTCGATCGTCGACTACTCGAGCGAGGTCGTCGGCGCGCTGAACGACGTTATCGTCGCGCTCCGGACGGCTCGCCCGCCCGTTATCGTCACCGTCGACGGACAGGTCACCGGCGGGTCACTCGGACTCCTGCTCGCGGCCGACATCGTGGTGATGAACCGGAAGGCGACAATCACACCCTACTACCCCGTCGTCGGCTTCAGTCCGGACGGCGGCTGGACGGCTCTGCTTCCGGAAATTATCGGACGAACGCGGACGATGCGGATTCTCGCGACGAACGAGACTATTTCCTCCGAACAGGCGCTCGAGTGGGGTTTGGCAAGCGAACTCGTCGGCGGTGATGGCGACGGAGACAGCGACAACATCGGCGAGGGCGACGGTGCCGTCCACGAGCGAACCGACGCCATCGCTCGAGAGATCGCCTCGATGAAGCCCGGCTCGATCGAGCGGTCGAAACGACTCGTGGGACTCGAGCTTGCCGAGGTCGAACGGCGGTTAGAACGCGAGCGCCGGGCCTTCATCGAGCAGATCCAGACCGAGGAGGCGCTGGAGGGAATGGCAGCGTTTCTCGAGACGTTGTAAGCTTCTGCGTATGTGGAATTTTCGGTGGATGAACGGGAATTGGTTGCTGAAAACAGACAACGAGTTCAGCACGAGAATGAGTTTTAGTTCATCAGACTTTACTGAACAGCCATCCATTTCGGATCCAAACTAAGCGGTGGTAACAATTGATACTACGAGGGAGGATAGATCAGACTCCACTTCCGATCAAGGGTTGTGGGACAGACTTTTAACGAGGGTAAATACGCCCAGTGAGAGGACTATTCCTCCAGCGAGGGACCAAATGAGCGTTTGATACAATCGGCTCGTTTCGATTCCCGTGGCGTAACTATAAAAATGAATATACAGGTGAAGGCCCCGGACGAGCGCGAGTGCTCCGAGACCAATGAGCACTCCCGAACCGATCAGGTAACCGCCAACCGTCATTCGTTGAACGACTTTCGATAGTGTGTCTCCGAAACTGGCGTTTGTTGTTTCAGTAGAATTCATATTCCGACTACATTGATACGGGGCAAAAGAATTACCCAAGTTAAAATGGTCACTTTAGGTACGAAGCGAGTGCTTCGCTCACTGCACTACCTGGATGTTACACACTGTTTTTGCCAGTTGGCGGTTGGGTCATATTTTATACCGATACACTACCAACCTGTATTGAGCGTTCGCCCCTCGCGTAGACCGCACTCTACCGAGTGCCATATTCGTACGTTGAGTTCAGCACGACAAATCTTGAAACGTATCAGTGATGCATGATTTCAACAGGATCACGTCTCTCGAGGCTCGTCACAACGGTGACTCACTCGAGTACGTCGATCACCGGCTCCTCCTCGAGCAACCGCGTGATGACGACCCTCGAGACGGCCTCGTGCTGGCAGACGAGGTCGCCGATCTCACGTGCGGTCGCCACGAGGTCGGGGGTGTCGGCCATGTTGAGCAGGGGGATTACGGTTGCCCCATCGGGAACGCGTTTCAACCCGCCGCCCGGGCTCGTGAGGATTGTCGCCACATCCTCGACGCTGATGTGCTCACCGATCTCGAGGCCCGTGATTGCGGCGACTTCCTCCGGGCGATGAACCACTCGATCGTCCAGCACCTCGCCGACAGCTCTGACGCTGGCGATAGGAACGACCGTCGTCGCGGACGTAGGTAGCTGTGGCTCGCGCTCGTCCGGTGCTTTGAGCCACCGTGTCCGTGCCCCATCGGCTTTGACCAGGATGGGGACGTCGACCTGTGCAGCGAGGTCGTCGATCACCGACGGCTCGTAGCCGCGGTATCGATCCCCTTCGTCAGCGGCGACCAGGCCGAGCGGCCAGTCTTCTGTGCGCTCGAGGGCGTCCTGGGGGGAGTCAGTTATCCTGACGGTGCTGACGTGTTCCTCGAACGGCGGGATGCGGACGGTCGCGGTGACCACCGCTCGCTCGAGTTGGTTCGCGAGGGCGTACAGCGTCGACTTCTTCCCGCCGGCGCCAACGACGCAGGTGACGCCACGGTCGGCCTCGAGGGTGTCGACCAGGGGAGCCGACGGCGGCATCAGTCGTCCACCTCGAGCGAGCGAGCGGCTGTCTCGGCTGGTGACATCGACCCGTCCGGTGAAAGTGCCACCGTCGGGTGCTCGAGTCGGTTCATGTGTCGTTCTTTCACTCGAGGTATATAGGTCTCAGTGCTTTCTCAGGCCGCTGAGACCACGGGGAGAGCGTGTGTCCCGAAAGGATCGAATCGGTGTTTTGGCCGGCTGAACACCCCGATAAAAGCTGTATAACGAGATTGTACAATATTCGCACAACCCTTATAGCACTCCGGTTCCTACTCCGATCAAGAACATGGCAAATTCGATGGCTGAACAACTTCAGCAGGACATGGTCTGTGAGGGATTGCTGGAGTGTATCCACGGGCTGAAACAACTCGATAAGGACTGCTACCGGGTGCTCGTCGAAAGCGAGGAGCCGTTGACCATCGACGAGGTCGCCGACGAAGTCGACCGGGAGCGCTCGACGGCGTATCGCTCGATCCAGCGCCTGCTCCAGAGCGGGTTCATCCAGAAAGAACAGATCAACTACGAACAGGGCGGGTACTATCACGTCTACCGGCCGACCGACCCGTCACAGATCGCCAACGACATGCAGCGCATGCTCAACGACTGGTACGCGAAGATGGGCCAACTCATCCAGGAGTTCGAGGACAAGTATTCGGAAACTGCCGAGACGACCCCCATCGCCGAAAGCTAATCCCGTGTCGTCTCCAGACGCTGCTTTTCACCTCGAGTCCGCGGCCATCGCCGAGACCACGCTCGAACTGGTGGCCTTCGATACGACCAACCCGCCCGGAGACACCCGCGAGATCGTTCGCTGGATCGAGTCGACGTTCGACGACCTCGGCCTTGAGTCAGAGCGGGTGACTGCCGACCCTGCGAAACCGAATTTACTTGCGACGCTTCCCGGCGAGAGCGAGCGAACGCTGTTGCTCAGCGGCCACCTCGACACCGTACCGTACGACCTCGGTGGCTGGTCGTACGATCCGCTCGGCGAACGCGTCGGCGACCGGATCTACGGCCGGGGGACGACCGACATGAAAGGGGCGGTCGCGGCTATGGTACACGTCGCTCAAGCGTTCGTCGAGTCCAACACCCGGCCACCGGTCACGCTCGGCTTCGCATTCGTCAGCGACGAGGAGGTTGCCGGCGATGCAGGGCTCGAGGCCGTCCTCGAGGCTGGCCGCCTCGCCGTCGACGGTTGTGTGATCGGTGAGCCGACGGGATCGGTCGGCGCCCAGTCGGTGACCGTCGCCGACCGGGGCAGCATCTGGCTCACCCTCGAGGCGACCGGCGAGGCCGCCCACGGCTCCCGACCGATGTTGGGCGTGAACGCTATCGACCGGCTCTGGAACGCAATCGAGGTAATCAGAACGCGTCTCGAGGGTCGGTCGCTCTCGGTTCCCGACCCCGTCGAACCGATTATCGAGGAGTCAGTCGACTACTACGAACCCTCGATGGGTGCCGAAAACGCGCGGCTGCTGTTCGAACATCCCACCGTCAATCTCGGCACGATCGAGGGCGGCGAGACGGTCAACAGCGTTCCGCGCTTCGCACAAGCCCGCCTCGACATTCGGCTTACTGCAGGCGTCGAGACGCCAGCCGTCCTCGCGGCTATCCGCGAGTGGATCGACGACTGTGAGGGCGTCTCGATCGCCGCCGTCAGCTCGAGCGTCGGCACCTACGAGTCGCCCGACTCGCCACTGGTCGCCGCGACGGTCGACGTGGCGACCGACGTCCTCGAGGAGCCGGTGTATCGCCGGAGCGCCACCGGTGGTGGCGACGCCAAACGGCTCAGAAACGCGGGAATTCCGACTATCGAGTTCGCCGTCGGCACCGAAACGGTTCACGCCTGCGACGAGTACACGACGCTCGAGGCGCTCGAGAGAACCGCCGAAACCTACGCTCGGTTGCCGGCAGCGTTCGCCTCGCGTCTCGAGTGAACGGTGTGCAATGGTGTGTAAAACCGATTTTCGCCGTCCACCCCTACAACGCCTCGAGCAGCGCGTCGATGTCGTCTCTGGTGTTGAACGCGTGCACTGACACCCTGACCGCCTCCGGGTACGGCAGCGATCTGACGACGACGTCCTGGTCGGCGAGTCGTTCGACGGTCTCCACTGGGTCGTTGACGTCGATCGTGACGAGGCCGGATTCGAACGATCGCGGGCTGAGCAAGGCGCTCTCGTCGATCCCGTCTTTCAGGTACGCTGTGAGTTCCGCGATCCGGGATTCGATGGCGTCCGTACCGAGTTCGTGGTGGAGGTCGATGGCGGCCTCGAGCCCGGCGAAGGGTGCCGGACTGGTCGTTCCGACCTCGAACCGTCCCGCGCCGGGGGCGTACTCGTAGTCTGCGGCGTAGGCCTCGACGACGCTTCGGAAGCCGATTTCGTGGGGGATGCAATCGTGCTCGAGCCCCTCCCGAACGTAGAGGAAGCCGGCGCCGAACGGCCCGAGGAGCCACTTGTGGCCGGCTCCGACGACAAAGTCCGCGCCCCATTCTGTGACGTCGACGGCGACCTGACCCGGCGACTGGACGGCGTCGACGAGTACCAGTGCGTTAGCATCGTGGGCGACGTCGACGATCTCGCTGATCGGTACCTGGGTGCCGTGTGTCCAGGTAATCGAACTTACGACCAACAGCGTCGCGTCCTCGGCGACGGCTTTGACGGCCTCGAGATCCACGCGGCCGCGATCGGTTTCGAGGACGCGGACGTTGATTCCCCGCGTGTCCGCGAGTAGTTGCCACGGCAGGATGCCGGCTGGGTGCTCGAGATCGGTTCGAACGACGACGTCGTCCTCGTCCCACTCGAGGGCGCCGGCGACGCGGTTGATACCGTCGGTCGTGCTCTGGGTGAGCGCGATTTCAGACTCTTTTGCGCCGAGCAACTCGGCCACGGTGGCTTTGGTGGCGTCGTACTGGCTGCCGACGGCCTGGTACATGCCCTCGGCCATCGGGGCGTCGTACTCGTGATGTTCGAGGGAGGCAGTTGCCGCGTCGACGACCTGCCGTGGGCTCGGCCCACCGGCACCGGTGTTGAGGTAGATGCCGTGATCGAGAGCGGGAATCCGCGTTCGAAGTATGTCGAAGTCCATTGTGGTGTACTCTCTGAGTGGATGATTATGAATGGTGGTTCCGCGGCCGTTTAGACGCCGGGGATCGGCGCGAGCGTGATGCCGTACATCGCGGCGATCGTGATCCCGATGACGCCGACGACGACCGGCGGCCAGATGCGGGTGCTCGAGATGGTCGGCGCGCTGTGGCCGCCACCGAGGTACTTCACGATGACCTCGATCGTAAACAGGCTCGTCGTCGCGGCCGCCGAGAGCATACAGAACGGACAGATCGCGCCGATAACGCCCAGCTGGAGGTAGACGAAGTACGCCGACGCACCGAGGCCACCCAGCGTGATCAGGAAGATCCCGCGCTCGAGCAGTTCGTGTTTAGTCTCGAGCCAGAGACCGCCCATGACGATCATCGTTACGTAGTAGCCGGCGCCGAGGAGGGCGAGCGGGATCGGGCCGACGTACGCCCACGCGCTGGTGATGACGGCCATGCTGCCTTCGGGTTCGATGCCGGTCGGGAGCGGGAGCGCCCAGAAGTGGACGGCAGTGAGGAAGATGCTGGCGCCCCAACCGATGATCGCGATGCCCAGGAACGCGCCCAGGAGTTTGTTCACGTACGGCTGTCCGGTATAGGATTGCGTCGCAGTGCTTGTCGAAACGGTATCGCTCATTGTATCTGGATCTCTCTTCCGTTTCACCTTAAGTCTTTGCACGAACGTTACAATACCACACAATACTAAATGCTATTGGCTCGACGACTAGTATCACGAGCATATACACTAAACGGTTAAACTCGGCGCTTTATTCCCGGTTGTACGATGCGAGCAGTGCTATGTAAATTTTAGCTCAGGACTCCAATTGTGGTGTTATAACAATATTATCGCTTCGAATTCGATACGGCGGATCAACCACGGTGATGCTCACATCGGGTCGCCGACGGTGATCAGTCGCTCGAGTTGGCCATCGGCGTGACGGGTTCGATGACGGGATCGGTGGTCTCGAGCCAGTCCTCGGCGTCGAGGGCGGCCATACTGCCTGTCCCGGCCGCGGTAATCGCCTGCCGATAGTCGGGATCCATCACGTCGCCGGCACCGAAGACGCCCTCGACGGCCGTCTCGGTCGTCATCCCGTCTCGCGTCACGAGGTAGCCCTCGTCGTCGAGATCGACCGACGTTGCCTCGAGGAAATTCGTGTTCGGGACGTGGCCGACACCGTAGAAGACCCCGCCGACCTCGACGTCTTCGTGCGTGACGTCCTCGTCGAGTTTGGCCGTCGGGTGTCCGTCGGGGTGACTGACGAGCGTCGCACCCGTCACGCCGGTCTCCTGAGAGCCGTGGATCTCGAGCAGTTCGGTGTTCCACCGAAATTCGATCGAGTCGTGCTCGAGGGCACGTCGGGACATGATGTCCGAGGCCCGGAGTTCGTCCCGGCGGTGGACGACCGTGACGCTGTCGGCGAACTTCGCGAGGAAGAGCGCCTCCTCCATCGCACTGTCGCCGCCGCCAATGACGAGGACGTCGTCGCCGCGATGGAACGCGCCGTCACACGTCGCACACGTCGACAGTCCGTACCCCATCAGTTCGTCTTCGTTCTCGGCACCAACCCAGCGTGCGCTCGCGCCGGTAGCGACGATCAGCGACCGCGTTCGGACGGTGTCGCCGGTCGAAAGCTCGAGTTCGAATGGGCGCTCCTCGAGGTCGGTCCCCTCGACGGTGCCGTGGGTGAACTCGGCGCCGAATCGACTGGCCTGTGCTTTGCCCTGCTGGATCAGCTCCATCCCGCCGACGCCCTCGGGGAAGCCGAGGTAGTTCTCGACCTCCGTGGTGAGCGTCAGCTGGCCGCCGGGTTCCGGTCCCTCGAGGACGAGGGGCTCGAGGTCGGCGCGGGCGGCGTAGACGGCCGCCGAGAGACCCGCCACGCCGGAGCCGACGATGACGATCTCGTGGACGTCGTCTCGTGTGTCGCTCATTCGCTCGTGTAACCCTCGATCAGTGTCCGCAGCTGTGGTTCGGGCAGGACGCCGACGTGCTGTTCGACCTGTTCGCCATTGGCGAAGACGACCATCGTCGGCACGCCGCGCACGCCGAACTCGGCGGCGAGTGGCTGGTGCTGGTCGACGTCGACCTTGGCGATGACGGCGTCTGTCTCGTCAGCGAGCCCCTCGAGGACGGGGTCGAGCATCTTACACGGGCCACACCAGGTGGCGAAGAAGTCCACGAGGACGACCTCGTGGTCACTCACGACGTCCTGGAGGTGCGCGCCGCCGTCGATATAGACGGGTTCGTCAGTCGACTGTACCGGTGATCCGCTGTGTGCATCTGTTGCCATCACGACCTCGTATGGGTCGAGACCGTTTAAAGGTTTGCATAGTATTTACAATATTGAACAACTGGAATTGCCTGCCGAAGGCCATAAAATACGAATGTTCGCACAATGGGCGTTGTGCTGGTGTCCAGAAGATCTCTCTCAAACATTGGTATCGTATACTTTGTGCAATACACTGGAACCGTGGCGTGTGTGGGGGAATACCAACTCAACACCCCACGCACCCATACACACAAATGGATCGACACGAACCCTACCGTATGGTCGCAATCGAACTCGAGGGGCTCACCAAGGACTACGGCTCGGTGCTCGGTGCCGATTCGTTAACGTTCGATGTCGAGCGTGGGGAAATCTTTGGCTTTCTCGGCCCGAACGGTGCCGGGAAGACGACGACGATTCGAATGCTTCTGGGATTTATCTCGCCGACTGCCGGTTCCGCCCGGATACTCGGCCACGATATCCGCGATCGGAAAGCGTTGCTCGAGGCCAAACGGAACATCGGCTACCTCTCGGACGACCCCGGCTTCGACGAACAGGCGACCGGCACTGAGATCCTCGACCTCCACGCGGCGGTCAAAGGCGACGAACGCCGCGAGGAGCTCCTCGAACTGTTCGACCCGCCGCTCGAGCGCAAGATTCGGGAGTACTCCAGGGGCAACATCCAGAAACTGGGGCTCGTCACGACGTTCATGCACGAGCCGGAGCTGGTGATCCTCGACGAACCCACGAGCGGGCTCGATCCGCTGATGAAACAGCGGTTCGCTGACTTCCTCCGGGCGGAACAACAACGCGATGTGACGGTCTTTTTCTCCTCGCACATTCTGAGCGAGGTGCGCCGCCTCTGTGATCGGGTCGCCATCATCCGTGACGGACGGCTCACGACGATCGATCCGATCGACGCCTTGCTCACCCGCAGCGGCAAATCGATCCGCATCCACAGCGCCGATCCGATTCCGACGACTGCGCTCGACCTCGAGGGCGTCCACGACCTCGAGGTGGGCATCAGCGAGTCATCCGAGGCACGCGAAGCCGACGTGTTCACCGAATGTGCGTTCACGTTTACCGGCGACATCAACCACCTGCTCGGTCGCGTGTCGGGGTACGACCTGCTCGATCTCTCCATCGAGGAAGCTCCGCTCGAGGACGTGTTTATGCGGTTTTACGGGGGTGACGACGATGTTTGAGTTCTTCCGCTACGACGCGCGCAAACGGATCCGTGGGAGCGTCTACATGATCCTCGGACTCAGCCTGCTCGTGGCGATGATCTTCTGGGTGTACCCTTCCTTCCGGGATTCGTTCCAGGAGGACGAACTGCTCGAGGCGTATCCGGAGCAGATGCTACAGTTGTTCGACATCCAGACGATGGCATCGCTCGAAGGCTTTCTCGCGTTCGAGGTCTACGTCTTCGGCTGGATCATCCTACTCGGCCTCTATTTCGCGTACAGCGCGTCAGGGCTCATCGCCGACGACGTCGATCGTGGCCGGATGGACACGACGCTGGCGATGCCGGTGTCTCGTCCACGGCTGCTGGCCGAGAAGTTCGCCGCGATTGGCGTCCCGATCGTCACGATCAACCTCGTGATGCCAGTGGTCGTTCTGGTCGGGGCCTGGCTGATCGACGAATCTCTCGCTGTCGCCGACATCTTCGCCATCCACCTGTTGTCGATTCCGTACCTGTTCGCTTGTGCCGGAATCGGGCTGGTCTGTTCGGTCGTGTTCAATCGGGCGACGATCGCGCAGCGGGTCGCCCTCGCAACGGTCTTCGGGCTATTCATGCTCGAATCCTTGCTCGAGGGGACGGACTACGAATTCGTTGGCGCGATCGCCCCGATGCGCTACTTCGATCCGAACGAGATCCTCCTCGAGAGCAGCTACGACCTCGTCGGTGCTGGCGTCATGATTGCGATGACGCTCGTCTTCGTCGGCGTCAGTCAGTTCTGGTTCGTTCGAAAGGATATTTGAGGGGTATCCGATTTGCGTGAATGAAACGAGGGAACGAAAACGACGAGAGCGACGAGAGCTACGAGAGCAGGAACAAACGGAGACTCAGGCGCTCAGACAGTGTGAGAGTTCGAGTTCGACGCCTGCGTCTGGCGTCACCGAGATTTTGACGTCGTCGATGGAGTGGCCGTACTCGCTCGTGTGCTTCCCGGAGCGACGAATCCGCAGTTGTTCTTCGACCAGGGACGCCTCGGTGAGCAACTCGACCTTTCTGTAGGTCGTCGACAGCGGCACGTCACAGCGTTCCGAGAGTTCAGACGCGGAGAGAAACGCGTCGGTGTTGCGGAGTTCCTCGAGAATCGTCCGGCAGTCGCCGTCGTTGAGTGCGTTCAACACGGTGGTGATATCTTCTTCGCCGGAGACGGTGATTTCGCCGTTCGTCAATCCATTGTGACCGTACTGGCTGGTTGCTGCCATCGGCGATTGGCTCATACACTATGGTGGGGGCTATACTGCCTCCAGTGTACACCACCGATATGGTGGGTTGTTTATATACCCCCGGTGTGCCGGGTGACAACCGATCCGATCTGAAACGCGATTTGACACTAACTCGGTGCCGTGTGACCTGGTCGCGCACTGTGTCCACGGACTGCGGTCCGGTCAGTGGCGTCATCGTTGTGAGTCGGGGTGAGTCGTCGCCTGTGTAGGATACCTCGGCCTACTGCGAGCACTACCCTGCGACGGATCCCGGCCTCGAGGAGCCACACTCTTGAGACGCACCTCGAGGGAACGAAGCGCCCCGGGAGAACGCAATGATGAATCCGACGGTGTGACCACGACGACTTCGGCTCGAGAGCTGTGTACTCGCCAGCCCGTTCGATCAGCTACTATCCTCGACAGCCACAGATCACACGGGCCTCACAACAGTTCCCGTACGGCTACAGCAGCTTTCGCACGGCCGCGCCAACGATCCCAGCAAGAGCTCACGGCGTGAAAATGAAAAATCGCAATCGATCGTCGAGATCAGTGACTCGAATCGAGAGGGGTCGTCCCCTTAGTCCTCGAGGACGATCTCGATCGAGACGTCGTTTGGCACCTGGATGCGCATGAGCTGTCGGAGTGCGCGTTCGTCGGCGTCCAGATCGATCAGGCGCTTGTGGACGCGCATCTCCCAGTGCTCCCACGTGGCGGTGCCTTCGCCGTCAGGTGACTTTCGCGCTGGCACCTCGAGCGTCTTCGTCGGCAGCGGAATCGGACCGCTGAGGTTGACGCCGGTGTTGTTCGCAATCTCGCGGACGTCCGCACAGATGTCGTCCAGATCGCCTGGGTTGGTGCCCGCGAGTCGAACGCGTGCCTGCTGCATTATTTCTCGTCGACGCTCAGGACTTTGCCAGCGGCGATGGTCTGACCCATGTCGCGGATGGCGAAGCTCCCGAGCTCGGGGATCTCGCTTGCTGGCTCGATGCTGAGGGGCTTCTGCGGTCGAATCGTCACGACGGCAGCGTCACCCGACTGGATGAAGTCGGGGTTCTCCTCGGCAACCTCGCCGCTCGAGGGATCCATCTTCTTGTCGATCGACTCGATCGTACACGCGACCTGGCTCGTGTGAGCGTGGAAGACCGGCGTGTAGCCAGCGGTGATCACCGACGGGTGCTGCATGACGATGATCTGGGCCTGGAACGTCTCGGCGACGCTCGGTGGGTCGTCGGCGGGACCACAGACGTCACCGCGGCGGATGTCGTCTTTGCCGATGCCGCGGACGTTGAATCCGACGTTGTCACCGGGGCCGGCCGAGGGCACTTCCTCGTGGTGCATCTCGATCGTCTTGACCTCGCCGCCAACGTCGCTTGGCTGGAAGGAGACGTTGTCGCCGACGTTCATCGTCCCGGTCTCGAGTCGCCCGACTGGGACGGTACCGATGCCGGAGATGGTGTAGACGTCCTGGATTGGCAGACGCAGCGGTGCGTCGGATGGCTCGTCGGTCTCTGGCAGGTCGTTGAGGGACTCGAGGAGGGTACGGCCGTCGTACCATGGCGTGTTGTCGGAGGCCTCGGCGATGTTGTCGCCTTCGAACGCCGAGATCGGGACGAACGAGTCGTCCGAAACCTGGAACTGTACCTGGTTGAGGAGCTGGTTGACTTCCTCTTTGACCTCGTTGAAGGTGTCCTCGGAGTAGTCGACGACGTCCATCTTGTTGACACCGATGATCAGTTCGTTGATACCGAGGGTACGAGCCAGGAAGACGTGCTCCTGAGTCTGGGGTGCGACACCGTCGTCTGCGGCGACGACGAGGACGGCGTTGTCCGCCTGGGACGCGCCCGTGATCATGTTCTTGACGAAGTCACGGTGACCAGGACAGTCGACGATGGTGAAGTAGTACTTGTCCGTGTCGAACTCCTGGTGGGCGATGTCGATGGTGACACCACGCTCTCGCTCCTCAGCGAGGTTGTCCATGACGTAGGCGAACTCGAATCCGCCTTTGCCTTTCTCTTCGGCTTCCTGTCGGTGCTGCTCGATGACGTGCTCGGGTACGCTTCCCGTCTCGAACAGGAGGCGTCCGACCAGCGTACTCTTTCCGTGGTCGACGTGGCCGATAATGGCCAGGTTCTGGTGCGGTTTGTCGCTCATTGTTGTAGCTCACGCGCAAAGGCGCTTATATCGGTCTCTTTTGCCCGATGCGGTTAAAACCATTTCGAAAGCGTATTCGAGCCACCCCCGCGCTTGCTTGCGGTTTGTGAGTCTGACACACGCATTGAGCAACCGTCGGATTGAACGGTCACGATCGCTGGCAGCCCAGGATGCCCCCGCTCAAACCACAGAATCGACGGGCAGCGGTGGTGACGCCCCTGTCACCGGTTACAGCCGGCCAATATCCGAGAGTACCGCCGTCGCCGTCTCCGGCCCGCCGGCACCTCGCCCGCTCGAGTACAGGTCGCCCGCGTGCCGGGTCTGGATCTGGACGATGTTCTGGGTGCCCGAGACTGCCATTGCGCCGTTTTCGGGGACAAGTCGTGGGCCGACGCGGACGCCATCTCGCGTCGCCTCGCCGACCAGCCGAATCGTCCGGCCGTCCTCGGCCGCGAGTTCGAGCGCCGTTGGTGGGAGGGCCTGAATGCCCTCGACGTCAGCGTCTGCGAGGGAGAAGCCGCCGTCGGCGAGCACGTTCGCCAGGATGACGCACTTCAAGGCGGCGTCGGTGCCGTCGACGTCGAAGGTCGGATCGGCCTCGGCGACGCCCAGATCCTGAGCTTCCGCGAGGACGTGTTCGTAGTCGAGCCCTTCGGTTGCCATCCGCGTCAGGATGAAGTTCGCGGTGCCGTTGAGGACGCCTCGAACTGCGGACACGGCCTGTGGCGTGCAGTCTTCTATCGTCGAGAGGACGGGGATCGCCCCGCCGACGGCGGCCTCGAACCGGAGCGAGCCGGAACTGTCTCGCTCGAGTGCGCGCACCTCGTCGTAGCGTTCGGCCACGGGGCCTTTGTTCGCGAGTACGACGTGTTTGTCGTCCTCTAGCGCCCGCCGTACGTGTGAAAAGCCTGGTTCGGCGTCTCCGAGCGTGGTGGGGGTCGCTTCGACCAGGACGTCGTAGTCGGTCTCGAACACGGTCTCGGGCTCAGCGGTGCCGAGCGGTTCACCGCCGGCTTTCCGCTCGAGAGCCGCTTCGACGTCGAGTTGCTCGGCGTCGGCAGCGATAGTTGCTCGGCTCGAGTCCGCTAGCGCGACGACCTCGTGGCCGTACTCGGCAGCGAGGTCGGTGACGGCGGCGCCGACGGCGCCGGCACCCAGTATGGCGAGGCGCATCACCGATCACCTCCCGCCAGCGGTTCGACGAGACAGAGGTCTTTCGCGTCCGCGAGGCGCTGGAGGTGGTTCAGGACAGGACGAGCACTGTCAGTGTCGACCGCGAGGCGCAACCGCGCACTCGAGGTGGCATCCATGCCGTCCGGCGCGGCGAGTGAGAGGTCGAGCACAGACGCGTTCGCGTCGCGTTCGATCGTCGAGAGCGTATCCGAGAGGTCGGTTTCGACGAGGTGGCCGACGAGCACGACCGTCAGTTCCTCGCCGTAGCGTTCCGGCCCGGCCTGGATCACGTTGATGCCTGCCTCGCGCAACGCGGCGACGATGTCATCGAACCGGCCGGGGGCACACTCGAGGTCGACCTCGACGGGGATGTGCCCGCGCGGGGTGATGTTGCCGCGTTCGTGGTGAATACTGAGGAGGTTGCCCCCGTTCTCGCTGATGGGTGCCAGTGCCCGAAGTAATTCGCCTGGCTCGTCGACGAGTTCGAGGCGGACGGTGTACGCCTGGACGCCACCATCCGTCTCGGGTGGATAGTCGGCGTCAGCTGTCGATTCACCGGCAGCGAACTCGTCACTCATCGACGATGCCTCCCGGTGGGCGTCCACGCGTTTTCATGGGTACGTCTGGGCAACGGGACTAAAAAAACGTATAGGCGGTCGCAAAACTGACCGGGCGTGTGAACAGGGTGCACGCTCGAGTCACACAGTCGGAAGGTGGAAGCCCACGACCGAAGTCGTGGCTTCCTGATAATACGCTCGCGTCACGACACGGACTCGACCTGTGACGGCCACGAACAGCCCGCTCGAGCCGCCTCAGATGTGATCTTTGCCGGGATTCGACGATCCCCAGTCGCCCCGACCGCCCTCCGTACGGTCGATACCCATTATCGATTCGGCCTGTTGGGGCCCGCCGAGACTCTCGCGTGGATCAGGAACCCGAACCGTCACGTCCGTGATCTCGGGCCAGGTGAGCAACTCGGCTTCGATGTTTCCCGTCGTGATGTCGGCAACCTCACAGCCGCTACAGCCGCCCCCGAGTTCGATGATTACCTCACCGGTTTCCGGGTCGGCCTCTCGAACCGCACTCGTGCCGCCGTGCATCTTGATTATCGGCATCTCGCGGGTCAGCCACTGCTCGACGCGTTCGTTGAGCGGGGCGTCGTCGGCGTCGGTCATTATCGGCGTTAGGCGACCCACCGCTGAAAGGGTTTGGTTTGGCGACCGGTGTCGAGGCGGCTCTCGTGGCCGGACGAGTCGTCCAATCAGTCGTTCTCGCTATTCTCCGTTCGAGTTCGACGCCGACGCTCGAGGGCGGCCACACCACCAGCGATGCCGGTCGCTGTCGCGAGCGAGGTAAACCCTGGAATCGGATCGTCTTCCGTGGTGTCGTCCGCGGCCGGTGCCGTTCCGCTCGAGTCGTCCGCATCCGTCGTCTCGTCGGTGTCGCCAGTGTCGTCGTCTCCACTTTGATCCTCGTCAGATTCCCCGGTATCGTCGCCGTCGCCAGTATCGACACCACTATCATCGGTGTCGTCCGCCTCCTCGAACGCCGGCGGGTCGACCTGTTCGCCGGGCTCGCTCGGGAACACGTACAGCGCGCCGTCGATTCCAGCACCGGGAATGAGTGGCGTGGAACTGGCGACGAACGTTTCCCCCGACTGGGCGACGCGGGCCGTCCAGAAGCCAGCCGCTGTGGGGTCGCGCCAGGCGGTAATCTCCTCGGGTTCTTCGAGCACCGAGAGGTCGTGAATCGTCACGCCACCCTGATACCACGACGAGTAGAGCCAGCCGTCTCGAATCTCGAAGTTGTGTGCTGTCGTCCACTGGCCGCCCTGGTAGGTGGCATCCGGCGAGTCGGGGGCCTCGATAGAGGCCGCGAACACCGGGTCAGTAGGATCGCTGACGTCGAAGAGATCGATGCCACCCGGCCCGTCTGCTTCCGGAGCGTCGGTCTCCCAGGCTTCTCGACCAACCGCGAGGATCGTCCCCGTGTCGTCGACGGCCGAGTAGTGGTCGTTCCCCGGGAGGCCGAGCTGATAATCGGATTCTTCCCCCTCGTCGATCTCGAGCTGGGACTCGACCGTCGTCTCTGTAACGTGTGACAGATAGGTGGGGTCGGCCGGTTCGCTCACGTCGAGCAGATAGGTGCCGGCGTTCCAGTACGCCAGGTAGGCGATCCCCGATTGAACGTAGACGTCGTGGAGATACCAGATATACGGACTGACGTCCGCCCATCGAGGTTCGTGTTCGAGCAGCGACCAGCGACCGACCTCTTCGGGCTCGTCGTCGCTGACGTCGAAGATGGCGAGGGGATTTTCCTCGAGGTCGTTGGCGACGAGGTAGAGTCGGTCGTCCTCGAGAAAGCAGTTGTGGATGTGATAGCCCGTCTCGTAGGGTTCGCTCACCTGAACGGGGTCGGCGGGATCGCTGACGTCATAGAGGACGAACCCGTTGAATAGCGACGGGTTGACGCCGCCAGGACCGACGACCGCGAGTCGATCGCCACTGACCTTGACGTCGAGGATATCACTGAACTCTGGATAGTCGTCTTCGAGGAGGTTGCGACGGTCGGCGAGGATCGTCGGGTCACTTGGATCGGAGATGTCGACCGTGACGAAGCCGTCGATCGCCGCGATGTAGACCGTCTCCCCGTCGTCACCGACGACGGCTTCACACGCGCCATCGACGTCGACGACGCCGAGGGGTTCGTAGGACTCCTGGGCAGTCGTTCGCGTTGCCTGTGCGCTCGAGGCGGAGAGGCCGAGAGCTGTTCCCGCGGTAGCAACGCCGAGAGAACGAAGGAGGGCTCGTCGTTCCATATTCACAACACGTACTGATGGCATAAAACGCTGTGTGCTTTGGCGTTGATCCCGGTCGCTCGTCGCTCGTGGTCACGAACAGCAGCCTACCGGTCGGTCGAGCCTTACGACCGCATCAGCCGTCGGTCACCCGTCCCCTCGGTGAGCGCACTCGCTAGCGCCCCCTCGAGAACCACGTCGTCACCTTGTTCGGTCACCGTGATCTGGGGAACGTTCGACATCACCATGTCGGGGACGCGCTCGCGAATCGGATCGACCACCAGTTCCTCGTTGTTGAGGACGACCGCTCCTCCCAGCGAGACGACCAGTGGGGCGTAGGAGTGGACGATGTTCGCGATGCCGATCGCGTTCCAGTGAGCGAGCTGTTCGATCGTGTGGTCGGCCAGTTCGTCGTCTCCGGCCAGCTCGAAGACGTCTTTGGCAGTGAAGTCGGGATCCTCGAGCGGGAGGTCGGTCTCGATGGTCGGATCGTCCTCGGCGAGCAACTTGGCGTAGCGGGGGATGTTGTTTCCGGAGCAGTAGCCTTCCCAGTGGCCGTCTTTCCCACAGCCACAGGTGAGTCGCCCGCGCGGGTCGACGACGCAGTGGCCGACTTCGCCAGCGTTGCCGTCCCAGCCGTCGATGATGTGGCCGTCACAGCACACACCCGCGCCGATCCCCGAGGAGATCGTGACGTACACCATGTCATCGGGATTGCGATCGGAATGAAATCGTTCACCGATGACGCCCGCGTTGGTGTCGTTGTGGAGGTACACCTCCGCGGAGTCGACGAGCTTCGAAATCGGCCCCGTCAGCGGGATTCGATCGATCGTATCGGGAAGGTTTGCGGGATCGATCACCGCGCCCTCGGCGAGGTCGAACGGGCCGATCGAGCCGATCCCGACGGCCTCGACCCGTGTCGGTTCGACTCCTGCCTCGTCGCAGGCGTCCCGCAGCGTCGCCAGCACTTTCTCGGTGACGTCGATCCCGGTCGGGCCTCGTGGCGTCCCGTTTCGGCTCTGACCGAGGCACCGGCCGTCGCCGTCGCCGACGATCGCTCGAACGTTGGTTGCGCCCAGATCGACGCCCGCGTAGTAGACCATTCCTATCCGTGAACGCGACGGCCCGACACTTAACTGCACACATTGTTACTCGAGATCGAGTAGCCCTCACATTCCCCGTGTCATCGGGGAACGTACCGGCACAGAATTTCGGGAGTGGAGCGGCTCGAGATCGGTGTCTCGAGGGCGTGCTCTGTTCGGGACGATCCGTTTTGGTCGTCGCTCTGTTAAAGACGACCCGCGTTGGAGGTCACACCGTCTGCGTGACGATCCGACAAAAACGATCTCCTTCGGTCGATCGCGTTACTCGACCTCGAACTCGATTGCCGCGCCCTGGCCGAATCCGACACAGAGCGTCGCCAGACCACGGCCGCCGCCGCGCTCGTGGAGTTCGTGGATCAAGGTTACCGGCAACCGGGCACCGGAGGCACCGAGCGGGTGACCGATCGCGATCGCCCCGCCGTTGACGTTGAATTTCTCTGGACCGACGCCGAGTTCGTCGCGGCTGTAGACACACTGGCTCGCGAACGCCTCGTTGAGTTCCACCAGATCGTAGTCGTCGATCGCTCGACCCGTCCGGTCGAGCAGCCCGCGGGTGGCCGGCACCGGGCCGATACCCATCACGGTCGGGTCGACGCCCGCCACGTTGTTGCTGCCGACGGTCGCCAGGATCTCGAGGTCGTGTTCCTCGGCGAACGCCTCGCTCGTGACCATCACGCCGGCCGCGCCGTCGGAGATCTGGGAGGCGTTGCCGGGGGTGACCGTCCCGTCACCTTTGAACACCGTGGGGAGACCCGCGAGCGTCTCGAGGTCGGTGTCCGGACGGATGCCCTCGTCCTCGGTGATCGTCCCTTCGTCGGTCTCGATGGGGACGATCTGGTTCTCAAAGCGACCCTCCTCGGTCGCCGCGTGCGCGCGCCGGTGACTCTCCAGGGCGTACTCGTCCTGGGTTTCCCGGTCGACGTCGTACACTTCGGCGACCTTCTCGGCGGTCATCCCCATCTGGAGTTCGCCGACGTTGTACTCGGTGGCCAGCTGTGGGTGGAGGTGGACGTGGCCCTCTCCCATCGGGTTCCGGGACATGTTCTCGACCCCGCCCGCGATGATGCACTCGCGCTGGCCGGCGCGGATGGCGTCCGACGCCGACATGATCGTCTGCATGGACGAGGCACACCAGCGGTTGATCGTCGTCGCCGGGACGGACTCGCCGAGGTCGGAGAGCAAGGCGATGACTCGAGCCACGTTGTTGTCCTGCTCGCCCCGCTGCTGGGCGCAGCCCCACATCAGGTCGTCGATGTCATCCCCCGAGAGCCCCGTCTCTGTGAGTATCTCGTTGACGATCGGAATCGACAGATCCTCGCTTCGCACGTCGGCGAACACGCCGCCGTCTTTCCCCTGTGGCGTCCGCAGCGCCTGCACGATCACTGGTGTCTGTGACATACGTGCTCAAAGGTTCTTCACGGACTTAAATGGCCGTAGAACTGTCGGGGACGCGAGCGGAGTTTACTGGCTCAGTTCGGTGGCGTGGCTCGAGCGTCGTCGACAAGCTATTTTCTCGAGCGGTCGTGCTTTTGCCGGTTGTAGACAGTAAGATGCTAAACTACAGAAAGTGACGTTTTTATGTAATTGGTACTGTCACGCAATTGGATCCGATGGCCTGGCGGATGCACGCGATCGAGAGTCACCAGCATCGCCATCGATGGTACCTGTCGCAAGCGAACCCACAGACCGATCCTGATCGGGCGAGTTCTCACGACCTCAGAACAAGAGGTGGGAACTTATTACTGAACAGTGTATCACTCAGTAACAATGAGCACAAGTGAGGACTTCATCTTCGTCTGTCCGGAGTGTACACAGTCCATCACGGTCAACGCCTCCATGCGAAACGCACTCGTCGAAAACGGGTGTGTCGTGTGTGGGTCGACCGTGAGCCCAGATCATTTCGAAACCGCACCGGAGGAGTCACGACCTGAGACCTGACACCAGAGACTGTTCGAACGGCCGACCTCTCTTCTCTCTCCTGTCGACTATCCAGATACATTTGAATACGGGCAGGATCATTGAGTGGCGGCATCTCCGCGATAGAACGGCACGCTAACGACCCCATTCTCGAGTGCTGGTGGCTGAATCCTTTTGTATCTGCTCGAGGTACGTCTACCCGTCCCATGTCCTCCGATCCCGGCACCGGGAGTCCGATCCTCGAGACGCTCGCGCTCTTCACCATCGTGTTTGTCCTCCAGGCGATCACCTCCCTGTTCAGCATGGCCATGATGGCAGGACTGTTCGTCCTCGAGGTTCCCATCGAGAACCAGCCGTGGACGATCGTGACGAGCGTCTACGCCCATGCAGGCGTCGGGCACCTCCTCTCGAACAGTATCGGTCTGGTGCTCTTCGGGTGGCCGATCGCCCGGGCGACGACGCGCGTGCGATTCCACACGTTCTTCATCACGATGGGGGCGATCGCCGGCGTCTCCCAGGTGGTCATCACGAGTGCGCTGGCCTCGCTGGCTGGATCGGGTGGAGCAGCGGGCGTCCTCGGGGCGAGCGGTGCCGTCTTCGCCCTGATGGGGTATCTGCTGGCCGGGAACCGGCTGTCGGACGGATTGGCGTCCCGGATCCAGGTGCCGCTGTGGATGACCCTCGTCGTCTTTCTCGTGCTCGCCGGGGCCACTACGATCCTGACGGCGGCCCCGCAAGTAGCCCTGATTGCCCACTTCACCGGCTTTTTCCTCGGGTTGGTCGCCGGCCGTGCGGGCCTGCTCGAGGTGTCGCGGACGAGACAGCCGACGGGGCGGGCGGCTTGAGAGGCAGTGACGGCCACTTTGGCGAAACACAAGGTACAAATACAAACCGCGGGTAGGAATGCTCGAGGGCTCGTAGATCAGTGGCAGATCGCTTCCTTCGCAAGGAAGAGGCCCCGGGTTCAAATCCCGGCGAGTCCATCACGATTCTGACACGTTTCGAATTATCCCGTTAGTCGCTTCTATAGCGACTCATTTCCATTGTGCGTTCGGGGAACGGGTGTAATTTTCCAGCGATTTGAGACGAGTGGTTCCCGCGCGGGTCTCGCCTCGACGCTGTACGCCAATTCGGTCGAAGGAAAACGGGGGGTGGTCGCTGTGGCAGTGAGTCACCGGCCGTCCTCGAGCGGATCGACGTGCCGCCACTGTGGAGCCCACGTAACCACCCAGTTCACTCGGGTGTTCGGTGACGATCGCGACCGCGCCCACCGCTGTGGCGAGTGCGATTCCTACCAACGGCTGTCACGCGGGAGCGGCGCGGGGGTCGACGTCGCGATTCCAGATCCCGAGACGTCGCCCGGTCGTCACGGGGGTGAGTCCGATGTCTGACCTGGAGTGGCCGGATGCCTTACTGCGGACGGCTGAGGAAGACCGTGAATCCTATCCAGGGAACTTCCGCGTTCAGACTCGGCGCGCGTTCCAGAACATCCTCGGCGAGCTGAAGACGTGGGACGGTGTCACCGACGTCCAACTCGAAAGCGGGGCAGATCACCTCAAACATAATTCGAACCTCTCGTACGCTAACGCTTCGAAACCGGATGATCCGGGCGTCGTCGCCTACTTCACGAAAGACGGCGAGCAGATGGCTGCGGCGTGTGATCGGTGGGATAACCTGCGCGACAACGCCCAGGATATCTACCACTACCTGCACGAAACTCGGATGCAGAAACAGCGCGGGACGGTCACCGCCGAAAGCGAGTACCAGACATTTCGACTCCCGAGCGCTGGTGAGGCCGTCGAAGCCACCGCATCACCGTACGCTGTCCTCGAGGTTGCGTGAAATGATCGATGACGGATACCGACTCTTCGCCGTCTCCGTAGATGACGAAATAGTTGCGCTCGCAGGCGTCGGGATTCAGGTGAACATGTACTACGGTCGCCACGTATGGGTCTATGAACTGGTGACGGACGCCGACCATCGATCGGAGGGGCACGGTCTCAAACTCCTCTCTTTCGTCGAAGACTGGGCAGAGGAGAACAACTGTGAACTCGTCGCGCTCTCTTCGGGTCTCCAGCGGGAGGATGCACATCGCTTCTATGAGGAACGGGCCGGGATGGAACGGGCCAGCTACGTGTACAAACAACCGCTGGAATAGCCTGTCGTCGCATGCCAGGTCTTGATAGCTGCTCTAATCACCGCTCGTCACGTTACTCATCTTTGTTCAAGTCTCGGACTGGTGTTACAGTTATCGCACATTTTGCCGTTTCAAGCTGCGAGGCAGATTAGACAGACCGTTTGAGCCGAAGTGAATTTCGGTCGCTTGTATCGCTGTAGGCCTCTCGCTCTCCAACACTCTCAAATCCATGTTTTTGGTAGAACGATTTGCCAATTTTGTTGTTAGGCACGATAGAAACCCATTGTTCGGTCGCACCGTGCTCGAGTTGCTGTTTCGTTATCGCTTCGAGCAATCGGGTACCAATTCCTCGGCGTTTTGCTGATGGGGCAACGTAGAGGACGAATACCTCGCCGACGTTCGGTTCGGTGAGACCACCACCACCCGCACCAACGACTTCCTTGTCATTGAGCGCGACGAGCCAGCCATCCCAGTCCTCTGGTGAGCGTACTTCCTGCGCCACTCGCTCGGGAGTGTAGAACTCCTCTATGGTCGCTTCGATTTCTTCGTCGGGAAGGATACCGGCGTACGTCTCGCGCCAGCCTTCAGCACAGACACGACAGATTCCATCGACGTGCTGCTGTTCCGCTGGGGCGATGACGACATCCATACCAATAAAAACTCTTCAAGACGACAAAATTACTCCGATGATTCCGTCTCAGTCACCGCTCTCACCCTGGTCAACAACCCCGACCTCAAGGGTCGGGGCTTGTCAGTGAACTCCCGCTCTGCCGCTAGACAGCGGAGGCGTTGAAATCGCCGTTCGCGTTCACCGTTCCTGACTTCAGGGCTAGTTGACTGGTAGCCCGTCCAGACCCAGACTTGAGCCAGTTCTGGACAAGACGCCACGCCACATTTCGAGCCGCATTGTAATCCGCGTGCAACTCCCTCCCGCACTTCAGACACTCGAACTCGTCGCCATCACGGTTGTCCTCGTGAGTGAACCCACACTCGCCGTGACTGCATCGCTGTGACGTGTACTGTGGAGCAACGGTATCGACGTCGATACCGTGTTCCTCGGCCTTGTACTCGACCTGTCGCTGAATCTCGCGGAACGCCCACTGCTGGAACTTCGAAGCATTCGAGATGCGCGTCCAAATCCACGTTAACCGCTCAAACGCGATATGCGTGCAGTCGTTCTCGATGGTTTCTCGAACGATACCGTTCGACACATCGTGTAAGCGGTGACGACTCCACTCGGCAAACCTGTCACCGATTGACTGGATGGTGAGGTGTGCCGAGCGTGTGCCTGTTTGTTGCAGGTTTCCACGGCGACGTTCGTACTCGTCTCGCCTGTGGTTGAGTTCGTCCGCGTTGCCGAGGAACGCTCCTGTGCTGGTAACGGCGAGGTAGCCGTCCACGTTGAGGTCAACGCCGAGAACCACTCCGTTCTCGGTCTTCTCGTCCGTAGAAACAGGGTCAACGTCTTTCTCGACGGCAACGTGGAGATAGTATTCTCCGTCACGCTTGTGGAGCGTGGCCTCTTTCTTCTCCCACTTGTCCTCGTTCCAGTACTCCTCAAACGGTGTTCCCTCGTCGTGGTATGGGAAGACGTACTCGGCTTTCACGCGACCTTCCACGGTGGAGAGTGTCACATGGTCGTCGTTGTACGTGATGGTGCGCCCGTTGTACACGATGACAGTACCCCGGAACTCTGGTTTGCTCGTGTTCTTAGTGTCTCCGAGCAAGTCGTGGCAGTTCGACAAGGCGTCGGCGGCGAGGTTTCTCGCAGATTGGACGAGACTGGCTTGGAGATTGGTCTGTTCGCGGACTTCGGTGTACGTGGCTTTGTGGAGTTTGTTTTTGGCTTTGACAAGGTGGTCTGGGTCGTCGCTCCATCCGTGGTCTGCGACGTGTTGGGCGGCGTGTCGGAACTCTTCAAACGTCTGGTCAACAGTCGAGTGTTGTGACTCGGGGATGGTGAGTTTGACTTGGATGTTCCTGACCACCTCTGCCATACTTCATTAGACGAGACATAACTATTTAATGATTAGTGTTTGGCAGCGTGGGGGAGTTAGCCGTCCTGTGATGCGTGGTTATATTCCCAAGTGTCGGCTTCCTCCCCGAGGTCAAGTCGTTCGAGAATCGGAGATTCTCGTGATCACGGAAACCTCAGGTTTCCGAACGACCTCGGGGTATCCGCCTCGACCGCCGATGAATTCGCTCCGACTATTGAATCCCCGTCCTTGCCACGTGTCTTCGATTTCGTCGAGAAACGACCGTGTGACTTTGAAGTTCACCGTGAGGATCTCGTCGTCGCCATTGTTCGTGGCCGCTTCAGACATACGCTAGTATTACCAGCGTGTTACTGTAGGTGTTTGGGCGCTCAAACATTGACGCCATCGGAAGGTGGGACAAGAGTGCACAACGACTGTGTTGCTTGCTACCGATTCTCGCGCTGGTGTACTTTGTTCAACTCGATCAACAATCTGAATATCGCCTTCACGAGATTTGCATCAACGTCGAAACGATCGGCGTTCTCTCCGGCTCGATCCATCACGCGAGTCTCCTGGCTCTCGTCGGTCGTTGGGAGTCCTTCGGCATCTTTGACCTGGGCGATCGTATCGGCCACGTACGTTCGTCGCGCGATGAGTTCGACGATGTCGCTATCGATCTCCTGAATCTCCTCGCGCAACTCCTCGAGATCCATCTCATCGGGCGTTCGCGTGTTGGGGTCGCTTTCGCTTCCGGTTTCCGAGCCAGTGCCGTCGTCCGCATCCGCTGTAGGGGTATCGTTCGTCATATCGTCTTTGTGCCGTCGTTTCGCGTTCGAACCAGTCGGGTCTCGCCCGGTCGCTCGTTCCACCGTTCACACACCGTCTCGAGCGCCGTCCGATCGCCGACGGCGACGTAACTTGGCCCGGTGCCAGACAGCGAGACGCCGTCGGCCTCGGGGAGGGCCTCGAGCATCGGTTCCGTCGATTGTTCGAGTGCGCCACAGAAGGCGAAGCCGTTGACGGTCATGGCCTCCCCGTAGCGCCCATCGAGGGCGAGTTCGGCGACGAGGTCGGCGGTCGTGGCGATTTTGGTGCAGGCGTCGACGTCGGCGTCGGCGCTGAACGATTGGGTCGGTGGGGTGTACACCGCGGCGTGCCAGTCGGCTGGCTCGCGTTCGAGCAGGCGGTCGTCGGTGTTCTCGGTGATCGTCACGCCGCCGAGCATGCTCGCGCTCGCATCGTCGAGCGCGCCCGTGACGGTGACGCCGGCGTCGCGGGCCGCCTCGACGCCGAGCAGGCAGGCCTCGAGGGGGTCGACCTCGTCGGCCAGTCCCAGTGCGTCGAGGGTGGCGAGCACGGTCGCGTTGGCTGCTGCGCTCGAGCTTTTGAGGCCGGAGGCCATCGGCACCTCGCTCTCGGTGGTGACGCGAGCGTCCATCGCCGAACTGGCGTAGCGCTCGAGGGTTATCTCGACACAGCGTTCGATCAGGGTGGTGTCGGCGTCGGGAGCGTCGGCGACGCTGCCGGTGGTCTCGTTAGTGCCATCGTCACCGTCGATCAACTCGACCGTCGCCGTCGTCTCGAGGTCGATGGCGAACGCCGAGCCGGTGCCGGTGGCGAGGGCGTTGAGTACGGTGCCTGCCGCTGGTGCAACCGCCCGACCGTCCATACAGCCACTCTGTCGGAGGGACTACTTACGACTGGTGGTCGGTGCGGTTCTGGCCGCAACACAGATTCCGCCCGCTTGCGAGACGAACGCCGAGTTCGTGGTGTTTTTGACGACAGCGCCCGAGCGTTCTGGTATGAGCACCCGCAGTAACGTCGCCCCGAGCACGCTTCCGGTCGAGCTCGTCGACGGCGGCGTCGTCGTCCGCTACCTCGACGGTCGTGAAACGTTCTACAACGGCGTCCCCGACCCCACCGAAGGGAGCGTTCGGTCACCACCGGGCAAAGAGGTACACGTGCTGGTCACCGATCCCGACGGCGTCGAAGGCGTGATGACCTACGTCAACGACCGCAACACCCACGAGGACATCCTCGAGTCGACGGGCGTCGGGCGGGTCATGCTCGAGTCGACCGACGAGGAGGAGTTGTTCCCCGGCGTAACCGTCACCACGGAGGGGTATTCGGTTCGCGTCGAGGCCGACTTCTCGATCGTCGACGGCCGGGTGTTCGTCTTCGCCGAGGACGAGATGAGCGAACACGCCTACGAACTCGTCGACGAGGACTGATGCCGCTTCGAAAACCCTGGCGCGACCTCGATCGGACGACGGTCGCCCGTGCGCCGGATCGCCCCGGCGTCTACGAATTGAGCGATGACGAAGGGACGATTCAGTCGGTCGGTGCCGGCGTCCTCCGCGACGACCTCAAGACGGCGCTGGCCTACGGCGACGGCGAGCGCGTCCGCTGGGAGACGACGCACACGCTCGAGGCGGCCGAGGAGCAGGCCGCCGAACACCGGCGTCGGGCCGGTCTGGACGGATAGTTGGGTGCCGATTGTCGATTATCGATCGTTGATGGGGGTTTATCGCCTGTCGATTCCGACCGTCGGCAACCGGTCGTCGATGCGACTGGTACGGGTACTGCAGTGAGAGTCCAGGGACTACTGGATGTACGACGGGCCGGCCGCGTCACAGTGTCGTTCGTGTTCCTCGGCGTCGGTCTCGAGGTCGAACAACAGCCCGCACTCTTCGCACTCGTACCAGGTGGCGTCGTCACGCTGGGTGGAGACCACCATACCGACGTATGACACACACAGCGGCAAAACCGTTTCTCCACCTCTCACCCCTCGAGCCGATTGACTCTGCCGATTTCAATCCTCGCGGTCGACTCGCTCGGCCGCCGTCTCGAACGCGGCTTCCTCGAGTTCGCGACTGCGTCGTCCCTCCTGAGCGGCGAGTGCCTCCGGATCCGGCGCGACGTCGTCGGTGATTCGGGCCCACGACCCGTGCACCTTCGCGTGGCACCATCGACAGAGGTAGACGGTGATCTCGTGGCTGAGCGTTCGCCCGTCCCGGGCGTACGACAGGTGGTGTTCCTCGAGTAGCGGACGGATGCCTGTTCCATCCGCTCCGGTGTGCTCGGATCCGATGCGACGTTCCTCGAGGCCACAGCGGACGCACTCGCGGTCGTGGTTGCGCGAGCGGAAATGGGGGCAGATTCCCCACTCCGGCACGTCATCCGCGTTTGCAACCGACGAACAGCCACCACAACTGCCCTCGCTCTCTGGATCGACGACCGGACACGCGTAGTCGTGGGCTGCCCGCTCGCGGGCGAACTCGGGGTCGTGCTGGTAGTGGTCGTAGGCGTACCGGCAGCGCCCGTCGCTCGTCAGGTAATCGCAGACGCCAGCGAACGCGTAGGGGTCGTCGACACCTACTGACGTTCCTCGTGGCGTTTTCTCCATACCTGTGTCGTTGGCGCGAGACTGTTTGAATCTGCTGTCTCCGTTCGTGGCCACTGTCTCTGGTTCTCGTGGGCTCGGCTCGATCCTGGATCCGGCCCTGGGATCGACCCCTCTCGAGACCGCTACCGCTGGTTCGATCGGTTCGACCAGTACAACGGGATCAACAGGACGAGAAACACCGTCCCCATCGCGGCGATCGAGACCCAGATGGTCGCGATAATTCGCTGGTCGAGGTAGCCGGCGATCTCGAGCACCCACAGGAGGCTGTACAGTCCCGCGACGATCACGACGGTCACGTATATTCGGAACGCAAGGCCTGTGAGGTGATACAGCAGCGTTTTCGACGGGATGAGTCGGTCGTATCTCATATCACAGGGGAAGAAAGTCGAACTCGACGCTGATGAGGACGGTACCGACGACGGCGATCACCACGACCGCTGCCGAAATAACCAGAATCCACCACGCGAGTGGGCTGAGATCGTCCCGGAAACTGGTCAGTCCCATCGTTGACTGTCTGTGAAAGGTAAGTATGACATAATAAATGCACTGGTCGGGAGGATAGTTCAGTGCTCGAGGCGTCCATTCGACCTGTTACCACCGTCGTTACGCGAGTAACCGTGCACGGTGGCCTGTAGGTGAGTGCGGCTCGGTGAACTACTCCTGCCTACTCAGCCGCTTACACGGCTTCCTTGAGGCAGGAGCTTCCTGTTTCAACGACACGACTTGCAGACACAGAACGAACGTCCACAGCGGTCGCAGTCTTCACAGGCGTACCTTTGGAGTGAACCACTCCTAGTTTCTCCAAACCACGAGATTTGACGTTCAGCGCCGCGTTCCAATCCCTATCCAACTCGAACCCACAGGATGGGCACGAGTGTTCCCGAACCCACAGCGGCTTCGCAGTCTCTACCCCACAACACGCACACTCTTTCGTCGTGCCGTGAGCAGTCACTTCCACGTAGTGTGTGCCGTGCTTGTCACAGTGGTGTTCAAGAATCGAACGGAAATCGCTCCATCCGACCTCGGATTTGTTCCGAGCGTTCCCCTCGGATTCGAGCATCGACTTCACGTCGAGGTTCTCAACGAACACAGCGTCGTACTCTGTCGCGTAGAAGTGCGCGAGCTTGTGCTTGTAATCGCGCTTCTTGTTCGACATCCGAGCGTGAACCTCGGCCACTCGACGGCGTTGTTTCTCCCAGTTGTTTGACTCATATTGCTCGCGTTCGAGTCGCTCTCGCTCATCTGATAAGTCGATTCGCCCAATGGAAAGCCCGTCAGAATCGTGAACGAAGTTGAGCACACCGAGGTCGAATCCCACAGTGTCCTCCTCATCGATGTCTTCTGGGTCTGGTTTCTCAGGTTCCTCAGTACTGATGCAGAACGAGGCGTACCACGCGCCAGTCGGCTCTTTCTTCACCGTGATCTCTTTGATAGCGTCGTGCTCTGGGAGGTTTCGGTGGAGTCGGATTGGAATTTCAAGTGTATCGCCGCGAACCTTTTTGAGTCTCAGAATTGCTCGGTCTCTCGGGCCACTCTTCGTGTCGAGTTCGAAGCCCGATTGCCGATACGTGAAACTCTGAAATTCACGCGGTTACTTCCAGTTCAACGAGCCAACGCTGTATCCTTTGGCTTTCAGTTTGCCGAGGTTGTTGATGTTGGTTCGGATGCGTTCGACGGCTTTCTGTAACACTGTGGAGTAGACTTGTTTCAGGTCAATCCACTGTTGTTTGAGTCTGGGTAAGTCGTCTCGGACTTGCCAGACGCGCTGTCGAAGCGTTCCGTCGTCTTCTGGTATCTTGTTGAATTCGTGGAGTGCGTGGTTGTAAACTTGTCGCACGGTGTTACGAGTCCAGTCGAGTCTCTCCCGCTGTTCGCTCGTCGGGAAGAGTCGACATTTTGGACTGTACTCCATGTGACTTGTCTCCTGCTAGTGGTTGTGGTTAGTTAAGCGTTTTGATTAGAACCGTTTGATATGTGTGCGGGCGCTGTATCCCCGCCCTACTCGTTCACTCCGCGTTGCTTCGTTCGCTCCTTGAGGACGGGGGCTTAGCGCCCTATCTTTCAGCTAAACACCACACTCCGGCGGCGTTCGGTAAGAAGACCTAAGGGTTCGACGCCGACAGAGAGAACCAATGGAGACGACCCACCGCGTCGTCGTCGGCGACGCTCGAGACCTCACACAGGTCGGCGACGAGTCGGTCGAACTCGTCGTCACGTCGCCGCCGTATCCGATGATCGAGATGTGGGACGACCTCTTTCGACGGCTCGACCCGGCGATCGGAGACGCCCTCGAGGCCGGGGACGGTCGCGAGGCGTTCGAGGCGATGCACGCCCAGCTCGACCAGGTCTGGTCGGAACTCGAGCGCGTGCTCGTCGACGGTGGCATCGCCTGCATCAACGTCGGCGACGCGACCCGGACGCTGGACGGTAGCTTTCGAGTGTATCCGAACCACGCCCGGATCCTCGAGGCGTTCGAGACACGTGGCTTCGACCCGCTCCCGGACATCCTCTGGCGAAAGCCGGCCAACAGCGCCGCGAAGTTCATGGGCAGCGGGATGATCCCCCCGAACGCGTACGTCACCCTCGAGCACGAGTACGTCCTCGTCTTCCGAAAGGGGAACACCCGGCGGTCGTTCCCGCCCGGCGACGACGACCGGTACCAGGCGGCGTACTTCTGGGAGGAACGAAACCGCTGGTTCACCGACCTCTGGACGGACGTCACCGGTGAACTCCAGACGCTCGAGCACCCAGACGACGACGTTCGGGAACGCTCGGCAGCCTACCCACTCGAGATCCCCTATCGGCTGTGCTGTATGTACTCGGCGTACGGCGACACCGTCCTCGATCCGTTCTGGGGAACGGGGACGACGTCGCTCGCGGCGATGTGTGCCGGGCGCCACTCTGTCGGCTACGAACTCGAGGAGGCGTTCGTCTCGGTGTTCGACGATCGACTCGGGCAGGTACCGGATCTCGCGCGCTCGGTGGCGACCCGCCGCCTGGAGCGTCATCGGGCGTTCGTCGAGGCCGAGCGGAAACGATCGGACGGGACGAGCCTCGAGTACGACGCTGAGTACTACGACACGCCGGTGGTCACGCAGATGGAGTCGGGCATCCGGCTGTACACCGTGGCGAACGTCGACTCGACGGAGGACGGCTATCGGGTCGCCCACATCCCGCTCGAGGACGATTCGGTGGAGTGATTCGTGCCCGCTCGAGGTACTCGTCCTGTACGTAGTCGCCTCGAGCCAACATGTGCCGCCCTCGATAACGGATTAATCGGCTCCCTCCACCTTTTCGTTGAATTAGTATACTATCGATGAAATTATACTACGCCGCACTAATACTGCGCTGTGACATCTCCGGTGCACGTAGTCATCGTCGCGGGTGACGCCACCCTCGCCAGCCAGCTCCGGGCTGCGCTGACCGACGGTAAAGCGCCGATCGAGGTCTGTCTCGAGCCTGATCCCCAGGCGGCAATCGCTCGAGCGGCCGATCACGTCGAGAACCCGGTCGACTGTCTCGTCGCCACCGAGGATCTGGGCTCGACGACCGGACTCGACATCCTCGAGGCTATCCGACGGACACGACCGGGATTTCCGGGCGTGTTCGTGACCGACGGCGCAGTCGATGCGATAACGCGGATGGCCCACACCGAAAAAGCAACCGACTACGTGTTCAAACAGTCGGTCGCAGCCGGCACCGGTGAGCTTCAGACCCGAATAGTACAGACGTGTCGTGACGCCGATCGAAACGAAACCGATCGCCACGAACGGATTCTCGCTGAACGAACCAAAGAGCTCTCGGCGATCCACCAGGCCGCTGAACTGCTGTTATCCACCGATCAACCATTCGAGTCGCTCCTCGAGGAGTTCGTCAATATCGTGAGACGCGCGTTCTGGTCGCCCGCGCTAACTGACGTTCGAGTGGCTATCAACGACCGGGTGGCATCGACGGGAACGTTCGACACTGGCGAACATTCGATACTCGCGACCGAGACGACCTCCGACGGAACCGTCGTCGAACTCGAGGTCGTCCACCACGATGACCCAGAGACGCCCACCTCGTCGCCGTTTCTCGAGGAAGAACAGCACCTGATCGAAACGTTGCTCACGCTGTTTGCGGGTCGACTCGAGCGCCAGCAGTACGTCGCCGAACTCGAGCGGGCTCGCGAACTGTTTCACAACGCCGAGAAACTCGGGAAGGTCGGAGCCTGGGAGATCGACTTTCGGACGGACGACCTCTACTGGACCGACGGTACCCGGCGCATCCACGACGTCCCGCTGTCGTACGAACCGACCCTCCAGAAGGCGTTCGCCTTCTACCATCCGGAGGATCGTGAGCGGGTCGAGTCGATCATCGCCGCCTGCCGGGAGACGGGCGAAACGATCAGCGGCGAGTTTCGGCTGGTCACGGCCCAGAACGCAGAAAAGTACGTTCACATCTACGGCGAACCCGTGACCGACGAGACACAGGACGTGACCTACCGTGGCTACATCCAGGATCTCACCGAGAGCGTCCAGCGCACCTACCACATCGACGTCCTCGATCGTATGCTCCGGCACAATCTCCGCAACGACCTCAACATCGTCTCCGGGTATGCCGAGGAGATTGCATCCAGGGGAGATCGTACGGTCGCTGAGTCCGCGGCGCATCTGCAACGAACCGTGTCGAAATTGCTCGATTCGGTGAACAAGGGGCGAAAAGCCTCGAAAATTCTGTTCGATACGCAGCGACCCACGTCGATCGACCTCACCGAGGCGATTCCGCGATGGGCACGCGATCTACAGCGGAGACATCCCGGTGCCGAGATAACCATCACCCCGGCATCGACGGACTCACCGCTCGTCGCCGTGAGCCCCGGCCTCAGACAGGCGGTGACAGAACTCGTCGAAAACAGCGTCGAACACAGCGATCGGGACACTCCACACGTCCAACTCGATCTCGAGGCCAACGCGGAGACGATCGAGATACACGTCCGAGACGACGGGCCGGGTATCCCCCGTCACGAACGAACGCTCGTCCTCGATGACGTCCCGGTCTCGCCACTCGAGCACAGTAGCGGCATCGGGCTCTGGCTGACGAAACTGCTGGTCGACCGAACCGGTGGGATGCTCTCGTTCCCGGACGATCAGTCGAACGGGGGTGTCGTGACGATCACGCTTCCTCGCGACGAAGGGTCGGATCGACCGGAACTCGAGATGGAGTGACGAAGGGGTCGGATCCGACAGCGAGCGGCCCCTACCGTTTGAGTCGAACGACGCGTTCGCTCTCGTTGGCGTCGTCACTCGAGGAACCACGGTCTTCTTCCGGATCAGCGTGGATACCGCGTGATCGCGTCTCGAGTTCCACGAGTCCGTCCGTTTCGAGATCCTCGAGCAGTCCCTCGAGCCACTCCCGGCCGTGGTCGCCGTCTGGCGTGTAATCGACGCGGATGCGCGGCCCCAGTTCGTCGAGGGCGAGTTCGTCGTAGGACTCGAGCGTTCGAATTACGCGACCGCGGAACTGGCGGCGACTCCCCTCGAAGGTCGATTGCGTTGGGACGTCCGGAGCGGAGAAATCGCCGGTGGCGTAGGCGCGACACCATTGCCTCCAGGGACAGCCGGTCGCCTCGCAGCGTGGCTGTTTGCCACAGGCGACCGCCCCCAGTTCCATGACGGCGTTGTTCCACACTCGAGAGCGGTCCTCGGGCAGGAGGTGGTTCGCGGCCGTCGCGAACTGGTCGTCGTCGTCTGGGACGCTGAATGCACGGAAACAGACGCGCTTGACGTTCGTATCCACGACGGCATCGCCGTTGTTGAACGCAAAGCTCGCGACGGCGTTGGCCGTGTACGGGCCGACGCCCATCAACGACTGCAGCGCCTCGGGCGTCTCCGGAAACGTCCCGTCGAATTCGGTCTCGATCTGCCGCGCTGCCTCGTGGAGGTACTTCGCCCGGTTGTTGTAGCCGAGGCTGTGACTCGACCAGAAGCCGACGACGTCGGCTCGGTCGGCGTCAGCCAGCGCGGCGGTGGTCGGCCAGCGCTCGAGAAAGGCCTCCCAGGCGTCGACGACCCGGTCGAGCTGTGTTTGCTGGCTCATCACCTCGCTAACGAGGATCGCGTACGGGTCGTCGGTCTGTCGCCACGGGTACTCGCGGTGATCGTCCTCGTACCACTCGATGAGCGCCGACTGGATCGCCTCAAGGTCGTCGCCGGTCGGGAGCGGGGCCGATTCGCGAGCGGTGTCACTGTCACCGTTTCCGTCACCACCGCCACGATCCGTCGGCTCGTTCTCACCGTTGGGCTCGTCACCACCCTCGCGTGGACTCATTGCTCGAGGTTGCGAATCGATGACCTTACCCCTGGCGGTTTCCGGGATCGGCAGGAAACTGGTGAACGCAGCAGCGCCGACCCAAGCGCGAAAGGTCTATCCGTTGCCCTCGAGTCACCCCTGGTATGAGTCTCGAGGAGCTGAATTCGGAGATGAACGAGACGTACGCCGACCTCGGCGATGAGCTATCGGTCGCCCTCGATCGAGAGACGCGAAACGAACTGGCACTGTTGCAAGCGGCCCTCGAACCGGAGTCGACCGACGAACTCGTCCGGCGAGCGGTGCACATGCTGTTCCAGACGACCGTGGATACGGGCAAACTCGACTTCCAGCTTCGCTCCGGCTACGACGTCACGTACGACGAGTATCTCTCGGGTATGACGTTCGAAGAGATGACCGGCGCGAACGCGTACCCGAAGATGGACGACGAACGACGGTACCAGTTTTAATCGCCTGGGTCGCCCCCACCACGTTTGAAAACGACCTCGACGACGCCGCCCTCCGCACCCGCCGGGAACGTAAGCGCCCCGTCGTACCGGCTAACCGTCCAGTCGACGAGCCAGAGGCCGATCCCCGCCGAGTGGTTGAGCGGCGAGATATCGCTGTCCCCGGTAAGGAGTGCAGCCGTTTCCTCGGGTATACCAGGTCCGTCGTCGGCGAATTGCATGCTGACGGTCGCGTCCGTAACCGTCACCGTGATCTCGATCGTCGCGTCGTCACCCGCGTGCTCGACGACGTTCTCGAGCAGTTCGTCGACGACCAGTTCGAGTTCCTCGCCACCGACGACGACTGCGTTCGCGGGGGTCTCGAGGTCGACGGTCACTCCCGGATGCGCTTCCGTAAACGCCTCGACGCGATCGGTGACTACGTCGACGAGATCAATCTCTGGTGGGTTCGAACTCGGTCGATCGAGCAAGTGTTCGGTCGTTCGGGCTCGGTCTGCGAGGTCGAGGAGATCGGTCGCCGCCAGTCGGATGTCCGTCGCCGCGGTCGACTCCTCGTCCTCGAGGGTCGCTTCGAGGTGAGCGGCGTAGCCGGTAATGATGTTGAGTTCGTTGCGGAGGTTGTGCCGAAGGATTCGGTTGTAGACGAGCAACATCTGCTCGCGACGCTCGAGCGAGCGGGCCAGCCGGTCGAGCGCCCGATCGATCCGACGCCACTCTGCCGGCCCACCGACGGGCTCCGTTTCGTCGTACGCCCGGCGCTCGAGTGCGCCGACACGCCGAGATAGCCGTTGAATCCGCTGAATCTGTGAGTGATACACCCACAGCCCGAAGCCACCGACGGTGCCGAGGAGGAGGACTCCGGTGGCGATCTGGAACGTCCGCAATCGATCCAGTGTCTCGCCCAACGCGGCCTGATCGTGATGGACGGTGACCGTCCAGTCCACCATCTCGAGGTCGGCCTGTCGGTCGATGGTTTCCTCGAAGCGTTCGCGGTCGCTGTAGAGCACCGACTCGTCAGCGGTGACCGTCATCCCTGTTCGCTCCGCTGAGCCGACGAGCGGATCGAAGAAGGTCGTCTCAGTGAGGTGATAGGCGGCATTGACCGTGCCGACGATCTCACCATCGTCGCGTACCGGCACGCTGATTACCACGATGTGGTTGTCCGTTTCGGCCATGAACGGATCGCTGATACAGGATCGATTGGCCAGGGCACACTGGACGTACTCCCGATCGCTGAAGTCGGCGCCGATGAGATCGTCGGAAGCCGCACCGTCGTCCCCGGTCGTAATCGCCCGGACGGTTCCAGACGAATCGACGACGCTTGCCCCGTCGAACGCGGAGGTCTCGACCAGCGCTTCGATCGCGCTCGCTTGTTCGTCGCTCTCGTGATCGATGAGGGCGTCGTTGGTCGCGGCGACCTCGAGCGTTTCGACCTGACCGCGAAGTCGGTCGTCGAGGACGTCGGCAGACTGATCGGCCTGGGCCTCGATCGACCCATCGGTGTAGTCGGTGACGTCGTTTCGGTGGGCATCGAATGTTGCGACGAGTACGGCGCTCGTAACCAGGAAAACGACGAGGAACGCCACCAGAAACCGGTGGGCCGTTTTCATACGGGCACTGGGCGCTCACAGGGACTGCGGCCGGTCGAACGGTACAGCGCGCCGTAGAGTGCCATTTGCTACCATGGCTGTTGTTGATCAGGTTATAAAAACATAGTGCCCGGTGCGACCGAACGTCTCGACCAGCCTGAACGTGAAAGACGGGTGAATCGATCGCAACGAACCGCTCAGACGGGTGCGGGCTGTTCCGCAGCCACCGAGTCGATCGCTTCGAAGAGCAGCCGCGTGGCGAGGTCGATTTCGCGCTCGGTGACGTCGAGCGGTGGCAACAGCCGAAGCGTTTTGTGGCCACAGCCGAGGGTGAGCAGACCGCGTTTCATCGCCGCCTCGACCACTGCCTCACGTCGGTCTTTGGTGTCGAACTCGATCGCCAGCATCAGTCCACGTCCGCGGACGTCGATGACGCCCTCGGCGTCACGCTCCTCGAGGATCGACCGAAGCTGGTCACCGCGCGTCCGGACGTTCGACAGCAGGTTTTGCTCGCGGATGGCGTCGATCGTCAACACGCCCTGCATCGACGCGATGAGGTCGCCGGCCCCCCAGGTCGAGGAGATGCGCCCCTTCTCTTCGGGAAACACGTCGGATCGGGAGATCGTCGCGCCGACGCGAAGCCCCTTGGCGCTGGTGATGACGTCCGGCGTCAGGTCGAGGTGGTCGATGGCCCACATCTCGCCGGTACGGCCCAGCCCGGACTGGATCTCGTCGGCGATGACCTTCAGCCCGAACCGGTCGCGAAGCGCCTCGACGTCACGAGCGAAGTCGGGGTGGGGGACGCGGTAGCCGCCCTCTCCCTGGACGGGCTCTAGGATCAGGTAGGCGACTTCGTCTGGGTCGATAACCCCCAGGTCAGGGTCGAGTTTGTCGGCGACGACGTTGCCGCCCGGGCCGTCAGTCGACCAGTCGGTGTTGTACTCATCCTGGGTCGAGGGGTACGGAACGCTCACGACGCCGGGTACTTCGGGATACCCTTTGCGGTGGACGGCTTTCGATCGGTTGAGCGAGAGAACCCCGAGTGTCCGGCCGTGGAACGCGCCATCGAAGGTGAACGCCCGATGCCCACCCGAGGCGTAACAGATCTTGATGGCGTTCTCGACCGCTTCGGCACCCGAGTTCGAGAGGAACACCCGATCCATCCCGTAGTGATCGGTGAGGTCGACGAGCCGATCCATCAACTGGGTCGGGCCCGGAAAGTCCGCATCAGCGGGACCACCGCCACCGCCACTGACGTAGAAATCCTGTCCAGCGATTTTCAGCGGATCGACGAGGTCGAACTCCTCGAGACGCTCGCGGACGGCGGGGTTGTTGTAGCCGAGCGGGGCCGCGGCGACGTGACTCGTAAAGTCCATGAGGACGTTGCCGTCGACGTCGGTGCAGAACGGCCCAATGGCGTCTTCCCCTGCGTCCCAGACGAATTCGTAGACGTAGGTGCTCGGTGCGGAGAACTGGTGGTGATAGTCAACCCACTGCGTTGCCCGTTTCCCAGGAATCGTCTCGACTCGAGGTTCGACCGTGTCTCGATCCATACGATAGCTCAGCCGGCCACTAAGTAAAAATATTCGTTGTGGTTCGCGCAATTCTTCTGGGAACCGTTGTGGCTCACGCCATCGTCGACCCCATCGATCGGTGGCTATCGGCGATTGCTTGGGGTACGAACGAAACCTGTCTCGGCTCTCCGAGCCGTTCACGGTTCCTAGATGACGACGGCCACCGTCGCGATCGCCCCGCCAATCAACAGGAGTGCGCTCGAGATTGCCACCTGCCGTTTGAACGTCCGATTGGTCGAGCTGGCGGCGAGCAGTGCCTTGACGATGATACTGGAAACCGTCGCGAGCAAGATCGCGATCGTCGCCTCGGGTGCGGCGAGTTGGCCACCGCGGTAGAGGACGACCGCCGAGGTCGTCGCCCCGGCACTCGAGATGAGGCCGCTCGCCACGGCCGTCGCGTAGAATCCGAGCGTCCCGAACCACGTTTCGGCCAGCGACCCGAACACGAGGACGACCAGGAATACCGCTCCGAACGCGAGGGCGTTTTTCATCGAGAACGGGCTCTCGAGTTCCATCGGCGTCGACTCGCCCCAGTCGGCGATGTAGCCGGCGACGACGAACGCGACGAGGATAACCGCACCGAGCGGGGCGACCGCCTCGAGCAGGGGTGAGACGTCGCTACCGATCGTGAACGCGACCGCGATCCCGAGGTTTCTGGCGGCCATCGCGGCGTTCGCGAGTAGGATGGCGGCCACGGCATAAGAAGCCGCGGCCGGTCGCTGGTTGACGTGGTCGAGCATCGTCCCGACGACGGCCGTCGAGGAGGCGAGGCCGCCGAAAAAGCCAGTGACGGCGATCCCGCGTCCGCCGTAACTCGAGACGATGGCGTAGTTGACGATGCCGATTCCGGCGACCGCGACGACCATGAGCCAGATGATCTGTGGCTCGATCGGAATCACCAGCTCGCCGAACTCGAGCGTCGTTTCGGCGGGCAACAGTGGGTAGATGACGAACGCCAAGATGGCGAACTCGGTCGTCGAGCGCATCTCCGCCCGGGTGAGTCCCCAGGCGAACTCGTGGAGTTCGCGTTTGAGCACCAACAACAGCGACGAGAGGACGGCGATGGTCACCCCCTCGAGGATGAACCCGGCGGCGACGAGTGCGCCCACGCCGTAGGCGACCAGCATCGAGACGGACGTCGTCAGCGAGAGACCAGTGTCCTCCTCGCCCATAAGGCCCTGTGCGGCGAGCAAGACGCCCTGGACGATGACGAGCAACCCGCCGAGGAGTAACAGACTCTCGCCGACCTCCGTCTCGAGGACGAGGATCGTAAAGAGCGCGCCGAGCAGACTAATTAGCGAGAAGGTTCGGATCCCCGCAGATTTCTGTGACCACTCGCGCTCGAGGCCGAGGAACATCCCGAGCGCGCCGGCAAGCGCGATTCGGACGACCGTCTCGTCGAGGGGGGCGTCGATCGTCTGGAGGGGGACGTCTGTCAGCATTCGATGTGGCTCGTGTGGTAGGTGGTCGTCTGCAGTCGGTGGTCGTCTGGAGACGGTAGTTGCAGTATGAAAAGGATCGGTGTCGACTTACACTTACAGGTCGACGTACTGTCCTTCCCAGTCCCGGCGGGCCTCGAGTTCACGTCGGCCACGGCGGGTGAGCGTATAGAAGTTCGTCCGGCGGTCGCGGCTGCCCTTCTCGACGAGGCCCTTATCGACCAGTGTGTCGAGGTTCGGGTAGAGGCGACCGTGGTGGATTTCCTTCTCGTAGTACTGCTCGAGTTCTTCTTTGATGGCGAGTCCGTGTGGTTCTTCTTCACCGGCGATCACGTACAACAGATCTCGCTGGAATCCTGTCAGGTCGTACATTGGGAACGTACCACCTGTACTTCTTGTCGAATTTTAATAAAGATATCGGGTTACGATCGAATCTACCCGGATAGCTCGGTGCATACCACTATTATCGTTGTCATCAAATCGTAAGCTCTCCGACGAGTTTTCTTCGACAGACGCATAATACACACCTCATGTTTAGCATACAGAGCGTTTTTTATCTGATTATTCTATATTGATTCGGCAACCACGTTCAGGATCCGCTCTCGAGGATTACGCGAGAATTCGAGGATAACAGTACAACTCTGGCTCGCGGGCCGAACGCTGGTCACGCCCCGTGTTCCTCGTGTTCGCGAGACCCCTTCGCTCAGTAGTAACAACTGAAACGATTCACACACTGATCGCCGACAGGTCTGGCGATCGGGTGTGCGTTGACTTGCAGTGGCTACTATAGGTTCGACCACGAACACGAACGGCCGGGTACAACTCCCGCAACCCACAGCAGTCGCTCGCTGTGTGATCGTAAACAGGAAAGCAAACCGTACGGCATGAAAAGGGCCGTACGATTGCTTGCCGCCCTGAATTGGTCCCCGCTGACGCTTCGGCCCTCCAAAGCGAAGCGTCAAGTGAGAAAATTCACTCGGGAGACTTAAAGGTAACGACACCGCCACGGGCGATGATACGTCGGGAACCGAACTCGTTCGGCGTTTCTACGGGAAGCCGTGGGGCTTGACCCCGAGCCGGTTCACATATGTTCTTCCTCGAGCACCCAACCGAGCGCCCGTCGATAGTGGGTGAACATCTTTCTGACTCCTTCGTGGCGCATCTCTTCGCTCTCGAGCTCGTCGACGAGAAATTCGTACTGCTCGCGGATTTCTTCCTCATCGCGCATAGGACACACTCGACGTTCCACGCTAAAAAAGGGGCGGGCGGTCGGCTTACTCGTGCTCATGGGGCGGCGCTAGCGATGAATCTAGGGCTGTCTTTCGTCCCGTCAGTGGCTGGCGTTGCACGAGTTTACACGCGAACGCGGGGTGCTCGAGCAGGTGCCAGAGGAGTATGTGTCGCCGAGAGCCGGTTACCCCGTCGTAGTCGACGTCCGAGACGGTAAACGTCGACGGCAACTCCTGGTACAACTGCTTCACCGCCTCGAACGAATCGAACACTTTTCGATGGCCACTCGAGGTCGCCCCGCGGCGGGCGACGACGTACGTGCCGTCGCCCCGACGGGTCGCCGTGGTATGGGTAAACTCCTCGGTGCGCTCGAGTGCCTCGGTGAGTTGGTTGCGAAGCCGGCTGACGTCGCCGGTGGTCAACGGATAGGTGTCGGAACCGACGACGAGAACGATGGTTTCCCCGTCCGTCTGGACGGAGAGGGTGCGATTATCGACGAATTTCTCGATCAGGAGTGAGGCTACTCCGTGTCATCGTCTGATCGTTTCACACGGTGGATATAAATTCTTGCGGAGGCGTCACCCATGTTAGCATATCGGGCCAATTTTGCACGAGGATGGGAACCGTGTGAATGGCACTCGTTTCACACTGAAAAAGACAATCCAAAAATAATTAATGGGTGGCCACAATGTTAGGAATATGAAACGTCGGTTCGTGCTTGGCGTCGGCGTTGCCGCCGCCTTGCTTGCCCTCCTCCTGTCGCTCGTCGGGAGCGACACCGTGTTCGCCGAACTCGCTGCTGCCGACCGCCGCTTGCTCGGCGTCGGACTGCTCTCTGGAGCGCTCGCGTTGACCTTTCGCGGACTGGTCTGGGTGCAGTTCCTGACCCTGGTCGACGACTCGCTCCGTCGACGGCAGGTGGGAATGTTGTTCCTGACGGCGATGTTCATCAAATACGTCACCCCCTACGGACAGGTCACGACGGAGCCACTCGTCGCCTACCTCGTCACTCGTGAGGGGGAACTCGCCTACGAAGACGGCCTCGCTGGCGTGTTGGCGGCGGACGTCCTGACACTACCTACCGTACTACTCGTTTGGCTTTCTCGGCGTGGCGTCCATCGTCGCCGGTGGAACCATTGCGACCGCGTTCGTGAGTCGATTGGCCGTCTTCGGGGTGGCCTTCCTGATCGTCGTCGCGGTGCTGGCGGTCGTGCTCTGGCGACGAGCAGTCGTGTACTGGCTCGTCCTCGGAGCGGTCGCCGTCGTTGCCCGGGTCACCTGCTCCGTGACCGATCGATTCGACGCCCTGTTGTGTCCCGACATGGTTCGCGGTCGTCTCGATGGCTTCTACGCGACCATCGACGCAATCGGTGCCAACCGGCGCACGCTCGCGGTGGCGACGGTGTCTGCACACCTGGGGATGGCCTTCCTCATGTTGCCCGTCTACATCGGTGCGAGCGCCCTCGGTTACCACCTGTCCCTGGGCGTCGTCGCCGTAACAGTGGCCGTCGGTAAACTCGGGGCCCTCGTCCCGGCACCCGGTGGCACCGGCGGCGTCGAAGCCATCGTCACTGCCAGCCTGACGACGCTCGGCCACCTCGAGGTGGGGGCTGCGCTCTCGGTTGCCCTCGTTTACCGATTGTGTACATACTGGCTCACCATCGGCATCGGTGGCGTCTGTGCGTTCCCAGCCTTCTACAGGAACTGACGGCCGGAAACCACACCGATGGGTCTTTTGAACTCGCGGCGCTACACTCGCGTGATGAACATTCGCGGGGAGCGTGAGTGTACCGACTGTGGCACCCGCTGGTCGTACTTCGAGACCGGCAGCGTCGGCTGCCCGGCCTGTGGCAGTCTTCGTAGCGTCGGCACGGGCGAGCGCTCGAGTCACACCGACCGACCCACCGACTTCGATCTCACCGCCGTTCGGGGGGCTATCGACGACTGCTCGAACGAGGAACTGGCCGACCGGGCCCGGGCCGCGTGTCGGGAGTACCTCCGAAACCGGGGCTTCGTCAGCGGCGGTCGCCTCCGCGAACTGGACGAGGCGTATCTCGCCGCGGCGGAACTCAACCACGTCGCGGATCTGGTCGCCCGAACGTCCCAGCCCACGGAGGACGAGGAACTGTACTTTCTCGCGTTGCTCCGGGATGCGGACGCGGGCAAGCGCCCCGACGCGGTGACGATACCAGCGTCCTTCCGGGAGGGTCGCGGACTCGCCGTCGCGGACTCGATTCGGGACTACCGGCGCGATATTCGGCTCTGGATCGAGGAAACAGATCGCACGCTCAGCGACGCGGCTCGAAGCACGCTCGAGATCCTGATCGATCACGAGACCAGACTGCGCATGCTCGACGGTGACGTCGATCCGGGGACGGCCGAGACGCTGCTCGAGGCGGCGCGTCACCTGGGGAACGGTGTTCGTGGCGACGAGTACGAACTCGAATTGGCTCAGGAACGCCTCGAGACGGTTTTTTGAGGAATCCTCTCGCAGTCTCGTCTGAACGGGATCGACGTCGCAACGTGGTGGTTGAAGCGTGAATTAAGGTAGATCGACGTCGATCCCCGTCTGCAGGCTGGCCGCCTTGACCGTATTGTACAGCAACATCGCCCGCGTCATCGGTCCGACACCGCCCGGAACGGGTGTGATCGCGCTCGCTCGCGCTTTTGCACTCTCGAAGTCGACGTCACCCACCAGTTCGTACCCCTTCTCCGTGTCGGCGTCGACGCGGTTGACGCCGACGTCGATGACCACTGCGTCCTCGCCGATCATCGAGCCGTCGAGCAACTCGGGGACGCCGACGGCGGCCACGACGACGTCGGCACTGCGGGTCTTTTCGCCGAGGTCATCGGTTCGGGAGTGACACACCGTGACCGTCGCGTTCCCGTCGTCGGCCTTCTGAATGAGCAGGTTCGCCAGCGGCTTGCCGACGATGTCGGATCGGCCGACGATGGTGATATCCGCCCCCTCGGTGTCCACGTCCGCGGCCTCGAGGAGTTTCTGGACGCCGTGAGGGGTACAGGGGCGGAACCTGGCGTCGCCGGCGACGAGACGGCCGACGTTCTCGGGATGGAAGCCATCGACGTCTTTGAGTGGGTCGATTCGACGGATGACCTCCCGGTACTCGACGTGATCCGGAACCGGTGCCTGCACGAGGTAGCCGTGGACGTCGGGGTTCTCGTTGAGGTCGTCGATGGTCTCGTAGAGGGTTTCGGGCGCGGCGTCGCCGGGAACGTCGACGTGGTGGGGTTCGATGCCGACCTCCTCGCAGTCGCGCTGTTTCATCGAGACGTAGGTCTGACTCGCAGGGTCATCTCCCATCAACACGGTGGCCAGACCGGGACGCGAGCCAGCGTCGGCAAGCGTTTCGATGGCGTCGCCGAGGTCGTCCCGTATCTCGCTCGCGACCGCGTTCCCGTCGATGATTCGTGTCATTACGTGAATTCGGGAGGGCGAGCGTCATTAATGCTCGGGTTCGTGCCTATCTCGTGGAAATGCGTTCTGATTATATCCATGTCTGTGCATTATTTTTCCGGTCGCGTGGATTGCCACCAGCGTTCGACCGGCCAGCAGGCACTCAAGCAGGTCATTGTCGGTCGAGGCACCGTCACCAACGACGGTTCAACACCGTTATTTTCGACGAGAGCCTTCCGTTCTCCGTGGAGAACGTAACGGAACGACGGAGCAACCCCTTCGGCATGCGACCGCCGTTTGCAAAGAACGACCCGGGTGCCCACCCGGCGGTCTTCGGCTACGGTGACGCCAACGCGGATTTTCACCTGATCGGTGATCATCCGGGTGTTCACGGCGGGACGACTACGGGGGTACCGTTCACCGAAGTCGATTCGTCGGAGACCCTCTTCGAGGTCTTTCGCCAGGCAGGGTTCAGTAGCGGCCCGCTCGCGGATCCCGACCTCTCGAATCTCTTCGTGAACTACCTGCACATGTGTACACTCCCCGGCGACCGGGCACCGACGCGAGCGGAGTACGACGAACTCGAGCGATACTTCGACGCGGAACTGCGCGCGATCAACGCCCACATCCTGTTACCGGTCGGCGCGAGGGCGACCGACCACGTCCTCCGGGAGTACACGACCCAGCGCCACCGGATTGACCTCGAGATGCCCGCCCTCCACGCTCGTGAGTTCCGCGGCCGCGGATTCATGGTCGTGCCGATTCTCGATCCTGCGGAGTGGGAGTCCGGTGACCGCGCCCGGTTAGCCGCGAAGCTCGAGGCGATTCTGGCGTCCGATTACCGCCAGACGAAGGGCGTGGCGACGCGAGTGGGCTGAGCCTCTCCTGCTAGCGACGGAAGTGCGTCCGGATGCTCACCCGCATCGGCAACCCGAGCGCGCCGACCAATGGGATGACGACGAACAATGCGAGATCAGCCGCAAGCGTGCCGTAACCCGCAGCGCTCAGCCCGAACCCAGCGAGGGGCGCCGAGACACAGACGACGTACAGATACGATGGCGACCAGCCCGGAAGCTGGTGGGTTCGGTGGACGATGACGCCGAAAAACAGCGGCATCAACACGGCACCGGCCAGGAACGGCCCGCCGAGCAACAGCGTCACTGCCGCGAGCGCGATGGCTACCACGATGGTCTCGTCGAGGGAGACGGGGCCCCACGTATGTGTTCGCCACGCGATACGTGCAGCGAGCACGACGAGCAGGGCAGTGAGGACGATGCCGGCCAGCGCGCCGTACCACTGGACGGGCTCGATCGGTGGGGTGAAAAACTCGACCCCGGAGACGAAGCCGATGGCGGTGGCGATTCCGTGGCGGCTACTCGATAGCAGCGTCCAGACCGTAGCCAGATCCGTACCAGCGGCCTGGAGTTCTCGGCTGAGGTCGAGGAGGCTCGCTTCGTTCTCGAGGCCGAAGTGAACCAGTCCAGCGAGATACGTCACGATTGCCGTCCAGATGAGCGGCCAGGCGAAGTTTTGGTTGCGCCACCACCGGAAAAGGGGATTCCCTGCGAACCGATTATGGGTGTCACTCGTGGACGATCGTGTGCTACCTGCGGTTGCCCGTCCGCTCGCGGTGGTGTTCGAGCGCGTCCGGTGGCTAGTGGTGCTGGAGCTGGAACCGGTACTGGCACCGGTGGCGGTGCCGGCAGCGCGCCCACCACCCGTCCCCGTCGCGCTCGCCCCAGTTCCGGTCTGCGTCCGCGCGCTCGAGCCGGTGTGTCCGGTGGTCGTCCCCGATGTGCTGGTGCCGGTAGTGGTGCTGGAACCGGTGCTGTCGTCGGTACCGGTGCCAGCACTGGCACCCGTGGACGATCCCCCAATAGTCGTCTGCCCCGTCTTTTCTGTACCCTCACTTTCGCTCTCCCTCGAGTTGGTCGACCGCTTCCACACGTCCGGGGAGGGCAGCCCAGACGTTCGTTTCGCGACGTAGTCCTCGTGACCGAGGCGGTCGTAGGCCTGTCGTTCGACCGGATCCCCGAGAATGTCGTAGGCCTTCTTCAACGCCGTAAACTGCGCTTGCGCGCGGTCGTCGTCGTTCAGGTCGGGGTGATACACCCGCACCTGTTCGCGGAACGCCTGTTTGATGTCGTCCTGTGAGGCGTCAGCAGAAACGTCGAGAAGGTCGTAAAAGTCGATATCGTCGGTCATATGGAGATCGGTCAACTGTGGCCTGGAACAGTGATCTGTTACACCGTTTTCCTGCGGTGACTTATACTTTCAATATCACAGTCCGGCGGTCGTGAATATCGTGTCATCGTGACCCCACCGTGATGGCTATTTCGGCCGGTGTTGATGGGGCGTGGTTCACTCGAACTCTTCAAGGGATGCCTGACCGGAGTCACGCGACCGATCCGTACGCGAGTCGGACTGGGATGGCTCCTCGGTGTCCTCCTCGTTCGAGTGTGCCTCCAGTAGCGTCGTCAGTGCGGCCTGTTCCGGGTCGGACGGATCGGCCGTGGATCGTCTCCGTTCTCCCGACCTCGAGTCAGTGCCCGGATCGGACGACGTTCTCGAGTCGGTCGTCGTTCGAGCGTTCCAGTCCACGTCGTCCAGGCTCGCCTGGTCGACCTCGCTGAACTCGAGGTTGGCGACTTTCACCCCGAGTTTACGCACCGGGACGGTCTCGAATTCGGCGAACAGCTCGAGGGCGATCTCGCGGACGAGATCGGGGTTGTCTACCGGCCCCGGCAACGATCGCTCCCGGGTGTTGACGTCGTATGGCGGCGTGACGGCTTTGACGCCGACGGTTCGGTACAGTGCTCCCTCCCGCTGGGCGCGCTCGGCGACTGCCGCCGCGAGCGTTTCGACCAGCTCCCGCTTGGGGTCGGGTTCCTCGACCGCCTCGCTGAACGCCGACTCCCGCGAGAAGCTCTTCGGGAGCCCTTTCGGCTCGACCGGGCGGTCGTCGTCACCACGTGCGCGTTCGTACAGCTCCCGGCCTCGCTCGCCAAATCGCTCGATCAACGGTTCCGGATCGGTCGCTGCCACGTCGGCCGCCGTCTCGAGCCCCATCGATCGAAGCTCGCGGGCCGTGACGGGGCCGACGCCGTGGAGTAGGTCGACCTCGAGGGGGGCCAGGAACTCGCGCACCTCGCCTGGGCGAACGACGGTGAGTCCATCGGGTTTGTCGAAGTCGCTCGCGATCTTCGCGGCGCTCATCGACGGCGCAACGCCAATGCTGACCGTGATCCCGACCTCCCGACGGATGCGATCTTTCACGTGGCGGGCGAAGCCGGCCGCAACGGCCCAGGCCGTCCGGTCGGTGACGTCGAGATAGGCTTCGTCGACGCTCACCTCGCGGACGACGTCGGCGCAGTCGTGGAGGATGGTCTTTACGTCCGCGGCGACCGACTGATAGTACTCCATGTCCACCGACCGGTAGTGGCCGGTTTCCTCGACGGTCAGCTCCGGATCCGCCTCCACGCCCGCTCGCCGGGGAAGATTCTCGAGCGCCGTCGAGATTGCCTGGGCGCTCTCGACGCCGAAGGCGCGGGCTTCGTAGCTGGCGGTGGCGACGGCACCGATGGTGTCGCCGGGTTCGTAGCCCATGCCGACGACGACGGGCTCGCCCTCGAGGTCGGGTTCCCGGAGGCGTTCACAGGCGGCGTAGAAACAGTCGGCGTCGACGTGGAGGACGATCCGATCCTCGTCGTCCGCAGTCGTCTCGACGCCGGGGAGGGATGGGTCGTCGGTCATGGGCCTGAAATTCGAGAGTTCGATGTCAATATTTGTGCTCGTGCTCGTGCTCGAGTTTTGGCCGGGATACCGTCAACGTTGCGCCCCGGATCAGGGGCCGTGTTCAGATACCACCACGAGTAATCGAAACGCGGTTCGAATCGGTTGCAAGCCAGTCAGCGTGTACGTTGAACACCGCCGAGTCAGGGGACAGGAAGACGTGACGGAAGGGAACCGTACCCGGTCTGCCGGGAGGGACGCGTTTAGGTACCGCCGTGAGTGAGTGGCTGACATGGACTACGACCTCGACCGATTCGACTCGAGACGCTCCTCGGTACACGCGACCGGTGGGATGGTCGCGACGAGCCAACCGCTTGCTGCCCAGGCCGGCCTGTCGATCCTCCAGGACGGCGGGAACGCCTTCGACGCGGCGGTCGCCACTGCGGCCGCACTGAACGTCGTCGAACCGACCTCGACGGGGCTCGGGGGCGACGTCTTCGCCCTCTACCGGACGGCCGACGGCGACGTGGGGGCGATGCGCGCCTGCGGCGGCGCGCCTGCCGAGGCGACGATCGAAAACGTCTCCGCATCGATCCGCGACCACGGGAACGCTGCGGACTGGTACCCCGAAGCCCGGGGCTACGCCGTCGACGACGCGTCCGACGAGGACGCACTCGAGATGCCCTTCCTCGGGCCGCACGCGGTCACGGTGCCGGGGACGGCCCGCGGCTGGGAGGCGACGGTCGAGGAACTCGGCCGTAAATCGCTGGCGGACGTCCTCGAGCCGGCGATCACCTATGCCACCGAGGGCTACCCCGTCTCGGAGGTCATTTCGTATTACTGGCAGGGCGGCCCCCGACTCTTCACTGACGACCACGCCCGTGAGGCGTACCTGTTCGACGACGAGGCACCTGATCCGGGACAGGTCGTCACGCTCGAGCGCCTCGGCGAGTCGATGCAACGAATCGCCGAGGAGGGCGCAGACGTGGTCTACGAGGGTGAGATCGCCGAGGCCATCGCCGAGGAGATCCAGTCCCAGGGCGGGTTCATGACGGTCGACGACCTCGCCGCCTTCGAACCGGAGTTCCTCGACCCGGTCAGCACCACGTACAACGGCACTGAGGTCTACGAACTGCCGCCGAACAACCAGGGGCTGATCGCCCTCGAGGCGCTCAATATCGCCGAGGAGATCGGTGCCGGCGAGCACGACTACGACTCCCCCGAGCGCATCCACGCCTTCGCGGAGGCGATGAAACTCGCGTTCGTCGACGGGCACCACTACATCACGGATCCGGAGTACGAGACGGTTCCACCGCTTGCCTCGAAGGCCTACGCTCGCGAGCGGGCGTCGGCAATCGGCGACAGTCCCATCCAGGATCCCGAGGTTGGCGTGCCAACGAAGGCGGCCGAGGACGCCGACACCGTCCTCCTGACGGTGGGCGACGCGGAGGGGAACCTCGTCTCCTACATCAACTCCCGCTTCGCTGGCTTCGGCAGCGGCCTCGTCGCCGGCGACACCGGTATTGCGCTCCAGAACCGTGGGGCGTCGTTCTCGCTCGATCCCGACCATCCGAACAGCCTCGAGCCAGGCAAGCGACCGTTCCACACCCTGGTTCCGGCGATCGCGAAATTCGACGAGGACGACTGGGCCGCCTTCGGCGTGATGGGCGGCTATATGCAGCCCCAGGGCCACGTCCAGCTCATTTCGAACCTCGTCGACTATGGGATGGGTGCCCAGGAGGCCCTCGACGCGCCTCGTTGGCGCTACCGGGAGGAGGGGACGCTCGGCGTCGAAGAACGGCTACCCAATCAAACGGGACTGGTTCGAAAAGGCCACGACGTGCGGATCCTCCCGCCGTCGTTGTTCGGCGGCGCACAACTCGTTCGCCGTACGGGGGACGTGCTCACCGGGGCGACCGAACCCCGGAAGGACGGGCAGGCGGTCGGATTCTGAGGAACGGCGCTCGAGCCCGTAATCTCGAGTGAAGCGGACTGCGAACTGAGCTCGAGTGGCCGTGACTTACCCGCTCCAGGTACCGCCGAGGTCGTCGGCGACGTTCTCGCGCCAGCTATCGAACTCGGTCTGGCAGTCGGGGCTCGCCCCGATGTGATCGACGAACCCGGCACCGGGGTCGGCGAGCTCACTGCCACAGAACGGGCAGGTCGCGGTATCACTCCAGTGGGTTGCGTGCGTCGACATACGGCGTGTGCACCACGGGTGATTATATAAAGTTACTCTATGTGTACATTTTATTGGAAAAGTGGATTTATATTGCATATTATTTTGGACAGAAGTTTGGATATGGTTGGTTTACGAAGATGGAACGTCCGATTTTCGACGAGGACTATTGTCCCGATTCTCCGACACCTGCTATCGTGGAACGACAATCTTCGGTGAGTGCCGACGCCAGACCCTATCGGTCTTGCAGTGTACTTCCTCGTTGCAATCATGAACGTCGACTAGCGTCTGTATATCAAAGATACAAATAATGTGTTGTATAGATATTGATTATATACTATAATAATACAGGTACTGTAGTGTAGTGGATCGACGGACGCAGACGGCGTCACATTGAACGCCGTCCGCTCGAGTCGCCGTTCGGATCTCGTTCGCTGTGAGTTGGCCGGCGTTCGTTCGACGTTCGTCTCCGATCAGCGGGGGATCGCGTCGTTCGCGAGCACTCGATCGCCGTAGCTGTGACCGAGGCACCTATGGTAGCTCGCTGACAACCGTCTCGACGACACATGACCCGTCCCTCGAGTCCCCGCGTCTCGAGACGCCAGTTCCTCGCCAGTGGGAGCCTCGCGGTCGCCGGCCTGGCAGGCTGTGCGATGCCGGGATACGGCACGTACGACCGCGATCAGGAGTCGTTCGATCCCGAGATCCTGCCCTACGACGAGACCTATCCACTGCGGGACGACGCAACGATGTTCCGTGGTGGCCTTCGCCGGTTGGGCTACTATCCGGAGGAGACCGTTCCGGACGCGGTGTCGGTCAACTGGTCGCTCCCGGTCAACTACGTCGGGCACACGGCGGCGAAGTCGACGCCGCTGCCGACGCCCGACGGCGAAACGATCGTGATCCCCGCCGACACCGGCAGGCTCCACGCCGTCGATCCCGAGGGGCGACATCGATGGACGCGAATGACCGGCGCGTCACGCTCGCTCGGCTTTCACGGCACACCGACGATTATCGGCGACGTCGCCTACCTGGGGGGTTACGACGGCGACATGTACGCCTTCGATCCCGACACTGGCGACGAGATCTGGCACACTTCCCGTGGTCGCCTCGACGGCGCAATTGCCATCGGCTCGAGTCCTGCTTACTGGGAGGGCGTCGTCTACGTCGTCACGGAGTACTCGAACCCGGACGCGGGGACGATGTGGGCGCTCGACGCCGGGACGGGTGAGCCCCTGTGGAAGGACGACCGCCTGTGGGGGATGCCCCACCCGTCGACGGCGATCGATCCCGCCACCCAGCGGATGATCACGGGCTCGAACGACGGCGTCGTCTACTGCTGGGAGTTTCCCTCGCTCGAGTTCGAGTGGGAGTTCCAAACCGGCAGGGAAGTCAAGGGAACGATCCCGACCTACGACGGGGGCGCGTTCGTCGGCTCCTGGGACGGGTACGTCTACCGCCTCGACCTCGAGGACGGTACCGAGGAGTGGTCGTTCGAAATCGGCCAGGTCGTCATGTCGAATCCGGGGATCGACCCCGAGGCCGGCGTGGTCTACGTCGGTGGCGACGACTGGACGGTCTACGCCCTCGACACCGACACGGGCGAAGAGCTGTGGTCGACGTACGTTCACGGCAATGTCATCGGCTCGCTGACCGTGACCGCCGACGCCGTCCTCGTGGGCTCGTACGACGGGAACCTGTACTGCCTCGAGAAGGACACTGGATCAGTGCGTTGGACGGTCGAAAACCGTGGCCACGTGACCAGCGAGCCGGTGCCTCGAGACGGTCGGATCTACTACGCCGAGCGAGCGTCGATCGCGAACTACTGGGACGACGAACTGGAGACGGTGTTCGAGGCTCCCGGGCACGCATACTGTCTGGTTCCGGAGGAGTGACCGAAGCTGGTTCCGGAGGGGCGATCCTACCTTTTATCGAGAAGGGCTTGATCGAGAGATGATTACGCACAGGCCTCGACCGGCGCGTGCTGGGCGGTGTCGATCCAGAACGACTCGATCGCCTGGGCCATCGAATCGAACTCGGTCGGCGACTGGGGTTTGGTGAGGTAGGCGTTCGCCGCCTTCTCGTAGCTCTTGATGATGTCCGCTTTGCTCTCGGAACTCGAGAGGATCAACACCGGTGGCGGCGGATACTCGATTTCCTCTGCGAGTATGTCGAGCACGTCAAACCCGTCCGAACGCGGCAGGTTGAGATCCAGGAGGACGAGGTCTGGATGGTCGTCCGGATCGGATCCATCGAGTTCACTGAAATAGCGGCCCGCCTCCACGCCATTGGTGACGACCTGGAAGGTAACGTCGCTCTCGACGCTGTTGAACGCCTCCTGAGTGAGTCGGACGTCGCCGGGATTGTCCTCGATCAGGACGATCTCGATTGGCTCTTCGGGGGTGTAGGAATTCATGGGCGTACGTGAACGTTCTCGACCAACCGGTGTAAGGCCTCCACCTAAATGTGTGGGGCTGTGTTTATGCTGCTTCAAATGTACAGGTGACCCGCTCTCTCCCCGGGATTCGACGCCAGTTCCCTCTTTGTGACTCGAGGGTGAAACCAGCGGATATGTCCCAGACCACCTACCGATGCGTTTGCGGTGCCACCCTCGAGTACCGTCAGGATCTCGAGAAGGAGGTCGGCGGCACGTACCCGACGTGGCTCTGTCGCGACTGTCGCACGCCGGTGCCGGGAACGATCGCCGAGCGGATTCGTCACCAGCATCCATCGTAAACTACCCGCTCACACCGGAGCGACACGCCTTTCCCACCGGAGGCGGCACTGTGAGATATGACTATCGAGCCCAAACGGGAACTCACCAGCGTCGACCTGGCAGCCCTCGTCGGCGAACTCGGCACCTACGAGGGGGCGAAAGTCGACAAGGCTTACCTCTATGGCGACGATCTCGTTCGTCTCAAGATGCGCGACTTCGACCGCGGGCGGGTGGAACTACTGATCGAGGTCGGTGAGCAAAAACGAGTCCAGACCCTCTCGCCCGAACGGGTGCCCGATGCACCCGGGCGGCCACCGCAGTTCGCGATGATGCTTCGCAACCGACTTTCCGGCGCTGACTTCGTCGGCGTCGAGCAGTACGAGTTCGATCGCATCCTCGAGTTCGTCTTCGACCGCGAAGACGGCGTTACCCGCATCATCGTCGAACTCTTCGGCCAGGGGAACGTCGCCGTCACCGACAGCGAGTACGAGGTGATCGACTGCCTCGAGACCGTTCGACTGAAATCCCGGACGGTCGTCCCGGGATCGCGCTATGAGTTCCCGGAATCGCGGGTCAACCCGCTCACGATCTCGCGCGAGGCGTTCGATCACTCCATGGACGACTCCGACACCGACGTCGTGCGAACGCTCGCGACCCAGCTCAACTTCGGCGGGCTCTACGCCGAAGAGCTCTGTACGCGTGCTGGCGTCGAGAAGACCCTCGATATCGAGGACGCCGGCGAGGACGAGTACGAACGGCTCTACGAGGCGATCGAACGGCTGGCGATCGATCTCCGAAACGGGCAGGTCGAGCCACGGGTGTACCTCGAGGATGGCGACGACGGCGAGAGCGAAGCCAACGAGACTAACGATGCGGGAACGAGCGCGGAACCAGCGGACGAAACCGCCGCAAACAACCACGTCGTCGACGTGACGCCGTTCCCGCTCGAGGAACGCAACGTGTTGCCCAGCGAGCCCTACGACACGTTTCTGGACGCACTCGAGGAGTACTTCCTTCGGCTGGAACTCGAGGACGACGAACCCGATCCGCGGGCCCAGCGACCGGATTTCGAAGAACAGATCGCGAAACACCAGCGAATCATCGACCAGCAGGAGGGGGCCATCGCGGGCTTCGACGAGCAAGCAGAAGCCGAACGCGAGAAGGCCGAACTGCTGTACGCTCACTACGGCACGGTCGACGACCTCCTGTCGACGGTTCGGTCGGCGAGAGCCGACGGCGTTCCCTGGGGTGAGATCGCCGGCCGTCTCGACGAGGCTAAAGAGCAGGGGATGGACGCCGCCCAACCGTTCGTCGACGTCAACGGCAAGGAGGGTACGGTGACGATCCGCCTCGAGGGCGACCCAATTACCCTCCTCGTCGAGGACGGCGTGGAGAAGAACGCAGACCGCCTCTACACCGAGGCCAAGCGTATCGCGGAGAAAAAAGAGGGTGCGCTCGCGGCCATCGAGGACACCCGCGAGGAGCTCGCGGAGATCAAACGGCGCCGCGACGAGTGGGAGGCTGACGACGGGCCGGAGACCGACGATATCGACGAAGAGGCGGATCAACGCGACTGGCTCGCCGAACCCTCGGTGCCGGTTCGCGAAAACGAACAGTGGTACGAGCGGTTTCGCTGGTTCCACACGAGCGACGGGTTCCTCGTCATCGGCGGGCGAAACGCCGATCAGAACGAGGAACTGGTCAAGAAGTACCTCGAACGCGGCGATAAGGTGTTACACACGCAGGCCCACGGCGGGCCCGTGACGGTGTTGAAGGCGACCGACCCGAGCGAGGCGTCCTCGAAGGACATCGAGATTCCGGAGAGCAGCGTCGAGGAGGCTGCCCAGTTCGCCGTCTCCTACTCGTCAGTCTGGAAGGACGGCCGGTACGCGGGCGACGTCTACGTGGTCGACTCCGATCAGGTCTCGAAGACGCCCGAAAGCGGCGAGTACCTCGAGAAAGGCGGGTTCGCCATCCGTGGCGACCGCAGGTACCTCGACGACACGCCGGTCGGCGTCGCCGTCGGCATCCAGTGTGAACCCTACACCCGCGTGATCGGCGGACCGCCGTCGGCCATCGAGGCGGTCGCGGTGACGACGATTCGGGTCGAACCGGGTCGGTTCGCCCAGGCCGACGCGGCGAAACGGATTTACCGCGAACTCCGTGAGCGGTTCACCGACGAATCGTTCGTCAGAAAGATCGCCAGCCCGGATCAGATCGCCCACTTCCTGCCACCGGGTGGGAGCCGGCTGCTCGAAGAGTAAGACGGGTTCGCCTGACCTGTTTGCCTGGCACGTGAGCCACCCGAGGCGATTTACAAATTGGCTTCGAACGACTGATCCTGTGAGTGTGTCTCCTCGGCCGCGTCGCTCGCCAGCGGTGTCAGCCGAACCGTATCAGGCCCCTCGAGCGTGACGAGATAGCCCGCATATTCGAAGGAGATGGTGACGGTGGACTGGCCGGCCCGGGATCGAAAGAGCGCCTCGAGCGCGTCGACGTCGACCGATTCGTACAGGGGTGGCTCGACTTCGAGGGGGTCTATTCCCTTCCGTTCGGCAACCGTTTCGATGATCGCGAGCCCAGTCCGATGATCCTGCTCCATAACCAAGGTAGCCAACAGTAGATCGTAAAAATCCCGTTGATACTTGCGTGATAGGTGTCCGACGCCTGTCAGCCACCCGTCACCGGTGCCGTCGATGTTCGGGAATCGTTCGGGGACGGTGCAATGATTGACCGAGGGGGGTGACTTATGCACGCTCGACGCAAGAAGCGACCATGAGCAGTGACGACGTGTTCGATCACGGAAAGGACGAGCGCCTCCAGAGTCGCGACGTGACGGAGGGGGCCGACCGAGCACCCCACCGGGCGATGTTTCGAGCGATGGGGTTCGACGACGCCGACTTCGGATCACCGATGATCGGCGTGGCGAACCCGGCGGCGGACATCACGCCCTGTAACGTCCACCTCGACGACGTTGCCGCGTCGGCGCTCGAGGGCGTCGACGACGCTGGCGGGATGCCGATCGAGTTCGGTACGATCACGATTTCGGATGCCATCTCGATGGGCACCGAGGGGATGAAGGCCTCACTAATCTCGCGGGAACTCATCGCCGACAGCGTCGAACTCGTGGCCTTCGGCGAACGGATGGACGGCCTCGTCACCGTCGCCGGCTGTGACAAGAACCTCCCCGGAATGATGCTGGCGGCGATCCGAACCGACCTCCCCAGCGTCTTCCTCTACGGCGGGTCGATCATGCCCGGCCAGCACGACGGACGCGACGTCACCATCGTCCAGGTGTTCGAGGGCGTCGGGGCCCACGCCACCGGCGAGATGGACGCCGACGAACTCGACGACCTCGAGCGCCACGCCTGCCCCGGTGCCGGTTCCTGTGGCGGAATGTTCACGGCGAACACCATGGCTTCGATTTCCGAAGCATTAGGGCTGGCCCCGCTCGGAAGTGCGTCGCCACCCGCGGAGGACGAGGAGCGCTATACGGTCGCCGAGCGCGCCGGCGAACTCGCCGTCGAGGTCGTTGCGGAGAACCGTCGCCCCTCGGACATCCTCTCGCGGAAATCGTTTGAGAACGCCATTGCCCTCCAGACGGCCATCGGTGGCTCGACCAACGGCGTCCTCCACCTGCTCGCGCTCGCCCGCGAGGCGGACGTCGACCTCGAAATCGGGGACTTCGACGACATCTCGAAACGCACCCCCAAAATCGCCGACTTGCAGCCAGGCGGCGACAGTGTGATGAACGACCTCCACGAGATCGGCGGTGTCCCGGTCGTCATCCGTCGGTTGCTCGGGGCAGACCTCTTTCACGGCGACGCGATGACCGTAACGGGGCGGACGATCGAAGCGGAACTCGCTCACCTCGAGGAGACGGGCGCGCTAGCAGCGAGCGACGAGACGGTCGACGCGCCGTTCCTCTACACGGTTGACGAGCCCAAAGAGGCGGAGGGGGCGATCAAGATCCTCGAGGGGAATCTCGCTCCCGACGGTGCGGTGTTGAAAGTAACGGGGGACGACGCGTTCCACCACGAGGGGCCGGCACGCATCTTCGAAAACGAGGAGGACGCGATGGCGTACGTCCAGGAGGGCCACATCGAGAGCGGCGACGTGATCGTCATCCGGAACGAGGGGCCACGCGGCGGCCCGGGCATGCGCGAGATGCTCGGCGTCACCGCGGCCGTCGTCGGCGCTGGTCACGAGGACGACGTGGCGCTCATCACCGACGGCCGATTCTCCGGTGCCACACGGGGGCCGATGATCGGCCACGTGGCCCCGGAAGCGTTCGTTGGCGGCCCAATCGGCGTGCTCGAAGACGGGGACGTGATCACGGTCGACATCCCCGACCGGACGCTGGCCGTCGACCTCGATGACGACGAACTCGAGGCCCGCCGGGACGTGTGGGAACGCCCAGAACCGGCCTACGAGGGAGGCGTGCTGGCGAAGTACTGTCGTGACTTCGACTCGGCTGCCAACGGTGCCGTAACGAACCCGCGGTTGACTCGAGATTGAGTCCTGCATCGATTGGTACACCCACCCGTCTCCTTCCCGACGGCTACGACGTCTTGTTCATATGAAGGAGGTTTGGCTATGTGAAGGGTGCCCGTCGATTCGTGCCGCCACCCGTGAATTTAAATATAATGGTGGCCATTGATATCATTGGACATGGCAACGAGTGACAGCCAACCCGTTCCGGGACCGATCACCCTCCGCCAGTTGTCGACCGTCGACGATCACCGCTCGGTTCGTCACCTCGACGAGTTGAGCGACGACGCCCTCGAGCGATTTCTCGAGCTAGCTGACGGCAACACCACGGTGACCATCGACGAGACCGACCTGGCTGTCGGCGAGGTGATCGTGTTCACCGACTACTATCTGATCTCGTCGGTCTGAGAACTCGTTTTGGTTGCACTGCGCTCACATCCACTTGTTTCTGGACGCCCCTGAGCGACAGCCACCGTCGACGACCCCGGTCGGATCCACCGTCCTCGGGCGTATCGAAGCCGTTTTCCGGGGTGCGCGACAACGCCGTGTATGAACGGCGGAAGCGATATGACGCTCGCGTTCGAACTCGAGGCCCTGAAAGCGGTGGCCTCCCCGGAGGCCGTCTTCGACGACGCCCGGGGCTGGAGTTCCTACGTGGGGGTCGTCTCCGAGGAGCCGACGTACGTCGTCACGAACTTCACGCGAAAGAACAGGGTCAGACAGGACTTCTTCTCCGGCCCACGCGGGAAAGCCGAGAGCTTAGAGAGCGTCAAACGCCAGTTCGACACCGAGCGACACGTGTTCGTCGGTGTCGATGACGCGGACGAAGCACTGGCCGAGGAGGTCGGCTGGGAGTTCCTCCACGTCGAGGACGCCGCGGAGGCCGCCGAGTGGACGCTCGCCAGCGATCAGTCTGCCTCGATCGACGCCGAGGAGGACGTCCGCGACGACTGGCCATAGATGACGGGGCTGTCGGTTCTCGAGGCGATCGACGAGGCGTTCGCCCGCGTGAGCGACCGCCGGGCCGGCCTCGGGTTCGCCGCCGTGTTCCTCACCCAGCTACTGATGCTCGTCGGCATCCAGAGCCAGGTCGAAGCCCAGCGCGACGAACTCGCAGACGAGGAACTCCCCTTCGGTGCCGACCTCGAGATGCTCCCCGAGCAGTTGCCGCTGGCGCTCGAGATCCCCCTGGGCGTATCGACACTGCTCTGGCTCACCATGCTGGTCGGATTCGTCACTGCCTCTGTCGTCGCGTTTCGGTTGCTGGTTCGCCCGGATTCAGGCGCATCGGGAATCGATTCTGATGACCTCTCTCACGACGCGTCGGCGACGGATGCCCGTTCGTGGGACACCGAATCGGAAACCACGACCTCGAGCGAAGAGCCCCATTCCTCGGTCACGTCTACTACCGTCACGGAAGCCCCACCGGATACCGAAGAACGGAGTGCATCACGACCGGCGTGGAACGAGGCACTCGCACGAACGACGCTCTCGGCGTTCGCCGCAGCGGTGCTCGGATCGATGCTCGTAAGCCTCGGGCTGGCTCTGCTCGTGGTTCCGGGACTCGTCGTCGCGACAGCCTTCGCGTTCACTCATCCCTACCTGGCAACCGAACGCGTGGGCGTCATCGAGGCGATGAAACGCAGCCTCGAGCTGGTTCGTGGCTCCTGGATCAAGGTGTTCGCGCTGCTCGTGGTCATCGTCATGAGCTTCATCACGATCAGTTCCCTCGGGGCGTTCGCCGTCGCCGCTCTCCAGGCGTACCCTCTCGCCGGCGAACTCGCGAACGTGGCGCTCACCGCGCTGGCCTGGCTGTTCGCGCTCGCAATCCTCGCGAGCGGGTTCGACCAGCTCGAGCACGCGCAGGCACAGGAAGACGCCAGGTGGGAGGGCATCGACGACGAACTCTTGCCATAACGCAGTCGTCGGGCTTATCACCGTCCCCTTCCAAACGAACCCGATGGCCGAACCTCGCGTCCCGGGTGACGACACGCGAACGCTCGAATTGCCCTGTGGACGGACGCTCGACCCACATGACATCGACCTCGGTATGCGAGAGTACAACTGTTCCTGTGGCGACCGCCACGCCGTCGTCACCGACGTCCATCCACCCTCGAGATTCGTTCCGGAGTCGCTCGTCGCCGTGTTACGGGAGACGGTCGACACCGCCGACGACTTCGACGAGTTCGGCACCCCTCACCTGCTCGGGATCGTCATGGAGGAGTTCCCAGAGAAGGTGGTCGTCCACGACGCGGCCGAAGACGGTGCCGTCGGCTACACGCTGTTGTGGGTCACCGACTTCGACTCACGCCGTCTCCACGTGATCGTCGTCGAGTTGATCGTCGAACTGATGGAACACGCGATCAGCCACGCCGAGGACGGCGACGCGATTACCGAGTTCGAGAGCCAGATGCTCGAGTTCGACGTCGAATCGTTCGTCGACGAGTACCGACAGCTTCGGGACTTCGAGAGCGAACACGACGCGCCGGTTTGATCAAAGGGCAGCGTTGCTGACACGTTCTCACGCACACCCACATCTCCGCCCCTATCCGGTGGGGGAACGTTTTTCTCGTCGCGGTTCAACCTCCGCACATGAGCGATTTCGACCTCGACCTCCGAACCGTCGAGGAACACATCGACGACGAACTCGAGCTCGAAGGGAGCATCCTCCTCGACGTGCTCGACGGATCGAAACCCCCGGAGGAGTGGCTCGAGGCCATCGGGGCAGGAAACGTACTGGTGTTGAACGTCAAGGGCGACGTCAACGAATTGGCGGCGGGCTTCGCGCGCGACATCAAGGAATCGGGCGGCAGTCTGGTGCACTTCCGCGGGTTTTTGATCGTTGCGCCGCCGGGTGTCGACGTGGATACGAGCCGGTTGTGAGCCGGTTGAGCGGTGGTCTCGAGCGCCCTCGAGCGTTTTTCGTGCGCTCGGTCGCTCTGCTTCCCTGGATGCCGAGTGCCGGCTATCCCTCTCCAGACTCCACCAGAAACGTCAGGTGGTGTCCGTCCGGATCGCGAGCGACGAGTCGCGAGTCGGTTCGCTCGAGCGAACACACGTTCCTCCCGAGTGCTTTTTCCACCGCTTCGAGATCGTCCGTCTCGAATCCCAGATCGACATGGAGGCCGCCTCTGGCATCGGCCAGCCCGAGCTGTGGCTCCCAGAGCTCGAGCGCCATCGGGCCGTTCATCCTGACCCGTTGGCGGTCGTCGCCCCGGTCGACCGTTTCGAATCCCAGTTCGGCATAGCGGGCTTCGGCAGCCTCGAGATCGGCGACCTCGAGGACGATCTCGAAGATGCCGTCGATCCCCGGCCCGGCCACCTCGGTCTGTCCCAGCTCGACGCAGTTCCCGTCGGGATCGTACAGGTACAACGAGCGAGCGTCGCCAAAGGTGTGTTCGTCGAGGTCGTAGGCACCATCGAGGCGCTCCCACCAGTCGTCGTACTCAGCGGCCGGAATCGAACACGCGAAGTGGGTGTGGACGCCCCCACGAGGGAGCGACGTGGGTCGCCGGAGGACGATATCGCTCTCACCAGCCCGAAAGACGACGGCGTCGCCCTCGCCATCATTCGTATCGGTACTGATCCCGTCGTCGGTATCGGTGGCGCCTGAAGCAGCTACCAGTGCGGGATGGGAACGCCCATCCAGTCGAACTGACAGCTCGAGCGTCTCCTCGTAAAATCGACGGGCGGGCTCGAGGTACTTGACCTCGAGTCCGAGCCAGGCCAGCCCAGTCAGCATACGTGGGGATACTCAGGGGGGCCACAAAGTCCCATCGACGGGTGCTGTCACCGATGCGAGGGAGCACCCACCCACATCGAAGCGAGGTATCGTCCCAACTGAACCGATTCAGACGCCGATCGCAGACTCGTCTTGCGATCTGGTGTACATTGACTTTTGGAGGCTACTATAGCAAACAAACACATTGTGTTGCATTCGAGGCGACGTTTATTAGCGTGGCGCTCTAACCATCGCCTATGAGCTTTCGTGTCGACGGACGAGCGACTGACCTACAGGAAATCGACCGGTTCGACGGCGGTGTCGGCTGGATCGCTCACCCCGAAGAAACGATGCAGCGGGCCAGTCACGCCCTCGAGTTCGACGGCAAGGTCTGGGTGTTCGACCCCGTGGACGCCGACGGTCTCGACGAGTTGCTCAGCTCCCTCGGCGAGGTCGCTGGCGTTGTCGTCACGGTGGATCGTCACAAACGCGATGCGGGAGCAATCGCCAAACGCCACGAGGTTCCGGTCTACCTACCGACCTGGTTCGACGGCGTAAGCGAAACGCTCGGCGCGCCCGTAACCCGTTACGAGGACGAACTCGCCGACACCGGCCTCGAGGCAATCGTCCTCAAGGACAGTCGAACCTGGCAGGAAGTCGGCTTCTACGATCCCATCCGTGGGACGTTGCTCGTCCACGAATCGCTCGGGACGGCCCCGTACTTCCGCGCCGGGGACGAACCCCTCGGCGTCCATCCGATGCGCCGACTGACGCCACCCAGGGCGACCCTGAGTGGCTATCACCCCGAACGGATTCTCGTCGGCCACGGCGAGGGAATCATGACGGACGCCTCACGCGTGCTGAACGAGACCCTCGACGAATCGCGAAAGCGGACGCCGCGCGCCTATGCGGGGGCGGTTCGCCAGTTCTTGCCGTTCTGAGATCGCCAGTTTTTCACTCCCGTCCCTGTTTCCACTCCGCTACATCGAGGGTGGAACCCAACCCATGCCGGGAACAAGTCTTTGTACACGACTCGAGAAGTATCACCCGTGGTTTACATCACCCGTGGGCTGGTCGAGGTATTGCTCGAACTCGCAGCCGACGCCGACCCAGGTCACGTGACGACTGGCCTCTCAGTGACACAGGCGTCGGCACTCGAGGGAGCTGCGGCCGATGCGCTCGACCCGGAGACACCGGTGTTCACGGACTTTTTTCTGCCCGACCCGGGTAATTCGGTCAACGCGGTGTTCGGCGTGACGCTCTCGACACCGGCGACGGAAACCCAGGGGCGGTTCGTCTCCCACCCCGTAGAGGAACTCGCCGTCACCCGGAAGGACGACCTCGCCCAGGTGATCTTCGTGGCGGTGCCGCCGTGGGACAAGAGCGAGACGGCCTTCGGTGCGTTCGACCGCTCGGGGGATCGCCTCCCACTCGAGATCCTGGATGCCGAGCCGCCGGTGGATCACCTCGAGTAGCCGTCTGGGTGTGCATTCCGTTTCCTGAATCGATCGATGCTAACGTACGTAAGGTATATCACTGCCGCCCGGAGTGGCTTGATTATGGCCAGAACCTCCTATCAGGAACAGCTCCGGGAGCTTCGTTCGGAGATCTGTTACATGGGCGAGGTCGTGATGGAACGACTTCGGATGGGGCTCGACGCCCTCGAGCAAAAGGACGAAGCGCTCGCCAACGACGTGATCACTGGCGATAGCGAGGTCAACCGCATGTACCTCGACCTCGAGCAACAGTGTATCAACCTTCTTGCACTCCAGCAACCCGTCGCCAGCGACCTGCGATTTATCGCCTCCTCGTTCAAGATCATCACCGACCTCGAGCGCATCGGCGACCTCGCGGTCAATCTTGGGGAGTACACGATCGACGCCGAACGCGACCTGTTTCCGGACGTCGACGTACAGGCGATGGGAGAACTCACCCTCGAGATGGTTGACGATGCGATGCAGGCCTACGACGGGGAGGATACCGACGCCTGTCACGAACTTGCCTCCCGGGACGACGACCTCGATCACTTTGCCGAACGAGCGAGCGAAATCGTCGTCAGGGATCTGATCGAGCGCGAACTCGACGCTCCAGACGAAGTCGAGTACCTCTTACAGGACGTCTCCCGGCTCTTGTTGACGATCCGTGACCTCGAGCGCGTCGGCGATCACGCCGTCAACATCGCCGCACGGACGCTGTACATGGTCGAAAACGACGACGAACTCATTTACTAATCGTCCCCACGACGCCCTCGGCTGGGTACGAACGATTGCCACTCGGGCCACGTGGGTCGACGCTCGCCATCGAGCACCGACTCGGCAAGCACGTGGAAACTCGTCACCAGCACCAGAAGGACGACGATCAGCCCGGAGAGGACGGTTGGAGTAATCCGAAGTAGGCCCACAGTCGACAGTGAAACCAGGATCGTACTGATGCCGGTCACCAGTACGTACAGTCGCCACCACTCTCGATCCGGCTCCTCGGATAGCGGCTCGAGGTACTCGACGAACTCCTCGATCCGTTCGGTCGGTTCGACGGTTCCCCGGTCTTTGTCGTAGCGAACGATACGATACTCGTCAAGTTTCGGGAGGTGGGTCTGATACAGCGAGATGTACACCCGTTGGCGCTGAGACGAGTTGAGTTGTTCAGGCGTCGTCTCGTGCTCACGTGCGGCGACCCAGTCGGTGAGATCACGAATATCGACGGCGCCACCTGACTGGTGGAGATAGCGGAGTACGTCACGGCGGCGACTCGTCTGAAGGACGTGAAACCGGTCATCCGGTGTGAGTGCTGGCTGACTACTCGATTCGCCATCCGTGTGCACTGCCCCGGTACCCAACTGCCGTGAGGTTACACCCGAGTTGGGGCCCATATGTGTGTCGCTGACAAGTCACGTATTCCATATAAATCCATACTATCGCACAGCGAGGGTAATCTGCACGTGAATCGTCTCAAAAGTGAAATCATCGGTTCCACGCGCGTCAACTCACAAGCCTACGACTGAAACCGTGAGGAGCTATAGTAGCCACTGCAAGTCAATGTCCACCTGATCGCCAGACGTATCGGCGATCAGTGTGTAATTCGTTGCAGTTGTCACTATCACTCCAAATCCTTTTCATCGATCCGGGTTCATCCCTGAGTATGCGCGTCACGTTTCTCGGTACCGGGAGTGCGATTCCGACCGGCGAGCGTTTTCAAACGGGGCTGGTCGTGCAAGAGTCGGGACGAACCCTCCTCGTCGATTGTGGCAGTGGCGTCATCCACCGACTCCAGCAATCCGGTATCGGCTTTGAGGCGGTCTCGAGCGTCCTGTTGACCCACCATCACCTGGATCACGTCGCCGACTTGCTCCCGCTGATGAAAGCTCGGTGGCTCGCGGGCGAGGAACACCTCGAGATTGTCGGCCCGCAGGGAACGAAAGCACTCGTCGACGGCCACCTCTCGGTGCACGAGTACATGCAGGAGAAACTCGAGCTTCGAGTCCGCGAAGTCGTCCCCGGCTCGTTTTCGGTAGCTAACTTCGATGTCGATGCCTACGAGACCCGACACTCACTGCCGTGTCTCGCCTACCGATTTGGCGATTACGTGACCTTTAGCGGGGACTCAGAGGCGTTCCCTGGTCTCGCGAACTTCGCCGACGGTTCGGGGATCTTGATCCACGACTGCTCGTTTCCAGATGATGTAGATGTCTCGAACCACCCGACGCCGAGCGAACTCGGACAGGCGCTCGCCGGCACCGATATCGGTCGGGTGTACCTGACACACCTGTATCCCCATACAGACGGGCGACACACCGAGATGCAGGATTCCATCGCCAACCACTACGACGGTGACGTCCGCTTTGCAGAGGATCTTCAGACGATCTCGATCGAGTAAAGGCCGTTTTACCGCCCATCCCTCATAATCCCGTAGAAAATCCGCAAATAGCTCTGTGACGTTGTGTTTCGTTAGAACTAGGTGGTTTATTTGGTGCGAAAAAACGAGCTCGAGAGATGTGTTCGAGCGGTTTCACTCGTAGTGTAGTGCGGGTATTCGGATTCTGGGTGACTCGAGTTCGTCTCAGTGGACGTGGAAAATCACCTATTCGAGCGATTCATAATCGGTTTCGGTCAGGCGTTTTTAGGTAGTTGTCGATGGCGTTGTTGAGCGAACGTGAAATCGGGTTTCAGGTGGGTGGCTGAAGTTGAAAATGGCCGGTATGAGGCTTCTAAGTGGTGTATAGAATTATTGGTTCTGTAACACGAACGAATAGTCAATCGAATAGAGTGAATTTCATAATCGGTTGTAGTCTATCGGTTTTAGACTTTGAAATGGGTCTTATTTCTCAAGGAACGGCTTGATATTTTCTTTCGAACGTATTTCGGTGGAGATGATTTACAAACTCGAGCGTATTTTGATGGGGTTCGGGATGTCGAAATTCGAGGGTCATTGCTCGACTCGAGTGAACCCAGTGGAAATTGCTGAGTGAAGGAGTTCATACAGAGTGGGACAGATGCGCAACCAGAGACCGTTATTTCCTCTTTCACTTCTCATATGACTCGAGGCAGGTTGTTGTGACGGCTTTCAACTATGTGAGTAGAGATATGCAATCGTGACCCGAATATGGCTGATAGCAAGTGCACTGTGAGATAATTGGAGACTGGTAGAGATGGATCTTGAGTGTCACAGTAAATCACATCGGAATGTCGAACCAATCTTTTCGACTGTCTCCTCTCGTTTCATCTCACCCATATGTTCGTTCCCAGCGCTGGAGTTCGAACGTCGTGAGCCGACAGACATCTGAATTCACTCGTGCGTCCTCCAAACTGCAAATCACTCGAGGTTGTGAATCCTACTCGTCTGTACCTCCACTCGAGTTGTACTACACCACATGTGCCTTCCTAGTTCGTCTATCTGTTATCCACGAGACCATTATTGCGGCCTCTGTAGCCAATTATGAGGAATTGGAACCTCATTACCTTCCGTTGACACCGCTCTCGAGCGACCATATGGGGTAATCGCAGCTATGGTGAGTACGATCGCTTTTGACACTCTCCCGCACTGAAGTACGAGTTTTTCTCTTTGACTTCCTGTAAGAGTTCACAGCTGGACATCGACCCAGTAGGTGAACGGGTCAACTTATTAATGGTTGGGAGCCGGTGATTGAATGGATATTACTCTCCGTTGATAGGACTCGATAGGGATTCTCGAAATATTCACATATACAACGAGGCTTCGAACGCTACCACACCCCGCCTATTATGCAGAATGAAAGCGTGAAAACGACTATAATATGTGGCAGCCTGTTACAGCAGCTCTACTCCCTTTTCATATCGATAAATTAAACATGGTTATATCCAATTCACCGATAATATTGTTCATTCTCTCAATAGTTGTAGTCACTATAATTACATCGTCAATTATTGCAGTTTTTGCGTTCCTGAAATACGAGAGAGAAAGTGACTCCACAAACGATAGCCCACAAAAAAGACGAAGATTTATTTTGCGCTACACTGGGATTGCTGCCTTCTCCGGAATTGTCGGGGCTATTGGTGGCGGGTTATCAACACTTAAAATCCTTGAAAAGGATTTTGTTAGCTACGTTATTAATTTGAGCATATCGGAGAGATATAAAGGGCGTCCACCACGACCAGAAGGGTTAGTAGGTATATTTCTGACATGGCAACACAATCCTACAACAACTATGACAATAGATTGGCATACAGTTCGCGGTCGACCCTCTATCTCTCTACTTCGATATCGACGTGAGGATAATGGTAGTTGGCAAGAGATTGGTGCAGATTCACGCCCATTTCCCTCCACTACTGACCGAAGTTCGATTGACCCACGAACTATCCATAGGGCTGAATTAACGGGTTTAGAACCTGGGACGGTATACCAATTTCAGGTTTCGGGTTATAATCGTGAATACAAATTCCGCACGATGCCTGCGGAAATATCATCGGAAAAACCGCTCAGATTCGCGACCGGTGGTGATACAATGACAGACTGGGTTGCTTTAAAGCGAGTTAATGAAGTGGCAATGAAACACAATTTAGATTTTATTCATTGGGGAGGTGACCTGGCTTACGCAGATGCCGACCCGAATCAGGTCACTGACTGGTTTGATTGGTTTTCAGTCAATAAGGACACACTAGTGACTGACGAAGGAAGAGTAATTCCAATACTTGTAGCTATTGGTGATCACGAACTAATCGGAGAGCTAGAAACTCACGACCATGTTGATTACGAGCAAACTGATGAGTATCGAAAATTCATGGCTCCATTCTTCTATGAACTGTTCGCCTTTCCCGGTCAGCCAGGATACAATTCACTTGACTTTGGCAACTATCTCAGTTTCATCATCCTCGATTCTAATTGTTCAAACCCTGTCAAAGGCCAGCAGACTATGTGGCTGGAGGAACAACTCGCAAATATGACTGAGCGATCTTACGTCTTTACCTCATATCATAGTGCCGCTTTTCCTTCACATAAGGACTGGAACAAGGAAGAAAAAGTAAAGATTCGCGACCATTGGGTTCCGTTGTTTGAGGAATACGATATTACTTTTGCTCTCGAACACGGTGATCATACATACAAGCGGTCGAAACCCATACGAGAACTGGAAGTCTCCGAAGATGGAATTCAATATCTCGGTGACGGAGCTTGGGGTGTTGTTCCTCGTGGTGGGAATAATAAAAATGAATGGTATATTGATCAGTTCGAAAGCGATAGACACGTTATTATTGTTGAGCTTGACGGGTCGATGGTGGATGTTAAAGTGATAAACGAAGACGAGAATATCATAGATCAATTTGCTGTTGAAGGTAGAGGTAGCTCTACCAATTAGTCTAATTTAGCTCTATTAAACATTAGCACTCACTAAAATATGATTCAATTTTCTATTGGAATAAAAATCACTACAGGTGTGCAGACCCAGAACCGACGACGTTCATGACACACTATACGCGGTGTGGTTGGTGCCCAACCAGAAGAAAATACGGACACGTCCGAGGAGTAATAGGCACTGCTTCCCAGTGCAATTATGAAAGGATGTCTTTTCATTCAGTGGATTATAACATTTAAAATATCCAAATTTATATAGATTATCTTGCAGTGACTGGACTTTGAAGCATTAGACTAGCTAAAACTCTTGGCGGGTCAGATGGCGATTAGGTGACTAAAACCAACATTTCCGCTCTGGGAGACTCGAGCAAATACTCAAATGCTTACGAAGAATTACTAATCGAACGAATAACTGAAAAGCACAGAACCAATGTCGGGTATACTATTTCCCTCATGAAACACGTATATTCAATCAGGAATGACTCGAACGAGCGGGCCATTGTCATCGTCGACCAACACGTACAGATATCCAGTATCGGGAGCGACGGCGACGTCACGAATTCGCCATCCCTCTCCTCCGAGGAGTGAACCAACTTCGTCGACATCGGTTCCGTCGACCGTGAACCGCCCGAGGTACTGACCCGCCAGGTTCCCAACGAACAGGTCGCCGCCCCACTCGGGGAACGCCTCACCGTCGTAAAACGTCATCCCGGCCGGCGGGAACCCACCGGAGGTACACTCCCAGTAGTAGACGGGGTCAATAACGTCGTCGCGTTCGTGTGGATCCTCTCCAACTGGCTCGTCGGTGCCATACTCACAGCCGGTGTGAGCGATCGGCCAGCCAAAGTTGCCCCCTTCCTCGAGCACGTTCAGTTCGTCGCCGTCTTCTTCACCGTGTTCACTCTGCCAGATTTCGTCCGTCTCGGGGTGGACGGTCATCCCCTGGACGTTTCGATGGCCGTATGTGAAGATGGCGTCTGTAAATTCATCGTCGTCTACGAACGGGTTGTCGTCGGGAATCGAGCCGTCCGGTTCCAAGCGGAGCGTCGCGCCCAGTTCGTTCGTCGTATCCTGCGAGACGTGCTCCGGGCCGAAGTCCTTTGACTGGCGGTCGCCCGTCGTCACGTAGATCATCTCGTCTGGCCCGAAGACGACCCGCGAACCGAAGTGACCGGTGCTGTCGACGAACGGTTCTGCGACGTGGATTTCCTCGAAAGACTCGAGTGACAGCGTGTCGGCGTCGGGATCGAATTGCCCGCGACCAACTGCAGTGGCTGACTCGCCCTCGTCGTTGGCGACCGAGTATGTCAGGTACATCCAGGACTCCTCTGGATACTCGGGATGGAGAGTTACGTCGAGGAGGCCACCCTGCCCCGAGGCGTACACGTCGGGTATTCCCTCGATTTGCTCAGTCGAGCCACCCTCCCGGTCAGCGAGCAGGAGTTCCCCGCCACGAATCGTGATGAGGGCGTACTCCGTATCGGGAACGAACTCGAGGCCCCAGGGATGGCTGAGGTCGTCGACGACTGTTTCCACCTCATAGTCCCCTGTATCGGGCGGCCTCCGGTCTAACAGCCGGGACAGGTCGCTGAGGCAACCGGCGAGGGAAAGGAAACCGATCGATGTGCCGGTCGCAAGGACGGTACGTCGCCGAACCGGGTGAGGCGGGATTGAGGAGGGCATGTGGAAAACACTGGGTAGTGTATGTTCTCAACGATAGGGGCAATGATGCTTTGGGGGAAATAGTCAATTATTCCCGGCTACTTCTAATTTAAGTTGGGTGTCAACTCCTCTTCCTCGAGGAGTTCACGTGTTGCGACTCGGATAGCCTCATCACTTTCGTACTTAGGGATCCAGTCGAGCATCGAGAGTTTCTCAATCGATAATTGCATCTTCGGTACATCACCTTTCCAGCCTCGGTCGCCACCACGATACTCGTATGTTGGATCTACGTCCATCTCCTCGGTGACAATCTCTGCAATCCTGCGCACCGAAGTCGTCGTCCGAGTACCGATATTAAACGAGTTCAGGGGCCCTGTAACACTGTCGACGACCGTCAGTAGCGCGTCGATGCAATCAGTTACGTGGAGATAAGATTTCTCTTGGCGACCGTTTCCAAGTATTTCAAGTCGGTCGGGATTCTGGCTGAGCTTCCCGATAAAATCTGGGACGACGGCCCCTCGAAGGCGTGATCCGACCACATTTGCGAACCGAAAATTCCATATTTGGAAATCATGCGAATAGCCGTAGGTAGAAAGAAGTCCTTCATCGGCGAGTTTGCTTGCCCCATAGACGCTGATTGGCTCGAGCGGGCCAAAGTCCTCAGGAGTCGGACGGGGGGCTTCACCGTAAACCGTCGACGATGACGTATATGCCAGGTTTCCGACGCCTACTGATTCCATTGCCTGGAGTACGTTCGACGTCATTGTAGTGTTGGCCCGGAATTGATCGTGAGGCTGTTCGGTGTTGACCGTTTTCAAGGCTGCGAGGTGATAGACGATATCGGTATCTGGGGTCAATACACCCTCGAGAGCATCCGAGTTTGTAAGATCTCGTTGAAATAACGTTGCCTCATCAGTTACCCACTCCTCACGGCTGTTCGATAAGTCGTCGACGACTACGACATCGTCTCCTTGAGCTATCAACCGCTCCACGAGGTGAGAACCGACGAACCCCGCACCACCGGTCACGAGTACCCGTTCGCTCGACATAGGGGTTGTACCAGAAACCGACTCATAGAGGTGTGTTGGGGATTTATCTGAACGTCTGGATTTTTATAATTGGCTCTATTGAAAGGCGCTCATGAGAAATTCGACGCAGCGTTACACGATCACAGCCGACAATCGCTGGGGTTGACACACGCCCCGATTAGAACGCAATGGAACTGGTTTCTGACTAATAGTCGAATTCTATCTATCACCGAGCTATTTGGTAGGTGAGCCTTCTGTTTACTACCAGTTTTATATTATGATGCTTTCCTCACCGACCTTCTTCTCGTTCAGTGAACACCCAGTAGCCGGAGCCGTCGCCCTCACGATGGAGCGTGATCCTTTCGGGGTCGTTCTCGTCAAACCTCGTCGTTATGACCTCAAGGAATCCTCCCTTGAGGTCGTACAGTTTGATCACGTTCTCAACTTCGTTTGCGATCATACGTAGATCGTATGGTGGGTTCGCATAGATCCTGTGCACTATCCCTCCGCTTCATTATTAGTCTTTGAATGTCGGTGAACGCGCTCGAGTGCATAGAGTGCACCCCCGATTCCGACCGTTGTTGCGGCTGGGCCGAATCCGGGTGACGGATCGGTAATTTTAGTTTCAGATTCACGACTCTCGCCCTCGGAGCGATCGTCCGATGACCGGTCGTCGTCTCGTGTCGCGCTGTCTTCCCATTGTGTTTCGTCAGTATTGTCTCCACCCCTTGTGGATTCATCGTCGGTTTCCTCGGAGGGTTCATCATCGTCTGAGCGATCTTCGGACTGGGATTGCTCATCATCTGGTTCGTCGTTGGATTGGTCGTTCTCCTCATCGCCTACTCCGTCGTCGATCGTGTTCTCATCGACCCCACCCGTCTCGTCGTCGATCGAGCCATCGTCATCCGCTCCCAGACCATCGTCGGACGTGTCTTCATCGCCTGGAGGGACGGGTGACCGATCGGTGCCACCACTGCCGTCACTGCCTTCATTATCGTCGATATTCTGATACCCGTCGTCACCACTGATGGTATCTTCGTCCTCGTCATTATCCTCACCAGCAGAGACAGTGGAACCGCCGTAGGCGTCGAATCCGTATCCTCCCTCGCCATATCGCTGGTCTGCTGAATCCTCTAGTCCAGTAGATTCCTGTTCACTGATAACTGCGTGGCTGCCAACCACGCCGATTCCCACACCGGAGGCCAACAACTCACGACGGTTGAGTCGCATAGCCACTAACCTTCTTGACTTTTCTTAAACTCACGGATGATTATATTTCTGTATTTTATGTCATTCCCGATCGCGTGAGAAACTCACCTTGCGTGTGACTGCTCAAATATATCATCTGTATGGTGTGGTTCGGTGCCCTGACACGGGCACGTCTTTAAACTGGTAATAGTCCATCCGATTCGCTTTAATCGACGATTACTGTGGGTAGTACGTGATTGACGGTACGTCAGAACCCGCGAAAATTCGCCAAGAGAACCGCACGAGAGAGATCAGTTCACAGGGATCCAGCAGTGAGGGTACCACGCTCATTGGTCGTCGGACAGCACTCAAAGCGATTGGCGTCGCAGCGATCCCGCTGGCAGCCCAGAGCGTGCAGGCGGACTCCTCGAGTGGCTACGGAGACAGTGGCTATGGTGCTGGATACTACAGTGGTGATTCAGCGGGCGAGGACGAGGATGACTATGCGGGAGTACCAGAGCTCGTCTCTTTCGAGGTCGGCGAGGAGAGTCCACCAAACCCACACGCAGACCTTCACGTGGAGTGGGCAGTCTCAGAACCAGTGAGTGAACTCGAGGAAATTTCGATTGACGTGTACGACATCGGTGGTTCAATTGAGCACGTCGACTCCGAATCGATCGCAGTTGATGGATCTGCTGATACGGGTGAAGAGACTATCAGGATCAGTCACGGTTCAGGGAGCACGTATAGAGTAGCGTTTACGGTGAGCAACTCAACGGGAGGCGAGGCAGACGTCGAGAGTGACGTTCAGGCGGAGTGACTGACCATCAGTCTACTCGATTATCTCGAACCACAGGTGGACGTGATAGGCTGCGTTCGCCGTTGACGGCTCGCTCGGAACCTCGTCATCGAGGTAGAGTAACCACACTATCCGAACATCCTCTCCTGCAATCGTCGGCGAGATAGCATGCGTGTACGTCCAGGTTTCCTCGTGGGCTAGTTCCCCTTCAAACTGATCCAATTCGCGTTGCTCGGTGAGTACGCGTTCACCGTCGACGAAATCGAATACCTGTTCGACGACGACGACGGTGTACGCTGTTGGTTGCTGTTCGTGATTTTCGACGTTGACAACGAACTGTTGGCTCTCGCCGAGCGCAAGTTGCGTTGGATAGTCGTTTCCAACCCATTCTCCATCTTCGCCTTCCGTCAACACAGAGACCGTTGAATGTCCCTCATTCTCCTGTACTGTCGCCCCGACAACCCCAACGCTCGCAACTACTAACATGACTGCTACCACAAGCACTCCTCGTCCACGTTCGGATGCAAGATTTTCCATGGATGGGCTCTCCGTTTCGTAGGATCGAAACCGCTCGATTACGATTCCACCTCTTAAATGGTTTATCGAGTAGAAAAGTTGGTTAGATAGTCCAATATAAAATCAGCACTTTCTGAACATCCTCGAGTTTGTATTCAGTGTCCTCTCGATAATCGTGTGTGGGATATATATGTCGTGTAATTTTCCTATGTGAATCCGGATTCGCCAGCGCCCTCACAAAGTTGGATTGCGTCCTCGAGAAGGGATTCAGCAACACCTCGAGGGAGGGTTTCGTCATCAAAGACGGCACGTTCGTATCCAGTCGTAACCTCTCGCAACAGCGTTTCCTCCCGGTCTCCGAGCCCCTTTGGTTGTTGTCGAGTAATCCTATCGACGAACTCACGGTGAGTCAGCCGGTCGCCTTCGAAGTCGGATTCGAACGCCCGACGAACGGCTGCGTATCCGTACTGAACGGCCCTGTCCGGATCGTTCCCGTCGAGGGTTTTGCGAGCCTGAGCCAGATACTCGGTTGTATTTCCAGCTGATTCGGCTGCGGCTGGCGACAACTCTCGGCCATTAGTGGGGGTGTTCGCCGGCAACGGTCTCGGTGGTGATCCAGACCGTCGGTACCACCAACTTCCGGCCACGATGCCGAACGCACCGAGTATGCCGAGGCCGATCCAGACCCACGTTGGGACACCAACAGCTGTTCCAGCAGAATCGCCACCGTCGGGCACCAGTATCGTCGTTTCGGCTTCGGAACTGGCGAGGCTCGTTTCCGCATTCTCGTACACAACGCTGAGAACGGTCTCACCTTCAGCACCGGCCGGCGGGTCGACGGTCGCGTTAAACTCGCCCTCGCTCCCCGTTGTCACCGAACCGATGGGTGTGTCCTCGAGGTGAATCTGGAGTGTTTCGTTTTCGACTCCGTCTCCATCTGCATCGACGAGCTGACCTGCGAGTCGAATCTCCCCGTTGGATTCTGTCCCATTGGCCGTGATCTCGGTCTCGGTCTCGAGAACGGTGAGCGAGGTATTTCCAGTCGTTTGGGCGAGGGCCTGCTCCTCGAAGTCGAGTGTGATCTCGAGTTCGTGGTCACCGGCGGGTACCGTGCGTGGGAGCTCGATCGCCCCCTCGAACGATCCATTCGACGCTTCGACCGTCCCGAGTGACTGTCCAGCAAGCGAAACCGAGAGTGGGACACCATCGACCGACTCACCCACTGCGGCCACGTTCCCCTGGAGCGTGATCTCGTCGCCGTATGCGCCTTCCGCAGTTGCTCTGATGTCAGTGATCGTCGGTTCGACCTGCGCTACCGAGACGTTGACGGTGGTTTCACTGCCGAGGTACGACGATTGGTTTTCTGGGACGAACTCGACCGTTATGTCATCTGACTCGAGCGGGACGTCACGCGGTCGATGCGTGAGATCGAACGAACCGGTCTCGTCCGTCTCGGCGTACTCGGTATGCCCGCCCACATCGAGTCTAATCTCCTCGTTGGTCACTGCTCTTCCGTCTGCAGTCCGCAACTCGCCCGTCGCGTTCAGTGGGTTCAGATACGAAATGTTCTCGTCTTCGGTCGTAAGCGTCAGTTCAGTCTCGGAGAACTGTTGTGCGGTGATCGCTTCCTGTTCGTCTTGCACTGACTGATTGATCTCTCGCACCTGTTCTCGGCTCTCGGAGACGTCTTGGCCGGTGCTCGCTTCGATCTCGTCGTAGTGCTCGTCGACGCGTTCGCTACGCTCCTCGATTTCCTTGGCGAGCTCCTGCAGTTCTCGAGCGTGCTGTCGTGCCTCGAGATCGTTGCCCGCTTCCCTGGCGTCGTCGTATGCCTCTCGAACCTCCTGATACTCGGTCATCGTCTCGATTAACTCCTCTTGGTCCTCACCTGCTTCATTGAACACCTCGCCTTGTTCGGCATCCCCCGTCTCTGATGAGACTTCTGCGTACTGGCTGGCAATGTCGCGGTACTCCTCGTCGACGTACTCTCGAGCCAGCTCAGTTTGTCCTTCACTCAGTGCCACCGTACTGTCCTGTAATCTGGTCGCGAGTAGGTCACCCAGCCAGCCACGAAGTCCGTCCGGGTCACTTCCCCCATCATACTCCTCCGGATTTTGATGACGGACGGTTTCGTTTTCCGCATCTTCGTGGTCTTCCTGTAGTACGGCGAGGTCGACTGGCGTGCCCAGTTCCGTCTCAGTGTCCTCCGATTGAGCCACGTCAGTATCTGTCGTGGCGACAGGGACAGTCCCGACAGCCAGGACGCTCAACGCTGTCGCTACCCCAACGATTACGGCTAGTAGCTGCAACCGGCCTCGAGGGACGCCCACTCGAGTCGGTTCATCCGAGACGTGTAAAAAGCCGGTCGCACGTACAGCGTGGCAATATTCTGTTGCAAATGAGACTCCTCCACGTCGAAAAGAACCGAATGCAATGTCTCAAAATAATAGGCGATTGATCCCTCCCTTTCATGAACGAGAACGGTGTAGCGGCCGGAGATGCAGCTCACGCATCGATGCCAGGGGTTCGTCGCACTTGCCCTCGTCGTGGCGATCCTTGGGGCGACGTTCGCCAGGCCGATCCTGTTTGCCGGGAGCATACTGATCGGTGCGTGGGTGCTGGCAAACCAGGTTCAATTTTTCCATACACTCACCCAGATGGCCGATGACGTGACGATTCACCAGTGGCCCGAGCGCTCGAGCCTTCGAAAGGGCGAGGACGTCCAGGTGACGATTAGGGCGAGGCTGACCGAGCCGATGCCGTTGTCGCTTGCTATCGAAGCTGGCATGCCGACGGGCGCAGTGGCAAACGAACCCCTAACGGTCACCCTCGATCCACACGAACAGGATGCCACGCAAACGGCGTCGGTATCCTGGCCGGTTAGCGGCCGTCATCAGTTCGAGAGCGCGAGCGTGACCGCAACTGATGGGCTATTCGTCGAAACGCTTCCGATTGGACAGCAGCCGACCATCACCGTCGAACCGCTCGGATCACGCCACGTGCACGTCGGCGAAGGTGGTGACCGCTTCGCAGTCGCCTCGGGCGAACACCGAACGGGGCGTCTCGGGTCGGGCCTCGAGCCCGCCGAACTTCGAGAGTACGTTCCCGGCGAGACGGTCTCTCGAATCGATTGGAAGGCGACAGCACGGCTCGGAAAACCCTACGTTCGGAAGTACGAGGCCGAAACCCATCGACGGACGTTGATCGTCGTCGATCACCGATCAGGGCTGTCAATGGGGCCACCGGGGGAAACGAAACTCGATTATCTCCGTGAGGTCGCACTCGGTGTGGCATCTAGCGCCTACCAGCTCAGCGATCCAATGGGAGTGATCGCCGTCGGCGATGGGGGGATTACGGCACGAAACGAGATTTCCTCGAACGCCGAACAGTATTCCCTGATTCGACGGACGCTCCTGGAGCTCGAACCGACGGCTGCCCGTGATGGAGCGGACAATCAGCACGTAGAGCCAATTCGAACCTCGCCAGTTCTTGGTCGCCCCTCCAGCGAGTCGACTGCAAGCGATTCGAGGGGGGCACACGATGCCCCTCAATCCTGGTCGCGACGACCCACGGCGCCTGCCGAGAGGCGACGGGCACTGACCGACCTCAGCGGGGATGGCAGCGCGTTTGCTGCCGTACTCGAACCGTTCTACACTGCCCAGCGAACCTACCAGAAACAGATCGAGTCCAGGCCTCTATACAGCGCTCTCCGGGGTGAACTCACGACTGAGCCTGGTCGTCTCTGGACTGTTATTCTCACGGACGATTCGAACCTCGAGGAACTCTACGAGGCAGTCACGTTGGCGCGGTCTCGTGGAAACGACGTCCTGCTCGTCCTTGCGCCAACGGTTCTATTCGAACCGATGGAACTCGGTCGGATCGAACGAACCTACGACCGATATCACGCCTTCGAGGGGCATCGGCGCTCGTTTGCCCACATGGATGGCGTCACCGCACTCGAGGTGGCACCGGGAGACCGCCTTTCGGCCGTTCTCGGTAATGGGCGAACCAAACAACACCAATGAGTACTGACACCTTCCTCGAAGAACTCACTCGCCACGGATACGACGATTCACTGGTTGGCGTCGTGTATCTCGTTCTCACCGTGATTTTAGTCGCTCTTTCGGGCCCGTTCGGCCTGGTTGCTGGGCTCGTGACCGCTGCTACCTGGTACGCCCTTGGAACGCCCTTTGCCATCGCCGTTGGTCACATTGCTCTCATCGGTCTGTTTCCCGATGGTATTGGATTCGTCTCGTTCGTCCTCGTCGAAACGGCGTTTCTGGCCATTTTCCTCACAGAGGCACGATTGGTTCCGTCTCCCGTCCGATTTGGTGGTGTTGCATTCGCGAGTCTGCTCCTGCTGGGTGGTGGGGTCTGGCTCGGAATTAGTGTCCACTCACTCTGGATCGGTGCCGGACTCTTCATCGTGTTGTTCGTGAGTGGCCTCTACGTCGTCGCCCGATACGGACGTATTTCACTCGGACTCGTACCCGATAGTCTCGAGTCCGGTATCGAACACCGATCACGAAGCGGCCTACAATCGGATTCGAGTACAGACACAGAACCAGGTGGTGCGAATCGGACGGGGGCGGATTCTGAATCATGAGTCAACGCGACCTCCAGGACGACTCGGCACTGTCGAACGATTCGACCCCGGAACACGACGGGGAAGCTGACGATCGCCTCGAGCTCGTGGCCCAACTCGAGATGCTTACCGAAGAAAATCGTCGCCTGCAGGAAGCCTATGCTCGAAGCCGTCGATCCCAGTACCGACACACTGCGTTCGGACTGGCGATCCTCGGCATCGTCGCTGTTATCGGTGGCCTCCTGTTCCCCGATGGACGCGACGTATTGTTCGCTCTCGGGGGAACGGGGTTGTTCGGCGGGCTACTCACGTACTATCTGATGCCGAATCAGTTCGTCGCCGCTGATCTCAGCGAGCGGATGTACGCGACGATGGCCACGAACTACGCCGACATCGTCGACGAACTCGGGTTACGAGATGAGCGTATATACGTCCCGACGGGTGACTCCACGCTGGCCCGACTCTTCGTCCCACAGCGAGTCGAGTACGACCTTCCCGAGGATTTCTCCCGACCGATCGAGACGGCTGAGAGCCAGCGTGGACTGGTTCTAGTGGCAACCGGAACGGGACTGTTTCGCGAGTTCGAGCGGACGCTCGACGCTGAACTCGCCGCTGCACCGGTCGTTCTGGGGGAACAACTCAGCGACGGCCTCGTCGAAAGCCTCGAACTCGCACGGAGTGCCAACGCAGACGTCGATGTCGATGTCGAAGCGGCGGAAGGCCGAGCGACGGTCGCGGTGTCTGAGAGCGCGCTCGGCCCTGTGGATCGGTTCGATCATCCGATCGCGTCGTTCGTCGCCACGGGGTTTGCCATTGGACTCGACCACCCGATCACGCTCGAAGTTGCTGCAGGATCCACTCAGGAGGAGTGGTTGGTCACCTGTCGATGGGAGCTCGAAGCGGGCGCGACCGACGAAAACGACTGAGAGGCGTTGCTTCTCGAGTTTGGAATTGGGGTTCTGACTCCCTCGCTCATTTCCGCTCACCAGCCGGGGCTCATCTACCCGTCACCATATTGGCTCTGTGGATCGGCCACCGCTGAAACGTCGCTCACGTCCGCACCCGGTGGTTCGATCGTCTGAAGGATCTCACGAATGACGCTCGAGGGCTCGATGTCGCCAAGTTCGGCATCGGTGCCCAGGACGAGTCGGTGGACGAGAATGGGCACACCGAGCGCTTTCACGTCGTCGGGAATGACGTACTCTCGCCCGTGGATGGCCGCACGAGCCTTTGCTCCATTGAGAAATGCCAGTGTCGCCCGTGGCGACCCGCCGTGAGCTACGTCGGGGTGGGTACGACTGGCGTTGACAATATCGAGAATGTACTCCTTCACTGCAGAGGCGACGTGAACCTCTGTCGCAACCTTGCGTGCACTGAGGATACCCGTGGTCTCGACGGCCTGCTCGATGACCTCTGGCTCGAGATCTGGATCGTCGTCGAATCGATCGAGGAGTTCCCGTTCGTTCTCCCGGCTTGGGAGATCGACGGTGAGTTTGAACTGGAATCGATCCCGCTGTGCTTCCGGAAGTTCGAACACGCCTTCCATCTCGATCGGGTTTTGCGTCGCGATCACGAGAAACGGGGTTGGGAGCGACAGTGTATCACCTTCGATCGTTACGTGACGTTCTTGCATCGCCTCGAGGAGCGCACTCTGTGTCTTTGGCGTCGCTCGATTAATCTCGTCAGCGACGAGGACGTTAGTGAAGATGGGGCCCTGATGGAGTTCGAACTCGCCACTGTGTTGTCGGTACACCTGTGTCCCCGTGATGTCGGCCGGAAGGATGTCCGGCGTCATCTGGATCCGTCCGTATCCCAGGCCGGTGGCTCGAGCGAAGAGATTGGCGATGGTGGTTTTGGCGACGCCGGGGACGCCCTCGAGCAGAACGTGGCCTCTGGTCAACAGCGCAATCGTCAGGTGTTCGATGACTTCGTCGTTCCCCACGAGTACACCGTCTACTTCCCGTTGAATCGCTTCGTAGAGTGCCTGGGGGTCGGTCGCTTCGTCACCAGGTGTCGTGATCTCGCTCATCGATTTTACTCATCTTCCACGTGTGTGGTCACGTACTGTTGCCACGCGTTCGATACGTTCGTCGTCCCAGTCGGGGTATTTTAGGCGTAAGAATTCAAGACGTTCAGTATGGGTAAGCGTGGACGTTGCATCTGCGCGCTCGCGCTGAGATGACGGTCTTGGGAGTCTCTTCTGTGTTCGCTTCATCACGGAACGACCAGGTTTCCTCCAAATGGTGGCTACGGCTGCGACGCCGAGGCCGCCGAGCAGTAATTGGAGTGAGACGGATCCTCGGACGGTGAGTAACGCGCCAATAAGTGGCGGAACGTCATCTGATTTTGAGACGTCGATCAGGGCGTGGTCGTTCCCGGTGTAGAGTCCACGAACGAACGCGTCGTTATCCGGTTGGCCGATCATAGCGTTAATCACGAGACTCGGATCGCTGACGACGACCACCTGGCCGTCACCGACAGATTCGACCGTGGCGACTGGGTACGACTCGAGCGTTTCCACGTCCTCGAGATCGGTCGTCTCGTTTCCGAGATACGCGTATTCACTCGTCGCGACGAGTACCGTTGCGTTGCCGGGGTTGACCGCACTCGCGTAGTTGAGTGAGAGTTGATCTACTCCGTCGGTAAGCGGGTGGGTGGTGACGTCCGTTGCAATCGGCATCGTCGGCCCGTTCTGGTGGTTTCGTTCATCACGAAGCAGTTGGCCGTCTACCTGCGCTTCCGTCCCGAGACCGAAGAGGAGTTGGTCACCGCTCGTGCCGAAATTCTCGAGAACGACGAGGGTTCCGCCGCGATCGACAAACTGGCTAATTCGCTGGACGTCCGTTTCAGCGTAGGGTTCGTCTGGAGCGATAACGAAAGAGACCGTTTCATTTGGCTCGACCCTGTTGTAATCGGTAGTTCGGGTGGTGAGTTCGGTCTCGACGGTGGGGTCTGCCTCAAGTTGTGTACGGAAGTCGCTCGTCCCATCCCACGAGGGGTTGTAAGGGGCGAACGCTGCGGTGGAGGTTGCGGCGTAAAAGCCCACTGACGTCACTATTACGAACGCAAGAACTATGAGGAATATCGGTAGCCACGGGAGATCTCCTCGTCGAACGAGGAGTGATTGCCAATTCACGGCAATACCTCAGGTGGAATCATCATGTAGATACGTCGAATAACAATGAAAAGGAAGCCGGCAATTCCCACTAGAATAATCCACCTGAGACGCCCCTTCCACTTCGGGGTGACATTTATTGGCGAAGTCAGTTCCGTTACAACAAGGAGTCCTAAGAGTGATAGACTGAAGAAACCGGTATATGAAAATGAGCCCAACACAGAAAGGACGAATATCGTGCCTATCATCCACGCTAGTTGACCGTGGATGAGAGTCATACGTCGAGGGCTTTGCATCGCTCCAAATGAAAATCGGGTACCCTTGTAAAACTATAACAACACTGCTAGGGGAAAGCCACACTTTCCTTATGGGAGGTGGACGATCTCTCGAATTAAAATATGTATACCCATTGTCACTGGTGGCGGATGTGGTAATAGTAACCCTCCCTTATGATTTAACCCGGCGTTTTATTCGCAGAGAACCGTGTTGTGGAATAGTTACGGGCAGTTAATACCCTCTATAACTCCTGGACAGAAGCGAACAAACCACCTCAACTATGCATAGAGCAGGCTGCTAGCCACGTAGAATCCATACATGGCAGACAGAGAAGCTGATGAGATGAATTCCCCTCGATTACAACAGACACTTGGCCAAGAACCTTACAAAAAGGCGTCCGTTGCTGAACACTACGCGACCCTCGCCACAAACGGCGCATTACGAGCTCGAGAGGTGAAGGTGGTCAATAGGCATTTCGAAAACCGGGATGCACAGGTACTTGACCTCGGATGTGGAGCGGGAAGAACGACACAAGCGCTTGATCGCCGTGGATTTGATGTGATCGGGATCGACGTTAGCGAACCCATGGTAGAACTAGCGAACGAACTATTCGACCATCTAGATATCAGGGTTGGTGATGCAACCAACCTTGATTTTGGGGACGCTACGTTCGATTACATCCTGTTCTCCTGGGTGGGGATTGATTCGATTCGACCGCCTGATAAGCGGAAGCAAGCGCTACAGGAGATTTTCCGAGTATTAAAGCCAGGTGGCGTGTTCGCCGTCAGCACACATAATAATCTTTACGCACTCCCTGCGCTTTTCATCGATTGGAAGTATATCAGGAACTATTATTTCAAGAACGGTAATATTCGGAACTGGTGGTCAAGGTATAAAATAGATGACACGGATTTCGGTGTCCACAAATATATGGCCAACCCAGTTCACCACGTACGCCAACTCAGACAAACGGGCTTCGAACTCATCGAACTCATTGGACGGAGGGAGTCAATTGGGCGATACTTCGAAGGTCAACCGTACTATGTGGTTCGGAAACCCGCTAATATAAACGGATAGTTGAACTGTTGCTGAAGCCCAGTCTTTGATTTTTACGCTGTTTGCTCTCATTTACTAAGCCGCTGACACCAGATACACCTTTGTGACGTTAACGGTATGGCGTCTACGAAAACACGGAGAACGTAGAGTCTGACTTCCGATCAACACATCATAGAATATTGAGTTATGGATTCCGTAAAAGAAGAACTGAGACGTCGATTACCAGAGAGTACAGAACCAGCGATCGAGAAGATGGGATCAGCAAAAGACGATATGGGCTCAATACCTGGACAAGTGTTCCGTCGAATGCCTGATGGAACGAAACCACTCGTCCAGCACGGATATCATATACTCAATCCTGGTGCCTCGTGGGAAAACATGAGACGCCGTGAGCGTACACGCAAGCATTTCAAAAAGCTCATCGGAAATGAGGAATACGACAGGCTCTCAACAGAGTTCTTCGATGAAAGTGGTATTACAGATATTGTCATCTCAGCGATCAAAGAGGTTGGTGATGAGAAAGTCGTATTCGATACACATCGTGGAGTTGCTTCGCACGTCTATGCGCTCATTAGAACTCAAAAACCTGATCGGATTGTATCCACTGGCGTTTATAGTGGCGTCGGAACAGCCTCAATACTCCTCGCCCTGGACAAAAATAATCACGGAATGTTACATACCGTGGATGCCTCACTAACCCGCGGTACCGTAAACCGAACTCGGGGAGGCAGTGACTCTATCCGGGAACTTGATTTCGTGGAACGTGGTCGCCCATCTTGTTCGGAACACCGGAGCCACGAACTCCCGCCTGGGAAAGAGCCAGGCTGGATTATACCAGACAGACTTCGAGAGCGGTGGGAATCCAGACACGGATTTCCGCAGGACGTTTTACCAGAGCTATATACTGAGTTGCCAAAAATTGACATGTTCTACCACGATTCTGGACACTCGAAAAGTGGTATGCTATTTGAGTTTGAACTAGCGTGGAACTGGCTGAAACCTGGTGGGATGTTGATCTCGCCTCATATCGATCAGAATGATGCGTTTGGTGTGTTTGTGAATGAACACGATTGTCATCACGGATTGATTGAACACGATTATCTTGCATCTAGTGAGTATGACGAACCATGTAGTTGTGGCTATGCTGTTAAACTGAAGAATTGATGAATACTGGTGGCTAGTTCGTGTTGAATATTGACTATTTGTGAGCCAATTGTTCACCTACTACTATTTTAAAACATCACTTTTTTATATCCCTCAGAGATGATGTTCATAAACCGAGTCCCCTTCTCTATACCGTAGTATTGCTCCAGTTCAGGATTGAATTTTGATTTGTATTTACAAAGCCGAGGGGTATTCGCCCCGTGAAGATCATATGCTTTTACACCTCGCTTTTTAGCTTCTTTAATTATGTGCCAGTGCAGTATATCGTTTATGGGGAAATCAACATCAGGTATTGCACCCCCCTCCTGGAAATATATTGTCTCGCCGTCATCAAAGATTAAAATTCCAGCCACCCGTTCATCGTTGACGATACCAACGTACGGGCGAACCCACCCATCAGGAAAAATATTATATAAATCTAATAAAAAATCCTCTTTAACTGCATAGGTTTTATCCTGTGCCTCGTAACGGTCTCTCGTTTGTTGGTATATGAACCTGATCCCATCTTCTCCTTGTTCTTCGATCCGATACTGATCCTCATCCGGATCGAGATAGCGACGCAGTGATTTGGAAAACGACATTTTAATCTCATCGATATCACGAGTGACGTCGATACAGTAGGTGTATCGCGGGGTCAACGTAAACCCGTTCCAGGCGAACGGACGGGGATCGTCGTATGCCGGATGCGTTCGCATATAGACGTAGCTCGGACCGATCTCGTTGTCAAGCCAGGTAAGGCTATTTTCGATAAATCGTTTGTGTTGTTTTTCCTGTTTTCGTCGTTTAGGCGACGGGTTCCCGAGAAGGATCGGACCTTGGTACGGTAATCCCATCCTCGGAGCCGGTGAAAATGCCGTACTGATGCCGAACTTCTTAATCTCGACGAACGGTATTACGCCGATCGGTTCCTGGCCATTGTATCCGATCAGTCGTATCACAGTGCCATTAACGTGTTTGTCGACCGTTTCCAGAAAATCATGTAGATGAAAAATTGTCCCGGTTGGTGATCGGTCGATGTATCTATCCCACTCATCCGCTTCGCCAGTAAATTTCTCAACTTCAATCGTCATTTTCCAAGAGGCTGATTATTACGGTCAACTGACACGGTGCGCTGGGGACATGGGACAATATCGTAGGTCTTTGTCATTCGACACACCATATGCGAACAACACTGGAAAAAGTATAGCTTCGATTTGCACGTATAACGTGCCAATTAGAAGTGGAAAAGAGATATTGACGATAAAGTGTGAGATGAGGCCGGCTGATCCTTAAATCCGTCATCACCGAAATTTGAGGTGGTACTCGACCGGGAATAGGAAGCGAGGGTAAAGTGATTGAGGCCTACACGTACTTTCCATTAATGACCTCGAGACCCTGTTGTCGATAATCATTACCAGTTAACTCATCATGATGCTTCCCCTAATTGTTCTTGTGCAAGTTTTCTATGGAGCAGCGCCCCCCTTTCATTACCACTGAAAAGTCCATGCTCGCTCGAATTCCATGGTCAGGACGGTTCGTCCGGTAGATCCGTTAGCGTCCGATAATCTGTTATTTGTACCGATATTAGCTGGAACTGTCCACAGCATCTACAACCCTGCTCGCCATCTAAGCCTTCGATGGCAAACGGATTGGATGCACCCCAAAACCTGTCATGGCGGGAAAAGTTCACAGCGCTCTATCGTGTTGCGACCTTTCGCCCGCTCTATACTGCTGGTATTGTTGTGCTAAGCGCGTTCACCGCATTACTCGAAGGAATTGGATTGAGTTTCATCCTTCCGATCATTGAGTTGGCAGAGGGTGAGACGGATCCAAACGAGGCTGAAGGGCTATTACACGCGTTTGTCGTTGTCTATGAATCGATCGGCGTTCCGTTTACCCTAGGATATCTGATTGTTGGGGTAACTATTGTTATGACAGTTCGATACACCTCGACATTCTTAGTGTCGTGGTTACAAGGGGCCATCGAAACGTATTATATACGGCATCTGCAGTCAACAGCCTTCAATAACGCACTTGATGCGGAGATTTCGTACTTCGATCAAGAGGGATCAGACGATATTCTTAATGCAATTGTCACTCAAGCAGAATACGCTGGAAAAGTTATCCGGTATTCAATACGAACGTTTGAAGCGGTATTGCTATCGATTGTCTACGTGAGTATTGCGCTCTATCTGGCACCCATGTTAACCATCTTTGCAGCGGCTTTCCTTGGCTTCGTCACGTTTTTCTTTCGGTACGTCCTTGAAGCAGGGTACTCTATCGGTGATCGGGTAGCCGATGCGAATGAACGAGTTCAACAGGCCGCACAAGCCGGAACACAGGGCATTCGTGAGGTCAAACTTTTCGGTATCACTCGTGAACTCCAATCGCAATTCTCACGAGGTATCGATCAATTCACTCAATCGCGGATTAGGTTATTACGAAACGAGGCGGCGATCGGTAGTTACTACCAGTTAGCAACAGCAGTGGCTGTGTTCGTGTTAATTTACCTCGCACTCACCTGGACGACGCTGTCGATCGGTGCGCTGGGTGTTTTTCTCTTTGCGATGTTTCAACTCGGGCCGCAAATTAGCCAGTTGAACAGATATGCTTACAAAACCGAGGGGGAGTTACCACATCTAGTGCGAACGCAGGAGTTCGTGGATCGATTGCAAGCCAGTTCCGAAACGGACGAGGGAACGAGATCACTCTCCGAACAGATTAAAGAGATCAGGTTTGAAGACGTAACGTTCAGCTATGAGGAAACTGGCGAACAAGTCCTCAACTCCGTTTCGTTTGACGTAACTTGCGATCAGTTCGTCGCTTTCGTGGGTCAATCAGGCGCGGGCAAGTCGACAATTGCCTCGTTACTTACCAGAATGTACGATCCAGACTCTGGACGAATCACGGCCAATGGGATCCCGATCCAGGAGTTTGAGCTCTCGGCTTGGCGATCACGAGTCTCGATAGTTCAACAGGATCCGCATATTTTTAACGATACACTTAGGAGAAACATAACGCTAGGAAACCGCGAGGCATCACACGAAGAAATCGAACGGGTTAGTGAGATTGCTCAGGTGACTGAATTTTTAGATGGTCTGCCCAAAGGGTATGAGACGAAGCTCGGAGACGATGGGGTCAGATTGTCAGGTGGTCAACGCCAGCGCGTCGCACTTGCTCGAGCTCTGTTGAAAGACGCTGATCTGTTAATTCTTGATGAGGCGACGAGCGACCTCGATTCGACGATCGAACAGCGAGTACATGAAGGGATCGATGAGATGGATCGCGATTATGCAACGCTCGTCATAGCCCATCGCCTATCCACAGTTGTCAATGCTAATCAGATCTATACTATGGATGATGGACAGATAATCGAGTCCGGCGACCATAATCAACTCCTCGAGGAGGACGGACAATACGCGACGCTCTATGCAACGCAATCATCGTGATAGAGGTCTTCCGAAACGACCGCTCGGATGTCTGGATGAGAGAGGTGCCGTCGCTGGCGCGCAGTAAGCTGATTTACATCATCGAAACGAGTGATATCTGACCGGAGGTTATGCCAGTCTTTGTGCCTAATCATCACGATTACAGGAATTTGTGGAACACCCAGGATCTGTGCTATCGAGAGTCTGTGACGCCCACCACCACATCGGATCAACTCACCATTTCGCCCAATTGCGATCCGAAGCTCGTCTGGAAATCTCCGGTCGCCAATCCGTTTAGTTTTGGGTTCGCTGACGGCGACCTCGTCTCGGTAACGTTCACGAAGTTTCTGTTGAGGAACGTATCCAGACTTTCTCATATTCTCGTATAATTCGTCCAACTCACAACACCGACGTTCGACATCTTTGATACTCTGACAACCGTTCCAAGCCTGCTGACCTTGTTCAAGTTGGTTGACGGCTTGCCTATAGAGAGATGTCTCCTTCCAATCAGCATTATGATTGAACCGGGCAGTGAGTGACCGATATACTGGTGTTGCGGTAAAATCCGATCGGTACTTGTCCCACGGCCCGCCACAGACACCTATTAATGCGTTTTTTCCGACTGTCTGCAATATACTCCGAGGAATATCGAGACCGTATTGTACATCACGTGGGTTGACGTGAATCATCGTTGGTAGCGACGATGAGCCAACCAGTTGGGTCTCAATCCGCATACCCTTCGTGAGCACCCAAGACCATATAAAAAAGCCCACCTTCTCAGCAGTAGCTATAACTCCTTGCTCCTTTGCATGTTCATATACCCGTACCAAACGTTGTAGTATAACTTCGTCAATCTGGTTGGTGATGACCATTGGAATTGGTACCTCTTTGAGGGGAACAATGATGTGAGAATTTTCGCAGTGGTGAATATGGGTGTGAATCGGTAACCTCCCCAAACACAGTGAGTACGATCATTGTTCCACCTGGCGTTTGAATATCACTTCCGCCGAACCCCGGTGCGTTTCATCCGCGCAGTGGTTAAATAGTTCAGTGTAGGTTGTCATCATTGGATTTGAGACGTCCGTCGCCAGAACTAGTTCGAACTCACGATCTCGAAGGTCGTTCAATAGTTCTATGATCGGTTTGGTACCCACGCGGTGAGGATGAACCTCGAGAAAAATTATGAGATCTTTAGCGGTATCAAGTACGTTGGTTGCCCCCTTCATTACAGGCACTTCGAATCCCTCAAGGTCGAACCGAAGGACGTTAACGTCGCTTGGATTTAGATTTATCCCGTCGATGAAGCCATCAAGCGAACGTACTGGCACGTCGACCGTACGTCCATTATAGAGGTGTGCCATCTCATCTGGCGGCTCTAAGAGTGTGTGCCTGTTGGCGTGAGAGGATAAATGAAGTCGTTGATAGCCTTGCGTCTTTCCGATTGCTTGTTCGTGAATAACTACGTTCTCAAAACGATTTCGTATAACTCCCCGTCGTAGTGCCATCACGTTTTGGGGATCCGGTTCGATGGCATGAACCGTGGCATTCGGAAGCAGTGACGCCCCTTGAAATGCAAAATAGCCTTTATTGGCGCCGATGTCAAGTATCACTGGATCGGTGACTCGATCACCGAGGATCCGAAGTTCAGCTCGATAGGCGGCAGTCGCTGCTGCTTCGCGTTCACCCCAGTGTAACAGCTCGTGTGACAGACCGTCGTCAAGGGGGTCAAGGAATAACTCAAAGTCAGAAAACTCCTGGACGATTAATCCATCCTCGGCGCGGACATTCGAGAGGTACCATGTATAGAGGTTCGAACCTAACAGCTCCTCAGTGACCAATCCCACGAGGCCCTTGAACCGGCGCTTTCGAACAAGTTCACTTGCTGTACGAACCTTCCCGATCGCCATACGGCAACCTCACCGTCAATCGCATAAAGGCTTATTCAACCGAAAATGAACCTCTTCGCACACACTCTGTCAACTGATTACTGTAAACACCTACCGCCGAACTCCTGAAGCTTTTATGGGACTAAAAAAGATAAATCACGTTCGTTCTAAACCTTGTGCAATGATCAATACTCGAGTGGAATACCCCACTTGTCTCCGAGATGATATGCGAGTGCGTTTCGTTCGCTGAGTGCGAGTTCTCGGTCGTAGACACGCAGTTCGCTGATCCAGCCACGCATCGGTTTACCTCCGTCGTGACGGGCTCCGATCGTCAATCCCACCTGATCGTTTGAGCCGGCAGCCCCTTCGACAACAGCCCCATCGACGTGTAACGCGCTCTCGCTGCCATTGAACACGCATGTGAACACGTGAGCATTGTCATCGTTTGATTGGCCGATACCACCAGAGGCGCCCGACCACATCGTAAATGCGTTGTCATAATCCATGTCGAGGAACGCTCGCTCTTCAGAATCGCGCCCGCCGAAAGCGAAATTTCCACCATCGGGCTCGTCTGCTTGGGCTACCACAATGTAGGTGAACGGCTGAGTAAGATCGTCGCCAAACTCGTCAGTCTGTAGCCACTCGTCCCCGTCAAAGCGAAGCGCAGGGCTGGAATTCAAGCCTGAAGAGTCGTAGGCAGGTCTGTTTTCGCTGGACAATTGGACAGCATCCGAGGAACCTGCGCTGTCAGTCCAGGAACCGACCCGTTCCCCATCATCAGTCCCAGTTAATGACTGTGCATCGTACTGCGAAACTAAGCCTTCGACCAGCGGTGACGACGACCCCTTCGTCCCATCAGCCGGCCAAAAGGTACGTACTTCACCATCGACACGTGCCTCTGCTCGGCTAACCTCCTGAAGTCCACCGTCAGAGCGGATGCCGATCCGTTGTACGTGACGGAGTTCACCATCATATCGAACCTGCGGGACAGAATTCGACGATGGCGGTTCATCGGGATAATCCTCGATGGATATTTCCTCACCTGAAACGAACAAGCCGTCTGGTTCGCGATCTGCCCGTATTGCTACGATCTCACCATCGAAGAAGAACCCATCAATGTCCTCACCTTCGAAGGTTCCGCGGGCATGCCAGTGGCTGCCATCAAAGTGAATGCCGACCGTTTCGTTATATGTTGCTTGACTCCAATCTGACTGGACGATAATGTCGTTCGTGATTATCTCGTACTCGAGGATTTCATCGTCTGAATGAATCGTCAAATTATCGCCATAATCGCTTTCGTTATCGGGATCCTCGAAATATGGATCTTCGTCGTAGTTTGGAGAGTTTGTGGAGTCATCTGATTGGTCGCCCCACCAGCGACGTTCACTCGTTGCTATGTCACAGCCTGCTCCCGAACATTCCGTCCCACCGAGTTCGTTCTCTTTCGTCCCGTTCCCGGTAATGTGGATTCCTTCACCTGTCCAATTGTTTGTCCGATCTTCATTAAATCGGACAGCTAAATCTGTGGTACCACTTTCATCAATGTGGAGTCGACAGTTCCCTACGTAGCCATCGTTAGCGACGATACTGGCATCTCGAGGCGTTATCTGCAGTGGTCGACGTCCATATTCGTCAAAAAGAGCGATATCAACGTCTTCGATGTGGATATTGTCGCCTGGTTCACGCACCCAGAGCGAGCGATGACCCGATCCATATGGATTATCAGAATCTTGTACGATGGTACAGCCAATTACGGAGTCATTTGGACCGCCAGGGCGGATTTGAGAGATGGCATTGTTGCGAAAGAGTCCACCTCTGATGTGGGTGGATCCACCATTCCCGTAACTCTCGTACGTGCGACCAGGACTAGAAAAGTACGCACCGTTATCGGCAAAGTTCTGGACGACGTTATCGATGATCCAGAGTTCACCAGTGTGTCGACCGTGGACATAGTAGCCTGAAGCGCTCGAGGATCCGTAATGAGTTGGGTGGACGCCATCAGGACGCTCTATCCGATCAAAAACAAGCGTCCCGCTCGAACTGTCGGAATATGGTGTGAGTGTACCACTGTCTGCAACCCCGCCCTCAAAGCGGAAGTTCCGAAACTCAAAGGTGACATTCGAGGATGAACTCGAGATCCCCCACTGTGGATCAAAATCAATAGGTGGGTCTTCAAGTTGGATCGTAACGAGACCGTCACCTTCAAGGATTGTATCACTCGAAATACCAGTCAAGTTCCACGATCTGTAATTTGCAGTGGTATAGGTACCTTGTGGGACGATGATATGGACGCCATCGGTGAGGTACTCATCAAGGTACGGGTCAATGCGGTCTCCCTCAGAGAGCCCTACATTACCGAGGTTTATCGTACTGCCGGGTGGATCTGCAGGATTATAGTTTGCCATTGGTTTGTATTTTGATTGAAAGCTGCAATCGTATTCAGAGGTTATCAGGTTCGTGTACGTTAGAGTGGGCAATATTGGCTTTTATTAGCAAGGGTACGTGACCCACCTCACACATAAAAGACAATATCGCCGTCGTGTTGAGTTGGGTCGTCGCTTCCGTCTTCAACGACGTAGATATCTCCGGAGAGTGAGCTGATCGGTTCGGTGCGGTCAACTACGTCACCGTCGAGTTTCGCTGGTGCAATCGTTTCACCAGCGTGGTCGTGATCCGAATCAGATTTCTTCTCGAGTTCTTCTTTGATCCCTTCTATATCTCTGCCAATGTGGTTGAAGTTTTCGTTGAGTGGTTCATGCCAATTTTCGGTACCAGCACTTGGAGTGTTATATCGGTCAGACATCTATCTGTTAGTCAGTGTTGATTGGTAAGACCCTGTTTATTAATTCGTTCTTGTTATAAGATGGGGTGGGTATTGTTCTGGCAAACAATCAGTGTAAGCACGCTGCAAGAAAGAAAGCAGTTGTTGACACATGAAACAAATGACTAGGATGATATCCACATACCAACGTGACTATCCATGACCAAGTGGTCTATCTTGATCGGTTCAAGTGATAGAATAGTGACGGCAGCTTATTGGAGACTCCGATCATTTAACACCATGTTCTCCACCAGAACGTGGCGGACAAGGGAACAACGAAGCTAGTATTCCTTATGGAAATAGGATTTGTTCATCCAGGATCACCAACCGCAGAGGGAGTCGGTTCGAACAACAGTGCAACAAAGATCGTACAAGAACTCGTAGATCGGGGCCACGATATCACAGTCTTTGCGCTGTATCCAGGAGATGCTTCGTCAAACAGTCGTGAATATGATCTCGAAGTCCTCGACCTTGGAAGCGATTACACTTCTAAACTACAACGAGGTCAAGTATTAGAGAAGAAGCTGAAACGTCGGGTTCGACAATTCGAGACATTTGACGTAGCCCACGCGTACGCGCCATTAGCGGTGCCAGGGATGGCCCATATTGCGAAGTATACCTCCACTCCCACCGTGATTGGACTCAACGCCTACGATGCCATCTGTCCGAAAAAAGATCTCCTCCACATGAACGAAACGCGATGTTCGGGAAATGGCGTCGCTAAGTGTACAAAATGTATCACTCACTCCGCCGTTACGTCCCCACTATACGAGACATGTTCTCCGTTGATGTACGCGCCGACGTTTGGATATTTAACACTCCGTCGATTCAACACCCTTCGCCATGTCCTCCGTTCAGAAAAGGTTGCAAATGAGATCGATGCATATCATACATTGTCACCTCACCTCAAAGAAAAGTACGTCAACTTTGGCTTCCCTGAATCGAAATTCCACATCATTCCAAATCTCCTCGATGAGCGGTTTTTAGTCGATCAACCGACCGATTCCGCCAGCCCACCGTATCAGTTACTTTATGTTGGATCACTTCTCGAGAAGAAAGGCGTCCGAAAACTGCTCCCAATGTTTGAACGGTTACACGCGCGGTCGCCAAATGAGTACACACTCACGATTGCTGGTGACGGACCGTGGCAATCATCACTTGAGGCCGAAGTCAAAAAGCGAGGCCTTACTAGCCATGTGGCGGTTCTCGGGAGGGTTCCATATAGCAACGTTCCATCCTTATACGGCGCTCACGATCTCTTTGTGTATCCCGGCAGATGGGATGAACCGTTTGCACGGGTCTTCTTAGAGGCGCTTGCATCGGGGACGCCAATCGTTGGCAGTGATGTCGGCGACCTTAAACAGATTGTGGGGGATGCCGGAGTCGTGACCGATGGTACGCCGGAATCGCTTGCCGATGAAATTACCCGCTTAATTGCAGCGGACGCGTTGCCAGCGATGTCTTCGGCGGCAGTGAATCGCGCAAAGATTTACCAGCCAACAGATGTGATTGATAGGTACGAAGAACTGTACGAGATACTGACTTAATTCTGACACGTCTTAATCCAATCTCGGTGCGTTATCGCTTTCATCTGCAGCATGAACATAGTACAAGACGTAATCGTGGTTGGAATACACTCGATTTATTTCACTCTCCCTTTCTATATATTCGAAATCATTATATGAGAATCTAAAACCGTTGTATAACCCAGCATCTCGATCCCTGTCAATGGAGGGAACAGGCAGATATTTATCATCGGTCAATGCCCCAGGGAGGTTTTGGTTGGCAAAGTGATCCGGGGAGTAGTTACTCGAAAACCTTGCTGAGTGTCCATATATTGCCTGGCTGTATCGACTTGGTGAGACTCGGACGCGGGTGTACTCCATGTCATCATCAGCATGCGTGAAGGTTCGGTCAAATCCCTGCATATGCCCCTGGGACACGTGAGGATTCGCCTGAAAAATAAACGGAGAGAGATGTACCACAGGGATGGACAAGAACAAGAACCCGAGAAGGACAATCACAAGCGCAGTCTTCGCATGGCCCACGGATAATCGATTGCGAGAGAGCGTGTACAAATGGTACAAGCCAATACTACCAATGAACGTTGCGATAGCCATCATAAATCCAAGGTGACGAAAATACTGAGTTGAAAACGTCATATAGAAGAAAAAGAGTAACCCGATAGGGAGGAGACCGATACCTAAGTAGACTACTACGGTGTTGTAGATGAGGTTCTCGCGCGGTGATACCCGGATTTCAATCGTTCTCGCGAGTTGGAGTGTGACTATAGTGGCAACTATTATACAATAGATAAGGGTGACGAAAAATAACCTGAGAAACAGTTCCGAGATATCTGCTCCGATAGCGACCAGAGAACCGGAGATCCTGTCGACGTCGCCAGTGGTCCCGGTATCAACAAATAGCGAAAGAAGAAGGCCAGAAATACTTCGTTCGAAACGACTTCGCATGGCCACCCAAAGCCAAAAAACGATCGCAAACGCCGTTGTCAAACTCACTAATGAGAAATCGACGTTTTGTTGGGTTGACCGGAAATAATGGGTCGCAAGGTGAAACATTACCACACCCCCAAATAGAATCAAGACATTCGCCGCTTGTTGAGGGTGAATCGTCATCAACGAAAGGAAACAGAGCGTAACAAGCAGAAAACCCCGTGGACGATGACTCTCCATCAAATAGACGTACATGTACAAAAATAGGGGTAAGAAAAATAATGCTGCAGTTGTCGGATATGGTCGCATGAAGACGCCTGCCTGTGTTATCTGGTTTACTGGCAGAATCATTAAGGCACTCATTGACCCTATCATCACAAGAACCCAAGCATTATGTAAACGGCGCAGGGTCAACGGAACAAAGAGAAAGAAAACAAGTGCGTAAAACGCTGGTAGAAGCATGAATGAATTTTCAAGGCCGTAGCCGAGAAGGTAATCGAACTGTAGTGAATGGAGCATAATTGCAGGATACATCGTATCCATCGGCATGAACAGCCCTTCTCTCATTTCCTTCGCAATGCCTAGATACGTCATCGGGTCACCGGAGCCGTAGTACTCGTATCCCCGGATTGACGGCAAGGCCACGATGACGAACATCGTAATCGGTCCAAGTAAAAATCCCACCCATCGGTTGAGCCGATTTGATGAGAAGACGGCGACTACAGTGCCACACGTAAGCGCGATTGTAGCACAGATCCAGAACCAAATCGGAGTAGCACTATATATCGAAAGCTCGTACTGCGTGGCGGGATTCCATCTCACGTGGAGAGTCCCAATAGTCAAAGCAAGAAAACTCCCGATCAAAGCAACTTTATAAATATAGTTGTTCATACTGGCTCTCTACCGTGTATCTTTTTCGTCAATTTGACGAAAACAGCGATGAAACTCAGCCTCCGTAGCGCCACGATTCACATTCCCATTCTGTTTTGGAGGCTCCCGTGAGCGGAGCATGGAAGTTTCGCTACTCATGGGACGTCTCTCCAGGTTTGAACGATGTCGGTTGAATCACGCTCGAGGTCGAGTTGCTCATAGCATCCTCGACAGGATCCGACCCAAGCACCCATCGATTGGGCGGTTTTCACGATCCGTTCGTAGATCTCTCTGTATCCGGGGAACTCCTGGTTGTTAATGAACTTGAGATGCCACAGGACAGTCATAATCGCGCCCTGTTCCTGGGCTTCTTGGAGCAACGCTTCACACTCTTCCCAGGCCTCATCAAATGATTCTGTCGCGTTCATAAGTGCGTTTTCCATGATGGTCACTGGAAAAACGACGAATTCGTCCTCAAAGGGACGAAGAACGCCGTACTGACCATTGAATCCGTACTCACTGCTCGACCCCATACTTGAGTCGTATTTCAGTCCGATTTTCCGGTGGTATTCCCACGTCTCCGGCTGGTTTAAATTGAGATAGTGCTGTCGTCCTCCTATGATCTTCCCTTCTAGCAACTGTTCTAGCGTTTTTTTCTCGTATTGAAGTCTGTCAAATTCAGCATAGGAGTCATATGAGCCGTGTAGGCCAACTTCCCACCCTCCACGCTCGAGTTTTTGGATTACGTTGATGATTCTCTCGTCAGAAAGTGCGTATCGGCCAGTATAAAGAACCCAATTTATTGGTTTTATCCACTCGAACGGCTTCTTATCGTGTAATAGTCTCTTTTCATTCAAAAAATAAAATGAAGAGCGTACACCGAGGTCTTCTTCAAGACGCATAAGCTCGTCAAATTGCCAGTACGGCTGTTCGCCACGCACTGCCGACCAAATGTGTGTAAGATCCCGTTCAGTGATTGCATAGTACGGTGCGTGAAATGACTTGTATGGGCGGTCTACGTCGTGAGTGAGGCACAATGCGAACTCATACTCATCGAGTAGTCCACTCATGAAGATGCCACCCCTTTAACTGTGTTGACAATAAATGAAGCTGTGTCAATCTTCTCATCAAGGAGCTTCTTCCGCCGTTTTTCCCATACTGAAGGCGATTTGTTAATTATTGCTTTAGCTCTCGTAGCTACCTCTTTGGGTGTTGCACCTTCGGGTAATCTATAAAGAAGTCCATATCTCGCTTCAAGTTCCTCAAGAACCCCTGCATGTAGCGATGAAATATACAACGCTGGAGTCCCGAGAATTGCACTCTCTATAGCCATTGTTGCACTTTCACCGATAATGAGATCTGCCTGATGAAGGAAGTCATGTATCGCGTGGGGAGGAATGTCGAGTCTATGGTTCGCTAACGAAGGTGGGAGAGGTGACTCAGCAGAAATAACGACGGTTGCACCCATTGCTTCTAATTCGTGTATTAATGAGGCCACCTGTGCTATTCCGGTCTGTCCAACGTCGTGGGCTGCCGCCCACGAAACAAGTCGCAGAAGGACAAGTGGGTGTCCACCAGTGTCTGGAAGCAAGTCTGCAACTGATTCGTCAGGAATGAATCGATGAGGATGAAGGTAGGCTAACTCGTGAAATCCGGGGTACCGCACCTGTTTTGCACCAAGCTCATCCCAATAAGAACTAGGTGTGCAAATAATATCGGCGAACGGAAATGTAATACCATTTTGGAGTTTTGCATGTTCAGTATCAGTAAGGACGATACTCCGACAATCAAGTAGTGAGGACGCATGGGCAACAGATGGCTCTCCGATAGCGATCGCCACTACTGGTTGCAGGGCCCGTATCTCTCTAAGCAGACGAAATTCGTACGCACACTGAGTCGCAGCGAGCTGGGGAAGAGAGGAGGTTTGCCTTGCAATAATTTGATAGTCAATATCGATATTGTCCAGAAGGTGTGATATAAGCGGCCGTTCGCGAGCAAATACATGGACTTCATACCCCTGAGATTCGAGCATTGCAATCGGGTGTTTGAAAACGTGAACGTGTGCGGGATGTTGAATAGTGACGACAATCCGTTTCTCTCTCGCGAGTCCTGTCATAGTGGATTCCCCATTGGCACAACTTGGAAAGCGTTTGCCTTTGTAAACTCATCACCTTGACACACATGTCTTCCCCTCCCCACCACCATCCTAATCATCTGAATGAGCAAACCCAAAGCCATTGTTCTGTTCGGTAGACCCTTTAATTTGTTAAATGAGAAACACTGTTTCAGGGGGTCAATATCACTCTACTCTGTAAATATTGGAACTCTAACAAAATCTACTGCTATTCAACTGCTACTTTCCGACTGTTAAACAAAGACAATTTTTCGTGGAAGGTATCTTTGAATATCAAGAAATTACTAACCCTTGAAGAACGACATTTGGGTGGCACAGCTGGAGGGGATCCCCCGAAGTCACTCCTTACTTGTTTGATCCGTCTCAGATTCTTTCGCGTCGTGTCAGGAGGCGGTTGGGAGTGGGGTGTACCTAATCAACGAGTTTTGAAATCTTCGGTCTTCATCATCAAGAACGGCGTAGTCTTTTGAACGACCTGGGGTGATTGTACTGTCTGTGGATACGTTCGTATCTGCAAAGCACGTCGTAAAAACAGGAGACTCAAGCGCGGGTGCGTCAGCCCGAGTGATAGGATGGGGAGTTCACTGACGCCTGTGAAGCAATTGACCAACCCAATTTGGCTATGTGGGCACCGCTCAACGCATTGGCTAGTGCGATTTGCAATCGACAATACGGACAGCATCTGATGATTTGGATTCTGAGGTATTATAAAGCACTCAAATTATCGAAAGCAAGAATCTATACCTCAGCTCCAGACCTCTTCATACACTGAATATATCTCGTCTGCGATGTTATTCCAGGCAAACCGATCAGCATACTTGAGAATTTCTTCACGATTCCAATCTCGAGAGAGCCCCTGTTCAAGTATCTCTTTGAGTGCATACCTATCGTTTATTTGGCAGTATAGGCCATGTTTTTCACTAGTGATGATCTCATCAACTCCACCCGAATTAGTTCCGATATACGGTTTTCCACACCCCAACGCCTCAAACATTACGGTGGGGTTCCCTTCGGCCTCACTTGCCAATGCAAATATATCACAGGCATTCATCCATTGTACCAGGTCTTCTTCAGACAGATATCCTGGGATTTTGATATCAACAGTGTTGGAACTGTGCTTATTTGCGAGTCGATTCAGGGTTTCGTACTCCTCTCCCTGTCCTCCGATGACGAGCATGAGTTTGCCGTCGATATTGATCTGTGACACCGCTTGGATGAGAAGATCGAATCGCTTCCGCGGTATCAAATATCCGAGGGAGAAGATAAGATTCGTATCTTGATCAATACCCAAATTGGATCTTGCTACATTGGTTTCGATCGTTGGCAACCGGTCTCGGTCGAAACCGTTGGGAATTGAATACACCGCGTCGTTGAAACGGGAGAGTTGTTGACAGTCTTTTTCATTCACTCGAATGATCGCATTAGCAGAACTCCATGCTTGATAGAGATCACTATTACCGGAACTCATCTCTCGCGACAGTCTACCTTCATTTTCATGAACCGTAACGACAGATGGGATGTCATACTCCTTTTGAATTCGCGCAGCGACGTAACCTGAAGTCCAACTGAAGTGGGCATGTACCAGATCATAATTATGCAAATGACCATTTAATTGTCGTTTGAGGCCATAGTAATGGTGGCGGCCGAGTAGTCGGTACCAAGGTGATAAGGGTGCATATGTTAATGGTACAGGAACGACCTCCACGTTCTCAGGCCGGTCTTCATCGATTTTTGAGTCACGGCCATATTTTTTAACAATCCTATCATCTACAATCCAATTAAGATCTGTTAAACGGTTGTATCGTACTGTCACAGTGACATTGTCAAAACGTTCGGCCAAAGCATCTACCTGCCCTTTGGTGAAGTTATTGTAGTGATGGGCAATAACCAGTAAATTTGATTCCACTGTGGTTCTTGATTGGTTTTTTGACTTGACGTGGGGTTTACTTATGCCTTGCATGCTTCTATAACCTGTTTCGCAATCAAACCGACATTACTCATGGAACTGCACCTCTCGATTCTCGTTCGCCTGCATATCGAACAACATCGCGAACATCAGGAACATACTCCCAGTCGTGAACAACAGCCCGCTGAGCGCAATCCGCACGAACAACGGGTTCTCGAGCCGTTTCCACGAATATAACGACCATCCCACCCCGAGCGTCCCAAGCGACGCCGCAACCGCTCCGAACAGGTAAAACAGGGCGAGCGGATGGAAATCCAGAACCAGATACCTGGTTTTCAGCCGCCACAGGAAGTTTCGCAGTAACATCCCCGAGACCTTCCGAATATAGGTTGGGTACTCGATATTCGACTCCTCGTCTCCGTAGTTGGCGGGCATTGCGACATCTGCCACGCGCATCCCTTTGGCGTTCAACTTCACGAGCAGATCGTTGCAGTAGCCGTAGTACTCGTACAGGCCATCGATGCCGACGTTCTCGAGGGCGTGATTCGAAATCGCCGTATAGCCGTTCTGTGGATCCATCATCTTCCAGTAGCCGGAGGCGATTTTGGTGAGGAACGTGAGGATCGAATTTCCGAAAAATCGCCAGGGAGACATCCCACGACGGTACTCCCTGTAGAGCAGTCGATTCCCCTTCGCGTAATCTGCCTCACCCTCCACGATCGGATCGAGAAACCGTGGGAGGAGCTCCGGATCCATCTGCCCGTCGCCGCCCATCACTGCTGTGATGTCTATGTCGTCAGCAAGCGCTCGAGTGTACCCCGTCTTGATCGCGCCGCCAACGCCTCGGTTCGTCTCGTGCTGGATGGGGACGACCCGTTGATCGAACGCGACACCTCCATCCGTGGACGTGGCGGCAAATTCCTGTGAGCGTATCATCTGTCGAGTGCTGTTAGCCTGTCGTGCAAAGTGCTGAATCTCGTTCCAGGTTCCATCAGTCGAAGCGTCGTCGATGACGTAGACGCGGTCGACGTACTCCGGCATCGTCCTGATAACGTCCCCAACAAATCCTTCCTCGTTGTAGGCGGGGACGACGACGCCGATGGTGTGATCTCTATACACCTGCTTCACCCCCAATCGTGTATACTCGGTGGTTACTGTACTCGAGCGTCTGCTGCTCGAGCGCGTCTCGACCATCGATGATGCAGAGACCACTCTCGGCATCTCGAGCGTCGACGTCCTCCCATCGGATCTCCTCGAACTCCTCGTGGGGCGTGACGAGGACAACTCCGTCGAACGACCGCTCGTACACCTCCTCGAGCGCGAGCGGTTCGAGATCGAACGCCTCAAACGACTCGAGCATTGGATCGACGCCGTACACGGAGGCTCCCTCGGCAGTCAACCGCTCGGCGATGGCGAGCGAGGGGGAGGCACGGATCTCCTCGACGCCGGGTCGATAGGTCAACCCAAGAACCAGTACCGATGCGTCTGATAGCTCCGTCCCCGTCGCAGCGAGTCCGTCGCGAAGTTTCTCGACGGTGTAGCCTGGCATCGAGTCGTTCACGGCTCGAGCCGTCTCCAGAAGCGGTGCGTCCGTCTCGAACGGATCGATCAAGAAGTACGGATAGAACGGGATACAGTGGCCACCAACACCTGGGCCGGGGTCGTGAATGTCACAGTACGGCTGGGTATTGGCGACGTCGATCGCCTCTCGGACGTCGATGTCGAGTTCGTCGGTGAACGTCGCCAGCTCGTTGGCCAGCGCGATGTTCACGTCGCGGTAAACTCCTTCGAAGACTTTCACCGCCTCGGCCGTCGTCGCGTCAGCGACGGGAATAACTCCTCGGTCGTTGATCTCCCCGTAAATAGCAGCGGCGAGACGGGTGCTTTCCTCGTCTACTCCGCCGACGACTTTGGGATACGCACCGCGGATGTCTTCGAGCGCTCGACCGCTCGAGGTTCGTTCCGGACAGAACGCGACGCCGAATTCCTCGGGTGATAGCCCCGACGTCGCCTCGAGTTTTGGGAGGACGCGATCGATCGTCGTCCGGGGCGGAACCGTACACTCCACGACGACGAAATCGCCCGGTTCGAGGCCACGACCGATGTCGTCGACGACCGCATCGAGGATCGCCAGGTCGGGCTCGTTGCGATCGGTGATCGGCGTCGGAACGATAATAACGTGAACCTCGCCTGCGGTTGCCGCGTCTCGAGGGTCAGTCGTCGCAGCCAACGCGCCCTCGGAGACGGTTTCATCGACGAGACTGGCAAGACCTGGTTCTCGCTTCACGTGGCACGTGCCATCGTTGACGGCGTCGACGACGCCATCGTCGATGTCGGCACCGAGGACGTTGCCGGTCACGTCAGCAAAGATGGCCGCGAGGGGCAGTCCCATCTTTCCGAGCCCATAGACCGAGACGGGAATGTCGCCGTTCACGAAGGCGGCTTGCACTTCCGCGTCCGACAGAGCGGTGTCGTAAACCCCGCCGGCAACCTGTGCGGAGCCGGATTCAGTCATGGTACACCTCCAACGACTGCGTCTGATATCGTCCTTGCCTGTCGATCTGGGTAGCGATCTTCAGCGCTGTCAGTCCGTCATCGAGCGTCACGTCTGGAGTGGTTCCCGTCGCGACCGTCTCGAGGAACGATTCGAGTTCGTTCCGGAGTGGCTCTTCGTTGGGGACTCGTGGGTGTTCGACGATGCTCTCGTGTGTGTACCGAACGTCGCCGTTTTGATGCACGTACTCCGGCACCGACTGACGGTGGATCTGAATCGATTGATCGAGGTAATCGAGTTCGATGAGACAGCTTTCTGCGGTGATCTGAAGTCGTCGAACTTTTCGCTGGGTCAACCGACTTGCCGTCAACGAGGCGATCGCTCCGGAGTCGAATTTCAAGAGCGCGCTCGCGTGCTTGTTGTCCGCGACACCGGCGCTTCCGACAGTAGTTGGTGACTCCCCGAGTAACGAGCAGACGACGTCGATGTCGTGGATCATCAGATCGAGGACGGCGTTATCAGCAATCTCCCGTTTGGGTGGGGGGCCGAGCCGTTCGGCTTTCACGCCGATAATGGAAAGATCCGGGACAATCTCTGAGAGTGCTTGCACAGCGGGATTGAACCGTTCGATGTGCCCAACCTGCACCGGCACGCCCGACCTGCGTACCGCCGATTTGAGCCGTTTTCCATCCTCGAGGTTGTCAACGACTGGCTTCTCGACGAGGACTGCCACGTTGGCGTCGAGACAGGTCGTCACCGTGTTGTAGTGGAACGGCGTGGGGACGGCTACGGAGACCGCATCGACCTGCTCGAGCAACGATCTGAGATCGGTGGCGGCCACATCGTATCTGTCCGCGACCTCTCGTGCATGCTCGACGTCGACGTCGTAGACGCCCACGAGGTTGGCCGTCGGCAGGTTGTCGTACACGCGTGCGTGGTGTTCCCCCATCGTGCCGACACCGACGACGCCGACGTCAACGGGGTACTGAGCAGCGTTTTCGTCGGTTCTCGTATCATCTTGCATAGTTGGTCGTCACCTCCGTGATGTGGTCGATATCAGCCGCAGAAACGCCAGGGTGAACGGGAAGGGAGAGTACTTCACTGGCTGCTCGGTCGGCGACGGGAACGGTCGCATCGACACCGTCGTACGCCGGTTGGTTCGGGATACACGCTGGATAGTACACCGCTGAGTCGATCCCCTGTTCTGCAAGTTGATCCTGGAACGCGTCTCGGTCTCGAGTGCGAACGGTGTACTGGTGATAGGCGTGACGAACGTGGTCTGGTTCGACCGGCACCTCGAGTTCGCTGTCGTCAATCGATGCCGTCAACTGAGCGGCGTTTTCCCGGCGACGGTCGACGAAGTCCGGGAGTCGCTCGAGTTGCGAGCGACCGATAGCCGCCGCGAGGCTCGTCATTCGGAAGTTGTGCCCGACTGCGTCGTGTGCGTACGTACTCGCCCCTTCGGCACGGCCGTGATTGATGAACTGTCGAACTCCAGTGGCGACGTCGTCTCGATCGGTCACCACCATTCCACCTTCTCCCGTGGTCATGTTCTTCGTTGGGTAGAACGAGAAACAGGCGGCATCTCCGAACGAGCCGACGGGTTTCCCCCTGTAGCTTGCCCCGTGGGCTTGCGCAGCGTCCTCGATGAGCGGGACGTCGAGTTCCGATGCGAGGTCGAGAAACGCGTCCATCTCCGCGGGCAACCCATACAGGTGAACGACGAGAATCGCGTCGATTGGATCGTCTGCTACTCGCCGTCGTGTCGCCTCCGGATCCAGATTGTAGGTGATCGGATCGATATCGGCAAACACGGGGTCGGCTCCGGCGAGCCTGACCGCGTTTGCCGTCGCCACGAACGAAAACGGCGTGGTGAGAACGCGATCACCGTCCCCGAGATCGAGTGCTTCGATCGTTGCGTGAAGGGCGGTCGTCCCGTTCGAGGTTGCAACAGCATAGTCGGTCTCACAGTAGTGGGCGAACTCGCGTTCGAATTCGCGAACCTCCGGCCCATCTGCAAGCATTCCGCTTTCGATAACGGTCGAGACGCGATCGAGTTCCGTCTCGTCCAGTTGTGGTTTAGCAATAGGTATCATTCAAATCGGTTCCCTCCATCGAGCGCGACGGGAAGTGGTTCGTGTCTCGCCGGAACGCCAACTGCGAGCGTTTGCTCTGGGACATCCTCGGTAACGACGGCCCCAGCAGCGACAAATGACTGCTCGCCGATTGACACGCCGGGGAGGACGGTCGCGTTTGCCCCGACCGAGACGTGATCGTTCAGCCGTGGGCCTTCGAGGTCGACCTCCTGTCGAAGCGGGACTGGATCGTTCGTCATGACCGCGTGGGGGCCGATAAAAACGTTATTCCCGATGGTGGTTCTCGAGGGGACGTACGTTCCGGTTTGCAGGCTAACGTTCGAGCCGATGGTCGTGTGCCCATCGACGACGCTGTTCGTCCCGATCAGTACGTCGTCGCCGATCTCCGTGTGTTCGCGTACGAGTGCGAAGTGTCCCGTGGTGAATCGGTCGCCGATGGTGACGTCGTCGTAAATGATTGTCCCCTGTCTAATCGTTGCATTATCACCAACTACTGGTGGCTGTGCCCCATCATCGTAGCTATATCCAAGTGTTACCCCCGCGCTCATCTTTTGGCATGAAAGATACATCCCGGTATAAGCGAAAACCATAGTTACAGCACCTTTCGTTGGTTAATCGGCAACGGTTAGCTCGTCGGACGCCACGCTCAGGGACAATAGTGCTTTACTACCCGACCCCGCTGACGTCTTTCTACCATATCCACGACACGCCGAGCACTGATTCTGGAACCGGCCTACGAAAACATACGCTCGATCGATTTCTCGATCACAGACCCGAGTTGACGGAGTCCACGGTAGAGCTCTCGACCGATCGGCATTCCATCGTAGATCCACAGGAGAAATCCGGCGATAAACAACCCGACGACACCCTGCATGTACAGCGATTGATCCAGCTCGATCAGTGCCTGGAGGTATTCTTCGTTTGCAGTGATGAACCCACCTGTAAACCCCTGTCCACTGCCGCCCTCAACCGGACGCACTGGCCATAATACTCGATTGATGGGGAACCGACCATCCCGGATGTATATCGGGAGAATATCCGCGGGGAGATGCAACAGATACCCGATTCCGAACGCCCATCCGACGCGCGTTCGGTCGCGTCGCCGTGCATACCAGCTAACAGCGCTGGTCAACGGAACGGCGAAGAATATCGAGTGACCCAGCGCATACCCACTGGGGAAGATTCCGTACTCCCACGCAAGTGGCTTGTCGATCAGATCCGGTAACACGGAGGCAAACACGACGACGACAGCCTCGCCAGTAGTCGGAGACTCCCGATAGACTACGTGAGTAAATACTGAATACCCGATGTATCCGACCACAGCATGCTCCCAGGGCATCATGTGAGTGAGGTACTCATCGTGACGACTGTCGCGCTCAAATAGCCCGTACCAATCTATACGAGATCCTGACGTTCACCCTGGGTTGCCAGGGCCCCTGCTTGATTTGGATGGTTCTCGTACAGCCAGTATGGAGTACGTCACCGTTCGTGACGAAGCAGTACCCGCTATCGGGCTTGGCACATACCGACTCGACGGAGACGAGTGCTTCGAGACGGTTCAGACCGCCCTCGAGATAGGCTATCGCCATATCGATACCGCAGAGATGTACGACAATCAGTCCGAAATCGGTGACGCAATCGCCACAACGCCGATCCCGAGAGACGACCTCTTCGTGACGACGAAAGTGTGGAAGACGAATCTGGAACACGATGCGGTTCACCGCTCGGTGGCAGCGTCACTCGAGGCACTCGGTTTCGAGTACCTGGATCTCCTGTTAATCCACTGGCCGACCGACGACGTCCCCGTCGAAGAAACGCTGGGTGCGATGAATCAGTTGCAAGCGGACGGTCGAGTTCGCCACATCGGCGTGAGCAACTTTTCACAGTCTCAGCTCGAGGAGGCGATAGCGGCTTCCGAAACGCCGATCGTCACGAATCAGGTGAAGTACCACCCGTACGTTGATCGGGACGACCTCCTCACATTCTGTCGTGAACACGGTGTGATGCTGACAGCCTACAGCCCGCTTGCCGAAGGGCGGGTAGCCTCCGACGGTACTCTCCGCACAATTGGGGATCGGTATGGGAAATCGCCGACACAGGTCGCGTTACGATGGCTCACCCAGCAGGAGGATGTGATAGCTATTCCGAAAGCCTCGGGTATCGAGCATCTACAGTCCAACATCCAGGTGTTCGATTTCGAACTGACCCCTGAGGAAATGGATCGGATTTTCGCCCATCGTGGGGGTTTGCTCTATCAGGTGCGGAACACGCTTGGACTATAGCTGTATAGGGACAGGCTACTCCATTCCACGATGGTGCCATTGGAGCGAACAGCCTCGGAATACTAACCGGAATGGGAGTGGCTAATTCGCCTGTGGATGCGTTCAGGCGGAACTCAACCGTTTTGTCGGGGTTAATACGACCCGATGTAAACGATCGACTCAGTAGAGCATAGTTAACCGAAGAGACGGTACGCGGGTTCAAAAGCGGTCGTGGGTGAGTATTGGAGCCATGCAGCCGCCTACAGCAATCGTTCTCGCAGCGGGTGAAGGGAGACGGCTTCGCCCACTGACGAAATATCGACCGAAGCCGATGCTTCCGGTCGCGACCAAGCCAATCCTGGAGCGCGTGTTCGATCAGTTGATCGGCGTCGGGATCACCGACATCGTCGTCGTCGTTGGATACAGACGTAACCGCGTCCAATCGTACTTCGGATCCACGTACGGAGAGGCGTCGTTGACCTACGTCACACAGGAAAAGCAACTCGGGACGGGACACGCACTCGCTGTCGCCGAATCGGAAGTAGATGGAACGGTTCTCGTATTGAACGGTGATCAGATTGCCGACGAGACGTTGCTCCATGACGTCATTTCGGCACACGACGCATCGGCGACCGCGACGCTCGGGCTCTTGCGAAAATCGTCGATCGACGAGTACGGTGGTGTGATCCTCGAGGATGGTGTCGTCAGCGATATCGTCGAAGACCCACAAGACGATCGTGAGTATCTGTTGAACGCGGGCGTGTACGCGTTTGAACCGGACGTGTTCGACATGTTGTACAACGGCGCGCCACGAATTGGAGAACGGTTGCTGATCGACGCGATCATGGAACTGTCCGGCGCCGGGCACGAAATTCGAGGCGTCGTTTCCGACGGGTTCTGGGTCGACGCGACGTATCCGTGGGATCTCCTCGAGGTCTCGTTCGAACTCTTCGACGGAGGACTCGTCGACGGCGGGCACGCTATCGATGCGAGTACCGAACCGAATATTCACGAGACGGCTGTGTTGCGAGAGCCGGTAATTGTCGACGGCGATTGTGAGATTGGCCCTGGCGCAGTCGTCGGGCCGTACGCCTGTATAGGGGAGAACACGATCATCGAATCGAACGCGGTCGTAAAGCGAAGCGTTCTCGATTCGGATACCAGAGTGAACGCCAACGCGACCGTAATCGATTGTGTCACTGGCGTCGGTGTACAAATCGGTGCTGGGTCATCCATTCCTGGTGGGCCTGGAGACGTTCGAGTCGGGAACCGAGTCTTTGAGGACGAACCGCTCGGAGCACTCCTCGCGGATCGCGTCTGTGATCGCGGTGGTGTTCACTATCTCTCTGGATCGATCGTTGGGCCTGAGTCCGTCATCTATACTGGTTCAGTCGTTCGCGGAACGATTGCGGAAGGAACGGAGGTACAATACTGATGTGCGGGATAATCGGTTATGCCGGGAAGCGAGAGGATGACAGCCTCGAGGTTCTGATGAACGGCCTCTCGGGCCTCGAGTACCGGGGATATGACTCTTCCGGGGTTGCAATCGCCAACTCAACGATAGAAGTATTCAAACGAGAAGGGCACCTGTCCGCCCTCGAGGAGACGCTTCCAGCGAGAACCGTCCCGGGAACGGTTGGTATTGGCCACACGCGATGGAGTACACACGGCGAGCCCTCGGACAGGAACGCCCACCCGCACACTGATTGCCAGGACACCGTGGCCGTCGTTCACAACGGGATCATCGAGAACTTTCAGTCGCTGCGCGACGATCTCGCGGCTGCGGGCCATACGTTCGACAGCGATACCGATACCGAGGTGGTTCCCCACCTGATCGAACACGAACTCGGAAACGGTGCAAGTCACACGGAAGCGTTTCGGCGCGCGGTCGACCAACTCGAAGGGAGTTACGCGTTGGCAGCCGTCTTCGAGGGCGACCACACGCTGTATGCTACGCGTCAGGAATCACCGCTCGTCGTGGGTCTCGGTGAGGACGGATGCTATCTCGCCAGCGACGTGCCGGCGTTCATCGAGTACACGGACACCGTCGTGTATCTCGAGGACGGAGAGTTCGTCCAACTCGATCCGTCGGGCATGGAAGTCACGGATAGCCAGGGGAACGCCGTCGAAACGACGACCGACACGATTGAGTGGGATCCGGAGGATGCCGGGAAAAGCGGCTACGACCACTACATGCTCAAGGAGATCCACGAGCAACCGACGGCGATCCGCAAGTGTCTCAGAGGTCGGGTACAGGAATTAGAGGAATCGGTGTCGATCGATTCGTTGTCCGACGTGTCCGAACCAGGCGCGGTTCACTTCGTCGCCTGTGGAACCTCCTACTACGCAGCGCTGTACGGCGCTCGCCTGTTTCGAGAACGCGGGATCTGGGCCCAGGCGTTTCTGGCCAGCGAGTACGATCCCGGGGTAATCCCGGTCGACGATGATACGATGGTCGTCGGGGTGACCCAGAGTGGCGAGACTGCAGATACGCTGAGCGCGCTTCGGGGCGCAAACCGGGCCGGTGTCGAGACCATCGCGGTGACGAACGTCGTCGGTAGTTCGGCCGCTCGAGCGTGCGATCACACGCTGTTTATAAGGGCCGGGCCCGAGATTGGGGTGGCAGCTACGAAGACGTTTGCGAGCCAGCAGACGGCACTGGTGTTGCTCTCGAGTGCGCTCACCGGCTACGACGACCCCAATCTCCTCAGGGCGTTCCGGAAACTTCCCGATCAGATGCAATCAATTCTTGATCGATCTCGAGCCGATGCGGTCGCAGAAGCGTACCGGGACGCCGACGCCTACTTCGTAATCGGTCGTGGGTACACCGAACCCGTCGCATACGAGGGTGCGTTGAAGATGAAGGAGATCACGTACAAACACGCCGAAGGGTTCGCCGCAGGAGAGCTCAAACACGGCCCGCTCGCCCTCGTGACGGAGCGGACACCGGTGTTCGCGCTGGTCTCTGACAATGGTATGGCCCGGAAGACGATCGGGAACGTCAAAGAAGTCGAGGCTCGCAGTGCCCCCGTCGTTGCAATCACTGATGTCCCCGAGATGGTCGACCCGTACGCGGACTTCCTGCTCGAGGTACCGAAGACCCACGAGTGGTTAATGCCGATCCTGGCGAACGTGCATCTCCAGTTGGTTGCGTACTCGATTGCCAATCAGCTCGGACGATCGATCGATATGCCGCGGAATCTGGCAAAAAGCGTGACCGTCGAGTGAGGGTCGATCAAGATCACTTGGAATCAGCCCCGAACCGGAAACTCTGGTACCGAAAATACTGGGAGGAGAGTCCGACTGCTGAAACCAGATCAAATGACGAAACGGTACTACACGATATCGTCAGTGGCCATCAATCAGTCTGGAACTCGAGGATCGATCCAGACAGGGTACCACCACCGCCACCGGCAATCGCTCGGAATTCGTATGCCGTGTCACTCGAAAGACCGTCTATCTCTACGCAGAACGAATCCGACGAATTGAGCCGCTGGAACCCCGCCCAGTGCCACGATCCCGTTCCGGCTTCCTGCCACGTGAAGTAGACATCGACGGTATCGAGTCCGCCGTCGTCGATAATCTCGCCGTTGAGCGTCGCTGACGAACCGGTGACATTAGTTGCTGCTCTCGTTTGAACGGTGGGGGTCGATTCGTCCTGCTCGTCCGTTTGGAACTCGAGGATCGATCCTGATTGCGTGCCACCACCACTTCCGGTGATTGCACGGAACTCGTAGTCAGTTCCGCTCGCAAGGCCGTCTATCTCTACGCTGAACGAACCCGACGAACTGAGGCGCTGGAACCCCGCCCAGTGCCACGATCCCGTTCCGGCTTCCTGCCACGTGAAGTAGACATCGACGGTATCGAGTCCACCGTCGTCGACGAGTTCGCCGTTGAGCGTCGCTGACGAACTGGTGACGTCGGTTGCCACCCTCGTTTGAACGGTGAGGGTCGATTCGTCTTGCTCATCCGATTCATCGTCGTCAGCCGTTTCCTCCTCGTCGTCAGCGGATTCATCTTGCTTACTGGACTCACCACCGTAGCCATTCGATCCATATCCGCCCGCACCGTAGCCATCTGTTTGTTCAGCCGCGCCAGTCTGGGCTGCCAGCGGAACTGCCGCGACGCCGAGCAATTTGAGTGCCGATCGGCGACCGATGAACGACGTATCCGAACGCCCCTCGGACGTGGAATAATCAGTTTCGGGATCCTGCTCTGACGTGGTCTGTTCCGACGCTGGGGGTTTCTCAATCACGTCTTACGCACGGTAATAGTCGATTAAAGCAGGTCGGGTACACTGGTTCGGTTTTGAAGTCATTCATCAGTTCGCGAATTACATTGCGCCTGAATAATTGTCGTCGTTGATACGAAGCCGTACGTACTCGTCGCGAACGCCCACAGTGTTCCCACTCGGCTGTCACTTGTGTCCTGGTTCACCAACTGATCGTTTCTAAATTCGTGATTAGCCCACTAAACCTGGTGATGCTGCCTCCTTCACCACAATCCTCGAGTCTTCCTCGAGCATGAAGACGTACGTGACCCACCCGTTCTCGACGGAAGGTGACGCTCTCACGACTGTCGATCCTGCTGGCGGAGAAGTGACCACGAACAGGACGATTAGAGGAACAACTGGAACGATTTACACACTGATCTTCGATACGGCTGGCGATCGGGTGTCCAATGACGTGCAGTGGCTGCTATTGGGGCGCGCCACTCCGCTCGAGGCCGAACAGCGGTTCCGACGTGAGGGGGTCGAGGTGAGGATGGGGTCGTGTTGAAGGCTGGGATCGAGTGGATTCCCTCTCCATTGGTGGGAGGGGAACCAATTCTCGAGGCCGGATGTCACCCGTCTTCGTCCGGCTCGACGCCGACGTCGACCCAGAGATGGACAGTGTAGTCTGCGTTCTCGCTGGTTGGATCTGCTGGGACGTCGTCGACGTACAGGAGCCATACGATCCGCGTGTCGTTCTCATCGATCGTCGGTGCAATGTCGTGGGTGTGAAGCCACGTTTCGTTGTGCGCTACCTGCGTGTGAAACCGCTGTAGCTCGCGCTGTTCGTGCACGATCGAGTCGTTGTCGACGGTTTCGACGTCCTGTTCGACGACGACGACGGTGTAGTTGACAGTTCGTTGTTCGTTGTTGCCGATGCCGAGGACGATCTCGGCGCTTTCACCCTGGGCGAACTCCGTGGGGTAGCCGGATGCCACGAGGTCGCCGTCGTCGTCCTCTGTCAGGATATACAACTCGGAGAACTGTTCCCCCTGGGGCGGGACGGCGATGGCGAAGACGATGCTTCCGACGGCGAGCACGATCGAAGCCACCAGCAGGAGGTTCAGAAGTGCGTCAGCACGGGAATCCGCTTCGAACAGCTCTGCCCGTCCACGATGCCACCACTGCCGGTACGGAACGCGAAATCGCTCCTCAACCGGCAGTTCCCACCGACGGTAGGCCGCAATTGCGGTTACCGGAAGCGTAAACCCGCTTACGGCGATCATGATCGGGGTGAGTCGGATCCCCAAGGGTGTGAAGTTCAGCCCGAGTCCGATCAACGGGACGATGGCAATGCTCAATCCAAACGACACGGCGACGCGTTCGATGCCGTCGATCCCGGGTCGAGGCACGTCGACCCAGCCGGCCACCATCTGGTCGCTCGAGTCGGACGAATCTGCGTCCCTTTCGTGAGCAGTACCTGTAACGGGTTCGTCGCCCTGTTCCGGAAAGAGCGCAGCGATAAACGCGTATCCGGGGACGAAGAGGATGAACACAAGGCCGACGGGTACCCTGAGCGGGGTCTCCCGAATCAACGGTGCGAAGACGGCAACGTTCGTAAGTACGACCATTCCAACAACCGCTGATAGATCTGCAGGGAGATGCCGTACGTGCCGGGGCAAGAGCAGCCACAGCGATCGGGCTGCGTTCATTTACGCCATCGTTTGACGATCACCGGTAAAAATCGGCAGTTTGCACACGCCGGACGAGGTGTTCTGAGGGGATACTCTCCTGTGGACGTTACGCGAAACTGCGAAAGTTCGATCCACCGCACTGACACTGTTCGCCGAGTCCGATGAGAAAGACCGACCCGTCCGTTTCGATCTCCGCACTGAAGATCGACTGACAGTGCTCACACTGTACGGCGGTCTTTTTCTGGATATTCTCCCGTTTCATGGGCAACACAATCTACACCGGAATATCCCTTGATCGTAATTCCAAAATGAATAGGATCGATTTGGGAGAACGAGGCGTACCGTCCGCCGAAACCTCCCCTATCCCGCGACTTTCGATTTCTTCCGGGAGGGGTGTCAGTAGATATATGCTCGAGGCCTCGCAACGGGTCATCAGGATGCTGGGGCGTGGCGTCGACCGGGTCGCAACTACTCGTGGTGATCGGCCGTGAGTGTCGGTGACCGACTGACCGCGGCCATCGTAACTCACAGCCGCCACGTGCTCGTTCTCTGTCTCCTCACGACACTGATACTGGGTGCTGGCCTCCCCGCACTCGAGACCGACACCAGCCTCGAGCAGTTCCAGACGGAGACACCCGAGAGCGACGCCCTCGCCTACGCCGATCGACACTTCGACGAACGCGACGAGAACACGACGACGACGCAGGTCATCTTCCGGGAGGAAAACGCCCTCGAGCGGGACTCGCTGCTCGAGGGGCTCCGATTCCAGCAACAGCTCAGACACGACGACACCATCGGCCCGACGCTCGTCGACGATCACCCCACCGTCGGCGTCGAGAACGTTGTCGCGACGGCGATCATCCGTCTCGAGGAGGCCGACGAACTGCAGGAACGCGCGGATACACTCGAGCAGGAGGCTGCCGAACTCGAGGCCCGAATCGACACACTCGAAGCACATCTCGAGCACGTCGCCTCGATCCAGGTCGAGTACGAGGCGTTGAACGCCTCCTACGAAGCGGGTGAGGTGAGCGAGGACGAGTACGAACGGCGGGCCGCCGAACTCGAGACCGACCTCGAGGAGACGGTGGCGAACGCAACCGCTGACCTCGACGACGAGCGGGCGAGCGAGTTCGAGCGAGCCGCAGCAAGCGTTCGGGCGATTGAGGCCGAAATCGCCGCCCTCGAACGCGAGTACGAAGCTGGCGACGTCGACGACTCGACGTACACCAGCCGACTCGAGCGTCTCGAATCCGACCGTGATGGGGCGATCGTCGACGGCTCGCGGTGGTTGTTCGTCGACGAGATCGAGGCGATGGCTCAGGCGACCGACGACCTCAAGGCCGAACGAGAGGCCCTCGAGCGTCTCGACCTGCCGCCGCTCGACGCCCAGATCGAAGCGCTCGAGGAGGCCGACGACGACGCGTTCGATCGGGCGATCACAACCGTCCTTGCCGACGGCGGCCCCGGGAGCGAGCGTGCATTGCGGCTCCTACCGACCGGTGCGGAACCCGCGTCGCTCGAGTCGAGCGATCGAATGGTACTCGTCAGCCACTCGCTGGATCGAGGCTCGGGCCCATCCGGGGAACTGGGAGCGGACGTGATCGACGCCCAGCATGCCATCGACGCCCACATCGCTGACCGCGGTGACGACCACCTGGTGTTCGGGTTCGGACTGGTCGCCGCGGAGGTGGATCGTGCGGCCGTCGATACCGTGATCCTCGTTGGACCGCTCGCGCTCGTGTTGGTCATCGGGGCGCTCGCAATGGCTTACCGGGACGTCCTCGATATTGTCCTCGGCGTTGCTGGGATGCTGGCCGTCCTCGTCTGGACGTTCGGTATCATGGGCTGGACTGGAATTGCGTTCACTCAGGTATTCGTGGCCGTCCCCGTCCTGCTGGTCGGCCTCTCCATCGACTACGCGATCCACGTCTTCATGCGCTATCGGGAGGCTCGAGTTGGGGATGGCCAGAAGGCCCAAGTTGGGGACGATCTGGCGACTCGAGTTGGGGACGACAGCGATACCGGGGTCGGCGACTCGATGACGGTCGCCCTGGCCGGCATCGCCACCGCGTTCGTCTGGGTGACGGCGACGGCGTCGATCGGCTTTCTCGCCACCCTCGTCAGCCCGATCGATCCGATCAGGGAGTTCGGACTGGTCAGCGCACTCGGTATCGTGGCCTCGCTTTGCGTGTTTGGAGCGATGATCCCGGCGGCGAAGGTCGAACTCGACGATGCCCTCGAGGCACGTGGCATCGACCGCCGAATCCGGGCGATCGGTGGTGCCAGCCGCGTTGGCCGCATTCTGGCTAGCGGTGGGGTAGCTGCCCGCCGTGCCCCTGTTGTGGTACTCCTCTGTGCGTTGCTCGTCACCGCCGGCGGTGCCTACGGGGCAACCCACGTCGATACCACGTTCGACGAGGAGTCGTTTTTGACTGAGGAGCCGCCGTCCTGGACGACCCACCTCGGCCCGTTCGCTCCCGGCGAGTATCGGATGCAATCGACGCTGACCTATCTCGACGACAACTTTCAGCGTCAGGACGGCCATGCCCAGATACTCCTCAGGGGCGACGTCACCGACGGCACGACCCTCCAGCGCGTCAGTCGAGCCGAAGAACGGGCACGCTCGAGCGAGGTCGTCTACGTCCTTCCCGACGGATCGGCCGACGTTCGGTCGCCGCTGACGGCAATGGAGGCCGCAGCCGCCGAGAGCGAGTCGTTCGATGCGACCTATCGGCTGGCCGACCGGACGGACGACGATGTCCCCGACCAGAACGTCCTCGGGCTCTACGACGCGGTTTTTGACGTCAACCCGGGTGGTGCCAGCGAAGTTATCTACCGAAGCGAGACCGGGGAGTACGAGGCGATCCGGCTCGTCGTCGGGATCGATACCGGCACCTCGAGCGCGGAGACGGCAGCGGAGATGCGCGAGATTGCGGCGATTCTCGAGGGTGCAAGCGAAGGCGGAACAGCGACAGGTGAGTCGAGTCTCACAGATCTCGACGACCAGCGATGGGAGGCGACGGCGACTGGCGAACCGCTCGTGACCTACGCCCTCGAGCGAACCCTGTTTGCGAGCGTCGTTAACGGATTGCTTGTCGCACTGATCGCCGTCATGGGCGTCCTCACGGTCGCCTACCGGCTCACTGGGCGCGGTGCGATGCTCGGGGTCGTCACGGTGATTCCCGTCGTCATCGCCCTGGGTGCCACGCTGGGGACGATGGCGATGGTCGGAATCCCGTTCAACGTATTGACCGGGATGGTCACCAGCCTGACGATCGGCCTCGGGATCGCATACGCCGTTCACGTCACCGCACGCTACACCCAGGAACTCGAGGCCGGTCGCTCGGTTTGGCAGGCCCTCGACCGAACGCTGTCGATGACCGGCGGTGCCCTGACCGGGAGCGCGGTGACGACCATCTGTGGCTTCGGCGTCCTGGTCGTCTCGATCGTCCCGCTGCTCCGACAATTCGGCCTCGTCACCGCGATGACGATCGGTTACGCGTTTCTCGCGAGCGTGGTGGTGTTACCGACACTGCTCGCGCTGTGGACGCGATTCGTCGCCCCCGCACCGTACCGTCACGACGATTTTGCGTTCGATCGATCGTCCTGGCGAGGTCGACTCGCTCGAGTCGGTGATCGCGATACCGACGGTGACAGCGACTGATCTCGGTGGTCGACCAGTTTTTATCGATCCGGGCCGGCAGCAGTTGTGTTCCCAATGGGCGTCTGGGTTGGCGACAGTCCAGTTCCCGGCAGGTTCCATCGATGAAGTACACAGGTGGGATGGCAGTACCGTCGTACGGATTGAATGTTAGTATTCGAATAACAACGACTATTTACGCATCCGTTTAGTACGATCATCACAACAGAATGCTGTCCCCGATATTCTTCGAAACGTCCGGAGGGGCGATCGAATGAGCGCCCCCGATCGAATCGCCGAGGCGATCACCACCTACAGCAAGACCATCCTCGTAGTCATGCTGGTGGTGACGCTCGTGATCGGTTCCGGTGCCACGATGGTCGACGACGACTCCTCCCTCGATCAGTTCGAAAGCGACTCTCCAGAACTCGAGGCCGCCGAGTACATCGGCGAGAACTTCACCGTCGAGGAAACCGAGAACACGACGACCGTTCAGGTGATCGTTCGCGGGGAGAACGTCCTCTCACAGGAGTCGCTGATCGACTCCCTCGAGTTCCAACAGGCGATTCGTGCCAACGAGTCGATCAACGCCACTCTCGCCGAAAACAACGCGATGACGGGCGTCGAGAACATCGTCGCCATCACGGCGATACGCGGCGACCAGGCCGACGAACTCGCCGAACGCGGGGCCGAACTCGAGGAACGAAGCGAGTCGCTCAACGAGACGAGCCAGCAACTCAGCGAGGCGCTCGAAACCGTCGTCGGGATCGAACGGGAGTACGCTGCCCTCAACACCTCCCACCAGGAGGGTGAGATCGACGAAGAGACGTACGAACAGGAGGCCGGCGAACTCGAGGATCGCCTCGATGAGACGATTGCTGACGCGACCGCCGACCTCGACGCCGAACAGACGGCGACGTTCGAGGCTACTGTCGCTGATCTTCGGACGGTCGTCAATAACGAGTACCACCTCGAGCGCCAGTACGAAGCCGGCGAGATCAGCGACGACGAGTACGAGTCTCAGTCCGCCGAACTCGCCGAACAACGTGAGGGGCTGTTCGAACAGGGGACGTCAGGCGTCCTTGCCGACGAGTGGGAACAGCTCGAAGCAGACAGCGAGGAACTCGAGGCCGATCAACGAGCGCTCCAGACCGCCGACGATCCGACCCTCGAGGAACAGATCGAGGCCATCGAGAACCTCGACGACGAGGCGTACGAGGAACTCATCGCCGACGTCCTCTCTGACGATGGCGAGGATTCGGCTGCCCTGGCGCTCATGTCGACGGGCTACGAACCCGGCTCGACCGAAGCCGAAGCCCGGATGCTGTTTCTCACGCAACTGACCGACGGAACCGGTATGCCGGAGATGGGCGAAACCGACGACCCCGCCTTCGACGCCCAGCTCGTGTTACAGGATCTGGCGAACGCACACGTCGACAGCAACGACTACATCGTCTTCGGCTTCGGCATCATCGGCGACGAGATCGACCGATCGATGGGCGACAGCCTGGCAATCGTCGGGCCGCTGGCGCTGTTGTTCGTCGTCCTCGCACTCGCCATCGCCTACCGGGACGTCCTCGACATCGCCCTCGGCGTCCTCGGCATTCTCCTCGTGCTCGTCTGGACGTTCGGCTTCATGGGCTGGGCCGATATCGCGTTCAATCAGATGTTCGTCGCGGTGCCCGTCCTCCTGATCGGCCTCTCGATCGACTACGCGATCCACGTGTTCATGCGCCATCGCGAGCAACGCGAAGCCGCTGGCATCACCAGCGACGTTCGTGGTTCGATGGCGATTGCGCTTGCCGGCGTCGGCGTCGCACTGGTGTGGGTAACTGCGACGACCGTCATCGGCTTCCTCTCGAACCTCATCAGTCCGATCGCTCCGATCCGCGAGTTCGGCGTCGTGAGTTCGTTCGGCATCCTCGCGGCCCTCCTGATCTTCGGCGCGCTCGTCCCCGCGGCGAAAGTCGAACTCGATTCGCTCCTCGAGCGGGTCGGCCTCGACCGGCGAAAGCGCGCCTTTGGCACCGGCGGTGGTCGGTTCAGCAGCGTGCTGACGATCGGTGCGACGGCCGCGCGGAAAGCACCGCTCGTGATCCTCGTCGTCGCTCTCGTGTTCACCGCGGGCGGCGTCTACGGAGCCAGCCAGGTTGACACTTCCTTCAGCGAGGAGGATTTCCTTGCCGACAGCCCACCGGAGTGGGCACAACACCTGGGCCCGCTCGCTCCCGGTGAGTACCAGGCGAAATCGAACCTCGACTACGTCAACGAACACTTCCAGCGCCAGGACGTACGTGCCCAGATCCTCGTTCAGGGTGATATCACCGATCCGGAGACACTCGAGCGACTCGACCGCGCCGAACGCGAAGCCGCCGAGAGCGAGGACGTCGTTTACGTTCTGCCAAACGGCGAGGCCGACGTCGAGGGGCCAATTTCGAAGATGCGTGATGTGGCGGCGGTGAACGAGTCGTTCAACGAGACGTTCACCGCTGCTGGCGGTGGGCCGGACTCCGTTCCGACCCAGGATCTGGAGACCGTCTACGACGAGTTGCTCGCCACCGATCCGACGGCGGGCGAGTACGTCTACCGCACTGACGACGGCGAGTACGAGGCCGTTCGGCTGGTGGTCGCCGTTCAGGGAACCGCCGAGTTCGGCGATATCACCGACGAGATGCGGGCGATTGCCGCCGGCATCGACGACGACGGTACCGATCCACGCTGGACGGCCACGGCGACTGGCGATCCGGTCGTCAACTACGTCGTCGAGGGCGACCTGATGGCCACGGTGCTCGAGAGCCTCATGATCACACTCGTTGCCGTCGTCAGCTTCCTCTCGGTCGCCTACTGGGCCACCGGAAAAGGGGCGATGCTGGGTATCGTCACCCTCGTGCCGGTTGCTCTCGCCGTGAGCTGGATTCTCGGGACGATGTACCTCCTCGGGATGCCGTTCAACGTCCTCACGGGGATGATCACCAGCCTCACCATCGGCCTGGGCATCGCCTACAGCATCCACGTGAGTTCACGCTACACGCTCGAACTCGAGCGACAGGGTAGCGTCTGGGACGCGATGGAGACGACGGTCACTGGCACCGGCGGCGCGTTGCTCGGCAGTGCAGCGACGACCGTCGGCGGCTTCGGCGTTCTCAGTTTTGCCATCCTGCCGGTGTTGCGTCAGTTCGGGATTATCACCGGGTTGACGATCATCTACGCGTTCCTCGCGAGCGTGATCGTCCTGCCGACGCTACTCGTCCTCTGGACGCGCTATTTCGGCCCCGACGTCTCGTTCGCACCGACGACTGCGTCACCCCGAGGGACGCCTGCGAGTGACGGTGGCCTCGAGTCCGACGACTCGAGCGAGGAATACACGGGAGGTTACGACCGATGACGACAACGACCCCGACCGAGACCGACGCCATCGAGGCGTTCGAACGCCTGGGACTCACGAGTTACGAAGCGCGGGTGTTCATCGCCCTCCAGCAACTGGGTTCGGGCACCGCCCGTGACGTGGCGAGCATCACGGACGTTCCCCGCTCGCAGGTGTACAGCGTCGCCGAGAGCCTCGAGGATCGGGGCCTGCTGGAAGTTCAGCAGTCGAGCCCGATTCGGTACCGACCGGTGAGCATCGACGAGGCGCGTTCGACGCTTCGATCTCGCTTCGAGAACGAACAGGAGCGAGCGTTCGACTACGTGGAGCAGGTACGGAGCGAACCCGGTGGCGAGGAAGAACAGGAGGACATCTGGACCGTTCGCGGACGCGCACGCATCGACGACCGGACGCTCGATCTGTGCTCGCGGGCCGAGGAACGCGTCGTCTTCGGAACCAGGCTGGAACCCCTCGTCACCGACGAACTCGAGGCCGTGCTCGAGAAACAGGCCGCGGCGGGACTGGAGGTCGCCGCTGTGAGTCGGACGCCAGCGGTTCGCAATCGGCTGGATCGTCTCGACGGAGTGACGGTGTTTTCGCCACCTTCACACCACCAGAGTGACGACCGATCGGGACGGATCGTGATCGTCGACGACGATACGATTCTGTTGAGCGTCGTCGACGATGACGGCAGCGAGACGGCGTTCTGGAGCGCTGGCTCGCGCTTTGCCTCGGTGTTGATTCAGTTGATCGAAGCCGCCGATGGCGGTCACGCGCCGGTTGCACCCGATTCGACCGACTGACAGCCGTCTTTCGAACGCACTTTAGCTGCTCCTGATCATCACGACAGTCTTCGACCATCACCACTTCGTCGAACGCCGGTCACTCGAGCCGATATCGCAACAGGGCCGCGATTCCACCGAGATTCGAGAGCTGTTCGCCAGGCGGGAACTCACTCGAGAAGACCGTCACATCGCCGCCTTTCTGCTCGGCCGTCCGGACCACGTCGTCGACGTTTATCGCCCACTCGCCGTCGGCCCCTCGCTCCTTGCGCAGTTTCTCGTCGAGGATGAGCAGTTCGTCGATCGCGCCGTATTCGGCGGCTTGGGCGACGCTTTCGGGCCCGTAGGCGGCTTTCGCACCCTCGGCGATTCGCTTGGTGAGTTCGTCGATCGCCTCGGCTTCCGATTCGATCCGGGTCTCCTCCTGGACGTCCGCGACGGCCCCTCGTTTGAGCACTTCGTGGACGCCGCGGTCGCCGACACCGGCGGTGTCGACCATCGTCACCTGCTCGGCGACGTCGGGGTGGTTTCGCTCGAGGTACTTCAGAGCATCCTGTTTCGTGAAGCCGGGGCCAGCGAGGATGATCGCATCGACCTCGAGCCGTGAGAGGATCTTCCCGAGGTCGGCGAATAGTTCCGACCGGTCGCGGGCGTACTCGCCTTTTCCCGTCGGGCCGCTGATCGACGCCCGTTCCTCGGTGCCGTACTGGGCGACGGTGTGAACGTGGGCCTCGCCTTCCTCGACGGTGGCGATGGCGACATCGGGGTTTTCGGTCGCCTCGACGGCTTCCTCGAGGCGGGCGTTCTGGTCGGGTTTGAACCGCTTGTCGATCGAAATCTCGTCGCGCTCCTCGACGTTGAGTGTGTGGTGGAAGCCGAGTTGATCCTCCCGGGAGCAGGCGACGATTTCGCCGCCGACGCGCAGGCGGTTGGCGAACTTGTGGAACTCGATATCGTCGACGGCGATGGCGACCCACATATGCTCGCGTTCGCCGCCCGTATCACGTAACTGCTCGTCGTCGCGCTGGATCCGTCGGGTGGTGTCACCCGCGACGCGGTCGCCGGGCTCGAGCACGTACTGGAGGTGCCAGAGGTCGTCGACGCTCTCGGGGACGACCGTCACCCGTTCGCGTCCGCCCTCGAGTGGCTCCCGGTCTTTGAGTTGCATACGCGAGCGATTATCGGGGTGGGGGTAAGTGCGTGACGGATCCGCTGGCTCGGTTCTGCGGTTCTGATCGTGGGTACGTGGGTACGGTGCGTTCGGGGCTAGCCGATCTGACGATCGATCGCGTTCGCCACCTCGAGAATCGTCCTCGGATCGATGTGCTGGTGAACCGGGAGGACGACGACCTCGGCCGCGAGTCGGTGTGCCGTCTCGTAGTCGGGGTTATCGCGAACGTTCGCGGACAGTCGCGGCCATGTGTGGGTGCCGTCGACGCCGTAGTCCTCGAGCAACCGACGGAGCTGTGTAGGGTGTTTCGTGCGGACGGGACAGACGTGTGGGCACACACCCGTGGGAAGCGACTCGAAGACGAGTTCGACGTCTGGCCGTTTTTCGAAGAGGGAGGCCCAGGCCCGGTAGTTCGAGCGGCGGGCCGACCGGATCTCGATCGGGTCGGCCTCCTGTACGAGGTACGCGGAAAGCCGCGACATTGGCGCTTTCGAGGACTCGTATCGCCGTCTTGGGTCGGTCGCTGGCCCGGACAGGCCGTTGTTCGCAACCAGCCGATGGACGGACTCCTTGACCGTTCGATTCGCGTCGAGAAGGCCGGTTGCCAGCGATTTGACCACGAACTGCAGGTCGGCCGCGTGAACGGTGTCTTCGACGCCAGCCAACGCGGATCCCTCGAAATGTTCGGCTACGGACGGGTTAGAGAGATACAACAGCGCGCCGTCCGGAATCGGTAACAGCTTCCACAGGCTCGTAAAGCCGATATCTCCTCGCGTGCCGAGTAATCGACCGTCGTCGAAGCTCAACGCACCGTGGGCGTTGTCGTCGATGTGATAGCAGTCGTGGCGGGCGGCGAGGGAGGCCACCTCCTCGAGTCCAGGCTGTGGGAAGCCAAAGTAGTTTACCGACATGATCGCCAGCGTTTGGTCGTCGATGCGGGCTTCGAGGTCGCCGAAATTGGGGGCGAGGTCGTCGGTGATCGCGTACTGTCTGGGTTCGAGGCCGCAGTCGACGATCGGTTCGACGACGGCGTCGGGGAGGTAGGCGGGAAGTACTACGTTTTCCCACGTCTCCACCGTGTCCGGTTCGGCGGTCGCTGCACGTACCAACGTGGTCAACCCGTCGTGCAGCGCGGCCTTCCCGGAACCGTAGTAGAGAACGGGGTCGGCGTGTTGTCGGACGAACGAGTCGATGTCGGTCGTTCTCGAGTCGTCGGTTGACCACTCGAGCAGTGACGGATTTGCGCTGATCATCGGTTCGTTCGGTCGAATCGCAGATCGATCCGGGGAACGACACCAGCAGAACGGGGGACATCGAACGGTGCACCAGTCATCGGTTCTACTGACTGTCAGCCAGTCGCTTAGTGATGGTGGGGTTACTGCTCGAGCAGGCGTGATAACGGCGGGCTACAGTCACGTTCTATTCTATATTTTCTGAATAGATTTCAAGAACTCTGAACATAGAGAAAAAAGCAGTTGCATAACAAAGCTGCCGACAACGAATTCCCGGGCATGGAAACGGATCGTCCCAGATTGCTCGTCGTCGGTCTCGACGCTGGTTGTCTCCACGTGCTCAAACCAATTTTCGAGGCGGGCCAGGCTCCAACGCTGCGCCGACTGTTTGAAGTCGGAACCCACGGCCCGCTCGAATCCCAGCTGCCGCCGTGGACGGCGAGCGCCTGGCCGTCGATGTACACCGGACAGAACCCGGGCAAACACGGCGTCTACGACTTTCTCAGCTTCGAAGGCTACGACTGGGACGTCGTCAACGCGTCGCACGTCCGCGCACGCCCGGTGTGGGAACTTCTGAGCGATCACGGCTTCTCGAGCGTGGTGGTCAACGTGCCGGTGACCCATCCCACTCGATCGTTCGACGGCGCGTTGATCCCCGGGATGACCGCGCCCGAGTCGCCGCCGTGTCATCCCGAAGGGATTCTCGAGGAGGTGGAGGACGCCATCGGTGACTACCGAGTGTACCCCCAGAGCGGGCCCGAACCAAACCAGTCGATCGAGAGCTACGAACGCACCATCGAGGGGCGTGGAAAGGCGTTCAGGTATCTCGTGGATCGGTTCGAGCCCGATTTCGGCTTCGTCCAGTTCCAGCAGACCGACTCGGTGTTTCACGAACGCCCCGGCGACAAACAGGCTATCGAAGCGGTCTACCGGGCAGTCGACGATCAGCTCGCCCGGACGATCCTCGAGTTCGATCCGGACAACGTCCTCGTCGTCAGCGATCACGGCATCGGCCCCGTCGAGGGCTGGGAGTTCCGGGTCAACGAGTTCCTCCGTGAACGGGGCGACGTCGTCGCCAAAAGCGGCGGTGAGGGGATGCCGACGTGGTCGCGCGCCTGGGAGAACGACCTGCTGGAGGGAGAGTCCGCGGGGGAGCACGACACGAGCCTTCTCGAGCAGGGGATGAACCTGGCAGCTCGTGTGGGAATCACCACCCAGCGGGTCGCTAACGCGCTCGATACGGTCGGGTTGAAGGAACCGATCGGTCGACGAGTGCCGAACGACGTGATCCGCGCCGCGAGCGAACAGGTCGATTTCCCCAACTCGAGAGCCTACCTCCGTTCGAAGAGCGAACTCGGTGTTCGCATCAACCTCGAGGGCCGCGAGCCGAACGGCATCGTTCCCGAAGCCGAGTACGAGTCCTACCGCGTCGACCTCATCGACGACCTCTCGAGCGTCCGGACGCCAGACGGCGAACCGATGTTCGAGGCCGTCGAGCCACGGGAGGCCGTCTTCGACGGGCCGGAACTCGAGTTGGCACCGGACATCATCACCGTGCCGGCGGACTTCGACAACGCGATTGTCGAGGGGCTCGAGGGCGAGCAGTTCGGCGACCCGATCGAACCCTGGAACCACAAACGAACGGGCGTGGTCGCGGCCGCCGGGGCGGACTTCGACGAGAGCGCGTCCCTGTCGGGGGCGACGATTTTCGACGTCGCGCCGACGATATGCTCGTTCTTCGACGTGGGGATCGACCAGGAGATGGACGGCTCCGTCCTTCCGATCGTCGACGCCAGCGAACGCACGAGCTACCCGAGCTACGAACCAAAGCCGATCACCGCTACGGAGGACGGGGCGGTCGAAGATCGACTGGCAGACCTGGGGTATCTGTAACGATGGGAATCGACATCGAACACCTGGATCCACACGAGGATGGCGACGAGTGGGATCGATACGTCGACCGAGCCGATCGGACGCACCCGTTCTACTACGCCGATGCCCTCTCTCTGCAGGCTGGGGATACGGAGACGACCGTCCACTTGCTCGTCGGCTTCAAAGGACAGGAGGTGGTCGGTCTCTTTCCGGTGTTCGCCTATCGGAAGGGGCCGGTTACCGGCGTGTTCTCCCCGGCACCGTACTCGTGGGTACACTACCTCGGCCCAGTCATGTGCAACCTCGCAAAGCTCAAACAGCGGAAAGCCGACCGGCGCGCGAAGGCGTTTCTCGAGGGCTGTCTGGAGTGGATCGAAGACGAACTCTCGCCGGTGTACACGAAGTTCGACGCGGTGGCGGTCGACGACATTCGCCCGTTCACCTGGAGCGGCTACGAGATCGAACCCGAACCGACCTACGTGGTCGATCTCGACTGTGACGAATCCACGCTACTCGACCGGTTCAGCAGCGACGCCAGACAGAACATCCGCGCCGCCGACGAGTTCGAGGGCCAGTACACCATCGAGGAGGGATCGATCGACGACATCGACCGAATCGTCGAGCAGGTTCGCGCTCGATACGAGAGCCAGGGTCGCTCGTTTCACCTGTCGACGTCGTTCGTCCGATCGCTCTACGAGGTGCTCCCCCCTGGATCGATCCGGCCGTACGTCTGTCGTATCGACGGCACGTTTCAGGGCGGCATTCTCGTCGTTGACGGGGACACGACCAGATATCGCTGGCAAGGTGGGGTCAAACTTGAGACAGACCTCGACCTGTCGATCAACGACCTGCTCGACTGGCACGTGATGTCGACCGGCCTCGAGGCAGGATTCGAGGAGTACGATCTGGTGGGTGCCGGCGTACCGAGCATCAACCGGTACAAGGCGAAGTTCAACCCGCGGTTAGAGACGTACTACACCGTGACGACGGGTACGTACGGTGTCGACATGCTGATCGATCGATACCGGAAACGGAAGTAGGGATGTAACGCCCACTAGGCGGCAGCGACTTTTCTCTCCGAAAGAAAGGGGTAGATGACAGGGATGGAGCGTTCATCGGCGATCGACCCGAGCTGAGAGGGAGTGACGCGGCAGCCAGGACGATCAGGCAGTTGTTCGCGCTCGAGAGACGCGGTAGATCGACCGGCGGGCGTCTCGCAGCGAGGCGCGGCTGTCGATACAGTCTGCGGCCTCGAGTTTCGTCACCGCATAGCGCACCGTCCGCGAGCAGAGACGGGATTCGGTGGCGATTTCGGACTGGGTCATCGGGCCTTCGTACTCGAGCACCTTGTAGACGAGTTTGGCGCTCGGCGGAAGCTCTTCGAGGGAGGGCTGTGCGTTCGGTTCGTCACTACTGGCGTCGTTTGAGACACTCATTGAACTGGGTTCGATGTGGAGCGACCACGCGTTGTGCAGCGACCACGACGGCCGGAATGAACGGCCGACATCGTTTCGACGGCGTGTGGGGTGCCTGCTGGCCGTCGGTGCCGAGTTCCTTCGTGGCACCGTGTCGGCGCGGTCGTGACCGGCGTCATTGTCGTGATGGTCGTGGTCGTGATTGTGATCGAGCCTCGTGATTTCGACGGCGGATCTCGGGGAGTGAACGATCGGTCACTGTGGCGAGTCGGCTCGGTTACCGGTGTTCTTTCGGGATGAAGTCGGCCGTCTTCATCTCACGGTAGGTCGCACAGTCAGGGCAAGCGTGGACGGTGTCGCGATTGTCGCCGAACACTCGAGCGAACTGGCGGGTAACCTGTGTCCCACAGTTCCGACACTGCGGGGCGGTCGTCGTCTCTTGCGTCGCCATCGGCGTCCAGTGGGATGGTTCGGTTGACATCAATCTCTCCTTATCATACCACTGTATTTACTATAGGCTGCATAATGGGCTAAATGAACGATATCGTCGACACAATGGTTCACAATGTGCACTGTGAAATTGTTCACAAAATGGGACTGTCACCGCCCCAAGCGTGCATAATACGATCTTACCCACTGTGTAATGGAAGATTATCTGGCCCAGCGTCGGGTCGAGCGGCGGCCTGATTTCCACCGGGGCGTTCCACCCCCGGCAGCCGGCGACCGGCGACCGTATATCCCCTATAGTTATCCGTAAAATCGTCGAACGCATAGGTACTGATGAAAGCTGTTATTCTCGCTGCCGGAGAGGGGACGCGAATCCGTCCGCTCTCACACGCGCTGCCAAAGCCGATGCTCCCCGTCGCCGACCGGCCGTTGCTCGGACACACCGTCGACACGGCCATCGACGCCGGTGCCGAGGAAATCGTGCTGGTGATCGGGTACGAAGCGGATACCGTTCGATCACACTTCGGCGAGACGTATCGCGGCGTCCCGATTCACTACGCCGTCCAGGAAGAACAGCGTGGCACCGCCCACGCGGTCAACACCGCTCGAGAACACCTCGACGGCCCGTTTGCCGTCCTCAACGGCGACAACCTCTACGACCAGGCGGCCGTCGACCAACTGTTCGCCCGCTGTCCCGCCGTTTGCGCCATCGAAGTCGAGGAGCCACAGCACTACGGCGTCCTCAGCACCAGCGGCGAGCGGGTAACCGGTATCGTCGAAAAGCCCGCCGATCCGCCAACGAACCTCGCCAATGCCGGGGCCTACGCTTTCCCGGCGGCTGCGACGGAGTGGCTCGAGGTCGCCGAAAGTGAGCGCGGCGAGTACGAGATCACCGACGTGCTCGCGACGGTCATCGAAGAGTACGACGTCTCGCCGGTGATCCTCGAGCGGTGGCTCGACGTCGGCCGCCCGTGGGAACTGCTCGAGGCCAACGAGTGGAAACTGGGCGAGCTCGAGCGTCGCATCGACGGCTCGGTACACGAGGATGCCGTTATCGAGGGCGATGTCGTCGTCGAGGACGGCGCGACGGTTCGCGCTGGCGTGGTCATCGAGGGGCCTGCGCTTATCCGCGAGGGAGCTACTGTAGGGCCGAACGCCTACGTTCGGGGTGCGACGCTCGTCGATGCGGGCGCAAAGGTCGGTCACGCCGTCGAGGTGAAAAACAGTGTCCTTTCAGCGGGTGCAACTATTGGCCACCTCTCGTACGTTGGTGATAGCGTCCTTGGCCGAGACGTAAACTTCGGTGCCGGGACGACCGTGGCGAACCTCCGACACGACGACGACGATATCCGGTTTACGGTGAAAGGTGAACGGGTTTCGACCGGCCGTCGAAAGCTCGGCGTGGTTGCCGGTGATGAGACCAAAACTGGCATTAACACCAGCCTAACACCTGGTCTGAAGCTCTCTCCGGGGGCGACGAGTCATCCGGGCGAGACGGTCGATCGCGATCGCTGACCCCTCCAACTGGCGGAACAGTAGCGTACAATTGTTGAGCCTTGTCACACACCGTTCGGGATTGTTGCTCGTTGTTACACCCTGTCCGCAATTGTTGAGCCGTGTCACACGGTACGTTTTCGACAGGTGAAACGGTACCAATGACAAACTACAGTTTCGATAGTATATGGTGCGGTATCTATAGCGAAATACTTTGGATACTGTAGCCTGGATCCGAGTTCGATATCGGGCGAGTCTCGAGTTCGGACACGTCGTCTCTTGACGGCGACCACGTTCGACGCGTCAACACCAATAGTTGACCATTGTTTCCCCCTAAAACCGTATTTCCGCAGTTCGGGATGCGATATCATGGGACACCGATACGTTATACCGCTGGAGAACGTAGTTGACCTGTGAGCGACGAATCACAACAACGACGAAATCTCCGTATGCCCAACGACGACGAGTTATTCGCCGTCGTCACCGAACACCTCGGTGGAAACCATGTCCGACTGCAGTGTGAGGACGGTAAAACCCGCCTCGGACGCATCCCCGGTCGGATGAAGTACCGAACCTGGATCAACGAGGACGACATCGTCGTCGCCGAACCCTGGGACTGGCAGGACGAGAAGGCGACGATCGAATGGCGCTACACCGGACAGGACGCAGACCAGCTGCGTCGCGAAGGGCATATCGACTGATTCGTCTCTGCGGATGTTACTGTTGACACACCTCTCGAGAGTCCTCTCTCGGTGACCACGGGGGCACTCGAGACGCCTGTGAGACCTCACTGTCCCGTCGCCGAACCGACCAAGCTGAAATATTCGTTTGAGCGTGCCCAAAGCACTTACTTGCCGTGTTCGTCGTCGAATACATGAACCGCGTGACACGTCGATCCGTTCTCGGTATCGGCACGACCACCCTCCTCGCTAGCGCCGCTGGGTGTCTGAGTCGGGACGACGGCACGTCGAACTCCGGAACGCCGGCGGACGGTTCCGATGACGATGACGAGAATGGTGGCAGTTTCGCGAACGCGAGCGATCCATGGACGTACGAAACCAGCGTCTTCCTCGAGACCGTCGCCGAGGGACTGGTGCTCGGCCAGGAGGATTTCAGGGAAGGAACCGGCGGTCTCGTCGCCCTCGACGTCGACACCGGCGAGCATCGGTGGGGGTACGGCGAATCGGGCGGCTACACGGGAGTTCTTCGGGTTGCTCGTCGACGACGGCATCTACGTCACCCAGGGGTACGACGTGCTGGCGCTCGAGCCGAGCGACGGGTCGGTTCGCTGGACGGAATCACGCGCGGATCGAGGGGCTTTGCTCGTCACCGAGAATGGCGTCTTCTTCGCCACTGACGTGGACGAGATCCGGGCTCGGAATCATGACACCGACCAGGACGAGACTGACCGGTGGACGACGGCGATTGACGACGAGATCAAACGACTGCAAGCTAGCGACGACGGTTTGTACGTCGTGACCGAATCTGGGCTCACTCGAGTCAGCTGGGACGGCGAGATCGACGCCTCAGCCGATATCGAAGCGATCCGAAGTGTCTTCGTTGCCGACGATCGCGTGATCGTCGCCACACGAGAGGAAACCTACGGGCTCGGGTTGGATCTCGAGTTGCCGGTGTGAGCGTCGTCGATATTCTGGCCAGTATGATCGCCGTCGATATATTCACCAGTATGGCCGGCTTCGGTCTCCGTCAGCCGTCAGAAAAACCCCGGCTACTGCCTCACTCGACCGTCACGCTCTTCGCCAGGTTCCGGGGCTTGTCGATCGGCCGGCCCAGGGCATCTGCAGCGTGATACGAGAGCAACTGTAACTGGACGTTCGCCAGCAATCCGGCGAGGTCGGGGTCGACGGCCGGGATATCGAGGTGGGCATCCGCGATGTCGACCGCCCGATGACCAGCGGGGCAGACGGCGACCAGCGGCGCGCCGCGGGTCTGGGCCTCCTCGGCGTTGTTGAGAACCTTCTCGTCCTCGTCGCCGGTGAAGATTGCGAACACGGGCGTTTCGGGGGTCACGAGCGCCAGTGGCCCGTGTTTGAGTTCACCCGAGGCGAACCCCTCGGCGTGTTCGTACGTGATCTCCTTGAACTTCAACGCGCCCTCGAGCGCGACTGGGAAGCCAAGCCCCCGACCGATGAAGAAGTACGACTCGGCACCGAGATACTGCTCGGCGAGTGCTTTTGCAGTGCCGTCCTCGAGGATCGAACTGAAGGTGTCCGGCAGGCCGCTGAGGTCGTTGTACAGCGCCCGCCGATCCTCACAGGTTCCATCGAGGTCGTCGATGATGCATTGCGCGAGTAACAGGAGCATCACGGCCTGGGAGGAGAACGTCTTGGTCGCGGCGACACCGATCTCCGGCCCGGCCCGGATGAGCAAGACGTCGTCGGCGAGGCGGGCTGCCGTCGAACCGACGACGTTGGTCACGGTCAGCAACCGTGCGCCGTCCGCTTCGGCCCGGCGCATCGCGTTGAGCGTATCCGCCGTCTCCCCGCTTTGGGTCACGGCGATCACGAGCGTGTTCTCGTCGACCGGCGGGGCGCTCACCCCGTACTCGTTGGCGAGGTGCGCACTCGTCTGGATGCCACACTGGTTCATCGCGATCGAGCCGTACAGCGCGGCGTGATATGAAGTACCACAGGCGACGAACTGAATCCGTTCGATTCCGTCGAACGCCCCCGGCGGGAACGACTCGAGGGCCACTTCGCCAGGTTCGTCGCCCTGGATTCGACCCTCGATGGCCTGGGCCAGCGAGGTCGGTTGCTCGTGGATTTCCTTGAGCATGAAGTGGTCGTACTCGCCCTTTCCGGCCTGTTCGGGATCCCACGCGACGGTTTCGGGTTGGCGGTCGATCGCGTGTCCCTCGAGCGTGGTGAACTCCACTCCGTCGGGTCGGACGACGACGACGTCGCCATCCTCGAGGTAGACCACGTCGTCGGTGTACTCGAGGAACGCGGGCACGTCGCTGGCGAGGAAGAATCCGTCGTCGTCGAGGCCGACGACAAGGGGCGACCCCTGCCGGGCGGCGTACAGCACGTGCTCGTTCGCGACCATCGCGGCGACGGCATAGCTCCCTTCGAGGTCGTCGATTGCTCGGCGGAACGCCGTCTCGGCTGACGCACCCTCGTCGAGGTAGTACTGAATCAGGTGGGGGATGACCTCGGTGTCGGTGTCGCTCTCGAACTCGTGGCCGAGTTCCTGCAACGACGATTTGAGCGTCGCGTAGTTCTCGATGATGCCGTTGTGGACGACGGCAACGTCTCGCGTCGAGTCGGTGTGGGGGTGTGCGTTCTCGTCAGTCGGCGGCCCGTGGGTACTCCAGCGGGTGTGACCGATACCAACCTCGCCGCTGAGGAGGTCGCTGTCGATCGCTTGCTTCAGCTCAGCGACTTTACCCGATTGCTTCTGTATCTTGATACCGGAACCGTTCTGGACGGCGACGCCGGCGGAGTCGTAGCCGCGATACTCGAGGTTCTCGAGGCCGGTCAACAGGGTATCGATCGCTTCGTCGGTTCCGACACGGCCGATGATGCCACACATCAGCGGCTCACCTCGTGTGGAACCATCGTTAGCTGACAGTCGCGGCTGGCCGCTGTTCGCTGGGCTTTTCGGCGAGGAGAGAAAAGATCTGTCCGGCCGGTGGTGTGCGGGGCGGTTGCGACCGCTGAAGAGGGGGATCCGCTACGGGTTACTCGACGCGGTATTCGGTGCACTGACATACCCACTCAAAGTGGCGCTCGGCCCATTACTATAGATTCACTAACGGCAGTGATAGCCTCCCCGTACCTGCACCGAACGATGAGCCATTGCGTCAGGTCGTGCAACCGTCTTCGTGTGACCGCGTATCCACCGAAACGGTTTCTTTCACGAGTTGGGACGTGGTTCGAGAGGTGAAGGCAAGTGTTTCTCGACGTATGGTCACCAATCTCGGAATTGTCTCCGGTTTGGGTCGGGCTACTGTCGAGAAACGAGTGCAAACAACCGGTCAGTCAGCCCGTCGTTTCACGGGCTCCTCTATCGCGTCAGACGAGCCACGGTGGGCACAGCGAACAGGTTCCAACTGGGTTCTCGTGACGATTGGCTCCCGGTCTGACTCGAGATCTCCACTGACCTTCACTCGAGATCCCATTGCTCCGCCACGAGGAAAGCCCACGACTTATTAGTCACCCGGACAGTACCACAAAATAGAACGCAACGCAATCGTCGACGTCGTTCTGCGTACGGCGTTAGTCGGAGGCAGTAGAGATGAGTAGGAACGTGCGCCGGTATCGTCTACCCCAGCCCAAAAGATCGTCATGATACTCCCGTTTCTCCCGGTCTCACCGGTCGGTCTCTCGCTCGAGGAGCCGGTGCTGGTGTTTACGATCGCGATGATCGTCTTCCTCGGCGGGCCGCTGGTCGTCAAACACTTCGGCCAGCCAGGGATCGTCGGCATCGTCCTCGTCGGGGCGATCATCGGGCCCGATGCCCTCGAGATCGTCGAACACACCGACGCGATCATTCTGCTCGGCGAGGTCGGCCTCATCTACCTGCTGTTCACCGTCGGCCTCGAACTCGACTTGCGGGGCTTTTCGGACGCGCCAGAGAACGCCGCCCTTTTCGGACTGACGAGCTTCTTCCTTCCGTTCACCGTGGGGACGGTTGCCGCCATGACGATTCTCGGGTTCGACCTGCTGGCGGCACTGTTGCTGGCGGCCGTGTTCGCCTCGCACACGCTGCTCGCCTACCCGATCGTCAACCAGCTCAACGTCACGAAAAACCGGGCGGTCACCGCCGTCTTCGGTGGCATCCTCTTTACGGACACGCTCGCGCTCATCGTCCTCGCGATCGTCACCGGGGCGATCGACGGCGAACTGACCGTCTGGCTGTTCCTCTCGGTGTTCGCCAGCCTGGTCGTCCTGTTCGGTGCCATCTGGTTCCTGATCCCACCGCTGTCCCGACGGTTCTTCCAGACCTTCAGCCAGGAGAGCTACTTCGAATTCCTGTTCGTGATGGTCGCACTGTTCGCCGCCGCGAGCCTCGCCGAAGTACTCGATATCGCCCCCATTCTCGGTGCGTTCGTCGCCGGCCTCGCGCTGAACCGGCTCATCCCACAGGGTGGCACGCTCATCAATCGGATCGAGTTCGTCGGCAACGCGTTTTTCATTCCGTTCTTCCTCCTGCACGTCGGGATGCTCGTCAATCCCACAGTCATCGTCGCCGGGCTCGAGACGATCCAGATCGCCGCCGTCGTCACCGTCGTCATGCTCACGACGAAGTGGGCGGCCGCGTGGCTGGTTTCGACCGTCCAGGGCTACGACGCCAACGAACGCGGCGTCATCTTCGGCCTCTCGACCGGCCAGGCTGCCGCTGCGCTGGCGATCACCCTCGTCGGCGTCGACGCCGGGGTCTTCGGCGACCAAGTGTTGAACGCCGTCGTCTTGCTCTTGCTCGTCACCGCCCTGGTCAGTCCGTGGCTCACCGAGCGAGCCGCGACCAAACTCGCCCTCGAGCGGGAGGTCGAACAGGGCGAAGACAGCGTGCTCGATCCGAACATTCTGTTGCCGCTCTCTCACCACGCCGAGATGCAAGAGCGATTGCTCGAGTTGGCGTTCGTCCTGAAAGGCCAGCGCGGTACGGAACCGGTGCACGTGCTGACGGTGGTGCAACGCGACCGGAACGTTCGAACCGAGGAACAGATCGCAGCCGTCAGCGAGGATCTCGATCGGGTCGCCGAAATCGGTGGCGCGGCCGAGGTGCCGGTACACACCGAAACGCGCGTGAGCCACAACGTCGCCAGCGGCATCGTCCAGGGGGCCCTCGAGGTGCAGGCGAACCAGATCCTGATGGGCTGGGACGCCAAACGCTCGTTCAGCCATCGGATTTTCGGCAGTATCATCGATCAGGTGCTCGAGCGAACCTCGCTTCCGGTGTTGATCAGCCGACTCGGCCACCCGATCAACACGACGAAAGAGATCACCGTCGTCGTCCCGATCGGTGCCGACCACCACGAGGGGTTCTACGAGGCCGTGCACATCACGAAACGGCTCGCCGCGAGCCTCGGCGTCCCGTTGTCCGTCCTCATCGTGGAGGGACGCACCCACCAGGTCGACCGGCTCTTCGAACTCGTCGAGGAGGACGTCTCGGCCGAGTTCGATGCCGTCGACCAGTGGGGTGACTTGCTCCCGACGCTCGAGTCGCGCGCGGGCGAAGATGATCTGATTATTGCCATCGCGCCGCGCAAGGGCGACGTCGGTTGGCACCCGGAACTGGCGGATTTGCCGGGTCGACTCGCAGAACTCCCACCGGAGTCGTTCATCACGATCCATCCGCGTCAGGGCGAACCGGAGTACGACCGGCGGTACCTGCGACTCGAGTGATCGTCGAGTGACCGCAGCGTTCACTCGTGTGTGTTTTGAGAGTCGTCGACGAGGCCGTATTCTTCTTGTACACGGTTCCCTTCTCCTTCCGTATGAGCGGCCCGATTGAACGACTCCAGGAAAATATTACGTCTGCCACCGCGTTACTCGTCATCGGGTTGAGTATCGTCGCCTATGGGCTGAGCATCCCGTATGCATGGGTATTCTTCGTCGTTGGACTCTTCGTCATCGTTCCACTCGTTGGATTGCTGTTCGGTGCGGACGACTGGCGCAAGTGGGATCCGCTCAGCGACGAATTTTGGGACGACATCTTCGAGGACGAGCCAGCGGAGGCAACCGAATCGCCACCCCCTGACGACGAAGCGACGACTGAAGACGCACTGGAGACGTTGCGCGACCGATACGCGCGTGGTGAGCTTACGGACGAGCAATTCGAGCGAAAACTCGAGTTGCTCGTCGAAACCGAGTCGCTGGAGAACGTCGAAGATTGGTACACGAACCGGGAGCGGGGCGACCGGTTGACCGAGCGCGAGTAGGTGACGAGACGCACTCACCAATTCGACGCCGGGTCTAAAAACTCGACGGAATCTACAGGCGGTTCAAGGCGAGTGCCTCGGGGCTTGACCCCGAGGGTGAAGCCGACAACGCCTAACCTATCAACGCTAATCCATACCTTTACAACACCCAAGTACGTCGATTAGGGTATGGAAAAGTCGCTTACGAAGACACTCGTCTTCCAACTCCAATCCGATGACAAGCGACTTCTCTCCGACGCGTATAATGAAGCTCGGTGGGTGTACAACCAGACCATCCAATTAGCGAAAAACGGGATGGACTGGGACGACATCTCACCACGTCTTGAAGACGAGGCAGACCTCGTGAAGAACACCACGCAACGCATTGTCGCTAAAGCACTTGATGCACTTCAGCAGTCCTACAACCGCGACGACTACAACACACCCAGTCACGAGAAAACTGGGCCATACCCGTTGCGAATGAACTTCACCGAGGGGTACAATCTCACACGCAAAGACAACGGGATACACTACCGAATCAGTGCCAAGCCGTACAATCCGGTGAAAGGTACACTTCGTGGCGCACCAGACAACCTCGAACTCCTCGAACAAGCCCTCGAACGTGACGAGTGGCGTGTCGGAACCGCCGAAGCGATGGCACGCAACGGAAATCACGAACTACACGTCAACGTTACTCATCTCGAAGCCACGGTTCAAGACAAACACGACGCTCAGACCATTGTAGGCGTAGACATCAACGAAGATTGCGTGGCTCTTTCAGCCCTTCGTGATGACGACATCGTTGATTCCGTGGTTATCGACTACCCGGAAATCAAGAAAGAGCGCCATCGGTACTTCACGATGCGTAAGCGAATGCAGAACGTTGGGCAGACAGCGTTCGACCGTATATTCGAGAACAAAGAGGAACGATACGTTCACGACCAACTCCACCAAGTCTCCCGGCGAATTGTGGTGTGGGTTCAGCAATTCGTGTCGCCGCTCGTTGTGTTTGAAGACCTCAAGCATATGCGAGATTCGATTGATTACGGTACTCGGATGAATCGTCGGTTGCACTCCCTGCCGTTTCACAAACTCCGCTCGTTCGTCACGTACAAAGCGGCGTTCGAGGGGATTCCGAACGATGACATCGACCCGGCGTACACCAGCCAGACGTGTTCTTTCTCAAAGTGTGAGCATACGACTCGGTCGAATCGCCGGAAGAAGCGGTTCAAGTGCAACGCGTGTGGTCGGCAAGACCACGCTGACCGAAACGCGGCAGTGAATATTGCGAAGAAAGGATTGGAGAAGTTGAATCGAAATGTGCCTGCTCTCAACACGCTTCCGGTTGTTCGGAAACTGCGACGGCAGGCATCGGGCTGTGTGAACCAGCCGACCGTGACCCACGCAACCGTTCGAGGCCACCAAGCCGATGGTCGCGTGGGAGTGTCCGATTAAACCACGGGAAGCCTCGGGGCTTGACCCCGAGGCGGTTCACAGCGACGTTTCACACAGCTCGTTCATCGCCCGACGCAACCGCTGTGAGACGGCCGACTTCGAAATTCCCAACATCTCGGCGAGTTCGTCCTGTGAGATGCCTCGAGGCACGTCGAAATACCCCTCCTCGTACGCGACGGTGAGCAGGCGTTCCTGTTTTTCCGTCAGCCCGACCACGGTGGTGTCCTCGGGGTTCGCCAGCCGCAGATGGTTGACGTGAAACGAGATACCGAGTCCTTTGCAGGCGCGGTTGAACGCCACCAACCCGTCCCGATCAGGGAACTGAAGCCGCGCGATCCACCCCGTCTTTCCGCCGGTGAGGCTCAGAATGCGCCCGTCGAATTCGGCAATCCGACTCGTGAACCGTACCGTCTCGGTACACACGGTGGCGCGGTAGACCCGTTTCCGTGGGTACCGATCGACGAGTGTCGGTTCTCGTATCGTCGTATCGTTCGCGAGTGCGGCCTCGAACTCCGAGAACGGGACGGATTCTGCCCCGAAGAAGATGACCGTTCGTCCGTCCTCGAGGTCGCTCCAGTACTCGATCTCGACCCGGCCGCTCGAGAGCTCACGGAGGGTCGGCCGAAGTACCAGTGCTTCGTGATCGAGTTCGAGTTCGGCAACGATACTGCCCCCCGCCTGTGAATGAAGTGAGATCTGATCGGTCTCGGATGGCTTGGTGCTCATCGTTCGATCACCGTAATCCATTGTTCGAGAGAGTAATCGACGCTTATCGACAACGCATACATCAAGCGTGCATTTCGACCCGAGTCACTTGGTGGTGGACGCTAAATACACTCAGGTGGTGATTAATCGACGCTAAACGTATTCATTGATACGATATCTTGACTGTCTGTCCTCCCTGAGTAACACGGACTTTCCGCCAGCGACATAGCGTAACAGCGCGATTATCGCCCGGTAATTATCTGTTTCACTCGGTACGCACCTCGTGTTCACGTCCGAGTCCGCTACTCGAGCCACCCCTCCTCGAAGAGCAGTTCGAATAGCTTTCGCTCGGCCGTCCTGAGGTGGCGCGTGAACGTCGGCTGTGAGACGTCGAGCAACTCGGCCACCTCGCCACCAGTTCGATCGCGGGGCCACTCGAAGTAGCCCGCGTGGTAGGTGACCCGGAGCGTCTCGAGCTGTCGGTCGGTCAACTGCTCGCGGAGGTGCTCGCTGAAGGTTCCGTCCCGATTGCTCTCCGCCGAGACGACCCGTTTCGACCGGAGTTCGATGTCCGGGTACCGTTTCTCGAGGCGGTCGGCGAACGTCCGAATGCTGGTTCCGGGGGCGACGTCGATCACGATTCGCGGACGATGATCCGTGGCGTCGATTCGTGTGAGTTTCCCGCCGTGGGTTCCCACGACCGACCCGATATTCGACTCCCGAATCGCCGTTTCGAGGTGGAGTCGATCACCGCGGGAACGCGAGAGGGTGCCACCCTCGAGACCGTCGATGTCCTCGAGGGCCGCCCCTACGGTCTCTCTGTCGAGTTCTCCATCGTCCATACCCAGCGAGAGCACGGCGCTCGCGCCAGAGTCGGTGTGACTCAATGTGAGCAGATCCACCCGACACCGACAGCCCACGGCAAGGTCGATCAGTGGATCGTCGACCGACTCGCGTGCAGTGGCGTCGCTGGACGGTGATCGATCCGTCGAAGCACGGTCGGCCCCCTCCTCCGTCACGTCGTGTGCGGGCAGGGCGAACTCGAGTTCGAGTCGATCCTCGCTGGTTACGAACTGCCGATACTCCTCGAGAGCGTTGGCGAGCGTCAGTGTCGTCCGAAGTGCCTCGAGACCGGTGAGCGTCGAATCGGCTGGTGGGTCGGTGATGGCGAGCGCCAGGACTCCGTACTGTCGCTCGTCGAAAACGAGTGGGAGGGAGGCAACGACCCGTCCGCCTCGCTCTTCTCGAGTGTCCCCGTCGCCGTCCTGTCCGGGCCGATCGATCCCTGCGTCTCGCTCAGTCCAGGTGTCCGCTTGTTCGACGGTCACTGTCCTCGAACCGACGACTGACTCGAGCGAGTCGACGTCCGTTTCCGAGATCGTCCCCCTCCCGTCGACGAACGGGGAGACGGATCCACCCGCAGTTGCTCGCGTGCGATACTGCCCGTCCTCGAGGTCGATCGATCCGATCCAGACGCCCGTCACCCACGTGAGGGCTGCCAGGTCGTCACAGATCGCGGACTCGAGGTGTTCCCGGTTGCTTCCGGCAGCCATCCGCTCGTCGATCGTTGTGACGACCGCTTCCAGTTCCCGTTGCCGGTCGAGTTGGGCTTCGATCCCTTCGAGTCGATTTTCGAGCCCATCCCGATTCCGGGCATTCTCGAGCGTTTCGAGCCGATCCGTCACGACTGCAGCGAGGATGGAGAGCGCGTCGACGTCGACCGGATCGAGAGTCCGCAGTCCGAGGCCGGTCGCGAAGACGATTCCCTGGTCGCCGAGTGGAACGAGTAGTACGTGTTCGGTGTGCAGTCCCACCCGTTCGAAGAGGGAATCGAACGCCGTCGAGTCAGCGAGTCCCATCGCCGGACCGATGAGTTCCCGCGGATCGAGTGCGGGTACCGTCACCGTCTCGAGCGTCGGCAGCGACAGTGGCGGGTCGGAATCGGACGGTTTGACGGCCGCGGGGTGGAGTCGATCACCCTCGCGAAGATAGACCCCGACAGCCGAGGAGGGGGTGGTTTGCAACACGCCATCGGCAGCGATCGCGGCGAGACGGGAGGGCCGTGTCGTCGTCCGAACGTCGTGAGCCACGCCCGCGAGCGTCGAGACCGTCGTGGTATCGACCGTCGGTGACCCACCGTCGAGCAGTCCGAGGGCGTACCGATCAGCATCGACGGAGACGACAGCGGCAGACAGCGTTCGATCACCGTCAGCGGTGTGTACCGTCGCTGTGAACGTCCCCGCTCGCCCAACGGGGGTGGCCGCCGTTCGGCTGTGAACCCGCTCGCGGGTTCGGTCATCGATCAGTGCCTCGAGGGACTGGCCGATATGCTCCCCATCTGTCGGCCCGAGCAGACGGCGTCCAGCCTCGTTTATCGCCTGCAGGTGCCCGGTGTTTCGATCGACGAGCAGCACGCCGATACCGAGCGCGTCGACGACCGTCTCGAGCGTCCGTGACTGCTGGAGCGGTTCTGCAGGTGTCGCTGAGGTGAGTGTGATTGCCATGACGCCGCTCGACGTCGGGGCCGCGAGCCACTCGAGTTCGTCGGCTTCTGCGTGGTCGATACCGGAACGTTCCGTCTCGCCTTGCTTGTCGAAGCGGGGAGTGGTGAAACGAACCGGTGACTCGGTCTGGCGGCACTGCTTGAGACTGTCGGAAAACCGCTCTCGTATCCTCGCCGGAAGCACGTCCCAGAGGGTGGCATCCGCCCTCCCCGGCTCGAACCGTGAGGACGCGGCCCTGGATGCGGCCACCAGGTTCCAGGTGTCGTCGACGGCGAGTGCGGGTCGGTCGACCGATTCGACCCAATGGACGAGGTCGTCCGTCGGTGGTGCAGCTGCCGGTGATAGAACGAGATCGATTTTCCCGTCAGTATCCGATTCAATTTCTCCGTCGGCATCCGTTTTTGGGCTCGCTATCGCGGTCACGGTTTGGCGAATCCAGGAGCCATCGGCGTGTCTGAATCGGGCGACTGCCGTCGACTGCGTTCTCCCGTGCGGTGAGACCGCGTCGACGGTCTGACGTACCGCCGATCGATCGGCGGGATTGACCATCTCCTCGATGCGTTGTCCCTGTATCTCGCTCGGGAGGCGGCCCAGAGTCGGCTCGATGGCTGCCCCTGCGGCGATGACGGTGTTTCCGTCGCCGAGACGGAGCCAGGCGATCGGCCCGGACTCGAGGAACCGACGGGCGATGTCGGCTGACTCGAGCGAGGATGCGGTTCGCTGGCGCTCGTCGCTGCGATCCTTCTCGGCCCCCTCAATCACGTCCTCGGATCCTTTCAGTACTGTCCGTACGCGTGCGCGAACGACTGCCGGATCGGCCCCCGGATCGAGGACGTCCGTCGCGCCCGCCCCGAGGGCTGCCCTCGCCTCGGGTGGCGATACTAGCGCGAGGATCGGACACTCGGCGACCTGCTGTATCCGCTCGCGGTCGCCTGGAGAGAGTTCCGCGAACGGATACACCAGACAGCAGACCGTTGTTTCCCGCCCAACGTCGAGGGCCGACTCGACATCGGCGACCCGACGGACGGCCCGTTCACCCAGGGCGTCTGTGAGCATCTGCGTCGCCGTCGCTGTCGGATCGACTACGAGTACAGGTGTCGTCTCACGGCGCTCGAGGGGCGTCCGTTCGCTCACGGCAGTCCACTGTTCGAGTACGAACCAGCGTGCGGCCATTAAGTAGGCCCACCGTATTCACCGGTAGCGATGGATTGGACTCGGTAAACTACCCTACCCTACTTCGCTCACCCCATACGGGGTTCGCTCGTTGAGGGTAGGGCTTTGATGTGGACTCCCGGCAATCAGTCGCCAGCAATAGGCTGGTAACTCTCGCCGTTCAACATCCCACCATTCACACGCACGTCTACTGGTGCGTCTCCGCTCCCCGACTTGGGCGAGGAACGGAGTCTGTGTTTCTGCTTTCGGGCGTATCGTATCCCGATATTTTTCGCCGCGTTATAGTCCGCGTTGACCTCGTAGCCGCACTTCTGGCACTCGAAGTGTTCTCCGTGGCGGTTCGCTTCGTGCGTGAACCCGCAGTCCGTCCGAGAACAGCGTTGGGACGTGTGGTTCGGCGCAACTTGCTTCACCGTGACGCCACGTTCCGGTGCCTTGTATTCGACGTACTCGATAAGGCGTCGGAACGCCCAGAGGTGGTGCCATTTAGCCTGTGGAAGCCGCTCACGGATGTCCGTTAAGTCCTCGAACACGATCACGTCGCACCCGTTCTCAACAGCTTCCGTAACAATCTCGTTGGCGACGGTGTGGATGTACTGTTTGCGCCACGCTTCTTCGCGTTTGCCGAGGCGCAGAAGCGCATTGTGCGCGGCTTGCGTGCCGTGCTGTTGCATCTCACCACGCCGTTTCTCGAACTCGCGGCACCAATGGTCGTAGTCGTTCCCCTGACAAAAGCGGCCGGTTGAGGAAACAGCGAGGCTGTTGACGCCGAGGTCGATACCGAGGACTGTTTGGTGCCCGGTATCTGTCGAAACCTCGGATTCGTCGTCATCGTACTTCCGGGTCGTAATGTGGAAGTAGAACTCGTCGGTCGCCTTGTCGTATTGCAGTGTACTCGCCCGGAACTCGTAGTCCTGCGAGAGAACATACTGCTCGTAGGGGGTCGGACTGTCTGCCGGAAGTTCAAAGTCGCACTCGACACGCCCGTTGACGGTGGAGAGCGAGACTTTGTTCCGGTAGAACGTGGCACTTCGCTTATCGTAGACCATGCTCCACGACGTGAACTCCGGCTGGCTCACACGCTTGCCCTGTTTCCACCGTTCGACGCATCCTTTGACGGCTTGGACGGCGCGTCGGATGGCTTCTTGGACGAGGTTCGCGGTGAGATCGGTTTCCTCTCGCAGCTCCGCGTAGAGTGCGTCTCGCGCAGTTGAGTTCGCAGTGATGCAGTTCGTGTAGGAGTTCCCGTCCCAACAGACCTCACCAGCACGATTCGCACAGTAGAGGAACTGTCGAGCGGATTCGTGGAGGTCGTCGCGGCGCTCATCCGGAACGACGAGTTTGACCGGCGCTGTTCGACGAACCTCCATGTTTCAGATTGCTGTCTAACGGTACTTATATGCTTGGGAGGCGGGTAGCTACCGTCGTGCGGTTGCGTCGTCCGTTGTCGGTTTCCTCTCCGACCTACTCGCTCGCTACACTCGCTCCTTGAGGTCGGAGGCTCCACCTCGATTTATGCTGAAACAGCCGTTCAGAGTACGTCGAGCACGAAGAACGCCAGATACAGCTGTCCGAGGCCGGCCACGATCATGATCCCACCGGCGACTCGCTTGAGCGTACCCGTGTGAGCGGTGAGCCACCCCGACCCGGCGACCAGCCCCATCCCGGTTGCGACGGTCAGTGAGATCATGAGGAGGGTGACGGTGCCGACGTATGCCAGGATGACGAGGAGCCCACTGACTGCCGACAGCGAGAGGGCACTCCCCAGGACACCGATAAACAGCGGTGCGACACAGCCAGCGGCCGCGAGGGCGTACCCCGCCCCGAATACGCCGAACCCGAGGACGCTCGAGCGTCGCTGTGGGAGCGCGATCGTCAGTGAGGGGGCTCGGTCGAACACGACGAGGACGCCGAAGACGACCAGGATCGCGCCCACGATCGGTTCGAAAAGGACGATGTTCTCGAGTTGTGAGTGCCCGACGACGAACGTCGCGCCGAGGAGGACGAGGAAGGTGGCGATGACGCCGACGCCGGCGATGAGACCTCTGGAGAGCGAGCCACCGAGTGTCGCCTCGCCACCCTCGGTTTGACTCACGTAGTAGCCGACGTAGCCGGGCAACAGCGGGTACGCACAGGGAGAAAAGAACGTCGCAACACCGGCTCCGATCGCAAACGCGAGCGTCGGAACGAGAGTGAGATCCACCATCTTAGAGCGCCCGTTCGATGCCGTCGATCAGTTCGTCGGCGGTTTTGACGCCGGCATCAGACCAGCGCTCGACGCCGTGTTCGTCGATTGCCACCGCGTACGGATAGCCCGAGAGGCCGTAACGCTCGGCGAGTTCAGCGGTTCGATCTCGTGCAATCGTCCACTGTCCATCGTGTTCGCCCCACCAGTCGGCGATGTCGTCGTCTGGTGCGTTCTCGAGCGTCACCGATACGAACGTTACCGTGTCGCCGAGGTGGTCGTGGGCGTCAGCCAGCGCGGGCATCTGCTCGACACATGGCGGACACCAGGTTCCAAAGAAGTCGATAAACGTCGGCTGCTCGAGCGACGGGAGTGCGATCGTTCCCGGTTCGCTCCCCCGGGCGTCGACAGTCTCGAGCTCGAGTTGGTCGACATCCGGGCCGAACCGATGCTGGAGTGACGACTGGATCGACGAGGCGCCGCCCATGGCGACGGCTCCCCCAGCAGCGAGGATGCCGAGACTGCCGATGCCAGCGAGGAGTTCCCGTCGGCGCATGCTAGTTGCCAGTTACTGCCCGTACGTCCTCGAGCACCTTCGAGGTGTCGACCATCGCACCGCGAGGGTAGGAACGTTCGACGACGCCGTGTTCGTTGACGAGCAGGATCAGGTTGATGTGGGTGAAGGTGTACTCGCCGTGATCGTGGTCGTCGTCGGTGTGGCTGTTGTGGTCGTCGTTTCCGTCGTGGCCGTCGTGGTCACCGTGATCGTCGTTCTCATCGTCATCGTGACCGTCGTGATCATCACCGTCTTCCACCCGATCGATGAGCATCCCAATCTCGTCCTCGAGCAACGCCTTCCCGTCCTCGTAGTTCTCAGGCCGGAGGAAGTGCCAGTTTCCGGCCTCGAAATCGACGCCCTGTTGTTCTCCATACTCCTCGAGCACGTCTGCCGTGTCGCGTTCGGGATCGAACGTCATCGCCAGCAGCGAGAGGTCGTCGTCGTAGCCGCGTTCGATCGAATCGGCCTGGGCGCGACGCAGGCGCAACAGTAGCGCCGGACAGGCCCCGTCGGGACACGACGTGAAAAAGAAGGTCATGAGGTAGGCTTTCTCGCCTTCGAAATCGCTCGAGGAGATGGTCTCGCCGGACAACGGGTCTGGGAGCGAAAAGTCCGGCATCTCGTGTCCGTGGATTGGGTGGATCGGGTCGCCACGATCCTCCGTCGGTGGGTCGAGCACGGTCTGACCGTCCCCCCAGTTACCCCGGCCTGGTTCCTCGCCGCCGAGCGCCGACGTCGTCTCCTCGAGCGTTCCAAGACAACCCGCCAGTCCTGCGAGGCCTGCCGTGGTCAGTCCGCCGAGGTACGTCCGTCTGTCCATATTCGATGCCAGGGGCCAGTCGATGAAAGGCTCGTTGGTTCGGCGGTCGAAAAACCGACAGTGGTTTTTTGTACTCGTTCTAAAACAGTGGTATGCCCCTCTCTCGGCGAGATCTGTTGTATACCACCGCGATCGGTGGGTCGCTGGGGTTCGCCGGCTGTCTCGAACGCCTGGGCTTCGAGGAACAGTCGGCCTGGGACACCCCACCCATGGTCGACGATCGTCCAGACGCCGTCTATATCCCGTCTTCGTCCGAGGAGATGGGTGTCTACGGACGGGCAAGCGACGGCGAGTACGTCGTCGAACTCTCCTTTACGTTCCCCCACCGGTTCTGGCTCGTCGCCGGTGATCGCGAACGCGTCGACGTCCAACCCGACGACACCCTCCACCTGATGATGACCGTCTGGGACGACGTCACCGGTGTCGTCCTCCCCGTCGATATGGGGCTGGAGATCGTCGACGCCGACGGCGATCTTGTCCACGGTGACACCCCGTGGTCGATGCTCTCCCAGCGGATGGGGTTTCACTACGGCGACAACGTCACCCTCCCGGGCGAGGGTAGGTACACTGCACGCATGTCCGTTGGCCCCGTCACGACCCGTCGGACGGGCGACCTCGAGGGTCGCCTCGAGTCGCTGTCGACGCTGGAGGTGGACTTCGAGTACGCCCGATCGGATATCCACGATCTCTCGTTGAATCTGACCGACGAGGACGAACGGGGGACTCGAGGGGCGTTGCCGTTGATGGATCACAGTGACCACGGCGATCACGCTGGCGAGAGCAACGGAGATCGGGATGAATCCGATGGTCATGACAGTGACGACGACAGTCACAGCGATCACGACGACCACGGTGACCACGACGACAGTCACAGCGATCACGACGACCACGGTGACCACACCGATCACCCCACATCCCGCGGCCCAGCCGTCGACAGCCTCCACGGTACGCTCCTCGGCACCGAAACGACCGGTGACGCTGCCATCGCCGCGCTCGTGACCGATCTCGAGCGATTCAGTGAGAACGGCGACCCGTATCTGGCCGTCTGTCCCCGAACGCCCTACAACGACGTCATCCTCCCGTTTATGTCGCTCTCGACGACGTTCGAGGCAGAGGGCTCGACGCTGCTCGAGTCCCGTCTCGTCGAAACGATCGATCACGAGTTCGGCCATCACTACGGGCTTGCTGCTGGTGAACTCGAGCAGGCCGATCGAGTCACCGTCACCGTCGACACGCCGCCGCAGGTCTCGCGCCACGACGGGTACGAGACGGCCTTCTTCGAGTTCGATCCGATCACGTTCGAGCTGTAGTGATGATGGGCCCGTCGATTTCCGTTGAACGTCCGTGAACTACCCCACCCTACCGCTCGCCTGACGGCTCGCGCTTGAGGGTGGGGCTTCCTGTTTCAACGACGCGCTTTGCAGATACGAACGTATCCACAGGGAGTGCAGTCTCTACAGGCGGTCAAGGCAGAGTGCCTCGGGGCTTGACCCCGAGGGTGAATGCCGACAACGCCTAACCTATCAACGCTAATCCATACATTTACAACACCCAAGTACGTCGATTAGGGTATGGAAAAGTCGCTTACGAAGACACTCGTCTTCCAACTCCAATCCGATGACAAGCGACTTCTCTCCGACGCGTATAATGAAGCTCGGTGGGTGTACAATCAGACCATCCGATTAGCAAAAGATGGGATGGACTGGGGCGACATTTCGCCACGTCTTGAAGACGATGCCGACCTCGTGAAGAACACCACGCAACGAATCGTCGCCAAGGCACTTGATGCAGTTCAGCAGTCCTACGACCGCGACGACTACAACACGCCCAGTCACGAGAAGACTGGGCCGTACCCGTTGCGGATGAACTTCACTGAAGGCTACAATCTCACGCTCGAAGACGACGGCATACACTATCGCATCAGTGCCAAGCCGTACAATCCGGTGAACGGCAAGCTTCGTGGCGCACCAGACACCCTCGAACTCCTCGAACACGCCCTCGAAAGTGACGAATGGCGGGTGGGAACCGCTGAAGCGATGACTCGCAACGGCAACCACGAACTCCACGTCAACGTCACTGACCTCGAAGCAACAGTCCAAGACAAGACTGACGCTCACACCATCGTGGGTGTGGACATTAATGAGGGCTGTGTAGCTCTTGCCGCCCTTCGTGATGACGACATCGTTGATTCCGTGGTTATCGACTACCCGGAAATCAAGAAAGAGCGCCATCGGTACTTCACGATGCGTAAGCGAATGCAGAACGTTGGGCAGACAGCGTTCGACCGTATATTCGAGAACAAAGAGGAGCGATACGTTCACGACCAACTCCATCAAGTCTCCCGACGGGTCGTGGAGTGGGTTCAGCAATTCGAGTCGCCGCTCGTTGTGTTTGAAGACCTCAAGCATATGCGAGATTTGATTGATTACGGTACTCGGATGAATCGTCGGTTGCACTCACTACCGTTTCACAAACTCCGTTCGTTCGTCGCGTACAAAGCGGCGTTCGAGGGGATTCCAAGCGATGACATCGACCCGGCGTACACCAGCCAGACGTGTTCTTTTACTGAGTGTGAGCATACGGCTCGGTCGAATCGTCGGAAGAAGCGGTTCAAGTGCAACGCGTGTGGTCGGCAAGACCACGCTGACCGGAACGCGGCAGTGAATATTGCGAAGAAAGGATTGGAGAAGTTGAATCGAAATGTGCCTGCTCTCAACACGTTGCCGACTGTTCGGAAACTGCGACGGCAGACATCGGGCTGTGTGAATCAGCCGACCGTGACCCACCCGACCGTTCGAGGCTATCAGACCGATGGTCGCATGGGTGTGTCCGACTAATCCACGGGAAGCCTCGGGGCTTGACCCCGAGGCGATTCACAGGCGTTGGTTCGGAGTATCCCACTCCTACATCTCCGAGGCCGCGAGAAAGAATGTTCCACGCCGCATTCGCGTCCCTGTCCGCCTCAAACCCACACGCCGGACAGGAGTGTTCACGAACCCACAACGGCTTCTCCGTCGAGACGCCGCAGGACGCGCACTCCTTGGTCGTCCCTCTCGGGTCGACCTCCACGAAGTGCGTTCCTTCGCGTTCGCACTTGTATTCGAGCAACGAGAGGAACGTTTGCCACCCCGCAGACGCCGTGTTGCGGCTGTTCGACGGCGACTCCATCATCCCCTTCACGTTCAGGTCTTCGACCGCTACGAGGTCGTACTCCCGAGCGTAGTACGCCGAGAGTTTGTGCAAGAAGTCCCGCCGCTTCCGTTTCAGGCCGGCGTAACACTCCGCCACGCGCCGCCGTTGCTTCTCGTAGTTGTTCGACCCGTGTTGCTTCCGCGAGAGTGTCCGCTGTTCGCGTTCCAAGCGTTCACGTTCGTTCGAGAGGTCGAGCGACCCGACCGCCGTGCCGTCGGTGTCGTGGGCGTACTTGAGAATCCCTACGTCGATACCAACCACGTCGGTCAGTTTGTCGGATTTCTCGGGTGGTTCGCGATCCACTTCAACGCCGAACGTGGCGAACCACTCGCCCGTCGGCTCTTTCTTGAGCGTGATCTGCTTGAGTTTCGCGTTGTCAGGGGTGGCGCGGTGAAGCCGTATCGGTATGTCCGCGAGTTTCGAGAGTGACAGCACAGTCTGACCGCCCTTCTTGTCGAGCTTGAAGCCAGACTGACTGTACGTAAAACTACGGAACTCCCGTGGTGGCTTCCACGTGAGTTGACCGACGCCGTAGCCGTTCTCCTTGAGTTTGGAGAGGCCTTTGACGTTCTGCTCGATTCGCATGACCGCCGTTTGCAGAACTGTCGAGTACACGTCTGAAAGGGCCTCCCACCAATCTTTCAGAGACGGGACTTCGTCCCGGATGGATCGAACACGCTGATTGAGCGTGCCTGACCCCTCAGGGATTTGGTCAAAGCGGTAGAGCGCGTGATTGTACAGTTGCCTACAAATGTCTCGGTGGCGGTTCAACTCCTCGCGGTGGGCGTCGGACGGATTGAGACGGTACTTGTAGGCGTAGTACATCCGTTACTCTCGTTCCTCGATTAGTTCGTCAAGTTTCTCACGGACGAACGATGAGAGGTTGAGGTGTTGGCCCTCTATCCACTCGTCTTGATCCTCCCGGATGGTGATTGTCTTCCGTTTCACCGTAATGCACACTATGCACGCCACACGCATAATAACTTCGGTGAACGTTGGCCTGTGGGCCGAGCATCAAACGTGCTTGAGAAATGTGCGGCGCTGTATCCCCTCCCTGCTCACGCCTTCGGCGCTCGCTGAGGAAGGGGGCTTAGCGCCTACTTTCAGCTAAACGGTGTGAACGATGAGAACGGCGGGATATCCCACCCGTGTATTAACCACTACAGGCCACGTCCGGTATCGAGCGTGTAGGAAGAGGGGGATACACACTTTCGAACGTCCAGTTTGCGTGACTCTACGTTCGTACTCACTGTTCGCACGAGGAAATTCGTAACCGTCACGTAAAACTCGAGGTTGCAACCACCTAATTCCTCCATAACAAACACCACTGGAGGTGAAGCTGTCCGGTATGTCACAATCGAATCAACCGCGGGTGACCGTTGGCTGTCCCGCCTGTGCCACCCCCGTTTCAGCCCCCGTTCCCGGCGGTCCAGGCCTTCGCGGCGTCGAACACGGTCGCGAAAGCGAGTGGGAGGAGTCACATCGATTGAACGGACTCGAGACCACCTGTCGAAACTGCGGCCATCAGGTCGAACTCTACTATTACTGATCGTCTCTCGTCGAGCACGGACGCGCCCCTCCGCGAACCCACACGTTTTTGCGGACAGCCGACCCCACATCGGACGTGTACATCGAGAACAGCTTTCTTCCCGTCCGCGGGGTCGGTGAGACCACCGAACGCCGCCTCTGGGAACACGGCATTACCCACTGGGACGAGTTCGACGGCAGCGTCGTCGGGCCAACGGTCGCCGACCGCATCGAGGCGTTCATCGAGGACGGCCGGCGTCACCTCGAGGCCGGGGACGTCTCGCCGTTCGCCGAGGCGCTCCCGGCGGCGAGTAGCTGGCGATTCTACGAGAACGTTCGCGAGGACGTCTGTTACCTCGACATCGAGACGACGGGGCTCGACGCGGCCCGCCACGACGTGACGACCGTGAGCCTCCACCGGCGGGGCGACACCAGGACATTCGTCAACGGGCAGGATCTCACCGCCGACGCGCTCCGGGCCGAACTGGCAGCATCCTCGGCGCTCGTCACCTTCAACGGTCAGCGCTTCGACGTGCCCTTCCTCGAGACGGCTCTCGACATCGAGATCGCGCTCCCACACATCGACCTCATGTATCCGTGTCGAAAGCTCGACCTGACGGGTGGGCTCAAACGGATCGAGCGCGACCTCGGGATCGAGCGCGACCAGCCCGACATCAGCGGTCGCGACGCCGTTCGGCTCTGGCATCAGTACGAACGCGGCGACGACGATGCCCTCGAGACACTCGTCCAGTACAATCAGGCCGACACCGCAAACCTCGAGCCGTTGATGGAAACCGTCGCCAACCAACTGCACGAGACCGTCTTCGAGCGAGTCTGTGGCGAGACAGTCGCTGGCCGGCATCGGTAGGGTCACCATGTCCGATCCCCTTACCACCTATCACACCGATATCGACGTTCGCCTCCGCGACGTCGACTTCATGGGCCACGTCAACAACGCCGTCTACGCGACCTACCTCGAGCAAGCTCGTGCCGGATTCTTTCGGGACGTCCTCGAGGTGTCTCTGGATCAGGTCGATACGGTGCTCGCCCGTCTCGAACTCGAGTATCACCGGCCGATCGAGGCCGAACAGCGTGTGGGCGTCGAGCTCAGGGTGCCCGAACTCGGTACTTCGAGCATTCCGATGTCGTACACGATCACTGCCGACGGTGCATCCGCGGCGACCGGCAAGACGGTACAGGTCGTCGTCGACCGGGAAACGGGGGCGTCACGCCCGATTCCGGACGCCTGGCGCGAGCGGCTCGAATGATAATCTGCGTACACGGGATCCTCTGTCGAGCCTCTTGTTCGTGACGTCGGACGGTTGTACTACTGGTGTGAACGTGTCGTCGGTGCTCTCGGTCGCTCGTCTGAACGAGCAGACGTACCCGTCACGGCCGTCTAGTCGAGAATATCGACGGTACCGTCGCTTTTGACGACGATATCGTACCCACAGAACCGAAAGGCAACTTCACCCGGGCTTCGAAGGGTACCGTCCTCTCGAGGTGCAAAGAGGGAATCGAGTGCTTCTGGATTGAGAACGTCGTACAGTGCGTCGTACTCTGGTGGCTCGATATCGATCGGATCGACACCTTCTTCGTCGGCTACCGCTTCGACAATTCGGAAACTAAGAGGGGGTTGTTCCTGTGTGTCCATTCGGTCGGCTGAGAGTAGCATTGCAGGATGCTTTTCACGCCCAGATATAAATCCTGTGGCCTCAATGCCTTCTTGCAGCACAATAGTGTACTATAAACGCCAAATTAATACTTCAATGTATATATTGGGCATGGAAATACAATTGAAACTACGAATTATTCGACACCGAGAACGTCTACCTGCCCAAATCGACCGTTCCAATCCGATATTGAAGTTCACCGTTCGGTGCCTGAAACAACGAGTGAACGTTCTCGATCAAAACAATTACAAGTATTACCGGTTCAGAACCGGGCCGCTCGTGACAGTACCTCCGTCGTCATCGCATTCAGCAGGAACGAACCCGAGCCCACATCCGAATGGAGGGGGCGAGTCCCACGAGAGTCGAGACGATAACAGAGCCAGGGCCGGGATTTGAACCCGGGAACTCTCGATTACAAGTCGAGTGCATGTACCGCCCATGCTCCCCTGGCGCGGTCTGTGAGTTATCCCTCATCCTTTGAGTGTGTATCGTTTTTCATCGACCCCTCGAGTCGACGTTCGAAACCGATTCGAAACGGTGTATATCCTGCTTGCCGGTAAAACTGCCTGGCCGCTTCATTGGCTGCCATCGCCTCGAGGGAGATCACGTCGACGCCTCGCTCGACGAGGTCGGACTCGACCGCCTCCAGGAGCCGCGAACCGAGACCCTGTCCCCGGAGGGCAGGGTCGACGTACAGGTTCGAGAGCAAGCCACGCGTACAATCGAGGTCGAGGGATCCGTGTTCGACCGAAAACGAGGCGAAGCCGACGATCGAACCACGATGCCGCGCGACGAGCAGTCCGCCATCTACCTGGTGGGCTCTGAGCAGCGCCTGCATCGTTTCCCGGTTCGATTCAGCGTGCACGTGCGAGCCGTGCTGGCGTTGATTGATGGCCAACCGTACCCATAGCTCGGTGATCGCCTCGAGATCGTCGGGCGTCGCCGGTTCGATCGTGATGTCGTCGGTGTCCGTCATTCGTCGTCTCCTCCCGATAGTCGGTGCGTGTCACTCGAGCACGCGAACCAATATAATCGCTGTCGAACCGGAACTGGTGCATCTTCGCCAGCCGTTCGCTCGCCCACCACACGCAGGGTGTCGGCTACACCTGCCGGCAGTCAGTACAGACGAGCTGACCGTTTGCCTCCTGTAGCGACTCGGCCAGGGTGCCACACGCCTCACAGACGCCCTGTGTCGAGAACTCGTCGTTCCCGTCTGTGGCGTACTCGGTCGCGAGACCGGCACCTTCGCCGCCAGGATTCGAAACGGCCCCCTCGCTCGCAGCCGGTTTAGCAGTTGCCCCCTGGAACGATCCCGCGACGACGATGACGTCACGCTGGGTGAGGACACCGGCGATGCCGTCGCCGTTCTCGACGACGAGATTTCGGATGTTCTCCCGTGCCATCATATCCGCCGCGTCCGTGAGCGAGTGATCGGCGTCGATGGTCAACACGGGCGCGGACATGACGTCACCAACTGTCGTTTCGGCAGGATCGTCCTCGCGTTCGACGACGCCGAGGACGTCCCACTCGGTCATGATGCCGACGGCTGTCGATCCCCGGACGACGAGCACGCAGCCGGCGCGCTCTTCTCGCATCAACGTCACCGCCCCGTGAACGGTGTCTGACTCGCTTACACCGACGTACTCAGTCGTCAGGGCTTCCCTGACCGACAGATCCGATTCCATGTTCGAATACACTTCACAAACGACCTAAAAGGTACCTCCGGCACGTTTATACAGTCACACACTGAAGATTTGATTTCTGTCCCGACCCGGCCGCGTCGGTCACTCTGGTCTACTTGTGCAGTTCGGCGCGCGTACTGTTCGCTCGACAGCGCTCGAGGGCGTGTTTTGCCTCGTATCCGGCTTCGTGCGCGGTCGCGCCGGTACCGATGCCAACCTGTAACTCGACCTCGACGTCCGACTGGACGTGATCGATCGCATCGAGGTAATCCGCGCGCTCGAGGTCGGGGCAGACGACGATGACGTTGTCGCCGCCGACGAAAAACGAGAGGCTGTCGTGGGCGTGGCGCATGTAGCGCATGAGCGAGGCGTAGCCCTGTTCGATCTCGATGAAGCTATCGAAGGCGTTGAGTTCGTCGGTGTACTCGCCGGTCGCGTCGATGACGTCGAAGTGTGCGATCTGGACGTCGTCGTTCGTTCGGTGGGCATCGTCGATCGTTCGGCCGTCGAGGATCTGTCGACGGTGTTCGTCCTGGGCGCTGCCGGCGTCCTGGATCAGGCCGGTGGCGTCGGAGAGCGCCTGCACCGGCGTCGTGCCCGTCGCCACGCCGAGACTGAGCGTGACCGGATACCGGTTACCGACGGATTCTTGCAAGAGCGCGTGATCCTCGAAATCAAGCCCGTTGGTGACGGCGATCATGTTGTCGAAACGGGTGAAAAAGACGTAGCCGTCCCGGTTGCCGACGAATTGCGAGATGTCCGCATAGAGGCGTGACTGGAGCGTCTGTAAGTCGGCCTCGCGTCGCGGCTCGGGGGTCACTGTCCACGGCCCGTAGTTATCGATCTGGAAGAGAGTCACCTGCGTGTTCGTCACAGTACCTGATCGTTTCGAACGGTATCGTATAAACGATACGTAATCCAGATTCGTGATGACGTCCAGCATTCGCTCGCGAGCGCTATCATCTCCTTCAATAGCGCTGTCATCATCCGCAAAATCACTCTCGTGCCTGCAATGGTTCGTCTCGGATCCCGCGCTCGAGGTGACGTGGGTGAGAACTCAGGCCGATTTCTTCTCCGGGTCGGCGCCGACGGGGTGGTAGTCCCAGAAGTTTCCGGCGCGCATGGCCCGGCCGACGGCTTTGTGCATGTCCGTGATCGTCTCGAACTCTGCCTGGTCGACGTACTCGAAGATGTCGCTGAGGGCGACGACTTTCTTGGAGTTGATCCGGATTGGCTCGGTGCCGTGGGCCTCGACGAATTCGTCGCGCGAGAGCGGGAAATCCTCGTCCTCGTCGACCTTCTTCGCGATGATCGCCATATCGAACTTCCGCATCCCTTCGCTGCCCTCCTCGCCGTCGGGGTCGTGTGGCCAGTCCATACTGGAGCGTGTGCGCGGGGGTTGCAAAAGGATTTCTCCTCGGCGGCGATGGAACAGTGCTCGAGCCGTCCCCCAGACTCGCTCAATCAGACTCGGCTGGCTGCTGTGGCTCCTCGAGCAGTTCCGTCCGGTGTTCGTCGAGAAGCGGTGCCCGGCCGCGCGGTCGCGGTGGCGTCTCGCTCATCTTGATCGGACTGCCGGCGATGTCGACGGGTCGGTCAGCCCCCGGCTGATCGACGGAGACGAGCATCTCGCGGGCGTGGACGTGCGGGTCGTCGAAGATGTCGTCCGTGTTCTGCACCGGCGCTACCGGGACGGATCCCTCGAGCGTCTCACAGATGTCGTCGCTCGAGCGCTCGCGTGTCCACGCGCGAATCTCTTCCCGAAGTGCGTCGCGGTGAGCGAGGCGACGGTCGGGGTTTGGATAGTCGGTGGCCAGATCCGGTCGTTCCATCGCCTCACAGAGGGCCTTCCAGTGGTTGGTGCCGAAGGCGGCGATGACGACGTAGCCATCAGCGGCCTCGAAAGCGTCGTAGGGGAACAGCGTCGGGTGGGAGTTGCCTTGTCGGGTCGGCGCCGCCCCGGTGTAGGAGTGCTGGTAGATGGCTCTCTCGGTCATGCTTATCATCGCGTCGTACATCGCGGTGTCCACGTACTGTCCCTCGCCCGTCCGGTCGCGGTGATGGAGCGCCGCTAGGATGCCGACGCAGTTGAGCGTGGCCGTAAAGAGGTCGCCGATGCCGGGGCCGACTTTCGTCGGAGGGCTGTCCTCGAAGCCGGTGATCTCCATCACGCCCCCGAGCGCCTGCGCGATAATGTCGAAGGAGGGCTGACCCTGTCGGTGGGTTTCACCGGTTCGTGGATCACCGAAGCCACGAATCGAGGAGTAGATGAGTTCGGGGTTTTGCGCGCGCAGGGTTTCGTAACCCAGGTCGAATCGTTCCATCGTGCCCGCCCGGAAGTTTTCGACGACAACGTCGGCTTCCGTAACGAGCGAGAGGAATTCCTCGCGCCCGCGTTCGGAGTCGAAATCGATCTCGAGACTGCGTTTACCCCGGTTGACGCTCTGGAAGTAGCCGCCGTAGGCTTCGGCGTCGGGATCGTCGACAAACGGCGGGTTTGGGCGAATCAGATCGCCACCAGGTCGTTCGACTTTGACCACGTCGGCCCCCATATCGGCGAGCAACATCGTACAGTACGGGCCGGCAAGCACCTGCGTCAGATCCAGCACGCGAAGTCTCGAGAGCGCTCCCATAGCCTCACGTCACGGACGGGTGTGAAAAACGTTTACTATAAATCATGACAGTGTTATTTTCTCTCACGGAAAGTGTGTTAGGGCGTATTAGGAGTAATATCATGATCAACCATTAACTTTAAACACCGGTCTATCATGGTTGTGCACACTCATGTCCCGTACGGTCGTTCTCGGGGTCATCGGTTCCGACGCCCACGTCGTCGGCATCACGATCCTCGAGCAGGCGTTCAGTGCAGCTGGATTCACGGTCATCAACCTCGGCGTTCAGACCTCCCAGGCGGAGTTCGCCGAGGCCGCAGTCGCCCACGACGCCGAGGCCGTACTGGTCTCCTCGCTCTACGGCCACGCCGAGCAGGACTGTCAGGGCTTTCAAGAGGTTCTCGAGGCCCACGGGGTCGACGCCGTCACCTACATCGGCGGCAACCTCGCGGTCGGTCAGGACGACTTCGAACAGACCCGCGAGACGTTCGAAGCCCTCGGGTTCGACCGCGTCTTTGACTCCGAGACTGAGCCAGCGGAGGCCATCGCAGCCCTGAAGCGAGACCTCCAGATCACGACGAGCGAACAGGAGCGGGCCACCGTGACATCGTAGATGATACGCGACGAACGCATTCCAGCCGACGAGTTGCAACGCATCGACGAACAGCTTCGGAGTGAGTGGCCGACGGGCGACGCCGTCGACTTCGAGGAGGCGGTCCGCTATCACGAGTCGCTGCCCGCGCACAAACGGTTTGCCGAGGTTCTCGAGACTGCCGACCAACCGCTGTTACAGCCTCGAGCAGGGGTGCCACGTTTAGGGGATCAGATCGAGTTGCTTCGCTACCTCCAAGAAGAAGGCGAAGCCGACCTGTTACCGACGACGATCGACTCCTACACGCGCGACAACGAGTACGGAAAGGCGCAGGAAGGCCTCGAGAATGCTCGGGAGTCGGGCGAGGACACGCTCAACGGCTTCCCGGCCGTAAACCACGGCGTCGACGGCTGTCGGGAGTTGATCAATGCCGTCGACGCGCCGATCGAGGTGCGCCACGGTACCCCCGACGCGCGCCTGTTGGCGGCGATCACCTTCGCCGGCGGCTTCCAGAGCTTCGAGGGCGGACCGATATCGTACAACATCCCCTACACTAAACGCCACGATCTGGCGACGACCATCGAACACTGGCAGTTCGTCGATCGGCTCGCCGGGGCTTACACCGAACGCGGCGTGCGGATCAACCGCGAGCCGTTCGGGCCGCTAACGGGGACGCTCGTTCCACCCAGTATCGCCATCACCGTGATGTTGCTCGAGGGGCTGCTCGCGGCGACCCAGGGCGTCCGCTCGCTCACGCTCGGGTACGGACAGGTGGGGAACGTCGTCCAGGACGTCGCCGCTCTGCGTGCGCTCCGGTCGCTGGGCGAGGCGTACCTCCCCGAAGAGGTCCGCGTGACGACGGTCTTCCACGAGTGGATGGGCGGTTTTCCGCCTGACGAAGCCCGTGCCAGCGGCGTCATCGGGCTGGGCGGAATAACGGCCGCGATCGCCCAGCCGGACAAGGTCATCACGAAGTCCCCACAGGAGTTCCAGGGCGTTCCGACGAAGGAGGCCAACGCGGCCGGCCTCCGCACGACCAGACAGATCATCGATATGGCTATCGAACAACGAATCGACATCGACGGCATCGAGGACGAACAGGCGCTGATCGAACGCGAAACGCGACAACTCGTGGACAGCGTCTTCGATCACGGCGACGATGACGTCGCACGGGGAACCATCTTGGCGTTCGAATCAGGGGCCCTCGACGTCCCATTCGCACCCAGCGACAGTGCACACGGGGCCGTCCTACCAGCTCGAGACGACGACGGCCGCGTTCGTATCCTCGAGTTCGGCGACCTCGCACTCGAAGACGACGTCAAGGAGATCCACGGTGCGCGTCTCGCTCGACGTGCAGAAACCGAAGGGCGAAAGCGTTCGTTCAGGATGGTCGCCGACGACGTCGACGCGATCAGTGACGGTCGCCTTATCGGTCGCCCGAACGGAGGTGAACGGCGTGCAGATTGAGGCCCTCCGGGCCACGCCGGGCGTCGCCGGCTTCTACGCGGACGACCAGCGAGCGATCAAGAACGGCGCCACGTCGGATGGCTTCGCCTACGAGGGCACCCCGCTCACCGACGGCTTTCGGGCAATCCGTCAGGCGGGCGAGGCGCTGCTCGTTGACCTCGAGTTGAGCGACGGGACGGTCGTCCGGGGCGACTGCGCTGCCGTTCAATATTCCGGAGCCGGCGGGCGAGATTCATTGTTTGGCGCTGATGCGTACGCGCCAGTTCTCAACGGGCCCGTGGCCGACGCGCTCGTTGGCCGCGACCCACGAGTGTTCGGCGAGAACGCGGCCGTTCTCGAGTCACTCCGTGTGGATTCCGGATCTGGCTGCGGCAACGAACGCGGACGGCTCCACACCGCAGTCAGGTACGGCGTCTCTCAGGCGCTGCTCGCGGCGGCCGCCCGAACCAGACGAACCACGATGACCGACGTCCTCGCCGACCACCTCGGAACGGAGCCGTCGACCGAGCCGATTCCGGTCTTCGGACAGTCCGGCGACGACAGACGGACGAACGCCGAGAAGATGCTCATCAAGGGCGTGCCCGTCCTCCCACATGGCCTGTTCAACAGCCGCTCGAAGATGGGTACCACCGGGGAGAGACTCCAGCAATACCTCGAGTGGCTGCACGACCGAACGGCCGACCTCGGCCCGGAGGGGTACGAACCGCGCTTTCACGTCGACGTCTACGGCATGATCGGCGAACTGTTCGGTGCGCCGTTCGACAGCGACGAGGTGCTCGAATACGTCGCCAGCCTCGACGCGGCGACCGGGTCGATTCCGCTCCAGCTCGAGGGGCCGATGGACGTCGGCACCCGTGAGGATCAGATTCACGCGATGTGTGAACTGCGCGAGGGACTGGCCGACGCGGGCATCGACGTCGACATCGTCGCCGACGAGTGGTGTAACACGCTCGAGGACGTTCGGGCGTTCGTCGACGCCGGGGCGGCGGACGTCGTCCAGGTGAAAACACCTGACCTCGGTGGGATTCACCGAAGCGGCGAGGCGGTTCGCTACTGCCGTGGAACCGACACTCGAGCCTATCTGGGCGGCACCTGCAACGAGACGAACGTCTCAGCCCGCGCCTGCGCGCACGTCGCGCTCGCGACGAACGCCGCCCAGGTGCTGGCCAAACCCGGCATGGGCTTCGACGAGGGCTACATGATCGTCGAAAACGAGATGCGCCGAACGTTGGCGCGACGCCGGGAGTCGCCCGCTGGATCGAGCGACGCCGAGGGGGTCACCGCCGATGACTGAGTACGAGTGGACGGATCCGGACACCTTCGCGTCCGTCCTCGAGCGCGTGGAAACTCGCGAGAAAGGCCACTTCTTCGAGGATTTCGAGGAGGGGGAAACGATCGAGCACGACCCCGGCCTTCGATTGACCCGCTGGGGAAACGAACTGTGGACGAGCCAGACGCTGAACCACGATCCGTTCTACTGGCGGGCGGACGCCGCTCGAGAGCGTGGTCAGGAGGAGACGCCGATCCATCCCGACTACCTGCTCGCCGCGACCCTCGGCTGCACGGTCGAGGATCTGAGCGAGAAAGGCGGCTACTTCCTCGGCCGGACGAACGTGCAGTTTCCGACCGACCCCGTCGCTCCCGGTATCGACCTGCGCGTCGAGAGCGAGGTGCTCGAGACCACGCGCTCGAACTCGCGACCCGAGTACGGGATCGTTACCTGGCACACGCGCGGCTACGACGCCGACACCGACCGAACGCTCTGTGCCTACGAGCGGACGAACATGATTCCACGACGGGAGCCGACCGAGGGCCTCGAGACCGACGGTGGTCGTGCGGACTCGAGCGACAATGTGAGTGGTTCCGATGGGAGTGATTCGAGCGATGAACCCGACGACCAGCGGACGCTCCCGGAGACGTTCGTTATCCCCGAGGGCACCGCCTTCGAGGACTTCGAGGCGGCTCTCGAGCGCGCCCCCGACCGAGATACCGCGGTCGCCTACCGACACGAACGCGGCCGGACGATGGACGACCTGACGGTCGCTGGACTCCCGCTCGCCACGTTGAACACGGCGAAACAACACCACAACGTCGACGTCATGGCGGACTCCCCCTCCGGCGATATCGTCACCTACGGGGACGTCACCCGGTCAACGGCGCTCGGGCACGCCCGCTCGGACGAGCAGACGCTCCGGGAAGTGCGCTTTACGGACGAACGCTTCCACACGTTCGTCACCCCCGGCGACACAGTCTACTGTTTCACGCGCGTGCTCGAGACCAGCCGCGAGACGACGACGGCGAACGAGCGAGCCGGCACCGTCCACTTCGAACACGTCGCGTTCAACCAGCACGACGAACCGGTGTACTCTGGCCGCCGAACCGCAGAGATCGCGACTCGAGATGCCAGCAACTGACGCGATATTCCACCAAGTGACGCGAGATGCCACGAACTGAGACAATACGAATTGACAGCCACACATGACAGCTAACACCACCAACAGCACCAGCAGCACAAACACCACCATCACCACCTGCAGAACCTTCCAGACCGCACCGGCGGCCGTTCCGCGAGACGACACGGCGAAGTACCTCCGTTCGGGGCTCACCGCCGAGGGGTTTCAGGCACCCGACTGGCTCGTGCCCGACCTCGAGGACGGCACGGCTCTCGACATGAAATCCGAGGGACTCGAGAACGTCTGTGACCTCGTTCCCGATCACGACTTTCCCGGCGAGATCTGGCCGCGCGTCCAGTGGAGCTACGACGACGAGGGCTTCCGCGAGCAGGGTCGGAGGGAAATCGATACGCTCCTCGCCGAGCTCGGGACGAAAATCGACGGCGTCGTCGTCCCGAAGGTTGGCCGCCGCGCGGACGTCGAGCGCGCGCTCACAGCCGTCGCCGACGCGGAATCGGACGCGGGGCTCCAGGACGGCTCCATCGACCTCTCGGTCATCGTCGAGACCGCCCGCGCCAGATCCGACCTTCGAGAGATTGCCCGACTCGGTGCGGACTCGAGACTTACCGCACTCGTCTTCGGGCCCGTCGACTACACGGCCGAACTCGGCGGCCGCGACCTCGGTGATGGCCGCCCGCAGTGGGACGGCCTGCTCGAGGCGATGTCGAACGAGGCGAGCGCGAACGACCTGCTCGCGATCGGCGGCCCCTTCGACGACCTCTTTCGGGAACGATCGGGCGTGACGATCTACAACGCAGACGGCTACGCCGATCAGGTCGAGCGCGAGGCCCGGATCGGGCTGGACGGGTCGTGGTCGCTGTACCCCAAACAGACGATCCAGGCCAACCGGATCCACATGCCCACGGCGACGGAACTCGAGCGGGACGTCCACAGGATCGAGGCGTTCAACGAGGCGAAAGCCGCGGGAACGGGAGCGGTGACGATCGACGGCCAGATGGTCGACGAGGCGACGTTCAAGAATTTCCGGAACACGGTCGAGACCGTTCGTGCGATCCACCGAACGCGCCCCGAACAGACGACCGAACTGTACGACGACGGGGTGCTCAAGCGGGCACTGGATCTCGACGTATCGTATCGGTGAGGCGGTCGGGACGGTGTTTGTCGGCCACCGCGGCTACTCGTCGAGTACCGCACTCGAGTCGTCCCGCGGTCGGTACGCGAGTCCCTGGATCGTCTCCGTCAACGAGAGGAATCTGTCGGCGTTGTTCGAGATGCCGTGTGCCGTGACTGCGTGTTGGGAGAGTGAGGCCGACACCGACGCCTCGAGCAGTCGCTGACAGTCGTCCGGACTTAACCACATCGCACGGGCGTATCGTTCTCCCGACCCGTCGCGTTCGGCACAGACGGCCTGGAGTTCGTCCGCCGACAGCAGCCAGCCAATTCGGAGGTTCACGACCTCGAGGCCGTGGCGGCTGGCGTAGTACGCGCCCATCGCCTCGCCGAACACCTTGCTCACGCCGTAGTAGCTATCGGGGCTGGGCGAATCGTCGGGACGGACGACCAACGGATTGCCCTGGGTCGTCTCGACCCGGGTCGGTTCCACGACGTTGTCGGCGTTGACCGCGTGATTCGAACTGGCGAAGACGACACGCTCGAGTCCGTTCTCGAGGGCCGCCTCGAACGCGTTGTACGCGCCGTCGATGTTCGGTTCCCGAACCTCGTTCCAGTCGGCCGTGGGCGACGGGTTCGCCGCCAGGTGAACCAGGACGTCGGCTCCCTCGAGTGCATCGACGAAGGCGTCGTAGTCGGCGACCTCGAGCGTCTCGGTGTCGAGATCGTCGTGTTCGCTGTGGCTGAAGAGCCGACACTCGTACTCGGAAAGCGCCTCGATCGTCTGTCGGCCAACGCTGCCTGAAGCACCCGTGATGGCGACCGTGCGGTCGGTCGACTGGGCGTCTGCTGACATGCCTCTAGCGACGACCGTACGTCCGAAATAGGGTGGGTCGGCGCGTGCCGGTGTGCGGTGTGAGGTATCACGGGCTGGTGGCCTCTCGAGATTGACTGCCCAGTGCCACATCCTCCATATGCCGTTCGAAGTCTGTCGAGCGTCCCTGGTGATCGGTCACATCCCGCTCGCTCGAGTCCTCAAGTTCCGTCCTCACATCCACTCCGATTCCCCGGATGACCGCTACAGGTCGATCGCGTCCGGATCGGGCGTCGGCAGCGACCGATGCTGGCGGGGCGGAACCAGGTAGTTCGCCCGCCGCAACACCGTCATATACTGCTGGATGCCGTTGTTCGTCACCGGACCAATCGCAGACTGGTCGGCGATGTCCGACCCCGTCATCGCCTCGCGGGTCGCGACGAAATCCTCGATGTTCCGCTGGTGGGAGAGAAAGTGCAGGCCCGCCTCACCGTCGTCAGTCGAATTAAAATCCCGACGGAGGATGATCGGCTCGCCGTCTTCGCGCGCACGCGCGGACTTCTGTGCGTGACCGACCATCCCATGCTCGTGGGCGTCCTCGAGCGTGCGTTCTGCGCAGTCCTCGACTTGGCTCGAGTCGCCGAGGTTGTCCCCAGCGCCCTCGATTCGCCCTTCGTCGGCGTGGGCCGGACAGAACATCTTGCGCTCGCGAATTTCGCGGCTGTCCTGTTCGTACCACTGGTTGAGCGAGAGACGAATCCACGAGAGGTGAGTCGTCGTCCCGCCGGCGAACGGCCCTTCCTGAATCGTCACCCGATCCTCGGAGGCCTGGTTCTTCTTGAAGCCCGACTTGAAGCCCATAAACAGCGGTGCGTCCTCGGAGACGGGTTCACTGTCGGGAATCCCGCGAATGCCCTCCTGGTTCTCCGCTGGCAGTCCCGGCCCGATGAATCCTGTCCGCCGTTCAGCAATGTCGAAGATGCCCGCGAGCGTGTCCGCGACGTCGACGCCGTTGACTTCATCGAGGTCGCCCGTGAGGGCTTCCTCGGCGCTCAAAATGACGGATCCACGGTCGCTCGCGAGGTGAATGATCGCGTCGTACGCGTCGAATTCTGGACTCTCGATCGGCGAGAGCGCTCTCGGTTCCGGGAGGGCGACGCTGTCCGGCAATGGCTCGTCGAAGCGTTCGAAGTACGACGGCCCGTAGCAGACGGTGAACAACAGCCCGTCGCTCCCGCGTTCGTAGGCCCGCTCGAGGGTTTCGAAGGCCGCCTCGACGCGTTCGCGTTCGGCTGGTGTGGGGCCGTCGCCGACGTACTCGAGGTGGAGACAGACGTGGTGTTCGGGGGCGACCGAGTTACCGTGCTCGTCCGTTCGCTCGAACGCCGTCCAGGCGTGCTGGCGATCGGGCAGCGTCTCGAGTTCCTCGGGTGGGACTCCCTGTGGCGGCTCGTCCCCCGACTCTCGATCCAGACAGGCAGCGAGTGCGCTTGCCCCGCCGATGGCGACGGCGCTCCGGACGAACGCCCGGCGCGAAATCGTACGCGACGACCGACTCATATCGATCCCTCGGGTCTGGTGGCTAATGGGGGTTGTGGTGCACGTGTCGGAACCTGCGAAAAAGCGCCCAGCGAAAGTGCGCCCAGCGAGAAAGCGGTCGTAGACTGTCCAATCCGTCGAACACTTCGGATACCCTGGTACAACCGATACGCGTTTCGTCACTGGACGTGTCTGATGGGAGCATGGAACAGATCGAGACGTTCGAAACGATCGATGCCCCGCCCGATGTCGTCTGGGACGTCCTGCTCGAGTTCGACGCCTATCCCGAGTGGAATCCGTTCATCCGTGCGATCGAGGGGAGCCCGATCGAAGGCGAACGCCTCACCGTCGAGATCCAGCCGCCAGGTTCACGCATTACGACGGTTCGCCCTGAGGTGCTGTTCGTCGAGGAGAACCGCCGACTCGTCTGGGTTGGGCACCTGCTCGTCCCCTACGCGTTCGACGGCTACCACGAATTTCACCTCGAGCCGATCGAGGAGGGGAGGAAGACCATGCTCTTACAACGTGAGACGTTCCGCGGTGCGCTGGTGCCGATCCTGTTCGACGGCGACCGGATTGAACGCGGATTCAGGGGAATGAACGAGGCGATCAAGGCTCGAGCGGAGTCTCGCGTGCGTGCAACCGCCTGACCGCTCGATTGAGATTCGATTACGCCCCTGCACGCCGTTACGTCTCGGTCTATTGAAGTTCCGACAGTTCTCGAAGCGACGTAATTTCGTGAGTCGGGTCGCCGTGATAACCGAACTCTGCGAACGAATACCCCTCCCGGTGTGATCGGCGGATGAACGCCGAATCAATCTCGAGTGCTTCTGCGACCGCGACGTCGACCCAGCTATCCCCGACGTACAGCGGGTTCGAACATCCCATCTCGTCGATCGCTCGATCGAGGTAGTACGGCGTCGGCTTCTTGCGTTCGATACCTTTCACCGTCGGTTCGCGGCCATAGTAGGGATCGAACGCCTCGAGTTCGAAGTGGTCGACGATGTTTTCGATCGTCTCGTGCTGGTTGTTGCTGACGATCCCCATCGGTCTCGAGATCGACTCGAGCGCCGTCACGTCGTCGTAAAGCGTCTTCCGGCCGGCACGAATCTCCTCGTACTGGACGTCGATCGCTGCCCGTTCGCGTGCTTCCCACAGCGTGGACGGTTCCAGCTCGTACCGGTCGGTGATCGCCTCGAGTTCATCGACCGTGGGTGAGATCAGTGTGTTAAGTTCGTCGTCGGTCGGGTCGGTGACGCCGTGGCGCTCGAACGCCTGCGACATCGCCCGACGAAGCGCCTCGTAGCTGGTCGGCGTCGTCAACACGCCGTCGTTATCGAAGACGACTGCGTCGTATTGCATTCGCGTGGGAGTACGGGTCGAAGGGTTTTCGGACTTACGGGCACACTCGAGTGTGGTTTCCGTGGCGCTCCAACGCGAGTTCGTAGCGCTCTACCAGAACACTCGCGCTGACGACCAGCCGAGAGTTCAACTAAGCGGTAGCGCGGAGTCGCCTTCTGCTCACGGCTTCGCCGTTCGAACGGTCAGCGGAACCTTTGGTTCCGCGTTATCCTCAAAAGCGAGCGAAGCGAGCGGTAGGGAGGGGAGGAGCGTGTTCGTATAGTCGTTCGAAAGGCGGGCCTTTCGTGATGACGAGAGACTCTGTCTCTCGAACCACTGTGCAAAACGATAGTCTATAAATAGCCATTGGACTATATTGAATATGTGGCAGACGACTACGTACATCGGACGGCAATCACCCGCCTCTCGATAGACGGCGAGCAACGCGACTTGCTCGAAGAGACCATCACCGAGTGGAAACGGGGCTGCCAACTCGCCACAGACCTCGCGTGGGGATGTTGCAACGCCAAGAGCGACGTGCAACCCCTCGCCTACGACGCTGTGCGCGAAGAGACTGACCTCGGTAGTCAGCACGCGATTCTCGCCACCCACCAAGCCGCACAAGCCATCACCGGCTGTATCGAACGCCGGTCAAAGCGCAAGAAAGTCAGCAAACCGACGTTCACTGCGCCGACCGTAAAATACGATACACGGACGATGACGGTGTTCGATGACGACACTGTCTCCCTCTCCACGACGGGGAGCCGGGTTCGATGTTCGCTTGACCTTCCCGACGTCGACAATGGCTATCAGCGACAGTACCTCGACTCGGACGAATGGAGCGTCACGGAAAGCACGCTCACCGCCCGAGACGGTGAGTTCTTCCTGCATATCGGCTTCCGCCGGTACAAGAACGACACCGAACGAAATACCGCCGAGGACGGGACGATCCTCGGGGTTGACCTCGGTATCGAAAACCTCGCTGTCACCAGCACCGCCTACTTCTTCAGCGGGCGGAAGCTAACCCACCGGCTCCGCGAGTTCGAGAAGGTACGCGCCGGATTACAACAGACCGGAACGCGAAGTGCTCACCGAACACTCGTACAGTCGAGTGGCCGGGAACTTCGTTACGTCCGCGACGTGCTTCATCGGGCGTCAAACGCGCTGATAGACGAAGCACTCCGCTACGACTGTGACGTAATCGCGTTCGAGGATCTAACCCACATCCGCGACCGCACGGGCGCGTCGTGGGGGCACAAGTGGGCGTTCCGAACCCTCTATGAGTACGTCGAGTACAAAGCCGAAGCCGTCGGTATCTCGGTGAAGCAAGTCGGGTCGGCGTACACGTCGAAGCGGTGTTCTGAGTGCGGATTTACCGCAAGCGAGAATCGCTCGTCGCGTAACGAGTTCCGATGCGTGAAGTGTGGGTCGGAAGCGAACGCCGATTACAATGCGGCGAAGAACATCGGTATGCGGTATGTCCGTCGAGGCCAACAGTCGTCTCGGCGGATGGGCGACAGTCAACTCGCCCTGAAGTCTGGAACGGTGACGCCGAAGCGCGGATTTACCGCCTACCCCGATGGGTTCGAGGCCGAGTTCACGGACAAGCCCCACCCTCCACGAGCGAGGCCGTCAGGCCGAGCGAAGTAGGGTGGGGTAGTTGACATACGAACCCGCAGTCAACACCGGTGATGGACGGACACTCGCGTCTACGCGTTCGCACCCGGAGCCCCTTGCTGGCAGGTTCCGCGTTCGGTTCCGAGCATCGGTACCCGTTGGCCGGCCCCGACCAACCGGGAGTCCGCAACTCGAGGGTGACTGATGGGTCATAGAGCGCTCGTCGCCTACCGCCGCCCCGATCACCTCTACGATCTTCGCTACAGTCACTGGGGTGGTGACGACCTCGACGTCCTCGAGTATCTCTCGGCGGAGACGCCGCTGGCCCGTAGTCGGATCGACTCGGAACTCCTGGCCGACTCCGTGTCGCTCGACGGCGTCTTGGCCGACTTCCTCGACCCCTGTGGCTACGAGGCCCTGATCCTCGTGTCGCCCACCTTCACGATCCGAGCCTATCGCGTCCTCTGGCTCGAGTGGGGCGACGGCCGCGATCAGGGGCGCGGCGCACTGGTCGAGGTCGAGCCGGGCGACTGTGATCTGACCGTCCGAACCTGGTTTCGTGCCACCAAAACGGCAGTCGCGGACGTCGTCGAAATGGGCGTCCTCTCGAGACGTGCGGCCCAGTCGTACCTCGAGGCGCGTATCGCCGAGGACGAAAACGGCTACTTCTACACGTACGGGGCGACGGCGGCTGACGAGGATACAACTGATGCGTTCGATGGGTTTCTGGGTAACAATTTGTGTGAGTGACGTGAGTCTGCAGTTCTGGACATGACAGTGAATTCTCAGGACGCCCAGCTCACGATTCTCGAGCGCTCAACCCCAGCTGTTTACCGTCCCGGACTTCGGAAAAGGTCGGAATCCGAGTGGGTTGGGGCAGATTTGGCTGCCGCGCTCCGCTGCGCTCCGCGCCCGCGTCCATCGAGTTTGTGTGCGGAGTCCATAACCAATGGCTGTCACACAACCACGAAAAGTATCCGAGCTATTCATCCGAGAACGCGAAGGAGAACGGGCAAAGGCAACAATCTACAAAGACAGAGACGTACTCAACCAGTTCACCACCTGGTGCGAAAACAACCAGATAGATTCAATCCGGGATCTCGATGGAACCGTTCTGCTCGAGTACAAACTGTTCCTGCAAGACGATCCGAACAAAGCTGACTCCACCATCCGGAATCACTTCAGCACGCTCAGAACATACTTCAGATTCTGCCGACGGATTGACGCAACTCGGGAGGATCAACACCTCTATGAGAAGCTGAAAACCCCTGACTTTGCTAAAGGAGAGCTGTCTCGGGACGATATGATGGAAACAGAACGAGTCAAAGAGCTACTGGAATACTTGCGGAAGTTCGAATATGCCAGCAGTCGTCATACTATGTTCATCGTGTTCTGGCATACAGGGTGTCGGCGTGGTGCTCTCCGAGGACTGGATCTACATGACTACGAGAGAGTCAAGCAACGAGAACACGGCAAACACGGGGTTCTCAAATTCAGGCACCGTCCTGATACGGATACGCCGTTAAAGAACAAAGCCTCTGGACAGCGGGAAGTGATTGTTTGGCCCAGCATCGGGGAAATCATTGAAGACTACATCGATACCAAACGTATCAAAATAGAAGATGAAAATGGCAGGAAGCCGCTGATAACCAGTAGTATGGGGCGGTATGCGATTTCATCAATTCAAAGGCAGATCTACGGGGTTACTCGACCCTGCTACTACTCAAACAGTTGTCCGCACGGACGAGAAATAGAGAACTGTGAGGCGTATAATTACAACAAATCAAACAAGTGCCCGTCGTCGTTGTCTCCACACCCAATGCGTCGGACGGCAATCACGTACCATTTGGAAGAAAAAGACTGGACATACGAAGCGGCATCAGGCCGATTCGACGTGTCGCAGAAAATCTTGGACGAACACTACGACGAGTCTACCGATGAAGGGAGAATGAAAACTCGAGCATCAATGCACTTCGACGGTGATCAGGGGGTAATCTGACGTGCTCTAAACCACCCTTACAGCAGTCCAAGTAGATTCGTTGAACTCTACTCGTAGTAATCCAGTTGCTCTACCACGTCAGCAAACGCAACGTTTTCTTGCACCTGATTGATTTCTATCCGGACTCGTTCTCCTTTCTCTGTATCCGACACAATAACCACGTAGCCGCGCTCAACACGTGCAATACCGTCTCCTTGTTCTCCTATGCCCTCAATATCAACCACACGCGTTTCACCTGTTTCCACGGGCGGCTCCAGCGAGCTCTCTTTCTGTTCCGGTTCCCGTTCTGGTTGTGGCTTCTCGATTGATTCATCAAGGGTAGACAACACCGCAACTCGGTACGGGATTCCTTCATCTACATCGCCGAGCCGGAGTTCTTGTTCCGGAATCTCAATAATATATGATCCATCTCGTTCTTCAATGCGTCCTGAAAACATGCACAGAAGCTGGTCAGAAATCTCCATTGAACAGATCTCACCTCGAAAATCAGGTTACGAGTCCTTGAGTCTACCGTCGGTGACACTGCCGCGTTTTCGCTGTGTCCATATTTGACAGCAAGAAACCGGGCATCAGAGCGCCGTCCTTGAATTCGAATTTTGTGTTCAGCGGGAATGCGCCCACTCTTGCCACACCTCCTCAGATGACTGCGTTGCAATCCTTGTTCGGTGATGTGTTTCAGGGGTCGTGCTGAATACAGGGCGCGAATGTGGCACTCGGCAGGATCGACCATCGCAAAGATGAAAGTTCAGTACAGAGTCGGTACTGAGCGCCACCACTGCCCCGAGTGTCCGATGTTCTTCCGGAGTACTGGCGACCTTTAGACCCACTACAACGGAGAACTCGGTTCCGTGACTGAATTCGCTGAGCGGTTAGGACAGCTGGGTTTGTAGCGGTTGGTAAGTGACAATTTGCAACTCGTGTGAAAACAACCCTCGACTGTCAGTTCACCTATGACCTAGTAACTTCATGAAAAACAAGAATACGATAACCGAGAGTACGCCCATGACAAACAAAAGTGTAATATGTCTGAGTATAACTCTGGCAAGCGCATATAACGAAGGGGCATCAGAGTGCATCACGATATATTCTACAGCAGTCACAGTTGCGCTATTCACGACAAGGTTCTCTACAACATTTACAGCACTCATTGTCATTGCATATGACCGGTTAGATTACATATGAGTTCAGTAATACCGATCCCTGTGAGGATGGCTCGTCGCTTCATATATGGTTTCTTAGAGTCACCAGCAAGTACTTTCTGGTGAGCTAATAATAACATGCTCTAAATTGGTACAGTGATGGCGTCTCAACCCCACAGGTCAAAGTAAAAGATGCGATTCTGTATTGCTAAACTCATGCTCTGAGTCGGTCAAGTCGTTTCTGATAGGGATCAGGTAGTTCGTTCAGCTTTTGCTGAACTCACAGCGTGAATGTGTTATCGGGTGAACCTGACACTACGGCTGAGACAGACCGGTCAGTACAGAGTATAGATGCAGCACATTGACCTCGTTTATTTCAATCACATTGGGTGGAACCAACCGATATGTACGGGTGCTTACCGATCACCGTTGGCTCTATCAGTTCCTATTAGTACTGGAACTGATGCGCTGAATTGAAGGCCCGAATGAATGTTGCATGAGTTGAGTTCGATTTGCTAAGAGTGGCGATCAGTCAGTACAGGTAATTTTCAGATTACCGATTGGAAAGAGCCATGTTAATCGACTCACAGAGACTGGGTTCTAATCCGCTATCCCGGTACCCTGCGGCGAGATTGACATCTACGGCCCAGTATCGGTTTTCGTTATCTTTGACGAGATCAACCCCAACGCCCCGGAGATCGAGTCGGTTGACGAGACGACGCAAACGTCGAGTAAGCGTCAGTCTGGGGCGTACATGAGTGAGGAATCGTTTGGGGCCATAGAGCTTCGAGGTAACGAGCTTGGCCGCCGTCTGGACTCGTGTTCCATCGTTTACCGCGTAGTATTTGTAATCGACAGGCTTCGTGTGGATCAACTGTTGATAGAAATCTCCCTCGCCGTTCAGTTCGGGATCGCCATGCCAGATGTAGTAGGGTTTTGCAACGTACTCAAACTCGGGTTTCTCGAAGGATAGTCTAGGAGTCCGAAATCCGACCGCCTCGAGCGCTCGTAGCCCAATTAGTCGTGAACTCAACGCCATCGTTGCGACGAGGTTGTTCCACAGGGGCGTTCCCGTTTGTCGTGCATACCTGAGAGCGGAGAGATTGAATGGGAAAACCTGCTTATTGACGAGCAAAGCAAGATCGTCGATGTGACTCGGAGAGAGTTCGGATCGCGGCTCAAAGAACCGAACGGTATATCCCGATTTCCGAAGTTGGCTGGCGACGGCAGTGAAGACCGGCTGATCACCCTTACAAAGAATCCCGATTTGCTCCGCGTTAGCCGTCTTCATCGATAGCAGATGTATGTGTGTCAGACAGAATAATCCTCCGTGCAGTTTCGCCCCCTGCTACTGCAGTCAAAACAATCAGCAACTGCTTCGGCCGCACTGAGCGATCACTACCTTCGTGCAACATTCGCGCTCTGTATTTAGCAAATCTAATCTATCAACTACTGTAGAGATATGATGCGAAATAATGAGTTGAGTTGATAACCCCTATCAAAAAAACTTCCAAGACCAAGTCCGCAATGGGCGCAGCAAAAAGCGAACCTCACGCGCGGTTCCTACTTGATGATAAGGGCCGTAGTGGCGCGGCGCTTCCAGCTGGAAAATTCTGCTGGCAAAGGTTCCAAAGACAGAATACGGTTGGAAACAGTTATCATTCCAGTCTTCTTCGGTATAATCGCACTACGGCTCGACGGCTAAGGCAGTGACTTCATGAAATCCGAGAACCGGCAGAAGGGTTCTTTATAAGGGACTCTACGCCGTCTGTGGGTTCACGCGAAGGAACTGAGCGTATGGGTTGGGGCAGATTTGAACTGCCGACTTCCTCCGTGTGAAGGAGGTATCATAACCGGACTAGATCACCAACCCGCACGAGATGGTATCCGGGGGCGAAACTTAAGCGTTCCTTTCAGCGATTACCGTCGATGCCAGCGATCCCGGCTGCCACTCGAGTCCTTGGACTCATCACGCTCGAACTCGGGTAATTCGACTCAGACACGACTTCCGCTGTCACCAATCACGTACACGCTCAGTACGTCGGCGACTCCTCGACCGACCCATCGCGCTGGTTGACCACTCGAGCGAGCGTAAACAACCCGTCGGATAATCGGTTGAGATACTGCACGGCATCTTCGTTCACTGCGTTTGGCTCGCTCTCCTGGAGGGTAACAGCCCGTCGTTCCGCTCGTCGACACACCGCTCGAGCGTGATGCAACCTGGAACCCGACTCGCTCCCAGAGGGGAGGATGAACGAACGCAACGGCTCGAGTTCTTCGTCGTGATTGTCGATCCAGTTCTCGACTGTGTCGACGTGGTCGTCGGTGATCATCGGATCGTCCTCATCGGGATCTGGATTGGCGAAATCCGCCTGGACGATGTGGAGGTGGTTCTGTACCGCTCGGAGCTGGTCGTCGATATCGTCGTGGCCCGTCGGTCGAATCGTCCCGATGAGCGCGTTGAGTTCGTCGACGGTTCCGTAGGCCTCGATTCGGGGATCCGTCTTCGAGACGCGCGTCATGTCTCGGAGATCCGTTCCGCCGTCGTCTCCGCGTCCGGTATAGATCGGCATTACTGGAGTCAATGGGCGGTGGTGACTTAATGGGATTGACGAACGCACGTTTGCACCCCTCACCCCAATTCTATATCCCAACATACAGTTTATGTGTTCGCGCCACGACGGTGAATCAGTACGTTAAACATCCCTGGAACCAGACCTAGCCCCATGATGGAACTCGAAGCCGACTGTCCGGACTGTGGTGAGCAAACGTTCTACCGCGCAGCGAGCACGACGCTCCACCTCGGCGAGAAAGTCAAGTGGCACTGCCCACACTGCGATTACGGGTTCGTGGAGATCAACGGGATCGACTCGAGCGCGGTCTAAGGCATCGATTCCTCTCTGGGCTCGTTTTCAACCGAATCTGCTCGGCAGCTACGTACGGTGTTCAACGATCACGATCAGGACGGTCTATAGAGTGCATCGCTTCAAACGGGACTGTCCTGGCCTCGAGCGGAGCTATACTGCCTCGAGCGGGGTGTAGAGACCTCGAGCGGAGCTGTACAGGTCTTGCCCGGCTATTGGTGTAGCCTCGACGTACAAACACCATCCTTCTCGCCGTAAAGAGATCCGCTAAGCAGTCAGGCAAATCAGCGGTGGAGAGCTTCCTCTCTCGCTGCGAGGGATTTAGCCAGTCGACGAGGTAACCTGGCTGCTCGGTCGGAACGTCCGGTTCTAGCGGTCGAATAGGGGGATACGATGGACGAGTCGTTCGACCGGCACAATACCCACCACGCTGCACGCTCAACTTCTGGATTTTGCGTGATCTTCACCGACAGTGTCTCTCGAACCATTTTACAGCTGGCCCCGATTCTGTCGTGAGGACTCGAGGGTATCGTCTGTCACCTCTTCCCTACCTATTATCTTCGCATTCCCGTCACGAACCATTCGTCACGGTTTCACTTTTCGTCGCCCCCGTAGCTCGAACCTTCCTGCTCGACCGTTCGTCCTACACTTCGCCACCACATTCGTCGTTTTCGTACACGAGATGCTGGTATATGCGATCGAGCACCCATCGGTGTTATTTCTCTGTGTCACATGTCTTCTAGTCCGATTGCCCACTTTTTCCGAGTAGTTCATCTCCAGCGTCTCGAGGTCTCGCCTGTCATAACCGTCGATACTCCCCTGGTGAGAGTGCGGGGTAGAGCAGTGTCTCGCTAGTGTTCATCGTACAGCCTGTATGGGTGTCAGGATCTTCCAGTCACACAGCGGGTGTCGATTACGGGGATTCGAGAGAACGCCCTGTGCTTTAGCGAGATGATGAATCCGAACCAGTTTGACATCCTCTACACGACTGCAGTCGTGGGGTTTCTCACGTTCAGGGCCGAGTCGGTCTCGACCCCGACGGAGGCAACGTCCCGACCACGGTGGTTGGTCTCGGTTTGTAGGCGGTGCGTCGAGGCGATGAGCGTGTGGTGACGCCAGTCCACGTGGACTCTCTCGCTAACACCCGACGGTTCGTGGGATGCAAGTGGATTCCCAAGCACACAACGCCTCTTACGAGGCTCGACGCACAAGCCCACAGACCACAGCCAGCCGCCAGTGGATCGGTCAGTGTGCCGTCTGGGGCGGAGAACGACCTGTTGTCGTTCGAAAGATCCGAGATCTTTCGTGATGACGAGACGGCAAACCGTCTCCACTATCCCACGAAGGAATCCTCGTGCTTCAGCGCGGGAAGGGCATCAACACACATCCGTCACTCACCTGGTCGATGTGCCCGTGAAGTGGAACCTGTCCGTACCCTCGGCCTCCAACTGTCGACCCACAGCGTGTCTTCGTTGCGTGCCTCGTTGGGGGTATTGATCGTATTTGTCGGGAAATGCGAATTCGTCGATACGCTCGCGGTCGAAGTCGGATTGTGCGATTCACTCACCGAGTGAATCGTTGGTTTCGATTTGACTTTGTCGACGAGGTGGTGATCCACTCTCCACCTTTCAGATCACATGGCCGTTTTCCGCCAAGGGGCGTCCAAGCAGCATCTGGTTTCAACCCTGTTCTGCCGATCTTACCCCCAGGGTAAGACTGCGAAAGTAGGTGTTCTCCTTCTCGGATCTCGACCGTCTCTCTCGCTTGCGTTTTCGGCGTTTCAGTCGGGTTCGGTGAACGAAACTGACCCGCACTCATTCTGACCGACGTCGCGTTCGTTCGTTGATGATACGGATGCGATATTTCCAGTGTGTATCCCTATCGTTACTGGCGTTCACTGTGGTACTCGAGCGAAACGTCCCGTCCACGACACGGTGTCGCCGTTCGTATAGCAGTGGTGTGGACACATCGGTTGAATACTGGTTGGGTCAACCAGAGCGGTCGTACATGCTGGTGCTGTGTCGCTCTCGAAGCTGGCCTTCGGAACCGCCGCCAGTTTGAACTGATTTTGTGAGCGGATTCCGACCGATCAATTGTAAGATTGTTGATGGCTGATTCGGTAAGATGTGGGAGTAACCATGGAGTCGTAATCGGCGTAGAAGTCAATTTATTGACGGTATTTGGCGACACCTTCTAACCGGCATTACTACACTAAGGCTGATACAGAGGTTCAAACTGCTGCTATAGGGGGCAAATTGAGGAGTCTTTAGACCATCTTATCCAACTAAGGCCGACTGAAGCACCAACAACTAAGTACTACCCGTTCGTCGCCATCGACGAGACAGACATGCCGGAACCAAAGCTGAACGTCGGCGTCCCCGAACATCAGCTCGCGATCTACGACGACGAAGCCGAGGAAATGGGCTTCTCCTCCAGGGCCGAATACATCCGCTCGATGATCAATGCTGGACGGCGGGAATTCGGCCTCAACCCCCAGGGTGAGACCCCGGAAGACGCCTCTCTACGAGGGTCGCTCGACGAACGCATTCTCGCAATTCTCGAGGAGGCCGAGGGGTTGGCCCAAGACGAGGTCGTCGACGCAGTCACCGCTGACGTTGAAGATCAGGTCACCGAGGTACTCAACGACCTGAACGACGAGGGGCGCATCGACTACGACGTCCGTCGGAGTGGCTTCGTCGTTGCGGAGGGGCAGTAACCGATGGACGCTACCGAACCCATCGGTGATCTCGACGCCAATGCCGAAGACCCGATCGCGACGTTCCTCGAGGAAATCAGCCTCTACGGCCGGTCACAGAAGACGATTGCGGACTACGAGACGACGCTGAGACAATTCGAGCGGTTCCTCCGGGGTGACGGCGGGCCAACCGACCTCGACGACGTCGCGCGACGTGACTGCCTCTCGTGGATTCAGCACCTCCGTGACGAGGGGTATGCCCCTGGTTCGATCCGGACGAAAGCCGTCCACCTCAACCGATTCTACAGTCATATGGCCCAGGTCGGCGCGTTCGACGCGAATCCGATGGTCGTCGTGATGGAACAGTTGAGCGAGCGTGGGGACGCCTCACCGACGCGACGAGACGTCTCCATCGAGCAGATGGGGGCGTTCGTCGCGGAGATCGACCACCCGCTCCGGCAGGCAATCGTGACGATGCTGTCGAAGACCGGGATCCGGGCTGGTGAGCTGTGTAATCTCGATCTGCGGGACGTGAACCTCGAGCACGAGGCGATCATCGACTATCGCGACACGCCGCCACGGGCTGCCGTTCGCGATCACCCCGATTCGTTCTTCGTGGCCAGCGACATCGCCGTCGGGAGCGTCGTCAACGGCGAACAGCGAGCGGAAGGGAATAAACGCCATCGCGATACACGGATTCCGATCGACGAAGAACTACAGGAAGCGCTCGTCCGATGGTTGGCGATTCGCCCGGATCCCGCCTCTGACGCCGACCCGTTGTTCGTGAGTACGAGTCGGAAGTGTGGACAGCGATTGACCGTCGATATGGTGCATTCACACGTTCGAGAAGCCGCTGAGCAGCGTGGATGGTACGCAGAGGGTGCTGGCCCAGAGGAGAACGTGACACCCCACTACTTCCGGCACTTTTTCACCACGCGGCTAAGGGGGCGCGTCGATGACGCGTATCTCGTGCAGTACATCCGCGGCGACGTCGGTGACGTGATGGATCGATACACGCACGATTGGGAGGAACTCGTCGAAAAACCGTACCGTAGTCACATTTTTCGATTCAGTGAGTGACTGCTACCCTACTCATAAACCCCATATCGCTATACAAAATCCCTGGCTGTTTTCTAACAGGGATTCTCCGTATGGATCGCTGCAAATCGCAAGACGGGGCGACGCTGAGGGCTAACGTCGCCACTGTGCCTCGAGATCGGAGTCCGAAGCAACGTGATTCCACGACGGAATTGGGCCTCAGTCGGCTATGATGGACGCTACATTACAGCTGGAGCCTCGAACTGATCGAGTTCGGAACGGGAAGTGAACTGAAACGCAGAACCTGAAAAACAGACGGACGACCGGAAGCGACTACTCGTCCTCGAGCGCCTGCCAGGACAGCCGCGGATTCCGCGCGGCGCTCGTCTGATCGATGCGACCGACTGCGGTTCGGTTCGGCGCGGTCTCGAGCGTCTCGTCGTCCGATGCCTGAGCGTGACCGAACGCTTCGGCGAGTCGATCGAGCGTCTCTTTGCTCTCGACTTCCGTCGGCTCGGTCATCAGCGCCTCCGGCACGATCTCTGGCCACTTCGTCGTCGGCGGGTGAACGCCGAAGTCGAGCATCCGTTTGGCGACGTCGGCTGCGTCCTGGTTACCGGCGCTGGCGACGAACTCGTGGTGGAACGGGCCGTACGGCACCTCGTAGTCGATCTGACTCGCGAGGTAGTTCGCGTTGAGGACGGCCTTCGCACCGGCGTCGGTGAGCCCCTCGTCACCGAGGCGAGCGATGTAGGCGAATGCCTTGACCAGGACGAGCCAGTTCCCCTGGAAGCCGTGGACGTGACCGATCGAGTGATCGGGATCGAATAGTTCGTATCCCTCATCGGAGTGGCGAACGCGGGGTTTCGGGAGGAACGGTGCGAGTTCGTCGACGACACCCACCGGACCGGCACCGGGGCCGCCGCCACCGTGGGGCGTCGCGAACGTCTTGTGCACGTTGTAGTGCATGACGTCGAAGCCCATGTCGCCCGGACGGGCTCGTCCGAGCAAGGCGTTGAGGTTCGCCCCATCGTAGTAGAGCAATCCGCCGGCGTCGTGAACCATCGCGGCAATCTCCTGAATGTCGCCCTCGAACAGCCCCAGGGTATTCGGGTTCGTCAGCATGAGGGCAGCCGTGTTCTCCGAGAGTGCGGCCTCGAGCGCCTCGAGGTCGACCCGGCCGTCCTCGTCGCTCGGGATGGTGACGACATCGTACCCGCCGAGGGCCGCCGTCGCGAAGTTCGTCCCGTGGGCGCTCTCGGGGATGATAACTTCGTCCCGGTGGCCCTCGCCGTTGTGTTCGTGGTAGGCGGTCGCCACGCGGATGCCGACGAACTCGCCGGCCGCACCCGCGGGTGGCTGGAGCGTGACGGCGTCCATCCCGCCGATTCGACCGAGGTAATCCTGCAGACGGTACAGGATTTCGAGGGTTCCCTGGATCGTCTCCGGCGAGCGGTCGGGGTGAACGGCACCGGACTCGAGGGCAGCCACGTCCTCGGTGAATTTGGGGTTGTACTTCATCGTACAGGAACCCAGGGGGTAGGGGCCGTTGTCGATCCCGTACACCATCTGTGAGAGTCGCGTGTAGTGGCGCGCGAGTTCTGGCTCCGAAAGCGACGGCAACTCGAGGCTGTCCCGCGTCAGGTCGTCGGGCAGCGGGGAGTCGTCGTCGATCGCGACCCGAGTGGTGTTTTTCTCCGAGAGCAGCGGTTCGTACTGGCCGTCGGTAACGTAGCGAGCCTGGTCGAAGTAGGTCTCGCCGTTTTCGCCTGCCGCCTCGGGGGCGTGCTCGGTCATCGAGCCACCTCCGTCACCGCCGCGACGAACCCATCGATATCCTCGTCGCTCACGCCAGCAATACAGCACTGAATCTCGTGGTCGCCGACGACGTGAACCGCGTACCCGTGCTCCTCGAGATCGCCCGCGACCGCTTTGGCGGGGCGATCGACCCGGGCGACGAACTCCCGGAAGTGTCGACGGTCGTGAACCGGGGCCTCGACGCCGTCGATGTCATCGAGTTGTTCGGCCACCGCCTCCGCTTTACGTACCCCGCGAGTGGCGAGGTCGGCGAGCCCCGATGGCCCGAGGTACGCTGCGTGCATCGCCGTTCGGAGGGCAACCCACGCCTGGTTGGTACAGATGTTGCTCGTGGCGCGTTCACGTCGGATGTGTTGTTCGCGCGTCTGGAGAGTCAGCGTGAACACGCGACGATCGGACTGATCCTCGCTGACGCCGACGAGTCGACCCGGTACCTGTCGGAGATAGCGCTCACGGGTTGCGAAGAGACCGAGCCCCATGCCGTAACTGGTCGGGAGACCTAGGACGCTGGCATCCCCGATCACGACGTCGGCACCGACGTCGGCCGGCCGCTGGAGCAATGACAGCGCGATCGGATCCGAACCGATGACGTACAGGGCATCGACCTCGTTCACGCTCGAGCCGATATCGGCCAGGTTCTCCTCGATAGTTCCCCGGACGGTCGGGTTCTCGACGTAGCACATGACCACGTCCTCGTCGAGTGCCGTCTCGAGGGAATCGACGTCGACGTTCCCATCGGTCGTCGGGTACGTCTCGACCTCGAGGTCGGTTCCGGCGACGTAGTTCTCGAGGGTGCTCCGGCGACCCTCGAGCAAAATGTCGGGAACCAGGACGCGGTGGCCGGACGTGGCGCGAACGCGGTCGGCGAGCGTCGCTGCCTCGCCGAGGGCGGTCGCCGCGTCGTACATCGAGCAGTTGGCGATCTCGAGCCCGGTCAACTCGACGAGGAGGGACTGGTATTCGAACAGCGCCTGCAAGAACCCCTGGGAGATTTCGGGCTGGTACTGAGTGTAGGAGGTGAGAAACTCCGAGCGATCCGCGAGGTGGTCGACCACCGAGGGGACGTAGTAGCCGTAGTGGCCCCGTCCCAGCAGTTCGATCAGATCGTCGTTTTGCTCGAGCGTATCCCCAACCAGTGCTCGCGCCTCGCGCTCGCTGTGCGGTTCGATCCCGAACTCGTCGTCAAACCATACCTCGGGCGGGATGTCGAAGAGGTCGTCGATGGAGTCGACACCGATCGCCTCGAGCATCGCCGCCGTGTCGTCGTCCGTGTGGGGAGCGTACGGACTCCCCGTGGTACGTGTTCCGTTCATGGCAACTTCGAGTCTCGGGTGGCTGAAAAGGCATCCGTTTCCACCGGCGGTCGGTCGCGGGCTTCGTTCCGAGACACGTTAGGCGAGAGTTAGGGGCACGGGGTTATGAACGCACCTCTTTTTCCTCCGGCGTGGGAGCAATCGCTGTCTCGCCGTGGACGCGTCCACTGCGTGCGTGGTCACTCGAGTGGTCGATGCTGCAAAACGGAATCCGTATTCGAGAACCGCCCTACTCGACGAACCGGTACTTGCGCTCGCCCATTCGGCCCCAGCCGTCGAAGACGAACTCCTGCTCGGGGGTCGTCAGCGGCTCGATGTCGACGTCCATGTCGTGATTGTGGGCGTCGTGAATCTCCTCGTAGTCCGCCCAGCTAATGTCGTAGCGGGCCTCGAGCTGTTCGTCGACGTTCAGCGCAGCGATCTCCTCGCGCCAGTTCTCCCGGACGACTTCGGTGTGGATCTCGGCCTGTGCGCCGCTCCCGTAGGAAGCCACGAGCAGTTGGTCGCCGGTGACGTCGCGGTCGGTCTCGTAGGCGTGTTTGAGCGCGCTCGCGCGGGCAACGTGCACCGAGCCGGTGTACCAGTTGCCGACGTTCCTGGAAATGGTCAGCGTCGGGTCGATGGTCTCGGCGTACCACTCCTGGTAGCGGTCGGTGCGTTTGAGGCTGTCCATGTACTCGCGGATGGCTTCGCGGAAGGCCTCGTCGTCGTCGAAGGCCTCCTCACGGGGCTGGCGGCCGATCTCCTCGGCGAGTTCCTCCTCGATCTCGGTGTCGCGGGTGACGTGTCGGTACGCGAGCAGCGCGGCCTTGCGAACCATGCCTGGGAACGGCGTGTGGAAGGGGGCGTAGGCGAAATCGTCGACGGTGAGATCGCCGGCCTCGCGCTGGTAGTCGACTAGCGCCTCGCGCATGCGCGCGAGATACACCTGTACGGAGCGCTTGCCGTCGACGCTGGGGAACTGCTGGTTAGGTTTGAGGAAGTCGGTCTCGTCGGCCGAGCCGTACCCCTGTTCAGTCGAGAGTTCGACCAGGTCGGGATCCTCGCTGATGAGCATCGCCACGGCACCGGCACCCTGGGTCGCCTCGCCGGCGTCCCCGCGAGCGTACAGCGCGGTGTCGGTGGCGATCACGATCGCTGAGCGCCCCCGGTTGCGGCCGGCCTGGATCCAGTTGAAGGCGTCGTCCAGACTCTGCGTGCCGGCGATGCAGGCGAACTTGCGCTCGCCTTTGTTCGCGTGGTGGAAGTCGCCCTCGAACACCTGCTCGAGGCAGCCTGCGACGTACGTCGAAACCGGTTTCGAGTTGTCGAAGGCGCTCTCGGTGGCGACGTCGATGCGGCCGATATCGTCGGGCTCGAGGCCTTTGCGATCCATGAGGCGGTAGGCGGCGTTGGCGCCCATGGTGACGATGTCCTCGTAGCTGTCGGGGAACGAGGAGGCGTTGAGGCCGAGGCCTTTGGTGTACTTTTCGGGGTCTTCGCCCTTCTGGGGGGCGAACGTGCCGGGCAAGTCGAGTTTGAGGTTGCCCGTCCAAATTTCGACGGCGTCGATACCGACGGATGTCATACTGTAAGGGTACAAGTCAGGCTACAAGATATTGTCGTTCGTGGTTTCGACGATTGACGTTCACGTTAAGGAACTAGGAACGTTATTTCGACCATTGATTACACTCTGTAGCGAGTTTCGAACCAAAAGGAGGTGGTCGGACAATGATCAATCCTCTTCCGATATTAACCGTTGGGTGTAAACGGATAATTCGTCATGATTATGGCTGGCTTCGTAAAGCACGTAGATTGTCTCTCCGTCAGATTCTACGTCGATAGTGGTTGTCGTTGTTTCACGACCTTCAGTGTCGAATGTCAGCGAGTCGATCTCGCTTTCTTCACTATTGAATATAACAACATTAATTTCGCCACTTGATTGGTGTATGCTCGCATCTATGTCTAACTCCAATGTGTACGTACCTTGATTCACATCGTCAGTTGCAGTGCCGATTTTGAAGGGGTTATTTTCGGACGTGAACGTTGCAGGGCTATTGTCTGCGGTTTGTATATTCACGAAGCTTTCCAGTGTGCCTGCTGGATCATCATCGAATGGTGGAATGTCCGAATCTCCGCCTTCGCCGTCTCTGTACCTGTTGGGGACAAATTCAGTTTGAGGGACAACCGAAACGGTGACCGTTTCATCATCTACCTCGGGTGATTCTGACGAAATAGTGATCGTCACTTCATCCTCTGAGTCTGTTTCTGCAGCCTCGTAAACGGTTTGCACTATCCCGTTCTCACTACTCGTATCCGTTTCAGAACTCAAGGTACCGTCACCATTTGTTGTGAACGTCACCGTCTCACCCTCGTAGTTATCTCCGAATTGATCGACGATTTCTGCTGTAATGGTCGTCGTTTGGCCTGGGGATATCGGGTCATCACTAGCACCGGCGTTTTCGATCGCTGTTGCTGTCGGTTCGTCAGTAACTGTCACTGTTGCTGCATCGCTATCTAAAGCGTTTGATCGACCTTCCTCATATAGAATCGCGGTCAGCGTTTCACCAGAATTGAACTCATCATGGTCAAGGTCAACCGTATACAATCCGTCTTCTTCGACAGTTTTCGAGCCGATTTCGTATCCACTCGAGTTTTCGATTACGATCGTCGCATCACCGTTCTCAGTATTGGAGAACCAGACGTCTTCGACCTCAACAGCACCCTCTGGCGGGATTGTCTGGTCGTTGAAGGTTAGTGCGCCATCCGGCTCTCTGCTGATCGTTAGCACAATTGTGTCGCCATCGCTCCCGCTCGAGGTGTACACTTTGACGCTATCACCGTCTTCCGCGTCGTCGTCGACGGTAAACGTAGTGGTATTCGTGCCGGCAGAATCAGTCCATCCCGTATTCGGGGAAACGGTTCCAACGCTGGTGTCGTTGACGGAGAACTCGACCCTGGCACCATCTGCAACGTCGTCAGTTTCCATCGTCAGGTCGATTTCGTTTCCGGTCACGACACAGGTGTTTGCGCTACACTCCTCGTCGTCCACACCCGATTGACCCGATGGATCCTGCCAATCGACCCAATACGCTGGCGTCGCGCCGTCGCCCTCTCCACCACTTCCACTGCCAGCCCTCACCTCGAATTCGATATCGACATCCGAGCCATCGATCGATAATTCCACGGTATCGCCTGTCTCGAGTTCGCCGATACGCACCTGTCCGTTACTCCCGGTTGACGTCGATCTGAGGTCGCCATCCCCTTCATTCGTAATTTCGACGTTCCGAACGGGGTTGTTGAACGTATCCCGGACTTCGACGATTGTTGTTGGTGCGAACTCGTCGACGACGGTCATGTAGGACACGCGATCGACGGCGTCCGCTCGAGTCGCATCACCGATTCCGACTTCGGCCATCCGGAGCGAATACGATTGATTCACCAACTGAAACCGGATTGCTGGCTGCTCGGACGTCCCGGCTTCCTCGATACTATCCTCGAGTACCGCATCTGACTCTCGAAGACTAGCGTTCCAGGCTTCGAAATTCGACGTCGGCAGCGTCATCGTAATTGGGTTGTCGTCCTCGACTTGAGCGACGCTCACCGTATTCGATGACGTACTGAACGCCCGCGTTTGCACTGAAACGGTCGAGCTGCTCGAGGTCGACAGATTCCCCGTCATCGTCACGATCGTGATCTCGTCGCCATCGATCACGATCTGATTGTCAATCGGGATGGTCGCATTGTTCGGATGGTGGTTGTACAGCAATCCGTGCTCGAAAACGGTCGTCGGAGCATTTCGATACTCGTTGTACCCTGGCGTGTACGTGAGTCCGTAGGTTTCACGCGCCCAGTTCTCGATCGGTACCTCGTCGCCATCAATCGAGGTCGCGTTCTCGATGACGATTTCACCGAGGGGTTCAGAGGCCAGGGTTCCCGATGACGGTGGGGGGTTGACCGTCATCGTTCGGGATGGATAGTTCGTGCCGAGGCTGACCGAATCGGCTCCACCACTCCCACCACCGGGAACGGAGACGATCGTATTTCGAAGCTCCTGAAGCTGACTCTGGGTCTGCTGGTTGTGCTCGTACTCAACCGCCTGATTCTCGTCGGGGACGACGTTCACCTGATACAACGCGAGCGCCGTCACGACGATTCCGAGGAGGAGCACGGCTCCGATTACTGCGGAGACAGCGCGCTCGTCACCCCGGTCTATCATACGGAGTGATAGTCCTGATAACGTAAACGCTTATTGGCTCGAGGCCCCGCTCGAGCCGTCCAAAAGAGCCTCCTCTGGTTACTCGTCTTCCTCGACGACTTCCGGATCGCTCATCGCGCTCTGGAGGCTGTCGAGGCCGTTGATCCACTCCGTGACGAGGCCGTACTCGAGTTCCTCGGCGATCGTCATATCCAGCGTTTCGCCGTCGAAAATCAGCGTCCCCGCCTGGGCCGCATAGCCGAGCGCGGCGTCCAGATCTTCCTCGGCCTCGGCGTCGGCCGCGGCACCGATGTAATCCATAACGCTCGCTTCCTCGGCCGGGCCGCTCGCGACATACTCCTCGGCGGCGATGAACACACAGACCAGACTCGTCTGGACGCCGTCGACGAGCATGCGCGTCTCCTCGTCGTCGATGTCGACCTCCGAGAGGACGATCTCGCGCACGTCGGCGATCTCCTCGAGGGCCTGTTCCTGCTCGAGTTCGCCGTCTTCGTAGGCGGCGACGATTTTGGCCACGGCGATCGCGGTATCGTCCTGCAGGTTCAACAGTAAGCGCGCGGACGATTCGTCCTCCGGATCGATCTCTTCGTCGTCCAGGCGGTCGATCCAGTTCTGCCAGCGTTCTGCGGAATAGAACTCTGCCGGGGGATTGCTCATACTCTCACCTACACCGGCCGCTTGAAATGCCTTTCTCTACACCTCGCCCGTGAAGTCGCCACCCTATATTCGGCCCTAAAAACGGAACAGGACGGTCACGCATCGCGCTCGAGCGTCGCCTCCGTGTCGATCCCGTACACCACCTCGGGCGTTTCGACGTGAGCCGTTCGAACGGCCCCCTCGTACCCCTGCTCGAGCAGCCAGGCGACCCGTCGCGGGACGGTTTTCGGGCCGAGGACGGCACCCGGTCGGTCGGGATCGTCGACGAAATCGGTCTCCATCAAGAACGGCTCGCCACGCTCGGCGGCGACCTCGAGGCGGTCTTTCTCGCTCATGACGCTCGGGGTGATCCCCTCGAGACGGCCACCGGCGTAGTGTTTGACGACCCTGTGGGCGGGGAGCCCAGCGTCTTCGGCCCACTCGGCGACCTCGGTGAAGTCCGAACTGGCTTCGGCGTGGAGCTGGACGGCACACTCCAGGTCGGCCCCCAGTTCGAACGCGTGTCGCATGACGGCGTTCGAGGCGTCCCAGACGTCGTCGCTGACGTCGTAGTGGGGCCGACCGGATTTCAGGCCGAGCGCCTCGCCGTCGCGGACGTACTCGGCGGCGACCTCGAGGCCACTCTGCATAATCTCGGCAGCCTCCTGGGGCGACAGGCCGCGTTCGTCGACCAGTCGCGAGACCATTCCGGGGTGGACGCCGAGTACCGGCCAGGCGCGACCATAGAGGCGGTCGCTCGCCTCGGAAACGATCTCGATGGTTCGCTCGAAGACTGAACGAAAGTCCTCGCCGGCGTCGGCCTCGACGCCCAGGTGCCACGACGGTTTGTTGATCACGATCAGGTGCGTTCCGCCCATCCGGGCGAAATCGTCGACGGCTTCGAGCCCTCGCCCATGATCCGGATCGAGGTGGAGGTGGTTGTCGAGTACTGGCGTCTCAGCATCGATCATGGTCGGAGGGTTGGGAGCCAGGTCGGAAAAGCCATCGACTTGTGATCGCGTCCAATGCGGTGAACCGCGACCTACCCCTCGGCGGTATCACGAGACGTCGACTCCCCCTCGAGCGTGATCGCCATGTCGGCGGCGTTCTGGAGGGCGTCGGAACGTCCGTGCGCGCCGGGGGCGATGGCGACCGTCCGGATCCCTTCGACACCGGCGTACTCGAGAACGGGCTTGAAATCGGTGTCCCGGGAGGCGATGACGAGTTCGTCGATCCGTCCGTCGGCAACACACGCGGTGGCATCGACGGCGAGTTTGACGTCGACGTCCCCGCTCGTGATCACAACTTCGAACCCGCGGGCTTCGGCTGCCTGGATGAGTCCTGGCGTGGCGTGTTCGTCCAGATACAGCCGGATGACGCCGACCCGGCCGCGCTCGAGCACCGCTTCCCGGAGGTCGTCGAGATCGACGTCGAACTCGTTGCGAAAGACGTTCGGCCCGTCGACGAACAGGCCAATGCTGTCCGTCGACGGCGTTTCCCGCAGCCGATTTCGGACGGATTCAAACATAGGGGTGGATAGTTAGCCCGCTGCAATAGGTGTACCGAACCGCGGAATCGACGAAAAAGCGGCCTCGACGGTTCGGTTCCCACTGACTGAACACGGGTTCGCTCGAGATGGAGTATTACGATATGATGATAATTCAACGTACACTTTCATATCTTGTTGTCTATCGACTAATAAATTGTGCAGAGTTTAGTAATGGTTTAATATGTGTTTGTGGATGAGTTACACGAACCATGTCAGACAATGACAACTACGGGTTCGATCGACGATCGGTGCTGAAAGGAGCAAGCGCACTTGGTGCATTTTTCGGACTTGGTGGCGTTGTGACGGCCACACCCGGACGGAATCCGGGTCCAAAAGAGGACGAAATCGTCGTTGGTCTCGGCGTCAGCGTAGCCGATGCGGAGGCAACGCTCACACCGGCACTTCCGGAACAAGCCGAGATCGTCCACCGCAACGAGACACTCGGCTACGTCGCCGTCAAACTTCCAGAACAGGCGTCGGCGCAAGCTAGAGAGAACGTCAAGAACCGCGTCGAGGCCGTCCAGGGTGTGGAGTACGCCGAGGACAACGCCACTTACGAGGCACTGCTCGTTCCCAACGACCCGATGTACGGTCAGCAGTACGCTCCCCAGCAAGTCGGCTGTGAGGAGGCCTGGGACACGACGCTCGGCGATCCTGGTGTCACGATCTCGATCATCGACCAGGGGATCCAGTACGACCATCCGAACCTCGCGGAGAACATGGACGGGAGCGTCTCCAACTACGGCTACGACTTCGTCGACAACAACGGCGACCCCTATCCCGTCACCCAGAGCGAAAACCACGGGACGCACGTCGGTGGGATCGCCGCCGCCGGCACGAACAACGGTGAGGGCCACGCCGGCATCTCGAACTGTTCGATGCTCTCCGCACGCGCACTCAACTCACAGGGAGGTGGGTCGCTGACGGACATCGCCGACGCGATCCAGTGGTCGGGTGACCAGGGTGCGGACATCATCAACATGTCCCTGGGTGGCGGCGGCTTCAACAATACGATGAACAACGCCTGTGAGTACGCCTACAGTCAGGGATCGCTCCTCATCGCGGCCGCCGGGAACGACAGCGGCAGCGTCAACTACCCTGCGGCGTACGATTCGGTGATGGCCGTCTCCGCCATCGACGAGAACGAGAACCTCGCGAACTTCTCGAGTCGCGGCCCCGAGATCGAGCTCGCCGCCCCCGGCGTCGACGTCCTCTCGACGGTCAACTGGGACGACTATCAGGCGCTGTCGGGGACGTCGATGGCATCCCCGGTCGCCGCGGGGGTCGCCGCGCTCGCGAAATCGGCCCACCCGTCGATGAGCAACGACCAGTTGCGGTCACACCTCCAGGAGACCGCGGTCGACATCGGTCTCCCCGGTGACCATCAGGGTGCCGGCCGCGTCGACGCGGCAAACGCCGTCAGCGATGGGGGCGGCGATCCACCGGAGTCCCCAACAGCCGTTATCGACGTCAGCGATACGAACCCGGACGTCGGCGACGCCGTCGAACTCGACGGCACGGGCTCGAGTTCGCCCAACGGTTCGATCACCGAGTACTACTGGAACGCCGAACCGGGCGGATCCGCGACCGGGTCGACGGTCACGCTCCAGCGGGACGAGGAAGTCGACGTAACGGTTTCCCTGACGATCACCGACGAGGACGGACAGACCGATACCGATTCGGTGACGGTGAGCTTCGGTGGCGACGGCGGAGGCCAGTGTGGTGCTGAGGTCAACACCGCCAGCGCCGAGGGCTACTTGAGCGGCGGCTGGTATGGCAACCCGAGCGATACGTACTCGTACGCCCTCCAGACGTCCGATCCGTGTCACGGGACGGTCACGCTTGACGGCCCATCGGACGCCACGTTCGACCTGTATCTCACCCTCGACGGCCGGACGCCGACGACGACCGACTACGACGAACGGTCGTACAACTGGGGTGCTGATGAGGAGATCAGCGTCGACCTCGACGGCGACGAGAGCTTCGGCATCCTCGTCGATCGGTGGGACGGTGAGGGTAGCTACACCCTGACCGTCGAGGAACTCGGCAAATAACCGCTCACGTTCGATTTTCTTTAGCGCTGATTCGAGCCGTTGTCGTCACTTCTCGGTGATTACCGAGTCGAACTGTCGATCACCGATAACTCCGTACAACAGCCGCTTGAATCGCCCGTCCACTCGAGGACGTTGGACGTACGTCCTCTCGTGTAGGTCGTCGAATTCCTTCTCGCCCCGACCGCTCGAGTGGCGTCATCTCAGGATTTCCGTTGTTGTGATGATGTAGTGCACCTAATTTCCTCTGTGGAATCGATCACGATAGTGGATCGGGAGTTCAGTTAACTACGACACAGATAGTATTAAAAAACGTACACGTGATTGTTCGTCGCTGGTCTGTAAACGACCCGTCCACCAGTTAGCATTTACACCCTGGTTATGGCTGTTCTTACCGACATTCATCGTTATCATTGATCTTCTGACAATAAATTCCATAGTATTTCATAAGGATTTAATTATAGTTGTGAGTATGCGTGACTACGTCATGTCAGAGGATGACATTCCAGGCTTTGATCGACGTACCGTACTGAAATCCGCTGGTGCACTCGGTGCCTTCTTCGGTATCAGTGGACTCACCGTTGCAACCCCTGGCCGTAGGCCAGGGCCAAAAGAAGACGAAATCGTCGTCGGGATGGGGGCGAACGTCTCCGACGCCGAAGCGACACTCGCTTCGGAACTTCCCGAACAGGCCGAGATCGTCCACCGCAACGAGACACTCGGCTACGTCGCCGTCAAACTTCCAGAGCAGGCGTCGGCGCAGGCCAGAGAGAACGTCAAGAACCGCGTCGAGGCCGTCCGGGGTGTGGAGTACGCCGAGGACAACGCCACCTACGAGGCGCTTTACACGCCGAACGACCCGATGTACGGCCAGCAGTACGCCCCACAGCAGGTCAATTGTGAAGGTGCGTGGGACACGACGCTCGGCGATCCTGGTGTCACGATCTCGATCATCGACCAGGGGATCCAGTACGACCATCCGAACCTCGCGGAGAACATGGACGGGAGCGTCTCCAACTACGGCTACGACTTCGTCGACAACAACGACGATCCGTACCCAGTTTCGCAGGGTGAGAACCACGGGACGCACGTCGGTGGGATCGCCGCCGGCGGCACGGACAACGGTGAGGGCCACGCCGGCATCTCGAACTGTTCGATGCTCTCGGCTCGAGCCCTCGGCGACGGTGGCGGCGGGTCGCTGACGGACATCGCCGACGCGATCCAGTGGTCGGGTGACCAGGGTGCGGACGTCATCAACATGTCTCTGGGTGGTGGTGGCTTCTCCGATACGATGAACAACGCCTGTGAGTACGCCTACAATCAGGGATCGCTCCTCATCGCCGCCGCCGGGAACGACTACGGTGGCAGCGTCTCGTACCCCGCAGCGTACGATTCGGTGATGGCCGTCTCCGCATTGGACGAAAACGAAACTCTCACATCGTACTCGAACAAGGGCAGCCAGATCGAACTCGCTGCGCCGGGAAGCAACGTCCTCTCGACGGTCAACTGGGACGACTACGACGAGCTCTCCGGCACGTCGATGGCATCCCCGGTCGCTGCCGGGGTGGCCGCGCTCGCGAAATCGGCCCATTCGGGCCTCTCGAACGACCAGCTTCGTTCTCATCTTCAGAACACGGCCGTCGACATTGGCCTTCCCGCGGATGAACAGGGACACGGTCGCGTAGATGCGAATCTCGCAGTCAATACTGATCCAGGTGACGACGGCGGCGACGACCCGGACGATCCCGACGATCCCGACGACCCAGGCGAATGTGGTGACGAGGTCAACACCGCAAGCGCCGAGGGGCACCTGAGCGGCGGCTGGTACGGGAACCCGAGCGACACCTACTCCTACGACCTCCAGACGGACGATCCGTGCCACGCGACGATCACCCTCGATGGGCCGTCGAACGCGACGTTCGACCTGTATCTCACCCTGGACGGTCGAACGCCGACGACGACCGACTACGACGAACGGTCGTACAACTGGGGTGCCGACGAGGAGATCAGCGTCGACCTCGACGGCGACGAGAGCTTCGGCATCCTCGTCGACCGCTACGACGGCGAGGGAAGTTACACCCTGACCGTCGAGGAACTCGGCAAATAACCACTCGTCCACCACCCCCGTTCGCCTGTCTCGAGTACCGCTACTCGAAACGGGTAGGCAACGTATCAGACATCCGCTACCGATTCCCATTTTTGACGTCGTTTGTGGACGGCTCGTTCGAAGTCGACGAAAACCTATTACTACCCCGGCCGTGTTGGCTCGAGTATGTCGCTTCAGATGCCGCCACTGCGTCGGGTTCACGACGATCGCGGGGCGAAGGTCACCGAGTTTGGCGGCTGGGAGATGCCGGTCGAATTCGACTCGATCCGCGAGGAACACCAGGCCGTCCGTGAGAACGTCGGCAAGTTCGACGTCTCACACATGGGTGAAATCGAGGTGGCAGGCCCGGACGCGACGCAATTGATGCAGCGACTCACCTCGAACGACGTCACCGCTCTCGACGTCCGCGATTCCCAGTACGCGGTCATCCCCGACACCGACGGCGTGATCATCGACGACACCGTGCTCTACCGACTGCCCGACGCCGACGGCCACCGTCGCTATCTGTTCATCCCGAACGCGGGCAACGACGAGGCGATGGCAGAGCGATGGCGCACCCACCGAGACGAGTTGGGGCTCGAGGCAACCGTCGATAACCAGACCCAGGAGTACGCGATGTTCGCCATCCAGGGGCCGAACGCCCGTTCGCTCGCGGCCGACGTCGTCGACGAGCCGAAGGCGGTCGGCGACCTGGGTCGGTTCGAGGCGACCGACGCGTCGATCGACGGTATCGAGTGCTGGATCGCTCGAACCGGCTACACGGGCGAGGACGGTCTCGAGGTGCTCGCTCCCTGGGACGAAGCCGAACCCATCTGGGCGGCGTTCGACTGCCAGCCCTGTGGGCTCGGAGCCAGGGACACCCTTCGCCTCGAGGCCGGCTTCGTCCTGGCCGGACAGGATTTCGACCACGAGTCGAACCCGCGGACACCCTACGAGTGCGGGATCGGGTTTACCGTCAAACTGGACACCGAGTTCGTCGGCCGGGATGCGCTCGAGCAGGTAAAGGAGGAAGGCATCGAGGAGAAACTCGTCGGCTTCCGACTCGTCGACCGCGGCATCGCTCGCCACGGGTACGACATCCTGAACGGTGACGGCGACCCGATCGGCACGGTGACGAGCGGGACGATGAGTCCGACGCTCGAGGCGGCAATCGGGATGGGATACGTCCCGGTCGAGTACGCCGACGAGGGAACGGTCGTCCGCATCGACGTTCGTGGACGGAACAAAAAGGCAAAGATTGAAACGACTCCCTTCATCGACACAGTATAATGAGCTTCGACACACCAGACGATCGACGGTACCTCGAATCGCACGAGTGGGCACTCGAAACGGACGACGGCGTCAAAGTCGGCATCTCCGACTTCGCACAGGACGAACTCGGCGACGTCGTCTTCGTCGAACTTCCCGACGAAGGCGACTCGATGACCCAGGAGGAGGCCTTCGGCGTGATCGAGTCGATCAAAGCGGTCTCCGACCTCTATGCACCGATTAGCGGCACGGTGACGGCCGTCAACGAAGACCTGTTCGACGCCCCCGAACTCGTCAACGAGGATCCCTTCGGCGACGGGTGGATGCTCGAGATCGATCCCGACGACGAGAGCGAACTCGAGGCGTTGCTCTCGGCCGAGGCGTACAGCGATCAGGTCGCCTGATCCAACCGCTCCGATCGCGACCCGTAGCGTACGGCTCGTAGCTGTGTGCTGCCTCCCATTTTTGTGCGAACGCTGGATACACAGGAGTCACAGCCCGTCGGCGGCCGACATCTCGAGTTCGGACGCGTACTCGAGACCGGTGGTTGGGCTGTCGTCGGAGCCGTTGTCATTGGGCGACCGCGTCAATATCGCTTCAATGGGCGTAGGAATCGTCTGTACGCGGATCATACAACTCACTGGCGAGATCGATCAGGAGGTTTCCGAGGAGTCCGATACCAACAGGAACCAGCATCGCCCCGAGGATCAACTGTCCGTCGCGAGTATCGATCGCCGTGTACCCGACGTATCCGATACCGTTGATCGTGAAGATGTACTCGAGGACGTAGACCGTCAGGACGAAGATCGAGAGCACCTCGGCGAACGAGAGCGAGAGGAGAGGGTACTTGGCGTTGGCCAGGATGTGTCTCGAGACGGCCGACTTGCTGAGCCCCTTCGATCGAGCCAGTTTGACGAAGTCTTGACCGGCGTACTCGGCCGTTTGTGCGCGGACGTACCGTGACTGCGCGCCGAAGAGCGTCAGCGACAGTACGACGGCTGGGACGACGTACGCTTTCAGGTTCGTCGGGGCGAGCGGCGAGGCAGCACTATCGTACACCAGGCTGCCGAGGCCGAACTCGTAGATGGCGTAGCTGAAGGCGGCACCGGCGAGGAAAAACGCCGGGATCGCAGCGATCGCATAGGCACCCACGCGAACGATGGATTCGAGTCGCTTCGTCGACGCGGTGGCGGAGTAGTATCCGAGTAGCGTACTCGCGATCGTCGACACGACGAGCGCTGGAATGATGTACACTGCAGAGACGAGCGTCGCATCGAGGACGACGCTGCCGACCGGACGCTCGTACGTGTGTGACCACCCCCAGTCGAACGTGGCGTATCCGATCATCCAGTCCAGATATCGCTCGTGGAGTGACCCATCGAGGCCGCGACTCGCCTGATACGTGTCGACGGCGGATTGGGGATCGCCGCCGCCGGTGGCTGCTCCCCAGGCGGCCAACGTCTCGTTTGGATCCGGTGCCCAGTTGAGAAAGGCGAACATCGCGGTAAGCAATAGCCAGATGACGACGAGGGCAAACAGGAATCGGTGTCCGACGAGTCTGATGACGGTGTTCATGGCGTCCGGTAGCGTAGAGGATTATAACGTCGTGTAGCAAATACACGTCAACAACCCAACTTCATTGTTTCGGTGCGTGCAGCGACGACGGATCGTCACGGAGCTTCCGATGTGGTCGACCCGATTCTGCTGCTACCAACACATTCATTGTGGACGAACCGGAACCAGAAGGTCAGCTGACCAACACGAATGCCCGTTCCCGATGAGCCCTCCGGCGTCGATGGCCACCCGCTCGAGTCAACCGACTGGGCACGGAATCAGGGGAGTATCGGTTGGGACTGGTTCGACGTGTTGCGGTGGGGAATTCTGGCTGCAGTGATAGTCGCGGCAATCTCCGACACGGTGCTCGTTGATGAGTGGAACGTGCTCCCGGTCTCGATGGACGTCTTCGATTGGCTCCTGGTGATCGCCCTCACTGTTGCGTTGGTCGTGAGCGCGCCGGTTCTTTGCAACCGGGATCGGTTGCGGTGGCACCTCTCACGCTACCCGACGGATCTGCCTTCGGTGTTCGGGCTTGTCGTGGTTGGTCTCGTCTTTCTCGTGGGTTTTCTCGGCCCGTTCTTCGTTCCCGAACCGACGGAAGCGTTCGACCGGTTGAACCAGCCACCACTGTTACTGTCGGTCGACGAGAGCCTTGTCAGCTCCTGTCTGGGCGAGCAACGTGGCGGTGTCTGTCATGGAACCATGGACCACCCGTTCGGAACCGACCGGTGGGGGATGGACGTCCTCACGTACGTCGTCTACAGCACCCGAACGACCCTCGAGATGATTGTGCTTGTGGCGATGATTGCCGTTCCGATCGCGACGCTCGTCGGCACCGCCGCTGCCTACGGCGGTGGCTGGATCGATTCAGTGTTGATGCGGTACGTCGACGTGCAGATGGTCGTTCCCGCGTTTTTCATCTACTTCGTGCTCTATTTCACCTATGGGCCGAGTCACACGATGCTCATCGCCGTCTTCGGCCTCTTTAGTTGGGGTGGTATCGCCCGCGCCGTTCGCCTCGAGGTGCTACGTGTTCGCCAGGAGGCGTACGTCTCTGCGGCGAAGGCGGCCGGTGCCAGCACGCGCGCCCGAATTCTCGACCACGTGTTTCCGAACGTAACGGGGGTCATCGTCGTCTCGATGACGATTCAGATCCCGTTCTTGATCGTCGCGGAGGCCTCCCTCTCGTTTCTCGGTCTCGGAGACGCCTACGTCTACTCCTGGGGTGATATCATTCGTCGCGGACTCGAGGACATCCACCTTCGGGCATGGATTCCGGCGATTCCGGGAATTGCACTCACGGTCACGGTTCTGGGATGTTATCTCCTCGGTGACGCGCTCCAGCAGATGTTCGATCCGCGAACGAGGTAATACGTCGTATGGGATTCGGATCCCAAAACAAGGAATGGCTCGCCTCTACTCGATCGTCGCGAGCGTCTCGAGCATCTCCTCGAGCGGTACCGTCGAGACAGCGAGGGAGTAGCCGTCGATTCGGGCCAGGTCGGCGGCGTGCTCCCAGAGGTCGTCCGCCTCGAGGCCGTGGAGGACGACGGCGTTCGGCGTCGGGTTGACAACTCGGAGCGCGACGAGGGGCGATTCGCCGCGGGTGACGCCGGTAAAGACGAGCAAACGGTTCGTACTCTGGCCGTAGAGCCGGAAGAACTCCTCACTCGAGAGGCGTGTGATCGCCTCGATGCTGTTGATGACGGTGTGACCGCTGATTCGATCCGTGCTTCCGGGTGCAATTTCCGTTGCCTCGATCGATTCGTACACGTCGGGGAGGTGGTATGTGGTCGCGTACTCGCGCAAGTCGTAGACGACGTCGCTTTCGAATCCCGCCGAGAGGACGCGGCCGTACTGTCGAATGCGGTCACCGCCTCGCTGTTCGTCGATTGCGAGCAATCCGTCGACGAGTCGTTTGATGACGCCGATGCCGGGACTTTCGCGGCGACCGCTCTCGTAATCGGAGATGACCGACGAGGAAACCTCGAGTTCGCCCGCCAGATCCGTCTGGGAGACGTCGAAATCCGTTCGCCACTTGCGCAACGTCGCGCCGGGGTCGCCGCTCAAGGTGATCTCGCCGGCGATCTTCTCCGCCAGTTCCCGTTTTGGCCCGCGTCCGCCCATACTAATCGGGGAGTCACACGGCTGTGGCAAGTAGCTACCGGCATCGCTCGAGGGTATGTGTCTCTCGCCTGCTCGGTATCTCGCGCGTATTGCATCACTCGGGATTCCATGTGATCACATCACTCGAGTTCGTCCACGGCAAACACTCAAGCGATCAGCGTCCGTGACTGTCGCTCATGCCTTCCACTGTCGTCCACGTCGGACTGGCCGGGCTGGTCGGCGCTGCACTCCTCGGCGATCGGTTCGATACCAGGGCAATCCTGTTCGTCATGGCCGTCACTGCCATCATCGATCTCGATACACTGATCGGAATTTATTTCCCGGGTACGCATCGTGCTGCACTGCACAATATTTGGGTCGTCGTGATTCCCGGTGTCCTCCTCTACTGGGACGCGAACGTTCGCGACCGGTCGTTCGTCCGCTCGAGATGGGGTGACTACGGCTACCGTGCCGGCTGGGTCACGCTCGTTGCCGTCCTGTTCGCCCACATTCTGCTCGATGCGTTTTACAACGGCGTGAATCTGTTCTGGCCGGTGTACGACCGATTCTTCGACCTTTCGGGGGCGCTCATGGTGACCGATCAGCGGGGTCTCGTCCAGACGTTCGTCGAACTCGAGTCGGGTTCTGGGGGTACGTCGCTCTCGGAATCGACGGCGAGAGGCACTACTGCCGACACTCACTACTCGACCGGCTTCGACCCCACGCGAGAGGAACCGCCCGAAGACGTCGAACGGATCTTTCCGATCGCGAGCTCCGGTGAACTGTTCGTCGTTTCAGTGATCGGCTATCTCACTGTCGGCTATCGAATCTACGAATCGCGGCGACGGAGCGAGTGACCAGGATCTACAGTCCTATGTAGGCGTCGACTGTATGGGAGCCCATGGAACCATCGGTGACTGACAGAGCGTACGATCCGACAACCGATCGCCAGGCGCTGTGGGAACTCAAGCGTGGATTCGAACTCGGTCTCGGTGAGGGGACTGGCGACGACGAGAAAACGCAGCAGTACGAGGCGAAACTCGACGACGAGTATCGCGACGGCTATCTCGAGTGGGTCGAACGCTGTCAGGCGTCGGAGCCGGATGCCGTCACTGTGGCCGTGCGTTCGGATCCAAATATGGACTCGAATGTGGACACAGACTCGAACACGAATGCAGGAGCATCGAACCCCACACCATCGCTCGTCGGCTACGTATTCGTCCTGCCCCAGGATCACGCCTACATCTGGGACGCCGCCGTCCTCAACGAACTCTACGTTCGACCCGCGTTCCGCGGTACTGGCGTCGCAGACGGCCTCATGGAACGGGCGATCGAAACTGCTCGCGAACAATCGCTCCCGCTCGAGCGACTGGTTCTCGACGTCGATCGCGAAAACGACCGTGCACAGGCGTTTTACGACCGCCACGGGTTCGACCACTGGGGCGAGATGGTCGCCCGGCCGCTCGAGTGAGGCGGGTGCGTCCTTTCCCGTCGAGGCCGAGGTCGGGATCGCGACGCATCGTCTGATCTGTTGGCGTTGCTTCCTGGTGACTGCCGAGTCGCAAGGGTACCCAGCGGTAACTCGTTCCACCAGTCCGTATCAATCGACGGGCTGATCGTGACGCTACCCACGAGAAAACTTTCGCACGAGTACGCCACCGACGGCCCCGAACGTCAGCGGATAGACGATCCCGACGATGAGAATCGACTCGAGCGGGGCGGGACGGATGACCCCGCCTTCGACCGGCACCGTGGATACAAGGACGGCGACGATCGTCGCGAGCAGGTAGCCGATGGCGATCATCGCGCCGACGATCGACGCGTCGGTGTGTGTCTCGAGCGTTTCGACACGACGGGCGGTGATGGCTGAGCCCGCTAGTGCGAGGACGACCGGGGGGAGGATCAAGAGCAGCCACTCGTTCCCGCCACCGTGGGTGACGGCATTTTGCTCGGCCCGAAGGAGGCTGTACAATCCCTGCTGTGGAATCAGAGTCGGGACGCCGTGTGCGTTGACGTACGTCCAGGCGACGAGTTCGGCGGTGAGGGTCTCGCCAGTAGCCGATTCGAGAATCTCCGTCCGGAGGTCGCTCCGAATCGTCGAACCAGCGAGGAGGTAGGTGAGGGCGTAGCCGACGGCCCAGGCAGCAGTTCCGGCGGACGCCCCCTCGAGGAGTGGCTGTAGGTCGTTCTCGTCGGCCGTGGCGTTGCCGTCGGTGTCTGCATCGACACCGCCCTCGATCTCGGCGTTAGCGTCGCCCTTCGCTTCGTTCTCGGGATCCCGCCCAGACATTGACGCTTCTTTCCCGTGGGCGATGAAAATCGTTGTGTTCGGTTGACCTGTCGCTGGCGGAGTGCTGGTACGGTGAACGGTCGCGTGTTGGATCGGGTGGACGAACCGTCAATCGATTCCGATAGCACGGTCTCGAGTTCGAAATTGTTCGGTCGCGTGACTCGTCGATTCCTGATATCGACGTCCGTTCGAATAGGAGTGGGCCACCGTCGCGGCTACCCAGCCACGAACAGCCGCGGGTGGCACGAGTGTTGAGCATGAGTGATCCACCATGACGCGCTTATGAAGAACGCATCATGTGGCGTGCAAACCGACCGGTTCGCAGACCACGTGCACTCACTGGGTTGGTGTGCGGGCAATACGTCGCGTCGTCGGGGTGTTCCCGTCGACAGATGGGTATTGGACGTATTGGGTAATAAACTCGGTTGAAGTAACGAATATTCCTGGTAGCCACCCAATATGTGTTTGAACGTTTGTACAATACCAAAATAAATGATGATCGTCTCATCCTAACTCGCCTTTGCTCGGAGAAGTACCGGATCGGTCACTGAGCTATACGGCGTCGGGTATTACTGCACGTAGCGCTTACCGGGTGGTTCCACCCGTCGAACTGGTCGTGGACGTCCTCGAAGCGGACTGTTCGTTCTCGTGAAAACGCGGTACCACCCGTCCACTACTGTCGCGCTGGTTCACGGCTTTACAGCGACGGTGGTACAGCAGAAGCGGATTCCAGTTTCTCAGACGGGATTCGCGGCGACGTCGTTGATCCCGGTCTGGACGAGATACCACAGGATCGGCGGAAACACGAGTTCGGCGAGGAACAACAGCAAGCCGCTCTCGTCGACGACGGCCTCACAATCCTTGGCGAACCACCAGAGGATGACGAGATTGACGATCGGGATGAACAGGCCGATAAACCGCAGCAGTGGACTGTACTCCGCGTCCGTCCCGACCTCGAGCTGGACGAACGTGATGTAATACCAGTACGGGATGTGAACCGCCTCGGGGTCAAGCCCCGAGGCTTCTTCGCGTGGTTTAATCAGATACTCCCACCCGACCATCGGCCTGATAGCCTCGAACGGTCGGGTGGGTCACGGTCGGGCTGTCCACAAGCCCCGATGCCTGCCGTCGCACCTTCCGAACTTGGGGAAGGCTGTTGAGAGCAGGCACATTCCAACTCATACACTTCTCGATACCTTTCACGGCGATATTGACGCTTGCACCACGGTCACTGTGGTCTTGATGACTACAAGACTTGCACTTGAATCGCTTCTTCCGCCGATTCGCCCGTTCAGCGTGCCCACACAACGGGCACCGCTGGCTCGTCTTGTACGGGTCAATCGAATCCGAGGGGATTCCCTCGAACGCAGCCTTGTACGACGTATAGAACTGGAGAGCGCGAAACGGCAAGTGGTGCAAGCGTCGGTTCATCCGCGTGCCGTAGTCGATACTGTCGCGCATCTCTTTGAGGTCTTCAAAGACGATGCACGGCTTCTCGAACCGCTGGCTCCACTCCACGATGTGACGGCTCACCTTGTGGAGTCGGTCACGGACGAACCGTTCCTCGCGCCCTTCCAGCGTGTCGTGGATGCTGTCCTTCCCCGCGTTCTGGACGCGCTTCCTCATCGTGAAATAGCGGTGGCGCTCGAACTTGATTTCGGGGAAGTCGATAACCAACGTATCCTCGACACCATTCTCGGAGAGTGCAGTGAGAGCCACGTTGTCCTCGTTCACATCGACACCGATAACCGTCCGAGAGTCCTGCTTGTCTCGCACAGTACGTTCGGTGTTGCGAATATTGACGTGGAGTTCCGGTTCTCCCTCGCGCCACAGGGCTTCACTGGTCGTGACTTTCCACTCATCGCTCGTTAGTGCGTTCTTGAGCAAATCAAGGTGGGAGTCACTACCCTTGAGGATACCTTTGACGTGGTTGTAGGGTTTCGCACTGATGCGAAACGCCACTTCGTCCTCATCGGTGAGCGAGAGGTTGTAGCCTTCTTCGTAGTTGGCTCGAAGTGGGTACGCGCCACCTTTGGTGTGGCTGGGAATGTTGTAGTCGTCGTAGTCGTAGTAATTCTCCATCGCTTCCAAGGCCTTGGCGACGATGCGTTGAGTCGTGTTCTTGATGAGGTCGGCCTCGTCTTCGAGACGAGGAGAAATGTCGTCCCAGTCCACGCCGTTTTTGGCAAGGCGGATGGTTTCGTTGTACACCCAGCGGGCTTCGAGGGTGGCGTCTTTGAGCAGACTCTCGTTGTCACTCTGGATGTCGAGTTGGAAGTCCAGCGTCTTCACGAGAGTCGGCTCTTCGGTTGTCATTCTTTGTCTTGTTCAGTGGGTTCTGAGGTGCGAACGACTTTCACGTCCGCGCCACGCCAGCGTTTTGGGACGGTGACGTGGGCGCTGTTCCCGAACGGTTTGACCTCTCCGTCGAGAACTTCTTCGCCGTCGATTTCAAAGCGATTCGCCATACCAGTGTATATACTTAAGTGTATCGGTGTGGTGTGTCAACTATGGAGGAGAAACGGTCAAATCACACGGTGTACAACGCCAACTATCACTTCGTGTGGTGTCCGAAGTACCGCCACGCGATACTGGAGCCAATCGAGGATTCGTTGGATGAGTGTTTTCAGAAGGTATGCGATGAGTACGGCTATGACCTACAATCGTTGCACATATCTCCTGACCACGTACACGTGTTCCTGTCCGCGCATCCGAAACACGCGCCGAGCGAGATTGTACGGACAATTAAGAGCATCACAGCGCGAGAGATGTGGGAGCAACACGAACCGTTTCTGGAACAGTATTTGTGGGGTGGTGGATTCTGGGAACAGTCATACTATGTCGGGACGGCAGGCATAGTGTCGAGCGAGACGATTGAACAGTATATTGAACGAACGGAACACGTTTAGTGGAGTTTACGGCCTTCACCCTCGGGTTCAAGCCCCGAGGCACTCGGCCTGTCTTTTCTGTAGAATCCGAACGTTATGATCGTGAACAGTACCTGCTTTCCGAGTGACCGGTGGCGGAACGCACCCTCGTTCGTGACTGTCCGTTTAGACATACCAGTTTCATTCACCAGACCTGACTAATATCTTGTGCTGTGATGAGTTCGAATAATTTCAGTTGTCGTCGCGATTCAGCGAGCCGTAACAATGGGACTCGCTCGCGCAATTCCAAAATATATTGGATTAACACGTATTTGTCATCACCCCGTAGCACCTATTGCAGGGAGCACCCCAACGGAACACACGATACCCCCCGTGTGAGTTCAGCCCTGCCACCGAGCCAACCACCCCACATCACCAACACCACCCCGCATCACCACACAGGAATCCACTACGGCGTGTGCCTCCCAAACCGCCCGTAGTCGTTCCCGGGCGTTTTTCAAACTCCCCCGCTTTTCACCCTTCCACTGGCAACCGACCAGCGACCGTTCTCACAACTACTCGGGTCTCAAGAGCCACTGCTCGAGTTCGTCGAAACGTCCGACCCTCCAGACGGTGCCGTGAGGAATTCGTTCTCGACGCTCGAGGTATCGTTGGTGGGCACCGAAGAAATCGATAAGTGCCCGGGGAGGGCTCCGAACCCTCGATCTCCGCATGTCCCAGGTTCGAGGCTCGGCAGCATCCTCGAGGGACACGGAGGCTTCCAAGGCGAAACCGCACCGAATCTCTGAACCCTATGAGTGCGGCGCTATGTCCAGCTAAGCCACCCGGGCTTGCGTGCACTCTCGGCTTTGGCGCTGGCTTTCTTTAACCTTCCCATTCACCGGCGGCGTGCAATCCGTACCCACGGATTTATGATCAGCCCTTGCGAAATTCGGGCTATGACTGTTCCCGGAATCGTCCAGTCGACGCTCGAGGGCGAGGAGATCGCCACTCGGGTGTCACTCGGTGGCGACGACGAACTGTTTATTACGCCCTCGAGAACCATCATCTACCGCGCTGAAGGTCTATTGAGCGACGAATCTGTCGATGAGTTCGACCACAGCGCCGATCGACTCACGCTCTCGGAAGGCCGTCGAAAGACCACGTTCACCCTCGAGTACTCCATCGATGGCGAGCGATCGTTTTCGATCCCAGCCAGTCGAACCGACGATGTTCTCCATCCGGTACTCGCCGGCGTCCTAACCGGCAACGAGATCACCGACCCCGGCGAGACCGTCCACCGGACGTTCCGCTTTAGCGAACTGACACTCATCATCACCAGCGACCGCGTCGTCAAACACATCGGCGAGGCCGTCTGGGACAGCGACTACGAAGGGTATCACTACGACGACGTGACGAATCTCTCGTTCGAGGACGGGAGCGTCGCCACCCAGATCGTCCTCGAGACCGACGGCCGCCAACAGCGGGTCAAAGCACCGAACGACCGGGCTGACGAAGTCTGTGAACGCCTCAAACGGGCGCTCTTTGCATACTACGACGTGAGCACGCTCGAGGAACTCAACGCAGCTATCGCCCCCGAGGACGACGACTCGGCGGCTCGATCGACCTCGGGCATCGACTTCGGAGCGGGAGTCGATCCACTCGATGCCAACCCGCCCGAACCGGAGGAAGACGAGCCAGCGGCGAGGTCGGCTGATTCGGTGGCTGAGAACGATCGGCTCGGGACAGGGAGCGGATCCGACGGTGAAACGACCACGGCGGAGTACGACGAGTCGGCTGCAGACCCAGGCGCAGGTAGTGGCCAATCGACGGGGGCGACACAGACAGCGGCGGGCGCGGCGCGTGGCGCTACGCACAGCAGCGATCCGGAATTAGTCGACCGAATCGAATCGCTCGAGGCGGCCGTCGACGCCCAGACGGAGTTACTCGAGTCCCAGCAGCGAACGATCGAACAGTTGATTCAGGAGCTCAAGCAGGGTCGGTAACGATTCGTTCATTCGTACGAGCAGATAGTATTTTCAGGCACTCGAGCAGGGCGAGAGCGTTGGTTCCGGCTCTTGGAGTAGATCAGTCCGGTTGGGTAGCCGCCGTCAATCGAGTACCGTCTGTGAGCCGGCTGCGAGAATGCGGCTATCGGGTTGCACGAACACACCGAACCCGAAGACGGTAACTCACTCCCGACCTGTGACTTTGCGGATACACGACGAGCCGAAGGGGCCGATTTCGCCGGCCTCGAGTTTGATGAAGTGACCAGTCGACAGGCTGGAGCCACACCGCTGGCAGTGAAAGTCACCCTCTTTCGTCACGACCTGTTCCTGAAAACGGACGTACTGTCGGCTCTTCACGCGGACAATGCCGTCCTCACGCTCGATGATTCCCCGAAGTTCGGCCTCGTCGAGGATCGTCCGGGTCAGCGTCGGATTGGTCGTGATCGTCTCGATCCGATCGAGGAGATCCGGGAGGGGGAGTGAGTCGTGTTCGAGTCGCTCGAGCAGCGCGAGCCCGAGTTCGACGCGCTCGTCCATCGATGTGAGGTGTCCGGTGAATCGTGATAAACGTTCTGACGAGGAAGGTGAGCCGGAGACACGTGCTGTCGGGGCGGTGAGCCAGACACAAAAGTTTCAACCCCTGGGTTCGAACCCGGTGCTAGTTCGATGTCGTTACCGCTCGCCGCTCGAGCCCTCCTCGGAACCGTGCTCCTCGGCGTCGTCCTCGTTGGGAGCGTGGTGGTGTCCCCATCGGCGAGTCTCGGCCTCCTCGAGTCGGTCGCCGGCAATCCCTACCGGTTTGGCCTCGTCGTCGCCGCCCTGTACGCGATTCGCCCCATCTTCGCCTGGCCGACGACACCACTTGCCGTCGTGGTCGGCTACGGGTTCGGAATCACGCTGGGCGTTCCAATCGCCCTCCTTGGCGTCGCCCTGACGGTGATTCCGGTGTACCTGGTCGTTCGCTGGCTCACCGAGTCGTCGGCCGACCGAGCACGGGTGTGTGCAACGCTCCCGTTTGGAACCACCCTCGAGAGGAGCCACCGCGTGGTCACCCAATACTACGAAACCGCGGGCCCCTTCCGCGGTGTCGTCGCCTCACGGTTGGCCCCAATTCCATCGGACGTCGCGACGGGGGCGGCCGCGGTGAGCGGCGTTCGGCTTCGCCACCTCGTCGCCGGTACCGTCGTCGGAGAGGTACCGTGGACGATCGCAGCCGTCGTCCTCGGCGCGTCGACGGCGACGCTCGCAGCCAGCGTCCGTGACACCGGTGGACTGGGCGAGTACGGGATGGCGCTCGCAGTAATCTGCACGGCTGCAGCGGTGGTGCTCGTCGCCCCGGCGGTGTATCACCTCCTTCGGACGCAGGATGGGGCGCCGACCGCCTGAAAATGAACCCGCAGTTATGCCTCCTCGAAACCATCACCCAGCGACTCACCTAACTTGCCCAACTCGTCCTCGAGTTGCTGGTAGGTCTCCGTACCCTCGAGTTCCTCCATCGTGAGTTCGTCCTCGAGGGTGTCTTTCTTGTTCGAGAGCGCCTGGAGTTCGCGACGTCCGTCCTGTAAGTATCGCGACTGAACCCGGAGCGTATCGATGATGCGGGTGAGCTGACTTCGCGTGACGGGTTTCGTGACGTAGTCGTCGATATCGAGTGCAACGATGTCGAGACCCGGGTCGACTGCGGTCACCATGATGACCCAGCAATCGTGGCCACGGCGACGTATCTCTTCGAGCACTTCGTCGCCGGTGAGATCCGGCATGTGGCGATCCAGAAGGACGATGTCGACCTCGTCGGTCAGTTGCTCGAGAGCAGATCGACCGTCGTAGGCGGTGAGAACGTCGTAGCTATCCCCAACCCAGGTCGCATACAGATCCGTGAGTTCGGTCTCGTCGTCGACGACGAGGATCGTCGGTTGAGTAGACATGGACAGCCTTGTCTCTGAGAAGGGGTCGTTTCGGTCAACTCAGCGTGTGGGTCGACCGTGGATATGCGACCTCGAGTTGGTGCGTACGTCCGTGGGGATTGGTCGTGGGGTACGTTCGGGGAGGTAGGTTTGGGAATGTACGTTCGTGAAGTCCGGTCTACGGTGTCGTCGGATGACAGGTGACACCGACGCCCGACAGCCGATCATCCATCTGGTTGACAAGCAAATTTTCCTCTACTGCATCGCCACAGTCAGCGGAACGGATCTGAACAATCGTAGATGACCCCGTGCTGTGGGCAGACGTACTTACAGTGGCGTTTGTAGAGGGATGCCTCACAGCGCGGACAGGGTGGGCCGTTGGTGTCGTCTGGTGGGTGCATCGAACGCGGCCTCTCGTCGATCCCGGACGCGTGCTCTACTGAAGACGGCGATCCTGGATCGACAGGTCACGCCGATATCGGTTCCCGACCGTCAAGAGCGTGACGGCTGAAGCGAGATCACGGTCTTACACCGTCTCAACCAGTATACAGAAATCGTTTTTGAAGATACGAATACTGTTGACAAATTATTTGTGACTGGTTCACATCGTGTTGCACATGGGCGCCGAACCACCGATCGAGGAACTCCATTTCGCAGATGCACCGTCAGTCGACGCGGTTCCTGGGCCGAAGTCGCGCACACTGCTCGAGAAACAACGCGAGATCGACAGTAGCGCCGTCGCGTATCCGAACGACATCCCGCTGGCGTTCGAGGCGGGGAAGGGGGCGACGATCAGGGACGTCGACGGAAACACCTACATCGATATGTTCGCAGGGATCGGCGTCCTCAACGTCGGACACGCGAACCCGTACGTCGTCGACGCGATCCACGACCAGATGGACAAACTCGTCCACACGGTCGACTTCCCGACCGAGGCGCGCCTCGACCTCATCGAGAAACTCGACGAAATCGCTCCGGGCTCGCTCGCCGGGAACAATCGCGTCGTCTTCGGCGGCCCCACGGGGAGCGACGCCATCGAGGCGTCGATCAAACTCGCGAAGTTCAACACCGACGGCGACGGGCTGATCGCCTTCCGCGGGGGCTACCACGGCCCAACGAGCGGGGCGATGAGCCTCACCTCGAACACGAAATTCAAGGGCCACTACACGCCGTTGCTTCCGGACGTCGTTCACGCGCCGTACCCCTACCCGTTCGCCCAGGGAAAGAGCCCGGACGATGCCACGAAGGACGCCCTCGAGGAGGTTCGAGCCATCGTCGAAGACCCCTACAGCGGCCTCGCGAATCCGGCCGGGATCTTCGTCGAGCCGATTCAGGGCGAAGGCGGCGTCGTCGTCCCGCCGGCAGGGTTCCTCGAGGGCCTCAGGGAGATCGCCGACGACAACTCACTGCCGCTGATCTTCGACGAGATCCAGAGCGGGATTGGACGCACGGGCGAGTGGTTCGCCGCGGATCACTTCGACGTGACGCCCGACGCGATGACGATGGCGAAAGCCCTCGGCGGGAACGGTCTCCCGCTCTCGGCGACGATGTACCGCGAGGAACTCGACACCTGGGGACCGGGCGATCACGCAGGCACCTACCGCGGACACGTCACGGCGATGGTCGGCGGCACTCGTGCGATCGAGTACATCCAGGCCCACGATCTGCTCGCCCACGCCCGCGACCTCGGTGCGCACATTCGCGCCCGGTTGGAGGAAGTCGCCGAGACGACCCCCGTGCTTGGCGAGGTACGCGGCAAGGGGCTGTTCATCGGGGCCGAATTCGTCCACGAAGATGGGAGTCCCGCCGACAACGTCGTGGGTTCGATCCAGCAGTACTGTTACGAACACGGCGTGCTGGTGTGGACGGCCGGCCGGTACGGGAGCGTCCTCCGACTTCTGCCACCACTCGTACTAACGCGCGAGCTGGCCGACGTTGCCCTCGAGGTGATCGCCGACGGCATCGAGCACGCAGCCGCCGAAGCGTCGCCATCACGCTAACGGTGTTGGCCGCTCTCGAGATGGGATCGGCTCCTCTCGAGGTGGCGGATACGAGGGCGGTAACCGTCGGTCAGTTCGCTGAATGCGCCCTCGAGCGAGATTCTGTCATATTTGACTTTCGTAACCAGCATATACAATAATTGATGAGCGTTTTTCGTTGTACGGAGTCCGTACGTTCGTATTAGGATACGGTGAACCGATGGCGGGCGGTGACTTCGTGAATCAGTAAACCGCGGCTATTGGCTCTACTCGTCGTGTCGCGTGCGTCTCTCGAGCGCGGCATCTGGTAGCCGTCATCCGATTCTGCTTGTGACGACGTGGATATCGATTCGTTCTCACAGTAATTGTATACAAATTCTGTATATCACGACAACGATTACAGAAAGTCTTAATAACCAATCCGTGGATGTGGTGTTTGGTGGTACCACACACCATGGTATTTGATACATCGATTCGAGACGGTTGCGGGGGGATAGATCGAAAGAAAAGCCAGTGGTGGGGCTGCAGTGCGTCGGGTGATCGCCACCAGAAGTGGACGTTTTTCGATCCACTGGTTTCGGTACTGAGAGGTGAGGATCATGGCTGACGGCGGCGACCTCGGCGCTGTCGGGCGGTTCCGCGAGGAAATCGATCCGATCGTGTTCATCTTCGGTACGCTCCTGACGGTCGGTGTCATCGCGATGTTCTTCTTCAGCCGGAGCACCCTGGCCTGGGCTATCGGCGATCCCGAGACCGCCCAAGAGGGGGTTCTTAACACGTTCTTCCTCGAGTACCTCAACTGGGCGCTGCTGGTGATCGTGTTCCTGGTCGTCGTCTTCCTCCTGTTCCTGATACTAGGGCCGTGGGGGAAGCTCAAATTCGGGGACGATCCGCCGGAGTACAGCTTCCTGTCGTTTTTCGCGATGTTGTACTCCGCTGGCTTCGCCGCGGGCGTCGTGTTCTGGGGCCCGACGGAAGCGCTGTTTTACTACGACAATCCGTCGCCACTGTTCGACGTGTCGAGTCAATCGGGTGAGGCGATGCCGATCGCCATACAACAGACGCTCTTCCACTGGGCGTTGCCCCAGCTAGCCGTCTTCACGATCATGGGGATCGCGATCGGCTACTTCGCGTACAACTACGAGAACGTGCCACTTCGTGTGTCGTCGGCGCTCACGCCGATTCTCGGGCGCGACAACCTCGACGGCCCGGCTGCGAAGGCCATCGACATCCTCGCGGTCTTCGCGACCATCGGCGGCGTGGCGACCTCGCTCGGCTTCATCGGCAGCCAGTTCGTCACCGGACTCGACTACCAGTGGGGTATAGACCTGGGAGACACAGGCATCCTCCTCGTAGTCACGGCGATGACGCTCCTGTTTACGATTTCGATGGTTCTGGGGGTCAACCGCGGGATCAGGCGACTCTCGAACTTCAATATGGTGTTGTTCGTGATCCTCCTCCTGGCGACCTTCATCGTGGGGCCGACGATCTTCCTCGTCCTGGTCGGTACGCAGGCCCTCAGCGGAATGGTCACGAATTTCGTCTCTATGAGCCTCTACACCGGTGCGGGGGCGGAGGGCGGAACCCAGTGGGTGAACGACTGGACCGTCTTCTACTGGGCGTGGGCCCTCTCGTGGTCGCCGTTCGCGGGGCTGTTCATCGCGCGCATCTCCCGGGGTCGAACGGTACGGGAGGTCGCGTTCACGGGCATCGTCGCGACCTCGGCGGCGACGATTCCGTGGTTCATTTCACTGGGCGGTACCGCGCTGTATGCACAACACAACGAGATCGCCGACTTCAGCGGCGTCATGGCGTTCGAGCAGGGCGCCGAGGTCACTGGCTTCATCCTGTTCGATGCGTTCCCACTCGGGACGGTGTTCATGATCGCGTTCATGTTACTCGTGACGACGTTCTTCATCACGTCCGCGGACTCCTCGACGCTCGCGGTGTCGATGATGACGACCGGTGGGAAGGCGAGACCGTCGAACATCAACCGAATCTTCTGGGGAGTCGTCCTCGGGATGACCGCAGCGATCCTCATGATTCAGGGTGGTGTCGACGCGCTCCAGTCCGCCGCAATCGTCACCGGCGGGCCGTTCGCGTTCGTCTGCTTCCTCGCCATGCTCGGGCTGATCAAACACTTCAGCACGAAGTACGGCCGCGTCCTGCTTCAGGAGGACACCGTGTTGATCGGCTCCTCCGAGGACAAACCGGCTGTCGGCGGTGCGGCACAGGCAGGAGACGACGACTGAGAGGGAACGTCGTACCACCATACCGCCGTTTGCCGCTATCGAGTGGGAAAACGGTGGTACGTGATTACAACGATCCCTCCGACCCACTCCCCTCGCTTACGGGGTTTCGCAACCGTTATTGATCGCCGTATACAGTTTTTGTGTATGACTACGGACGACGAAATGGACGAGTTGAAGGGCCTCGCGTACGACCCAGACCGAGAGCGAGGGATCCTCACGCCCAGCGATCGGGAGTTCCTGCTCGGCCGTAAAACGGACTACACCGATCACTCGAAGAAACAGAAACGCAACCGGATTCGCCGACGAATACGGAACGCCATCCTCGATTTCTCCATCATCTTCGACCACCTCGACGACCGCGACCGTGAAACGGTGTTCGACCCCGAAGACGAGGAGCGAGACGCCTACACGCAGGGCATCGTCGACATGCTCGCACTCCTCCACCTCGGTACGATGGGCTACTCGACGCCGTTCAAGGACATGCTCTCACAGGGGGTCTACAAGGCCGAACAGGAACTCGCCGGCTCCGACTACCGCATGGTGAACGTCTACTTCAACGTCGATCCCGTCGGTCAGATCGACGTCGATGAGGTCATCGACAAACTCGAGCGTGGTCGCTTCAACGAGCTCACCGACGAGGAGTTGCGGGCGTTCGTGCGATTGCTCGCGGAATCGTCGGAGTTCTCGCCCGATCCGATGCGCGAGGAGATCAAAGACCAGATGGACGAGTTCGCCGAGCGGGCCACCCAGGCAGCCCTCCAGCGCGAACAGCGCATCGAGGATCTCATCGATTGAGCGGTGGAGTCAACGGGAGCCGACTGACTCTCGAGCAATGTCGACGAATGTTGAGCACAGTCAACGAATACTGACAGAGTCGACGAATACTGAGGAGAGTCAACGATTTTCGAGCGGCTCGACGCGAGAATCGAGCGACGGATCCCGTCGTAATCGGTGCCGAATCGGGGGGTAAAATGTCGGACGCACCGACCGGTTACGGTCGTTCGACCTCGAGTCGACGAACCGACTCGACGAGTACGTCGACAGCGATCTCGAGGCTGCGCTCGTCGACGTCGAAATGAGGTGTGTGGTGGCTGTCCGGGTGATCGGTGCCGACGATTAGATAGGACGCGAGTCCGCCCTCATCCTGGACGCGCCGCATGAGGAACGTCGCGTCCTCGCTCGCCCCGAAATCCGCGGTTCGTACCGTGTCGTCAACGCCGTCCGTTTCGCCGGCCACGTCGTACACCAGGTCGACCAGTTCGTCGTCGCTGTCGGCCCGCGGCGACTCGCTGACGACGTCGAACTCGAGGTCACAGCCGTGCATGGCGGCGGCGGACTCGAACGTGCGACGGAGTTCGCCTTTCACGTACTCCATCAGGGCGGTGGTCTCGCCACGAACCTCGGCCACGACGTCAGCTCGTTCGGCGATGATGTTGCTCGCGGTTCCCGCCTCGACGCGACCCACATTTACCCGCGTCATGCCGCCGCTGTGTCGCGGGATGCCGTAGGCGTTCTGTACCGCCGTGGCCATCGCCTGGATCGCATTGTGCCCCTCGTTCGGCGCTTTTCCGGCGTGGGCGGATCGTCCGCGGATAGTCGCGTCGATGTGGCTCATCGCCAGCGGTTTGACGATGCCCGCGACGACCTTCCCCGTCGGATGGTCGAGGCCGACGTGGACGGCGAGGAGGTACTCGAGTCCCTCAGCGTAGGGGCCGTCGGCCATTGGCTTCCCGCCGCCAGCTTCCTCCTCGGCCGGCTGGAAGAAGACGGTGAACGTGCCGTCGAAATCGCTCTCGAGCACCGCCTCGAGGGTCGCCAGCCCGATCGTCATGTGAGCATCGTGTCCGCACGCGTGCATCAGTCCCTCGTGCTCCGACCGGAATCCCTCAACCGCGGGCTCGTGGTCGTCGTCGCTCGCCTCCTCGACGAACAGGCCGTCGATGTCGACCCGGAGCCCGATCGACGGCCCGTCGCCCCGACGCACCCTGGCGACGACGCCGGTGTAACCGCCCTCCGTCGCCTCGAGCACGTCCTGACGCGCCCCGCGTTCGCGAGCGCGATCGAACCACGTCTCGAGATCGTCGTCGTTCGGAACCGCCATCCGTTCGTCTGGATCCATCGCCTCCGGTCCGACGACAATCTCGTCGATCCCGCCCGTCCCGGCCTCCTCGCTGCGGGCGTCTATCGCCTCGAGTTCGTCGACGAGCAGGCTGGTGGTGTAGAACTCCCGCCAGCCCGGTTCGGGGTACCGGTGGAACGTTCGCCTGACGTCGCCCAATCTGTCGCGAACCGTTCGGGTCATCTCGATCGATACCTACCCCGTGCTCGCACTTAATGGTACACAGATTTCGTTGAAGGCGGATACACACATTTTATTTTTCGTACCCGCGTGACGGCACCTATGACCGATGCTCGTCAGGACGTCGTCGTCCTCCGCGAAGGAACCGAGGGGCTCGCGACGGAACCGTACGCCGATCTCCTGCGCGACCGACTCCCGAGCTACGACGTCAGACACGCGCCGACGCCGCAAGCCGAACGCACGCTCGTCGAACGGGCACCGATCGTCACGGGCGTCCGCATCGACGAGGCGCTCCTCGAGCGCGCCGCGGAACTCGAGCTCTTCGCCTGTGCGTTCGCCGGTACGGAACACCTTCCGATGGACGCGCTCGAGGATCGCGGCGTGATTGTGACCAATGCCGGGGGCATCCACGCGCCCGGCATCGCCGAACAGGCGCTCGGGAACATGCTGGTGTTCGCCCGACGGCTCCACGAGGGGTGGCGGCGGAAGCGAAACCGCGAGTGGCGTCACTTCCAGTCGTTCGAGCTGACGGGGTCGACGGTCACGGTCGTCGGCCTCGGCTCGATCGGCACCGAACTGGTGACCCGACTCGAGGGGTTTTCCGTCGAGACGATCGGCGTCAGGTACAGTCCGGAGAAGGGTGGGCCGACGGACGAGGTCATCGGCTTCGACGACGATGCCATCCACGACGCGCTCGCTCGAACCGACTACCTCGTGATCGCCTGCCCGCTTACGGAGACGACCCGCGGCCTCATCGGCTCCGAGGCGTTCGCGACGCTCCCGCCACACGCTGTCCTCGTCAACACCGCTCGAGGCCCGATCGTCGACACCGACGCGCTGGTGTCGGCGATTCAGACCAACGGCATTCGCGGGGCGGCACTCGACGTCACCGATCCCGAACCGCTTCCTCCCGACCATCCGCTGTGGGACTTCGAGAACGTTCTCATCACGCCACACACCGGTGGTCACACCCCGAAACACTGGAACCGACTAGCCGACATCGTCGCGAGAAACGTCGAGGTACTCGAGGAGACGGGATCCGCGAACGATCTCGAGAACGTGGTGTTTGCGCCCTGAACCGGTCGATTTCGTCGGTGGCGTTGCTGCCGACCCTGGGCCGAGAGCAGAGGCGAAAGCAGCGACACCGCTCGAGTGACCCATGATTCCCGAACTCCCACAACCGATCCTCGGGATCCTCCTCGCGAGCCTCGCGGCGATCATGTGGGCGATCCAGTACCTGTGCGTTCGCGTCGGAACGGATGATGGTGACGTTCTCTCGGCCGTTATCGTCACCATCGCGGTCAATCTCGCGTTGCTCGCTCCGGCTGTCCTCGTCGTCTACCCGCGGCCGTACTCGGGACTGTTCACCCCGCTCTCTCTCGTCGCGTTTACCGCCGCGGGACTCGTCGGCACGCTCCTCGCCCGACTCCTCATGTACAAGAGCATCGAAACGATCGGGGCGAGTCGAACCTCGCCCGTGATCGCCGCGAACGTCTTCTTCGCGACCGTCCTCGCGGTGGTCTTCCTCGAGGAGTCCCTCACGTTCGTGCACGTCGTCGGCATCGTCCTCATCGTCGGCGGGGTCGCCGTCATCTCCTGGGATACCGCGTCGTCAGAACCCGATCAGTCCCTTCGGGAACTCGGCCTCTCGCTGTTGCTCCCCGTGGTGGCCGCTGCGGCGATCGGCATCGAACCGATCTTCGTCTCAATCGGTCTCGAGGAGGGGACGCCCGCCATCCCCGGTGTGCTGGCCATGACTGCCGCCGGTGGAATCGGGTTCGTTGGCTACCTCCTGTGGCGACGACAGCCCGTTCAACTATCGGTGCGGAGCCCCTCGACCGCTTGGTACGTCGCCGCAGGCGTCTCGAGTGCGATCGGTCTCGTCACGTACTTCGCGGCGCTCGAGGTCGCCCCCGTCGTGATCGTCGTTCCCCTGTTGCAAACGACGCCGTTGCTCGTCGTCGTCCTCTCCGCGCTGTTTCTCCCGCAGCGTCTCGAGCGGGTCACGCTACTCACGGTGGTCGCTGCGCTCGTCGTCGTGGGTGGGGCGATTCTGGTGTCGGTTTCGGGGTGACGCGGTTTCGTGAAGACGGTATGTCGAGGTGACGCTGCACACCGCCGCCAGGTTCCGCGATCAGACCGAGAACAGTTCCTGCGGGAACGATGAGAACCGCTCCGCACCCGTACTCGTCACCCGGAACGACTCGCTGATCTCGACGCCGAACTCGTCGAACCAGATGCCGGGAATCATGTGGAAGGTCATGTTCTCCTCGAGCACCGTCTCGTCGCCGGGGCGGAGGCTGGCCGTGTGCTCGCCCCAGTCCGGCGGGTAGCCACACCCCATCGAGTAGCCGATGCGCGATTCCTTCTCGATGCCGTGTTCGGCGATGGTCTCCCGCCAGGCCCGTTCGACTGCCTCGCAGGTGACGCCCGGTTTGGCGGTATCGAGGGCGGCGTTCAGACCCTCGACGACGACGTCGGCCACGCGCTGCATCTCGTCGGGCACGTTGCCGACGACGGCCGTCCGGGCCAACGGCGAGTGATAGCGGTGTCGACAGCCTGAGAGTTCGATGATGACGGGATCGCCTGCCCGGAATGGATCGTCCGACCACGTCAGGTGGGGCGTCCCCGTGTGGTCTCCGGAGGGCATCAACGGAACGATGGCGGGGTAGTCCCCACCCATTCCGTCCACGCCGTCGATCAGCGTGTGATAAATTTCGGCCGCGACGGTCGACTCGGGGACGCCTTCCTCGAGCGCGTCCAGCCCCGCTTGCATCGCCGCGTCAGACAGTTCGACCGCCTGCTCGATGTACTCGAGTTCTTGGTCTGATTTCACGATGCGTACCTCGTTCACCAGGAGCGTCGCGTCGTCGAACGACGCCCCGGGGAGGTTCTGTTGCAGTCGCTCGTGGGAGTGAGCGGTGTAGTAGTAGGCGTCCATCTCGACGCCGATGGCGGTTCGATCGAGCTCCATCTCCTCGAGGACGGTCGCCACGTAGTCCATCGGGTGTTTGCCGACGGGCGACTGGACGTGATCGTCGCTGTAGGATCTGATGTGCTCGTGGTCGATCCAGACCGTCGCTTTCGCCCCGTTGGCGTCCATCTCGCGACCGATCCACACCGGCTGGTCGTGATCGAGTGAGACGACGACGCCCTGGTGGACGTAGAACGACCAGCCGTCGTAGCCGGTGAGGTAGTTCATGTTGGCCGGGTCGGTGACGAACAGCGTCTCGAGACCTGCTTCTCGCATTCGCTCTTTGGTTCGGTCGACTCGCCGTTCGTACTCCGCTCGCTCGAATGGTGTGGCTGTCATTCTCAATCAATCCGACGAACGATGCGCTCTCGCTTAATCTTTTTCGTGTTCGCCGTATACGGAATGTGTATATTTGGCCAGCGGATTAGGCGGTCGCGTCGATCGACTCGAGTAACAGGTCGGCACCGAGGTCGATCTCGCGTTCGGTCACGTCGAGCGGCGGCAACAGCCTGATCGCCTTCTCGCCACAGCCGAGCGTCAGCAGGCCTCGAGCGACGGCCTCCTCGACGACGGCGGTTCGACGCTCGGTGGTGTCGAACTCCACGGCGAGCATGAGTCCGCGTCCGCGCACGTCGATCACACCGTCGGGCTCCGCGTCGCGCAACCGTTCTTTCATGTGGGCACCGCGAACGACTGCGTTCGCACACAGGTCGTACTCTCGAATCGCGTCGATCGTCAATGCTCCCTGTAACGCCGAGAGGATGTCGCCCCCACCCCACGTCGATCCGATGCGGTTCTTTTCGGTGGGGAAGACTTCCGAGCGCGAGATGGTCGCGCCGGTTCGAAGCGCCTTCCCGCCGGCGATGACGTCCGGTTCGATCGCGTAGTGATCCGAGGCCCACAGCTTTCCCGTTCGTCCAAGTCCGGACTGGATTTCGTCGGCGATCAGGTGAATGTCGTAGGTCTCACAGACCCTCGCTACCTCGTCCATGAACGCCTCACTCGGGAAGTTGTAGCCGCCGACGCCCTGGATCGGCTCGAGGATCAGGAACGAAATCTCCGACGGATCGATGTAGCCCCCTTCGGGCTCGAGGAGCCGTCCCAGCTGTGAGTCACCGCCGGCGAAAAAGCCACAGGAGCACGTCTCCTGGCTACAGTTTCGATCCTCACAGAACGGTACCGTTCTCGTTCCTGCGATTTCGGGATACGAACGGGTGTAGACGGACTTGGCTCGAGTCATCGAGAGCGTCCCAACAGTCCGGCCGTGGAACGCGCCGACGAACGTGATGCCGTACTTCGGCGATTGGGTGTTCGCGTTGGCGATCTTCATCGCGTTTTCGACCGCCTCGGCGCCGCTGTTACAGAGAAACACTGTGTCCATGTCGTAGTGGGCGGTGATCTCGACCAGCCGATCCATGAGCTGGCTCGGTCCGGGGTGGGCCGGATCCGTCGGCGACGTACCGGCACCGACGTAGAAGTCCTGGCCGGCGATCTTCATCGGATCGCCGAGTTCGAACTCGGCCATCGGCTCGAGAATTTTGGGATTGTCGTACCCGAGGGGTGCAGCGCCGATGTGGCACGTAAAGTCCATGAGGACGTTTCCGTCGACATCGGTACAGAACGGCCCCGCTGCCGGTGCGGTTCGATCCCAGACGAACTCGTGGGAGTATTCACTTGGGGCGGCGCTCCGGTGGTGGTACTCGATCCACGACTGGGCCGCCTCGCCCGGGACGGTACGAACCGACGGCTCCGCGGTATCCCGATCCATACACAGAAATCGTGTATGGCGTTATTAAATGTTGGTGTCTCTCCGTTCAGCACTCGCTCCAGCCACAGGACTCACACGTCTTGCAGCCTTCCGAGAAGTACAGCGAGAGCGACCCACAGGAGGGACACTCCGGCGACTCGCCGGCGTCGATCAGATCCTGGGTGGCGTCCTGTTTTTCGGCTGCGGCCCCGCCGTCGGTCTCGTGATCCTCGTAGTCGACTGCAGCCTCCTCGGCGTCCGCCGACTCCTCGAGCGTCTGCTGTTTCGGGTACGGTTTGTCGATTTCGTTGTCGAGGTAGCGTCGCATCGCAGTGCCAATCGCGTCCGGGATCGACTGAATCTGTTCGCCCTTGTCCCAGGCCACCTTCGGACTTCGGGTTCCACAGAGTTCGTCGACGACCTCCTCGGGATCGACACCGGAGCGCAGCGAGGTCGAGATGACCTTCGCCAGCGCTTCGGTGAAGGAGTTGGTGAAGCCGCCGGAGTGGCCGATGTTGGCGAACAACTCGAACGGCTGGCCGGTTTCGGGATCCTCGTTGATCGTGACATACACCTTGCCGTAGCCGGTGTCGATGCGCTGGCTCACGCCCTGCAAGGCGTCGGGGCGTTCGCGTTTTTCGGCGAACTCGACGGTCGGTCGGTCGCCGTTGGTCTCGAGGTCGGCCCCAAGCACTTGGCGGACGTCTTCGTGCTCGAGGAACTGCTCGAGGCCACCGAAGATTTCGCCGATCTGTTCGACCAGCGCCTCGGCGGCTTCGGTCTCGTCGGCGAACTCCGTGTTGTCCGCGCGCGTCGTCAGCACCTGCTTCGTCCGGGTGCCGTCGCGGTAGTAGGTGACGCCCTTGCCGCCGTGTTCGTACACCCACTCGAAGACCTCCTTGGCGTCCTCGAGCGTGGAGTCGTTGGGCGCGTTGACGGTCTTCGAGATGGCGGAGTCGACGCCCTCCTGGCAGGCACACTGCACGGCCGCGTGATCTTTCGCGGTGAGGTCGGCGGTGATGACGAACAGTTCGCCGATCGCGTCGGGGACGGTCTCGAGCCCGTCGACACCGTCGAACTGGTTGGTAGCCATCTGTTCCTGGGCCTCGCGCTTTGCGGCCTCGACGTCGATATCGTTGGCCTCGAGCGTGCGCAGGAAGTAGTCGTCGAACTCCACCAGCATCTCGTCGCCCTGGACGTCGTCGGTGACGTTCTTGTAGTAGGCGACGTTGTAGATGGGCTCACAGCCGCCGGTGGTGTTGCCGACCATGCTCGTCGTCCCGGTCGGCGCGATCGTCGTGACGTTGTGGTTCCGGATGGGGAACCCGTCAGGGAACCGATCCGCGTTGAGACCCGTCTGGTGTTCGAACCACTCGCGGTACTCCGTGGGGTTCGCGTACTTCGACTCGTCCCAGTCGGCGAAGGAGCCGCGCTCTTCGGCCAGTTCGTGACTCGTCCACTTGGCCTCGTGGTTGATGTGGGTCATCAGTTGGCGGGCGACCTCGTTACCCTCGTCGCTACCGTACTTGATGCCGAGCTGGATGTAGAGCTGTGCCAGCCCCATGATGCCCAGTCCGATCTTGCGCATCCGGCGAACGGTCTCTTCGATCTCTTCGACCGGGAAGTCGGACATCGTGACGACGTTCTCGAGGAAGCGCGTGCCGTAGGCGATGCGCTCGTCGAACTCGTCCCAGTCGATGGCCGCCTCGAGGAACGCTGCGACGGCTTCCTCGTGGCTCTCGTACTCGTCGGCGTGTTCGGCCGACCAGACGCGCCAGTCTGGGGAATCAAAGGCAGCGAGGGTACTCAGGTTAATATGTCCAAGATTACAGGCCTCGAATTCTTCCAACGGCTGCTCACCACATGGATTTGTCGCCAAAATGGTATGTTCGGGGTGTTTCTCCACGTCGAAGGAGTGTTCCTTGTTGACGCGCTCGAGATAGATCACGCCGGGTTCGCCGTTCTCGTGGGCACCCTCCACGATGCGCTCCCAGACGAGTTCGGCGGGAATAGAGAGCGGTTCGCCGACCTCGACGTACTCGCCGAGGTCGTAGCGGCCGTACATCTCCTTGGTTTCCTCGGTGGCGATGTGTGGCTCTTCCGTCCGTGGGTTGGTGAACGTGTACTCTTCGCCGTTCTGGACGGCCTCCATGAAGGCGTCGGTGACGCCCACCGAGATGTTAAAATTCGAGAGGTGGCCCTCGACGGCGTTGCGCAGGTGTTTCGGCACCTTGCCGTCGTCGTCGATCAGTTCGCGGGCCTCCTCGAGCGCCTCGGCGAACGTCGTGTACGTGTAGTCGTCGGGGTCGTTGAGCCGCAGCGTGTGTGCCAGCGAGACGTCCTTGTTTTTGGCGTGGATGAATTCGATGACGTCCGGGTGTGAGACGCGCATGATGCTCATCTGGGCCCCCCGTCGGGTACCGCCTTGCGCGATGGTCTCACACAGCTGATCGTACGTGCGCATGAAGGTGATCGGGCCGGAGGCGATGCCGCCGGTGGAACCGACGGAGTCCCCGAACGGGCGCAGTTGCCAGAAGCCGTAGCCGACGCCGCCACCGGACTGGAAAACCTCGGCGGCCTTCTTGGCCGTCTCGTGGATGTTCGCGAGGTCGTCGTCGGGGCTCATGACGAAACAGGCCGAGAGTTGCTGGAGTTCGTCACCTGCGTTCATCAGCGTCGGCGAGTTGGGCATGAACGAGAGGGTTTCCATACCCTCGATGAACGTGTCGGCGACGTCCTCGACGTGTTCTCGAACCGAAGTGGGAAGTCCGGGGACGACGGTGTCGTAGGCAAATTTGTTGACGTTCTCCTCGGTGAGCACCGTCTCGACGTCGTCGTCGACGGTCGTCCCCTCCCCGAAGACCTCCGCGGCGAGTTCGTCCCGGCGTGGATGGCCCGGCTTGAGCTGGTCTGGCGTGACGGTGACCTCGACCCCCTGGTTGTCGCCCTCGTACACTGCCTCGGCGAGAGCGATGTTCTTCCCGATGCGCTCGAACAGTTCCTCCTGGGTCTCGGTAAGTTCGCCGTCGGCATCCTTCCGAAGATAGCGTGCTGGGAGGATGTTGTGATAGGCGTTTGCCGTCATGCGCTCCTCGAGGGTCTCGCCCTCAGTGCGTTTGATCGGCAGCGTGAGATCGTCCGCGGTGAGCTCGGATTCGCTCATGCGTGCGACACCTCGTCCGCACACCGCCCACTGCTGGCGAATTTTCCGTCTGACAGTGTATCCCTTTGCATGGTTAGTGACGAAGGATGGATATTCTCCCACCCCTATAAATCTGTCTGACTTGCAATAGTGAAAGTCAAATTGCAAAGATACCGCTCAGTGGTCGTCGTTCGTTCCCGGTCGCCGAGACGGACGTCTCGGGCCCTGTCATACGCTATGAACGCATCAGTCTTAATCATTTTCAGAGGACACTGAAAGTGAAACCCGGTTCCGGATCCCTCGAGTATTGCCGGTGTCGACCGTCGATGTGTGCATCTCTGGTACTCACAACGCGTTGGAGGCATATCAGCGGTTTCCACGAGGGTTGATGTGTCTCGATAATGAGAGTTTCAACTCATCCGGAACTATTAGGTGGATTGAGTGCGCGGTGATAGCTATGCTCGATCCGATAACCGGTTCACCGATCCTGATGGCGCTCGCAATTCTCGCGATCATCGCCGTCGCGATAACCGCGATCAGGTTCGCGATCAAGATCGCTATCAGAGTGGGACTCGTCGCTGCCGTGGTACTCGCTGGACTGTATACGATGGGTTATCTCGGCGTGCTCCCGTTCTGAGCGCGCACGTCCCGAAGAAAGTTCTCGATGATCTCGTGACCGACGGCGGTGAGTACGCTCTCCGGATGGAACTGTACGCACTCGAGTGGCACGTCCTCGTCCGTGTGACGGACGCCCATGACGAGTGACGTGCCATCGTGGTCGGTCGTCGCCGTTACCTCGAGACAGTCGGGCACCTCGACGGCGACTAGCGAGTGGTACCGACCGGCCTGGAAGCCCTGCTCGAGCCCCGCGAAGACGCCCCGTCCGTCGTGATTCACGGAAGAAGCTTTCCCGTGGATCGGCGACGGTGCGCGGTCGATCGTCCCGCCTAGGGCGTAGACGGCGGCCTCGAGACCAAGGCAGACACCCAACGTAGGGATCGTCGGACTCACCTCGCGGATCACGTCCATCGAGACGCCGACGTCGCGTTCGTTTTCCGGGTGGCCGGGGCCAGGACTGATGATGATCGCGTCGGCGTCGACCGCGCGAACCTCCTCGAGCGTGGCGGTGTTTTTCAACACGGTCGTCTCGGCGTGCTCGCTGACGTACTCGACCAGATTGTACGTAAAGGAGTCGTAGTTGTCGACGACGAGAACGTGCGGTCGCCCCTCGTCGGCGGTGACGTCGACTCCGCTGGCGGAATCATCGCTATACTCGTCTCCAGCGCCAGGCGTCGTGCTCATTGCTCGGCCCCCACGACCACGTCACGGTCAGTCGGATCGGTCGACTCCTCCCGTTCGATCTGCTCGAGCGCCGCCAACACGCCGCCCATCTTTTTCTCCGTCTCGTCGTACTCGGCTGCCGGATCGCTGTCGGCGACGAGACCCGCGCCCGCTTGCACGGTGATGCGCTGGTCGTCACCACCGGATTCGATCGTCGCCGTTCGGATGACGATCGCGAAGTCGGCATCCCCCGTCCAGGAGTAGTAGCCGACGCCACCACCGTACAGACCGCGAGGCTCGTCCTCGAGATCGTCGATGATCTCCATTGCCCGCACTTTCGGTGCGCCAGAAAGTGTCCCTGCGGGGAACGCAGCACGGGTCGTGTCGAACGCGTCGGCGTCGGCGGCCAGCCGACCGGTGACCGTCGACTCGATGTGCTGGACGTGGCTGTACTTGAGGACGTTCATGAACTCGTCGACGCGAACGGAGCCTGCTTCGGCGACCCGGCGAACGTCGTTTCGTGCCAGATCGACCAGCATCGTGTGTTCGGCGCGCTCTTTGGCGTCGGCGAGCATCTCGCCGGCCAGGCGTCGATCCTCGACGGGGCTCGAGCCTCGTTCACAGGTACCGGCGATCGGATTCGACATGATCTCGCCGCCGCGCACGGAGATCAGCGTCTCGGGGCTGGCACCGACGACCGTGAGATCGTCGTGCTCGAGCAAGTACATGTACGGCGAGGGGTTGATCTCGCGCATCGACTCGTAGAACCCCAGGGGATCGATCTCACCACGAATTTCGCGACGTCGGGAGATCACGCCCTGGTAGATCTCGCCGTCGAGCACGCGTTCTTTCGCTCGATCGACGGCCGCTTCGTACGTCTGGCGCGACCCTGCCGTCTCCGATCGTTTGACAAATCCGCCGGTTTCGAGGGTCGTTGCCGACGAAAGGACGGTCTGGACGCGTTCGGCTTCTGATCGGAGCTCGTCGTACACTGCTCGCGGATCGTCGGCGGGGCCAATCACCGGCGTGAACACCAGCGAGACGGTGCCATCGTGTTCGTCGAACACGAGCGTTTTCGTCGTCAGAACGAACTGGGCGTCCGGAAATCGCGAGTCGGGTCGCTCACAGCCCACTTCCTCGAGCCAGAGGTCGTAGACGGCGTCGTACGCGAGAAAGCCAACCAGCCCACCCTCGAGGTGCTGGCGGTCGCGGTCGGGGACGTTCTCCAGTCGAACGTCGGGCAAAGCCGCCCGAAGCGAATCGACGGTGTCTCCGCTGTCGTCGCGGCCGATGGTCTCGAGTGGCGCAGTGTCCGTGAGGGGTTCGACGGTCGTCCCATCGGGATCGACGGTGATGACCGCCTCTGGTTCGTACCCGACGTACGAAAAGCGGGCGTGTCGATCCGCGCTGGCGGCGTTCGGTCTGAACGCACCGTCCGGATCGCTCGAGGGCGTCTTCTCTGCGCTCTCGAGCAGGAAGCTGTAGGGCGACGGCTCGCGGTCGGCTTCTGTTCCCTCGGTTTCGATACGTCCTGTAAGGGCCGCATACGCGTTCAGTGGCGTCGTTTCGACCTCGAGCGTGGCCTCGAGGCGGACGACGGCCGGTCGCTCCCGTCGGTCGGTTCGCTCGGCGAGGCCGACGAATCTATCGTCGTCGGTCTGGAGCGTCAGCGACGACTGCGTTGGGGTGGGTGCTGCGTTCGATGTCGATGGTGGATTCGTCATTGTGAATGTCGATATCGGTATCGGCGATCAGCGTTCGACTGTCGGCGGCTCTCGAGATCGTACCGCCACCCCATCGGGACGGCGGGCCGCGTCGACGAACGCACGAACGGCCTCGTGGTCTTTCGTTCCCGGTGTGGCTTCGATTCCGCTCGAGACGTCGACGGCGTACGGCGATACGGTCTCGATCGCTTCGGTGACGTTCGACGGAGTGAGCCCGCCAGCGAGAATGACCGGTGACTCGAGGGCTGAAACTGCCTCGCGGGTTTGCTCCCAGTCGTGGGTTTCACCGGTACCGCCAGCACCGTGTTCGTCCACGGAGTCGACGACCAGCGCGTCCGCGATGTCGTCGTACATTTCAGCCGCCGACACGTCTTCGGCGTCGATGGCGAGGAAGACCGCGGCGTCGATTTTGGCTCGCAGGTAAGCCAGATCGCCCGGTCGCATTCCGCCGTGGAGCTGCATGACGTCGGGTTCGACGGCTTCGGCGAGTTCGATTGCCCGCTCAGGCCCCGTCGGCATCGTCACGAGAACGGTCGTTACGAACGGTGGGGCGGCGTCGACGAGCGCTGTGGCGCGATCGGCGGTCACTTCCCGTGGTGTTTCGATCGAAACGTCACAGACGATCCCGACGGCATCTGCTCCGGCTTCGACGGCGGCATCGAGATCGTCCTTCTGGGTGATCCCGCAAATCTTCACGCGCGTCATTGGGCCTCCGCCTCTGCTTCCGTGTTCGTGTCCGTTTTCGAGTCGACTTCCGCGTTCTTTTCCGAATCCGTTTCTGCGTTCGCGCCCGATCGCGTAGAATCACACAGACGCTCGAGCGTCGCGGCGGCGTCACCCGATTGAATCGCTTCGAGGGCCCGATCGGCACCCGCCTCGAGCGTGTCGACTTCCCCGGAGATGTAGACAGCAGCGCCGGCGTTCGCCAGGATGACGTCCCGTTTCGCACCGTCGATGCGACCGTCGACGATTCCGCGGAGGTCGGCGGCGTTCGCTTCGGGCGTTCCACCGGCGACGGCGTCGATAGCGTGGGTCTCAAGTCCGAGGTCGGCTGGCTCGAGGGTGTACTCCTCGACGGTTTCCCCGTCAACCTCGGCGACGCGCGTCTCGCCGTGGATCGCAATTTCGTCGGTACCAGCACCGTGGACGACGAGCGCCCGTTCGACATTCATGCGTGCGAGGGCACGCGCGAGTACCGGAACGAGTTCGGGGTCGTAGACGCCCACGACCTGTGCGTCGGCTCCGGCCGGGTTCGTGAGTGGGCCGAGGACGTTGAAGATCGTCCGCATCCCGAGTTCCTGGCGCGGCCCGATGACGGCTTTCATCGCGGGGTGGAACACCGGGGCGAGCATGAAGCCGATGCCGTCGGTTTCGATGGCGCGTTCGACGGCGGGCGGTTCGGCGTCAACGGTGACGCCCACCTCCTCGAGGACGTCGGCGCTACCGGAGGAGGAGGACACCGAGTAGTTGCCGTGTTTGGCGACGGAAACGCCGGCGCCCGCTGCGACGATCGCGCTCGTCGTGGAGACGTTGATCGTGTCGTAGTCGTCGCCGCCGGTGCCGCAGGTGTCGACCAGCGGTTCGCGATCGGGATCGATCGTTCGGGCGGCGTCGCGCATCCCTTCAGCGAAGCCCGCGATTTCGGCTTCCGTCTCGCCTTTCGAACGCAGTGCCGCGAGCAGTGCACCGATCTGTGCTTCGGTCGCATCCTGGAAGATTGCGCTCGAGGCGGCTCGAGCCTCCGGCTGTGCGAGGTTTCGACCGTCAGTCACGTGTTCGACGTAAGTTTGCATAGGGGAACACCAGTGTACGAATTTGTCTTACAATGTCCAAAACAGTACATCAACTTAAGCGTGTCGGAGCCACGCCCGTGGTGAACACTGCCGAACGACCGGTGATTCGAAACCTTCAATTAGGGTGGCGGGCAACGATTGAGTGCGAAGGGAGAACGCGCAGACGCAAACCGGGTTGGTGGTCTAGTCTGGTTATGACACCTCCTTGACATGGAGGAGGCCGGCAGTTCAAATCTGCCCCAACCCACTTTTCAGCGACACAACGCGACGAGCAAAGTGGTTCGCTCGTCGCTGAAAATTGTTGTCGGAAGATTTGAACCAGATAAGTCGCAGCCCGGGAAGCGAACGGAGTGAGCGACCCGGAACGTCTTGACGAGGTTCAAATCTGGCCCAACCGCCTCGAGCAACACGATTGACGGATGGGACTGATACTCGAGGCTCGAGAAATGGCATAATGGTGTAGAAAGGAGCTGTACTTCTCGAGTGACGCGAAGACGTTTCGCCGTAGTTCGAATCGTACTGATCCGTGGGCCTGAGGCGAAACGGGGTGTGACTACCGCTTTTTGAATAGTGGCTACCAGAGTACCTCCTCGAATATTCCTAACACAAAACACCGGCTTGCGATTACCTCGAGGTACCTTACTCACTCACCCAGGTGTTAGCGCGAGTATATGCATTACGGGTGAGTGTCTCGTTCATGAATCGAGGAGCGTCTGGAAAACGTGTACGTACTCGACTATTTGCTGTTTTGTGTTCGATTTTGATGGTGTGTTCGGTACTGGTGCCGTTCGGTGTAGCGGCACAGCCAGCAGCCGATTCGAACGCTGACTCGCTTTCTGCCATCGATCCCGACCTCGAGGGGTGTCTCGTCGTCTCGGAGGATGAAGAAGGGGGCGACTTTGACAGTATCCAGGATGCAATCGATGCGGCGGAACCGGGGGATACGATCTGCGTAGAGACGGGAATCTACGACGAGGGTCTGCAGGTAACCACCGAAGGAATCACCATTGCGGCGGTACCGGGGGCTGACCCGGTGTTGCAAGGGTCGTCAGGGACTGGTATTGAGATCGACGGTGCCCACAACGTGACGCTCGAGGGGCTGACGATCCAGGGATACGACAGCAACGGAATCCGAGTCACCGGTGACGGTCACAATCTTACCGTACGTGACATGCGTATCGAAGACAGCGGACGGGGAATCTGGCTCGAGAATAACGTTGCCTCAAGCGTCGTTATCGAGAATAACGAGATCGTGAACAACGGCGTCAGGGGGATTCACATCGGTGAGAACAATGAGGATGTGGAGGTTCGCGGGAACTACATCGCGGACAACGGTGGCGTCGGCATCAATGCTAGGTACGCGCCCCACGTCGTCGTCGCCGACAACATTCTCGATGGGAACAGCGGAAACGGAATCGCCATCTGGGACGAGTACGCCGTAGTCCGGGACAACACCCTGAACGGCAACGGCAACGTCGCCATACGCATTTCTCATGACGGCGACCATGCGCTCGTTGAGGGGAACGAGGTCACCGGTGGCGATGTCGGTATCAGTGCTTCGATGGTGGACAGCCCCGAAATTCGGAACAACGCCATCACCAGCGCAACGGTCGACGTCGAACTCGACCGCGTACGGACGGCCACAATCGTCGACAACACCTTCGAGACCGGAATCGCCCTCGGCGGCGCAGCCGGCACGTTCGAGCACTTCGACCACACCGCCTCCGGCAACACCATCGGGGACGATCCGCTTGTCTTCGTCAGCGGCGAGGACGACCCGACGATCCCCGAAGACGCGGCGCAGGTCATCGTCGTCGACTCGTCGAACGTCGAGGTTTCCGGACTCGAGTTCGATGGCGTCGCCTCTGGGATCCAGATCGCCTACAGCCCCGGTGCCGTCGTCTCCGACAACGTCGTTTCGAACACCGGGAGTCACGGGATTCGAGTGTGGGCTTCTGATGACACGGTTGTGTCGGGGAACGACCTGCTGAGCAACGACGAGACCTCACTCGTCTCTGGGATCGGCATCCATGGCTCTGCCGACGCCGTCGCCGCGGAGAACACGATCACCGACAGTAGCAGCCGGGCGCTCGAGGTCGGTGGCTCACCCGACTCGATCGTTCGGGACAATTCGCTGATCGACAACCACAACGGGTTGCACCTCACTGGCTCGGATCGAACGGCGGTCACAAACAATACGATCACCGGGACGCACCACGGGGGAACGACCAGTAACTTCCGATCGGCGATACTCGTGATAAGTGGGGAGTACGTCGAAATACGCGGTAACGAGATCACGGACAACCACGTGAACGGCATCCACGACAACCGCGGGTCTAACTCACAGTACGTCACGATCGAGGATAACCACATCGCGAACAACGGAAACGAGGGAATCTACTGGTCGAGGAGCCACGACGCGACGATCCACAACAACACCGTTACTGACAACGGCCGAACCGGTATCAACGGACCGATGCGAGCGAACGTCACACACAACGAAGTTAGTGGCAACTCAGTTGGCATCGACGTCTCGCACGATTCGCTCGTAGCGAACAACCTCGTCCAGGATAACCGCGGCAACGGCGTCGAGGCGAACGCTGACTCGACGGTGCGTGACAACACGATCGTAGACAACGGCATCGCGGGGATCTACTTCCGGAACTTCGACGGCCAGCTCGTGGAGAGTAACGAGGTCAGCGGTCACGCCGTCGATCTGTGGATTCACGAGACCACCGACGTCACCGTTCGGCACAATTCGTTCGAATCCGGTGTCCTCTTGCGGAGTTACTACGCCGATTCCGAGGAACTGACCACGCACTCGTTCGTCAACAACACGGTCGGGGATCGGTCGCTCCACTACGTCCGAAACGAAACCAGCGTCGAGGTTCCGGACGATGTCGGGCAGGTTATCGTTGTCAACTCGACGGACGTGAACGTCTCGGGTCTGGAGTTTGACGGGGTCCCGGCCCCAGTCCAGGTCGCCTACAGCCACAGCGTGGAAGTCACCGACAATTCGATCGCGAATGGGACTGACACGAACACGGAACGAGGGGCGGTTACCATCTGGGAGTCGACCCAGTCGACGATTCAACGAAACACTATCGTCGAGATGGGTGAACGAACGACCGGGATCGAACTCATCAATGGGGGGCCCGCCGAGGTCACCAACAATACGATTACAGACGTCGGCTGGAACGGTATTGCCGCCGAAGACATCGACGCTCCGAAGATCACCCGGAACATAGTCACGGACGCGGGCAGGGACGCCATTACCGTCACTAACAGCGATGATCTGACGATCACTTGGAACACCGTAACAGGCGCTGGTGGGGACGGCATTCACACGACCGTCACCGATGAGGGGCTGGGTGCGGACGTTGCGAACAACACGGTTTCGAACAACGAGCGAGGTATTGTGGTTGAAGCACAGGGATGGAGTTCGCCCATCATAAACGTATTAATCCTCGACAACCTCATTGAGCACAACTCTGCGGCTGGCCTCGAGTTCACTGACGAGGCCGAGGACGTTCAGGTGCATGGGAACGCCATCCAGAACAACGGAAACGGGATTGTCTACAGCGATCATAGTCCCGAATACGCACTGAACGCGACGGACAACTGGTGGGGTGCTGCGAGCGGGCCGAGTGGCGGTGTCACGGATCCCGAAACTGGAACGATTGCGGACGGTGATGGGGATACCGTCGACGAACACGTCCTGTTCGATCCGTGGGACGAAACGCCGTTGGGGCCGACGTTCGAGATCGGTATCGACGACACGAACTCACCCATCGCCGCCGGCGAGACGCTGACGGTAGACGTAACCGTCGAAAACCTCGCCGACGAGACGGAAACCCAGACGATCGAACTGGTCGATTTCGACGGCAGCGTCGTCGACGCCGTCGATGAGCTGACGCTCGAGGGAGGCGAATCCGAATCGCTTACTCTCACATGGGAAACGCCCACCGATGTCGTCGGAACCGGTGACATCACCGTTCAGACCGAGGACGATTCCGACACCGACCAAGTGATCGTTCTCTCAGCCGAGGCAATCGAAGTAGACACCTGTACAGTGATCGATGCCCCTGGGTACTACTTGCTGACCGGTGACCTCGAGGGCGACGCAACCTGCCTCGAAATTACAGCGGACGACGTGGTTCTCGACGGAATGGGACACACCGTTCAGGGCGAAGATCTCGACGACGACGGAACCAATTACGGTATCGTGGTCGACGATGCTGACGGCGTCACGGTCAGCAATGTCGTCATCTCTGGCTGGGACGTCGGCCTGTACTACAACGAAGCCAGTGACGGTGTCATCAGCGACGTAATCACTGAGAACAACGGAGCAGGGTTCAACCTCCGTGCGTCCAACGACAACGACGTCTCTAGCCTCACGGCTCGATATAACGATTATCGAGGACTCAACGTCGGCTCTGGTGGTGGATCGAGTCATGGTAACACGTTCACGGACATCCACGTATACGAGAACGAAATCAGCGGAAGCTCCCTTTATCCAGGTGCGGTTCAGGTAGCCTCTGGATCAGCCAACAACGTGTTCACCGGACTAAACGCCTCTTCGAACCGCGCCGGTCTGCGAACCGCCGGCTGGTCGAACACGTTCACCGATGTCGTCGCCGACGACAACTCGATGTACGGGCTGAACCTCGAGAGTAACTTTGGTAACGAGTTCGAGAACGTGAGTGTCTCAAAGAACGGCTGGCACGGAATCCGAATCGGTGAGAGCAACGGGAACGTATTGACGAACGTAACGGCGACCGAAAACGACGGTACTGCCATTTACCTCGTTGGTAGTCTGAGAGGTGGCGCTGCCGTTACGAACACCGTCTTTACCGGAGTAAATGTGTCTGATACCGACGGAAACGGAATTGGACTGAGTAACGCCGACGGGAACACGTTTACCGATATTGCGCTACAGGACAACAGCGGTAGTTCGATCCATCTCTCGAGTGGGTCGAGCGGGAACACGTTCACCGATGTCGTGGTCACCGACAGTGGTGGCCACGGATTCTACTCCGCCTATGGAAGTCAGGACAACACCGTCGAGCACCTCGAGCTGGCTACCGCCACCATCTCGTTCGAGGGGCAGGATATACGGGTCAGTTCCGCCGGTGAACTAGGCGAACCGCAAACTGGAACCAATCCACTGGGTATCTTTGCGAATGTCGGTGGTTCAGGAGTGGACGCCCACCTCGACTCATTGTACGTTCACTACGACGAAATCGATGTGACCGGCATCGACGAATCGAGCCTCGAGATCTGGCGCTTGACCGAGACCTGGTCACCGCCGTCGGAGGAGTCCTACGACTCGGGTGTGAACACGGACGAACAGTACGTTTACGCGACTGATATCGACGAGTTCGGCACCTTCGGTGTCTTTGGCGAACCGGGTACGGTTCCTTCGATCACCGATACCACGGTGGATCCAACAGAAATCGATGAAGGTGAGTCCGTTACAGTTACGGCGACCGTCGAAAACGTCGGCGACGTCGGTGGGGACGTCATCGTTGCACTCGAGATCGATGGTACAACGGTGGATACCGAGACGATCGATCTCGAGACAGGTGAGACTGGCCAGGTCACCTTCACACACACGTTCGAGGATTCGGGTACGTTCGACGTGAGCGTGAGCGAGACTCATGCGGGTACAGTAACCGTTAACGACGACAGCGACGACAGCGACGACAGCGACGACAGCGACGACGACGAACCCGAAGCGAACGTCATCGTCTACGGGGGATCCGTAAGCCACGACGCTGTCGGCATCGACGACACCGTCACGATTACCGGCGACCTCTACAACAGCGGCGACGTCGCCGGTGACGTCACCGTCGAGCTGACGATCAGCGGCGAACACGTCGACGAGACGATGAGCCAGACAGTCACGGTCGAACCTGGCCTCGAGCGAGACGGCGTCGAATTCGAGTGGACTCCAACGGAAGACAGTCTCCCGGACGGCGTCGACAGCGACGAGGTCACGATCACGCTCAACAGCCTGGTCGTCGACACCGTCTCGCTCGAGCACCAGTACTCGGACATTCAAGTGATCGCCGCATCTACGTCCGAAACCGAGGTCGTCGGCGGCACCGAGTTCCACGTCGTCGGGAGCATCTACCAGGCAGGCACTATCGAAGGATCCGAAGAGATCACGTTGACCGCCACTCCGACCGATGGAGGCGATCCAATCGACCTCGGAGTCCAGGAAGTGACGCTCGCGCCCGGCTTCTACCACCTCGGCGCAATCAATATCACTGCTTCGTTCGACGCGGACGACGCTGGTACGTACGACCTCGAGCTTGGCGACCGGTCGGCGGGAACGATCGAGGTCGAGCCCGCCGAATCGGACATCCAGGTAATCGCCGCCTCGGCCTCGGAGATCGAGCTCGTCGAGGGTGAGGATATGTACGTCATCGGCAGCATCTACCAGTCCGGCAATATCGAGGGAACCGAGGAAATCGAACTCACCGCCACGAACGTAGACACCGGCGAGTCCACGGTGGTGGGCACTCAGGAGGTGACGCTCGCGCCCGGCTACTACCACCTCGGCGCACTCAACGTCACACACGTCCCCGACGAAGCGGGCACGTACGACCTCGAGTTAGGCGACCGAAACGCCGGGACGATCGAGGTCGCGTCCGCCGAGTCGGACATCAACGTGATTGCCGCCTCCGTTTCAGAGATAGAACTCGTTGAAGGAGATGAAATTCACGTCGTCGGGAGCATCTACCAGGCCGGCACCATCGATGGGCCTGAAGAGATCGAGGTCACTGCCATCAATCAGGAGACGAACGAGACGACCGTTCTTGGCGTTCAGGAAGTCTCGCTCGAGCCCGGCTTCTACCACCTCGGCGCGGTCAACGTTACCGTTGTCCCAGAACCGGGCACCTACGACATCGAACTCGGCGACCGAAACGCCGGGACGATCGAGGTCGAGCCCGCCGAATCGGACATCCAGGTAATTGCCGCCTCTGCCTCGGAGATCGACCTGATCGAGGGTGAAGAGCTGTACGTCATTGGCAGCATCTACCAGACCGGTAATATCGAGGGAACCGAGGAAATCGAACTCACCGCCACGAACACCGACACCGGTGAGACGACGGTGGTGGGCACGCAGGAGGTGACGCTCGCGCCCGGCTACTACCACCTCGGGGCGATCAACATCACGTACGCGCCTGATGAGGCCGGAACGTACGACCTCGAGCTCGGCGACCGGGCTGCGGGAACGATCGAGGTCGAGCCCGCCGAATCGGACATCCAGGTAATTGCCGCCTCTGCCTCGGAGATCGACCTGATCGAGGGTGAGGAGCTGTACGTCGTGGGGAGCATCTATCAGGCAGGTAACATCGAGGGAACCGAGGAGATCGAACTCACCGCCACGAACGTAGACACCGGTGAGACGACGGTAGTGGGCACGCAGGAGGTGACGCTCGCGCCCGGCTACTACCACCTCGGGGCGATCAACGTCACGTACGTCCCCGACGAAGCGGGTACGTACGACCTCGAGCTCGGCGACCGGGCTGCGGGAACGATCGAAGTCGAGGAAGCCGTCACCGACATTCAGGTGATCGCGGCGTCCGCGTCGGACATCGAGATTTCCGAGAACGAGGAGACCTACGTGGTCGGGTCGGTCTACCAGGCGGGCAATATCGAAGGAACCGAAGAGATCGAGCTGACGGCGACCCACGAGGACGGTACAGAGACGGTCGTGGGAACCCAGGACGTGACGCTCGCGCCGGGATACTATCATCTGGGCGCATTGAACGTGACGTTCGAACCCGAACAGAGCGGCAACTACACCCTCGAACTCGGTGGCACGTACGCAGGAACGGTGTACGTCGAGGAGATCGTCACAGACATCCAGGTCATCGCGGCATCTACCGCCGACGTCGAACTGATCGAGGGCGAGGAGACCTACGTGATCGGCAGCGTCTACCAGAACGGAAGCGACACCGCGACGGAGGAGATCGAGCTGACCGCGACCAATCAGGAGACGAACGAGACGCACGTCGTCGGCAGCCAGGAGGTGACGGTCGCGCCGGGATACTACCACCTCGGGGCGATCAACATCACCTTCACACCGGACGAGCCGGGGACGTACGACCTCGAGCTAGGTGGTCGGAACGCCGGCTGGGTGGACGTCGAGCCCGCCGAATCGGACATCAGCGTAATCGCCGCCTCGGCCTCGGAGATCGAACTGGTGGAAGGCGAAGAGCTGTACGTCATCGGCAGCATCTACCAGGCCGGCAACATCGAGGGAACCGAGGAGATCGAACTCACTGCCACGAACACCAACACCGGCGAGACGGAGGTCGTGGGAACGCAGGAGGTGACGCTCGCGCCCGGCTACTACCACCTCGGGGCGATCAACGTCACGTACGCGCCTGATGAGGCCGGAACGTACGACCTCGAGTTAGGCGACCGAAACGCCGGGACGGTCGAGGTCGAGCCCGCCGAATCGGATATCCAGGTAATCGCCGCCTCGGCTTCAGAGATCGAACTGATCGAGGGCGAAGAGCTGTACGTCATTGGCAGCATCTACCAGGCCGGCACCATCGAGGGAACCGAGGAACTCGAACTCACCGCCACGAACACCGACACCGGTGAGACGACGGTAGTGGGCACGCAGGAGGTGACGCTCGCGCCCGGCTACTACCACCTGGGTGCGCTCAACGTCACGTACGTCCCCGACGAAGCGGGCACGTACGACCTCGAGTTAGGCGACCGAAACGCCGGGACGATCGAGGTCGAGCCCGCCGAATCGAACATCCAGGTGATCGCCGCCTCGGCTTCAGAGATCGAACTGGTGGAAGGCGAAGAGCTGTACGTCATAGGCAGCATCTACCAGTCCGGCACTATCGAGGGAACCGAGGAAATCGAACTCACTGCCACGAACACCGACACCGGTGAGACGGAGGTCGTGGGAACGCAGGAGGTGACGCTCGCTCCTGGTTACTACCACCTCGGGGCGATCAACGTCACGTACACGCCCGACGAAGCGGGCACGTACGACCTCGAGTTAGGCGACCGAAACGCCGGGACGATCGAAGTGGCCTCCGCCGAGTCGGACATCCAGGTGATCGCCGCCTCAGCCTCCGCGCTCGAGGTCGCCGAGGGCCAGGAGTTCCACGTAATCGGGAGCATCTACCAGACTGGCACCATCGAGGGGCCGGAGGAGATCGCCCTCACAGCCACCCCGACCGACGGCGGCGACCCCATCGAACTCGGGAGTCAGGAAGCGTCGCTCCAGCCAGGCTGGTACCACCTCGGTGCGATCAACGTCAGCGCGACGCTCGAGCAACCGGGTACCTACGACCTCGAGTTGGGTGACCGATCCGCCGGGCAACTCGTGGTCACCCAGGCGACCGTTGAACCGACCATCGTCGCCGTCGAGGGCCACTCGAGCGCGAGTGACCTCGTCACGGCCGATGGCGACGTCCTCGACACCGACGGCTCGTACGTGTACGCGAGCGACGAAGCGACCGTCGAGGTGGCTGTGGACGCCGATCACCCGATCGACGAGGTGACGGTACTCATCAGTTCACTCGAGACGACTTACAGCGTCTCGACTCAGGCGATCCGTCAGGGCGACACCTGGATCGCGTCGATTCCGTTCGAGAGTCTCCCCGACGACGGCCGCTACGAACTGACGGCCGTCGCTGCCGACGAACGCGACAACGGCGGGATGGATCGAGCGGACGAAACGCTGGTGATCGACCGACAGTCACCGTCGATGTCGGTGAGCATCGAGGACGTTACCCACGAGGACGCGACGATCGTCATCGAGAGCACCGAACCGCTCGATGGAGTACCGACCGTCGATGTTACCGTCGACGAACTCGAGGCGGACGACGCTTCCGTCGGAGCCGATCCAACGGTCACCGGGATCGAGGCCGATCCGTCGGGCACCACCTTCACGGGCACCCTCGAGTTCGACGAGTCGGGCGAGTACACCGTCACCGTGACGGGTGTCGACCGGGCCGGTAACGACGCGACCGACGACGCCTCCGTGGTCGTCCATACCGGATTCACGCTCGAGGACGGCACCATCGAATTCGCCAACAGCGGAACGACGATCGAGTTCGATCTTGTCGACGACGTCGAAGAGGCGATGAAGGCGGAGGAACTGTTCATCGCGCTCTCGGAGAACGCGGTGGACGCCAACCTCGATGACGGGTCACTCGGCGTCAATTTCCTGACGGCCGATCTCGACAGCTTCATCGATCACCAGCTCGGGTCGGGCGCCATCGAAGGCGCAACGATCACGATGCCGGTCGACGAGACGGCCCTTCCGGCGGGCACTACTGCGACCGACGTCGGCTTCCACTACTACGACGAGGGCACCGAGACGTGGGATCCAGTGGACTCGAGCGTCGATTTCATTGACGACGACCCATACCTCACCGCCACCGTCGACGGCTTCTCGACGTACGGAGCCATGATCGTGGATGAGGAACCGCCGACGCTGACGAGCGTATCGCCCGCGCCCAAGAGCGAGTTGCCGACGGGTACCGACGAAACCACCGTTGCGTTCGCCTACGAGGACGATCTCTCTGGCGTCGACGTGAGCTCGATCACCATCGAACTCGACGGCGTCGACGTGACCGAGGACGATCGAACGCAGATCACCTCCTCAGAGACCACCCTCGAGGTGGCGCTCGAGGACGGTGCGTCACACACAGTAGCCCTCACTGTGGCCGACGAGGGCGGGAACGAGGAAACGTACACGACGTCGTTCAAAGTCGCGACGGCCGACGACACAGACGGCTCAAGTGACGACCCGTCGGATGACTCGAGAACCGACGACACAGACGATGGCGAGGACAGCCCAGTCTTCGACGATGAGTACGCGGACGACGCGGACGATTCGATCCCCGGATTCGGGGTTGGCATCGCGATTGGGGTAGTCCTCGTCACCGTGCTGCTTGGTCGCCGACGGTCGTAGCTGACGACCTCATCACTCGTCACATCGATTTCTGCCATCCATTACTCGTCAACACTCGCTACTGTCAGTTACGAGATACCGATCGCTCGAGCGGACAGATTCACAAAAATACCGTGAACAGTTGGTGTGATGACGTCCCGTTCAGCAGGACGTGGTGGTTCGAAGTGAATCAGGCGGGTGAGTCGTTGTTGCCGTTGTCACCGTTGTCGCCGTTGTCATCACAGACCACGTCAGTGTTGGCGTCAGCTTCGCCAACCTTCTTTTTGTTGTGGTGGATCGTTACACGGCCTTTGCCCTTCTTGTCGAGGTCGGCCCAGAAGCACCGCTTCTCCCGACCCGGAATCTCGAGGACGCCGGCCTGGTTCGTGTAGGCGTTGCGCCAGACGATTTTGACGTCTTTCTTGTAGTGGTTGTAGACGTAGTACTTCGCCTCCCCGTGTTTCTTCTCTTTGCCGTTCTCACTGCGGTAGCAGATCGGCTCGAGCTCGAGGGCTTTCTTGTGGTCGTCGGGTTTGCACTTCTTGTCCTTGACGCCTTTTCTGGCGAGGCGTTCACCCATGAACCAGAGGGAGACGGAGAGGTCGTCGAATCCGTTGTTGCCGTTATCGTCGTTGTCGTCCAGGTCGACCCAGAACTCCCGTGAGTCGTTCCCGCCGACGTAGAACGTTCCCTCGTAGTCCGGACAATCGTCGTCGCCATTGAAGCCGTTGTCGTCGTGATCGACCGTCCAGGATACTGGGACGGCCTGTCGGTTGTAGTTCCGGACACGGAACTTCGCCTCGCCGTCACGATAACAGACCGGTTTGAGGTGGATCTTCCGTCCCTTCGGTCGGCAGAGGTCGTCGGTATTGGCGTCCTTTTCGTCGATCCGCTTGCTGTTGTAGTAGAGGCTCGCTCGACCCTTCCCCTTCCGATCGAGTTCCACCCAGAAGCATCGCGTGCCACCTGCAGGCACCTTCCTTACGCCGGCCTGGTTCTTATACTCGTTCTTCCAGACCACCTTCGCGTCGTGGCTGTAGTGATTGTGGACGCAGAACTTGGCCTCACCGTGGAAGTCGTCGTCCTTTTTCCGCTTTTTCTTCTCGTCGTACATCCCGTCGACGTCGCCAATCGTGAAGACGGTCGCCGAAGACTCCTCGTCGTTCAGCGTGAACCGCGCAGGGTACAGCCCAGGCATCTCCGGGTTCTGGACGTTGTCGAGGCAGACGTCGATCGAGTCTCCTTGCTCGAGGTCGTAGTTCCCACCGAAGGTGAGGGTGAGCGTCTGGCCGTTGTTGCTGTCGCTGACCTCGTCCAGGTCGTTCGTCACGTCATCACCGTTGAGTTCGGCGGAGACGTCGTCGTCTTCGACGTTCGAGACGTCGACGCCGGTTCCACAGAAGTCGGCGACGATTTCGTTCAGCGAGTTACCGTCGGCGTCGTCGCCCACGGTGAGGCTGAAGCAGTAGGTCGCCGTCTCCCCTGGTTCGTCGGGGTCGACGGTGAGGTCGGCGTCGCCGCGGTAGGCGCGCTCGTCGATGTAACACTTCGCCTCGAGCTCGAGGGCTTCCTTCGGGCTCTCGGGTTCGCACTCCTTCTGATCGTTGGCGTGTTTGACGTCGATCTGGTCACCCTTGTAAAAGAGGCGAACCGTAGCCTGGCCATCCTCGGCGTCGACCCAGAAGTACTTCGATTCCTTTCCGGGAACGGTGAGGGAACCAGTCTGGTCGGTTCCGTAGACGTCCCAGGTCACCTCGACCGATCGTTTGTTCTCGTTGTCCACGCGGAACCGCGATCGTTCCGATTCGTAACAGATCGCAACGAGTCTGATGTTGTCGCGTTTGTGTTCGCTCGCTGTCGCCGTCCCAGCGGCGAATCCGGTGCCACCTAGCAGTGCACCGGAGGCAGCGATTCGTTTGAGGCTATCTCGTCTCGTGATGGATCGTTCGTCTGTCATCGTATTCTCCTGGGTGTGCTCCCAGAGTGGATACACGTCCGAGACACGGACAGTTTGTAATCGATGAACTACTCGATTTCACGAGCCTCCTTCTCGCTGAATCGTCTCGAGCGTTGAACAACCATCAGCAGTGACCAGTTGTAAGCCGGCCATACCTCGAGTAAATCACTGGCAAACGGTCACTACACGACTTGCTGGGCCTCGAGTAAGCCGCGGTAGACGTGCTGTCTATCGACGACGTGTCGCTCAGACCCTGGTATCGACGGTCTACCGAACGTAGGGCCAGTCACCGCTTCGTGATGACACGCCCTACCCACGTTTTCCAGTGGTTACTACGAGAAACGCACTCATCGCGGCCCACCTTCACTGACCGGCGTTAGAGCCCGGTCGGTGCCTCGAGTAGTGTCGTCTCGAGCCCCCACTCTCGAGCCAGCCCCTCCAGCGCCTCGACGCCGAACGTCTCGGTCGCGTAGTGGCCGGCCAGCACGACGTGCACCCCGGCTTCCTTCGCGTCGTGGTACACCTGCTGTTTGCCTTCGCCCGTCACCAGCGCGTCGGCACCGACCCCGAGGGCTTCATCGAGCCAGTCGACGCCGCTGCCGGTGACGATCGCCACCGTTTCGACCGCCTCAGGCCCGAACTCGAGCACCTGTATCGGCTGGCCACCGGTCGCGAGTTCGGCCTCGAGGGTCGCCTGGAGTTCGGTGGGCGAGTACGGTTTCGGTACCTTCCCACGCTGCCCGATGTACTCCGGGCCGTATTCGCCGAACGGTTCGCGTTCTTCGAGGCCGAGGACGTCCGCGACGCCGGCAGCGTTGCCTAGCTCCTGGTGGCCGTCGAGTGGGAGGTGGGAGACGTAGAGCGCCATATCGTGTTCGAGCAACGCCTCGAGTCGGTCGTAGGTACGCCCGGTCACGCGTTCGATGCCGCCCCACGAGAGACCGTGATGGGAGACGAGCAGATCCGCGCCGGCCTCGCCAGCAGCCTGAATCGTTTCGAGGGCCGCGTCGACGGCGAAGGCGACGTGATCGACCGATTTCGATCTCGAGTCCGATCCGACCTGCAGGCCGTTCGCGCTAACGTCTAGGTCGGCGTAGGCGTCCGTCCGCAACTCCTCATCCAGCCGATCGACGATCGTAGCGAGTTCCATGGCCACCGATTCGCGGGGGAGGTCTTTGAGTCGGACGGTTTTCGAGGCCAGGCCGACAGGGACTCGAGTGAACCCAGTATTGATCCGCCACTTACCGATACAGAAGTGAGGGAGTCACCGACAATCCAACATCTGTAGTCATAGATTCACTATCTATAGCATTACACTATACACATAATAGTTAGGATACACGGATCGCGACACACACTCGAGTCGGCCGACCGTACTCACTCGCGGTACTGGTTCAGCCGCATCTTGAGCCGCTTTGCAGCCTCCCCAGCCACCGTCGCGAATTTCTCGCCGGCGTTCTCTCCTGCGAAGATGATCCCGCGTGAGGAGTTGACGAGACCGACGCCGTTGGCCAGGCCGTACTCGACGGCCGCCTCGGCGTCGCCACCCTGGGCCCCCACTCCAGGGACGAGGAACGGGAGGTCGGGCACTTGCTCGCGCAGTTCCTCGAGTTCCTCGGGTTTCGTCGCGCCGACGACGAGGCCGACGTTGTCGTTCTCGTTCCAGAGATCGGCCAGCGCAGCGACGCGCTCGTAGAGGGGTTCGCCCGTCTCGAGTTCGAGATCCTGGAGGTCAGCCCCGCCGGGGTTGGAGGTGCGACAGAGGACGAACACGCCGGCTTCCTCGTTCGCGAGGAACGGTTGGAGGGAGTCTCGACCCATGTAGGGGTTGACGGTGATCGCATCTACGCGTTCGAGGATCTGGGCGTACTGGCGGGTCGTGTTCCCGATGTCGGCACGCTTGGCGTCGAGCAGTACGGGGACGCCCTTGCCGTGGGCGTAGGCGATCGTCTCCTCGAGGGCGGCCCAGCCGTCGGGATCCTCGTAGAAGGCCGCGTTCGGTTTGTACACCGCGGCGTGTTCGTGGGTGGCGTCGATGATCCGGCGGTTGAACGCCCAGCGAGGGAGGTCGTACTCCTGCAGGTGCTCGGGAATGCGTTTGGGGTCGGGGTCGAGGCCGACGCTGACGACGCTGTCGACTGTCACGATGCGATCGTGCAACCGGTCGAAGAAGTTCATGCGCTCGAGTCGGCGGGCGATTGCCGAAAACGTTGCTATACTGCTTCCCGTCCGGCCAATCGGTCGGCACTCACACCGGGGTCGGCTTACTCCAGGGTCACGAACACCGACCTCGCTTACTCCGGAAATAACTCCTCGGTACGGTCGATGCCGTCGATGGCAGCGACGTCTGCGGCCTCGAGGTCGATATCGGTCGCCGACAGGTTCGCTTCGAGGTGGTCGCGGCTGCTGGCTTTCGGAATCGCCCGCACGCCGTCGTGGGCGAGCACCCAGGCCAGCGCGACCGCCTCGGGCGTCGTGTCATGACGGTCGGCGACCGCACAGACGGACTCGAGGTCGCGAACCCGTCCACCGGCCAGGGGCGAGTAGGCGACGACGGGATAGCCGTGATCACGGGCGTGGGCGAGCAATTCCGGCGACTGGAACAGAGGATGAAACTCGATCTGGTGGGCGGCGATCGGTGCCTCGAGAATCGACCGTGCGGTCTCGAGTTCCGCCACCGAAAAGTTACTCAGGCCGACGTGCTCGATGAGCCCGTTCGTCCGCAGGGCGTCGAACGCCGGCAGCGTCCGCTCGGGATCGTAGGTGTCGATCGGTCGGTGAACGTACAGCAAGTCGATCGTCTCGAGTCCGAGGCGCTCGAGGCTCTCGTCGGTGGAGCGACGGACGGCTTTGGGGGAGAGGCTGTCTGCCCAGACTTTCGTCGCGACCGTTAGTTCAGATCGGGGGACGTCGCTCCGGGCGATCCCCTCGCCGACGACGGTCTCGTTGTCGTAGATCTGGGCCGTATCGAGGTGGCGGTAGCCGACCTCGAGCGCCGTCGCGACGACATCGGGATCCTCGATTCCCATGGTGCCGAGGCCGACTGGTGGGAGTTCCATACCCCGGTTATCGGCTCCGGCGAAAAGTATCCGCCGCTCGAGGATCGGACGCACTGGCAGAGGTGGCTACACCGAGGAGAACCCACTGTACGCTCAGGCGCGGATCACTGTCTTCTTAACCGTCGGTTTCGACCTACGTCCCATGAGCATTCCCTCGTTCGTCATCGCCATCGCCGGGGGAACCGGCGCCGGGAAAACGACCGTCTCTCGAGCGGTCGCAGACACGGTCGGCGAGGGCGTCACCCGGATCCCACTCGACAACTACTACGAGGATCTCTCTCACCTCGCGTACGACGAACGCAGGGAGGTCAACTACGACCACCCGGACGCGTTCGAGTGGGAACTGATCCGGGAACACCTCGACGCGCTCTCGATGGGCCAACCGATCGAGATGCCCCATTACGACTTCGAAATTCACAATCGAAAAGAGGAAACTGTCCGCGTCGAACCAACCGAGGTCATCGTCGTCGAGGGCATCCTGGCGCTGTACGACGAGATACTCCTCGAGATGCTCGATCTGCGGGTGTACGTGATGACCGACGCCGACGTGCGGATCCTCCGCCGCATCCAGCGCGACGTTATCGACCGTGGGCGCGACCTCGAGGGTGTCATCGATCAGTACCTCGAGACGGTCAAACCGATGCACGAGCGCTTCGTCGCACCGACGAAAAAACATGCCGACATCATTATCCCCGAAGGAGTCAACCGGATGGCGATCGACCTCCTGACCGAGAAGATCGAGGCGGAACTGGTCGGCGAACCCGTCGACGATGAGCACGACCGGCGAGGGGCGCTCGAGTCGTTCGAAGACTGAGACTGGGCTTCGCGATTCTCTTCGGATGTCCCCGTCGGAAAGCGCTTTGTGTTCAGTCGTCTGCGGCTTCTTGCTCGCTCGAGCCGACTGGTTCGACCTCCGCGGCCGCAGCCTTGTACTCCGGAATCTTCGCCAGCGGATCGAGCACGTCGTTCGTGAGCGTGTTCGCCCGCGCGTCCGCGAAGTGCGGCGTCGTCCAGACCACGCCCTCCTTGATGTCCTCGGTGACCTGTGCCTCGAGAACGATTTCGCCCCGGCGTGAGCGTAGCGTGACGTAGTCGCCGTCTTCGATCCCGCGGTCGGCGGCGTCGGCCGGGTGGATGTCGACGAAGTTCTCCGGCGTCTTCCGACGGAGGGTGGGCGAGCGCGTACTCATCGTTCCCGTATTGTAGTGTTCCTCGAGTCTCGCCGTCGTCAGCACGAGCGGGAACTCCTCGTCCTCGACCTCAGCAGGTGGCTGGTGGCGAACCCCCCGGATTACGCCCAGGCCGTCCTCGGTGTCGAACGACTCCGCGTAGAGGTACTGGTCGCCCTCGTCGCCCTCCTCGTAACAGGGCCACTGGACACCCTCGAGACCGATGCTGTCGTAGGTGATCCCGTGGTAGATCGGACACACCTCTCGAAGCTCCTCGAAGACCGCCTCTGGCCCGTCGAAGTCGAACCCCTCCCCGAACAGTCGGGTTCCCAGCTCACTGAGGATGTCGAGGTCGTGGCGGGTGTTTCCGGGGACGCTCGTTGCCGGGCGCATCAGTTGCACCCGTCGGTCGGTGTTCGTGACGGTACCGCCGCGTTCGGCCCAGGTAGTCGCGGGAAGGACGACGTCTGCGAACTCGGCGGTTTCGGTCATGAAGATATCCTGGACGGCGAGGAATTCGAGGTCGGCCATCCGTTTTTCCACCTCGAGGGCGTCCGGTTCGCTCATCACCGGGTTCTCGCCCATAACGAACAGGCCGTGGATCGAGTCCCCGATGGCGTTCGACACCTCGACGTTCGTCAGCCCCGGTTCGGGTGGAATCTCGAACCCCCACACGTCCTCGACCGACTCGCGCGCCTCGTCGTCGTCGACTTCCAGGTAACCCGGGAGGACGTTCGGCATCGCGCCGACGTCACAGGTTCCCTGGACGTTGTTCTGACCGCGGAGGGGGTTGACACCGGTTCCTGGACGGCCCAGATTGCCCGTAATGAGTGCGAGGTTGACCTCGTTCTGGACGTTGTCGACGCCGCAGGCGTGCTGGCTCATCCCCATGCCGGTGAAGATGGCAGCGTTGTCGGCCTCGGCGTAGATGCGGGCGGCCTCCTGGATATCCTCGAGCGGGATGCCGCAGATGTCCGCTGCGTCTTCCATATCGAACTCTGCCAGGGTGGCCTCGAGGTGGTCGAAGCCCGTCGTTCGCGCCTCGATGAAGTCCTCGTCGTACAGTCCCTCGTCGATGATGGTCTTGAGGACGATGTTGAGCAGCGGGATGTCGGTACCGGGTTTGAGCTGGAGGTGGATGTCGGCGTCCCGGCTGGTCTTGTTCGCGTGGGGGTCGACCTGGATGAGCGTCGCGCCGTCGAGCGTCGCCTGCCGGAAGTAGTTGCTGTGGGCGATGACGTGCTGTTCGGCCGGGTTTGCCCCCTGCACCCAGTAGACCTCACCGTCTTCCTCGAGATCGGCCATGCTGTTGGTCATCGCCCCCGCACCCAGGCTCTGGCGGAGCGTGTACACCGTCGAGGCGTGACACATTCGCGTGCAGTTGTCCACGTTGTTCGTCCCGTAGCGACGGGCGAGTTTCTGGAGCAGGTAGTTCTCCTCGTTCATCACCTTCGAAGAGGCGAAAAAACCGGTCGCGTCCGGGCCGTACTCGTCGTCCAACCGCTCGAGTTCGTCGACGATATGCTCGAGTGCTTCGTCCCAGGTGGCTTCCCGGAAGGATTCACCTTCGCGAATAAGCGGTTCCGTCAACCGATCCTCGTGGTCGACGACCTGGGTCGACGCGCCACCCTTGATGCACAGCGCACCATCGTTCACCGGCGCGTCGAACCACGGCTGGAGGCGAACCGACCCGGGTTCGTCCTCCTCGAGCAGTTTGAGTCCACAGCCGACCCCGCAGTACGGACAGATCGTGTGGACGCCCTCGTCGTCTGAGCTCATGGGTGTATGTGACACCGTCACGCATTTAGTTGTTAGCGTAGGCTCGATGTTGATGGCGGTGCTAGCAGACCACTGAGAATCAGCCAAAACGACCGGAAAACCCGTCAGTAGCCGCGTTCGATCAAGTAGTCGGCCACCTGGAACAACAGCTTTCGGGCCTCGTTGTCGGGCAACATTTCGAGGCGAGCCTTTCCACGGGTGACGAGGTCGCGAGCCTTCTCGTTGGCGTACTCGATCGATCCGGCCTCCTCGAGGGTAGCGACGGCGTCGTCGATTTCGGCTTCGGTCACCGCTTCGACGTCCGTCGTGTCCACGAGCGATTCGATGTCGACACCCTGCTCGCGAGCGTGGACGGTGATCAGGGTCTGTTTGTTCTCGACGAGGTCGCTGCCGCGCTGTTTCCCCAGTTTCTCGCTCGGTACGGTCAGGTCGAGCACGTCGTCCTGAATCTGGAAGGCTCGGCCGACGTCCAGCCCGTAGCCATAGAGGGCGTCGACGGTCTCCTGATCGGCACCCAGCAACACGGCCGGGAGACAGGCAGACGCGGCGTACAGGACGGCCGTCTTCTGTTCGACCATCTCGAGGTACTCCTCGGGCGTGACGTCGTCGCGGGCCTCGAAACTGACGTCGAGGGACTGTCCCTCACAGATCTTCGTGCACGTCTTCGCGAGGATGTCCAGCGCCTGGACGGTGCGATCGGCATCCGCACCCGTCTCGAGCATAATCTCGAACGCTTTCGAGTAGAGGGTGTCGCCGGCGAGGATGGCCGTCTCGAGGTCGTAGGCCTTGTGCACTGCGGGTACGCCCCGACGGAGGTCGTCGTCGTCCATGATGTCGTCGTGGATCAGCGTGAACGACTGGATGACCTCGACGCTGACGGCGGCGGCCATGATGTCGACCGTCGAGTCGGTGAGGGTGGGGAACTCCCGGTACGGCGTCGAGAGCGTCTCGACGTCCGCGAGGGCTTCGGCAGCCGCCAGCAACACCGTCGGCCGGAGGCGTTTACCGCCCGCATCGAGCAGGTAGCGCGACGCCTCGTAGAGCCGCTCGGGTCGCTGTATCGGCAGTTCCTCGGGAATGGCGTCGTTGACGAGGTCTCGTCGCTCGCCAACGGCCTCGAGTACCGCTTTTTCTCGTGCCTCGGGGGATGTCATGTTAGTCGACGAGCTGGATGATGTTCCCGTTGCGAGAGACGTGGACGTCACGCCCCATCTGGTAGCCTTCGCCTTCACACAGGCCGACGTAGCCCGAGAGCCCTTTCAAGTTCTGGTGAGCGGGGATGATGTGCTGTGGCTGGAGGGCGTCGAGCATCTTGTAGTGGCCCTCCTGGTTCAGGTGACCAGAGACGTGAATGTCGTCGTAGACACGAGCGCCCTGCATGCCGAGTAGTTTCTCGGCCTGGTAGCGTTGTCCCTCGTTGGTCGGCTCCGGGATAACGCGGGCGGAGAAGACGACCTTATCGCCATCGTCCAGTTCGTACGGCGTCTCGCCACGTGCCATCCGGGTGAGCATCGCGCGCGGTTCGCCCTGGTGGCCCGTCACGACGGGTAGGAAGTTCTCCTTGCCCTCGTTCATGATGCGTTTGAAGGTTCGATCGACGGACTTGCGGTGGCCGAACATACCCAGATCAGAGGGGAAATCGACGAAGTCGAGTCGCTCGGCGGTGCCCGAATATTTCTCCATCGAGCGGCCGAGCAGGACGGGCTGGCGACCGATGTCGTCGGCGAACTCGACGAGGGATTTTACACGAGCGATGTGGCTCGAGAACGTCGTGGCGACGATGCCACCGTCGTAGTCCTCCATGCTGTAGAGGACGTCACGGAGGTGTTCGCGGGCGACGTTCTCGGAGGGGGTTCGCCCCTTCTTGTTCGCGTTCGTACAGTCCTCGATGTAACAGAGGACGCCGTTGTCCTCGCGGCCAATCTCACGGAAGCGCTTCATGTCGATCGGGTCGCCGAGCACCGGCGTGTGATCCATGCGCTTGTCGAGGCCGTAGACGATGGCACCCTCCGGGGTGTGGAGGACGGGGTTGATCGCGTCGATGATCGAGTGGGTGACGTTGACGAACTCGAGTTCGACCCCGTGGTCGCCGATCGTCATCGACTCGCCGGGATCCATCTTGATCAGGTCGTTCTCGACGCCGAACTTCTGTTCGCCCTCGATCTGCTGTTTGACCAGCTCGATCGTGAACGGGGTCGCGACGACTGGCGCGTTGTACCGGTGGGCGAGCTTGGAGATGGCTCCGATGTGGTCGAGGTGGCCGTGGGTCGGAACGATCGCCTGCACGTCGCCCTCGAGGTCGCTCATGACCCGGTCGTCCGGGATGGCGCCCATGTCGATCAGATCCAGGCTGTGCATTCGTTCGGTTTCGACGTTGTCGTGGATCAGAACCTGTGAGAGGTTCAGTCCCATGTCGAAGATAACGACGTCGTTTCCTGCGCGAACGGCAGTCATCTGCCGCCCAACTTCCTCGTAACCGCCAATGGTTGCAATTTCGATTTCCATGGTTGTATACACTGAGCGCGGTCGTCGCACTCATCGAAACGGTCCGCGGACTCCCAGGTACGGCAGACCGGCACGGTGTCGCGTCGGCCACAGTCCCGCTATGCGATCGGGATCGGTTCCGGGCGAGATCACGGCGACGCCGTAACCACACCACACGATCGCACTTGCCCGCGGGTTTCGCTACTGCCGACTACACACCCAGGGAGTATAAAGTCCGTGGGTTTTCCGAGCCTCCTCGATACCGCCTCCCGTTTTGGGACGTGCGATGCCTCCGTTCTCGAGTCGCTCTAACACCACTGCTGGCTCCGAGAGGCTCAACCGTCGTTTTGCGCCGGTTCTGTGTGGCATAAACGAGCAATTAGTGCAACGTTTTACACGTTGCTTAGGATATTATTCTACACCATCATTCATGATAACATTAATGTCAGCGCTCGTTGTCGTGGGTCATATGTCACCACGACACACTTCGTCGGTGCCAGGGAATGATCGATCGGTCTCGAGACGAACAATCCTGCGAGGCGTCGGTGCCTCAGCCGTTGGCCTCGGTGGACTTGCACTCGCTTCATCGCCCGCCCAGGCCGGCAAAGAGGATTCGTGTGACGATCCGCCGATGTGGTACCCGCGAGTCACGACACGCGGTCACTTCGATACGACCTGGTGGGGAAGCGTCTACATCACGGACGGCAACGACGAGACCAACTACGACGTCGCCGGTGATCCGATTCCGGGACTGGACGGATCGTCACCGGACGAACTCCTGATTCACGCCCACGGCTGGAACAACGACCTCGAGGGTGGCGTCTGCTCGGTGAGCGAAGCCGGATTCACCTTCGACCTCGAGGGCTACGACCATCCGGTGGTCGGCTACACCTGGGACGCCGATTACGGCTGGTATAACGCGACGAGCATCGCCGAACAGAACGGGCCGAAACTCGCTCACTTCCTCATCGCCTATCGCGCACAGAACCCGAACGTCACGCTACGGCTGTGCTGTCACTCACTCGGGGCACGCGTCGCCCTCAGCGCCATCGACACGCTCGCTCACTGGGGCTACCACGACGTCGTCGAAAGTGCAACGTTGCTCGGCGGCGCGGCGGACAACGACAGCCCGTCACTCGAGGGAACCTACGGGTCAGCGATCGGTTCCGCGGTCGGCCGGTTGGATAACTTCTGGATGAACGACGACGCGGTGCTCGACTGGGCGTACAGCACGGCCGAGTGGGGCACCGCGATCGGTGCGAGCACGATCGACGGTACGCCGCCGGCGAACTACGCCGATCACAACGTCGACTACGTCCCGGATCACTTCAGCCATTACAAACCCGACGGGTGTCTCCACGAGGTCATCGCGACGTTCTGATCCGATTCTCGACGGATTTCGATCGATCGGGTACCGGGCGTTTGCGCTGTACCCAGACGCTGGTACGAGGGGACTTCACAGCGGGTGGTTGGGTTGAATGGGCGTCAAGAAAATCGGTCAAACGATCTCTTTTCACACTAAATTTTGCCACCAACGTCGCTTTCAACCGGTCAATGTAACGACGATATCCGAAATACAAACATTTCTAAACACTCGTACAAAATGGGTACGTGAGCTATGTCGAAGGATCTCGAGCGAGACCTGGGTCTGTTCGCCGTCATTGCGATCAGTATGGGTGCGATGATCGGCAGCGGCATCTTCATCCTCCCTGGATTGGCGATGGCCATTGCCGGACCGTCCGTGATCGTCGCGTTCGTCCTCGCCGCTATTCTGGTCGTCCCCGCCGCACTCAGCATCGCCGAGCTCGGCACGGCCATGCCCGAAGCCGGTGGGGATTACGTGTTCATCGAGCGCGGAATGGGGCCGGCAGCCGGCACGATCGCAGGGCTGGGCACCTGGCTCATGTTGATGCTCAAAGGCTCGCTCGCGCTCTACGGCGGTATGTTCTACATTCACTTTGTCTACGCGCTCCCGACCTGGGAGCTGGCGATTCCGGGGCTCGAGTTCGCGCTCACGGTTCCCGGCGTCAGGGCCCTCGGCGTCACGTTGGCGCTCGTCCTCATCGGCGTCAATCTCCTCGGGGTCAAACAGACCGGGGGGCTCCAGTTGATCATGGTGATCGTCATGCTCGTGATCCTCTCCGGGTTCGTCGCCGCCGCCATCGTCCAGGTCGAGGCGGCGAACTACGCCGATTTCTTTGGCGAAGGAATCGGCGGCATTCTGAACGCGACGGCACTCGTCTTGGTTTCCTACGCCGGCGTGACGAAGGTCGCAGCAGTTGCCGAAGAGATCGAAAATCCCGGCCGGAACCTTCCGCTCGGGTTACTCATCTCGCTGATCGCGACCAGCTTTCTGTACGCTTTACTCGTGTTCGTCCTCGTCGGTATCATCGAGGGCGACGAGCTGGCCGGCTCGGAAGAACCGATGGCGCTCGCGACCGAGTTGCTGTTCGGTGACATGACGATTCCGGTTGCCGGTATGGAACTCGCCATCGGATTCGGTGCCGTCGCCGCGATCGTCCTCGCGGCGCTGCTCGCACTCGTCAGCACGGCCAACGCCGGCATTTTGACTGCCTCGAGATACCCACTGGCGTTGAGTCGTGACAAGCTCTTCGTCCCGGCGTTCGAGTACATCCACCCTCGGTTCAAGACGCCGTTCGTTGCCATCCTCACGACCGGGGCGGTCATCGTCCTCATCGTCGCCACCATGCCCGTCGACGACATCGCGAAGATGGCCGGTGCCTTCCAGATTCTCGTCTACATTTTGGTGTGTGGCGCATTGATCGCCTTCCGTGAACGCGACCTCGAGTGGTACCAGCCGGATTTTCACACCCCAGCCTACCCCTGGGTTCAGCTCTTCGGCATCGTCTCGGGGGTGTTCATCATCGCGCAAATGGACTGGCTCCCGGTCGTCGGTACTATCGTTATCACGATCTTCGGGTTCGTCTGGTACCACTACTACGCCCGCGACCGGGTCGAACGCGAGGGCGTCGCCGTCGGCCTCGCCAGACGCGAAGCTGGCAAACAGTTCGTCCGCGACACCGAAGCGGAATTCGCGCGCAACGACCGATACGAGGTGTTGATCCCGCTTCGCCAGGACGTTTCCCGCGAGCAAGAAAACGCCCTCTTGCAACTCGCCGCGCCCATCGTCCGTAGCCAGGGCGGGCGAATCCGAGTGATCCGGTTCGACGAAGTCCCCGACCAGGTACCCCTCGACACGGCCGCGAGCGAACTCTCCGAACGCGACGTCGCGTTCGAGAAACGAACCGACACGCTGGTGAGCGAACTCGACGTCCCGGTCGAAGTTGGGGAAATCGTCAGCCACGACACCCGCCACGCCGTCGTCAACTTCGCCGAGCGAACCGGCGCGAACCTGATCCTCGCCCGCCAGCAGGCGACCAGCCGGCTCGGCACGCTGTTCGGCCGCGATACCGACTGGATCCTCGAGCACGCCCCCTGTGACGTCGTCTTCGTCCAGCACGAACGACACACGCCGGTCGACGAAATCGCCATCGTGACCGACCGCAGCCCGTTCAACGATCCGCTGAAGGTCGAACTCGCGAACACGCTGGCGACGCAACTCGACGCACGATTGCGATTCCTCTTTGCCGTCTCGGAGAACGCACCCGACGAACTAATCGAGACGGTCGAAGACTACCACGCCGAACTTGACGACATCTGTACGGTGCCCGTCGAGAGTTCAATCGTCCGGGCGAACGACGCCATCGGCGGGTTGTCGGCCGAACTCGAGAGCGCTGACCTCGTCATGCTGAGCACGGTTACCCACCGCCGGCTCCCGGATCTGCTCATCGAGCAGCGTTCCGATCGGCTCGCGGCCGCGATAGAACAGCCGGTGTTGCTCGTTCACTCGAAGAAGACCAGGCGCGGGTCGTTCCTCAGGCCGATCCTCGAGCGCGTCTTGTTCAATTAACCGCACGACACCCTCAGCGAATCCATAACTCGCCAGTAGCCGACGGCACAGGTCTCGATGGTCGTTTCTCCGAATGACTTTCGCGCAATTCTAATGAATGCAATATGGCAGATCTGCCAAAGCATATTTTTCTTGTTATTTATGTCGATGGCAGGGTTGGGAATTCAAATTCTATGGAATAAGCCACTTATGGCTCTGATATCGTTATATCTAATTATAGTTCGAGTACGAAACTGAGGAGGAACATAGATTGGCAATTCGGACTAAAATGCCCAAGAGAGTGTCTCAATACTGGTTTTATTGTTGTGGATCCAAATAGTGTATGGTAAAAATTATATTAGTTCATTCATAGAATGGGAATTGGTGGGTCTGTTACCAAGGATGACGCTGCAGATCCGCTCGAGGATACTTCTCTTCCCATTCGCTCCCGACACGTCTCGCGAGCTCGTGGATCCGAGCGAGTTTCGCCACGGCGGTCTCGTGCTCGTCGACACGAAGGTCGTGGGCCAGGTGTGGTTCCTCGGGATCGAACACGCATAGGGCGGCGCTCTGGGCGTGTTCCCCACGTTTGTCGCCGCCGGCGTTCGCACCCGCCTCGAGCGCCGCGAGTAAGCGTTCGTCAAGCGGCCGTCCGACGGTTGTCTCGAACCGATCGGCCATCGCTCCGAGGACGTCCTCACCGACGAGCATGTTTCCGGCGACCGTATACTCCGATCCGACGCGCTCTCCAGCGGTCGGGACGCACTCCTCGCCCGTGATTGCGACGACACCGCCGTCAGCGTCAACACCGTGGATTTGCCGCACCGTGGCGTGTGGGTCGTCCGCGAGCAGTTCCTCGACGGCCGCATCGATCGCGTCGCCGGCCTCGAGGGCTCGTATCGTTCGGACGCCGAGAGGCGTACTCGTCATCGCCTGGGTGCAGACTGCTCCGCGACGACAGACGAACGGTGCTGTCGACCCGACGGCGATGGCCTTCGTCGCGACGGCAACCCCGTGACGGCCCTCGACCGTCGCACAGATGGAGAACGTCACGGCTGCTCTCGCTCCGCGCTCTGGGTCGCCCGAGTCGTTTGGGTCTGGGTCGCCGGCTGACTCATCTCCTCGAGCGAGAGGTGACAGGCAATCCGGTGATTGCTCTCGTCGACCCTCTCGGGAAGCGGTTCGTCCGTCTCACACACCTCGCCAATCTTCTTCGGACAGCGGGTGTGGAACGGACAGCCGTTCGGCGGGTCGAGGGGGCTCGGCACCGTCCCCTCGAGCAGGATTCGATCGCTCGTCTGATCGGGGTTCGTGTGGGGAACCGCCGACAGCAAGCTCTCGGTGTAGGGGTGATACGGCGGGTCAAACACCTCGCCGACGGCGCCGAATTCGGCGATTTTACCGAGGTACATCACAGCAACCCTATCACAGAGGTGCCTGACGACGCTGATGTTGTGGGAGATGAACAGGAACGAGAGCCCGAACTCGTCCTGGATGTCATCGAGAAGGTTCAGAATTTGTGCCTGCACACTCACGTCCAGCGCCGAGACGGGTTCGTCACAGACGATCAGTTCCGGCTCGACCGCGAGGGCGTTCGCGATGGCGACCCGCTGTTGTTGCCCGCCGGAGAACTGGTGTGGATACTTGTCGATGTCGCTCGCCTGCAAGCCGACGCGTTCGAGCAGGTCTTTGATCCGCTCGCGCTTTTCCTCGCCCGTCGCGATGGAGTGTTTCTCCATGCCGCGCCCGATGATCTGGCCGACGGTCTTGCGCGGGTTGAGCGAACTCTTCGGATCCTGGAAGATGATCTGCATCTCTCGGCGGAGGCTTCGAATCTCCCGTTTACCGAGTTCGTGTAACGGGTGCCCGTCGAAGTACACTTCGCCGCCGGTCGGCTCGAGCAGTTGCATCACCGTCCGTGCGACCGTCGACTTTCCACAGCCACTCTCGCCAACCAGGCCGACCGTCTCGCCGCGGTTGATCGTGAAGCTCACGCCGTCGACGGCCTTGACGTACCGTCGCTCGAGTGTGAGCCCGCCGCCGTCGGTGCGAGCCAGTGAAAGGTTCCCGAAGAGCCCGTCGCCGGCCGGGAAGTGCTTCTCGAGGTCTCGCACCTCGAGGAGGGGCTCGTTGTGTTCCTCCCGACGGCGTCGTTCGACCTCGCCTTCGACGGCCGGCTCCGAGAGATCGAGTTCGTCCGTCCAGATGCATGCCGCTTGGGCGCCTTCGGGGCCGCCAATGACCGGCTCGAGCGCTGGATCGCCGCCGGATCGACACGCCTCGATGGCGTGCGGACAGCGATCGGCGAAGTTGCAACCGTCGGGAAGCGCCTTGAGGTCTGGCATCGACCCGCCGAGGGCGTACAGCCGGTTACGATCGGAGTCGACTGCCGGAATCGCGTCGATGAGGGTTCGGGTGTAGGGGTGCCTCGGCTGCTCGAAGATATCGTCTACCCGTCCCGTCTCGACGAGATTACCGGCGTACATGACCCCGACGCGGTCGCAGGTCTGGGCGACCACACCGAGGTTGTGCGTAATCATCAGAATCGAGACGCCGCGCTCTTCTCGAAGATCGTTTAACAGTTCGAGGATCTTCGCTTGGGTCGTCACGTCGAGCGCCGTCGTCGGCTCGTCGGCGATAATGAGATCCGGTTCGCAGGCGAGCCCGATGGCGATCAGCACCCGCTGGCGCATCCCGCCCGAGAACTCGTGTGGGTACTCGTCGATCCGCGAGGCCGGATCCGGGATTTCGACATCTTCCATCGCTTCGATGGCAATGTCGCGCGCCTCCGCTTCGCCGACGTCCTGGTGGAGCCGGATCGTTTCGATGATCTGCTGGCCGACCGTGAGGACGGGATTAAGCGAGGTCATCGGATCCTGCGGGATCAGCGTGATCTTGTTCCCGCGAACGCTGCGCATCTCTTTTTCCGTGAGCGAGAGGAGTTCCTGCCCGTCGAACGTGATCGATCCCGAGACGATTTCGCCCGGATACCGGATGAGCCGCATGATCGATTTGGCGGTTACGCTCTTGCCAGCGCCGGACTCGCCGACGATGCCCATCACTTCCCCGCGATCGAGGGTGAAGGAGACGTCGTTGACGGCGGTGACGGTGCCCTCTTCGGTGCGAAACTGCGTTCGCAGGTCGTCGACTGCAAGTAGTGTATTGGTAGTCGTCATTCGATAATCTCCCCCTTTGGATCGAGGACGTCACGGAGGCCGTCGCCCAGCAGATTGAAGCCGATCACCGCGATGGCGATGGCCAGCGCCGGGAAGAAGACGAGCCACGGCGCATCGCCCATGAAGGCCCAGCCCTGGTTGATCATCAGGCCCCACGACGGGGTCGGCGGCTGGACGCCAAGCCCGAGGAACGAGAGACTCGCCTCGAGAAGCATGGTGAACGCGATGTTTATCGACCCCTGGACGAGCAGTGGGCCGACGCAGTTGGGCAACACTTCCCGGAAGATGATGTAGGTGTCACTCTCCCCGCGCGCAACGGCTGCTTCGACGAACGATTCGTTGCGCACCGACAGCGCTGCGCTGCGGGCCACCCTGGCGATAAACGGCGTGTACACGAGCGCCAGTGCCAGGATCACGTTGTTCAGGCTCGGCTCGAGGACGGCGACGATTGTCAGGGCGAGCAAGATTGGTGGGAACGACATCATCGCGTCCATTCCGCGCATCAATCCCTCGTCGATCAGTCCCTGATAGTAGCCGGCGACGACCCCAATGGTCGTCCCCATAATCATCGCCGCGCTGATCGAGGTGAACCCGACGTACAGCGAGATGCGTGCACCCATCATGACGCGGCTGAAGATGTCACGCCCAAGATCGTCGGTTCCCATCGGGTGCTCGAGCGACGGCGAGAGTTCTCGATCCTGCACGTTGGTCGCCTCGGGATCGTGCGGGACAATGAACGGCGCGAAGATCGCCGTCGTGAACAGTCCAATGATGATTAACAGGCCGAGCATCGCCTTCTGGTTCCGGCGGAACTGCTTGACGAATCGGCCGTAGTGAGCCTTCTTCTCGTCAGTCAAGCGAAAGCGTTCAGTCGACATTACTCGTCACCTCCGTAGCGGATTCGCGGATCGACGTAAGCGTAGAACGTGTCCGCGAGGAAGTTCGAGAGCATGTAGATCAGCGCGATCACAATGATACAGCCTTGCAACAGCGGGACGTCGCGGTTCTCGATGGCCGTCAGCGTGAGCCGACCGATGCCCGGCCAGGAGAAGACTTCCTCGAGGACGACCACACCGCCGAAGGCGTAGCTGAACTGGAACGCAATGACCGTGATGACCGGGATCGCGGCGTTTTTTAGCGCGTGGCGAAGCACGACAGCGCGTTCGCTCAATCCCTTCGACCGGGCGAACTCGACGTAGTCTTCGCTCAGTTCGTCGATCATGCTCGAGCGAGTCATGCGCATAATGTATGCGGTCAGCGCGACGCCCATCGCGCTGGCCGGCAACACGAGGTGGTGTGCAGCCGCGACGGGGTCTTCCATCGGTGAGACGTACCCACGCGTCGGGAACCCGCCGAGGGTTAGCGCGAACACGTAAATGAACACGAGCCCCCACAGGAAGATGGGCAGCGAGAGGCCGACGAACGCGACCATCGACGCGGTAAGGTCGGTCGGTGAGTTCTTCTTCACTGCGGCGATGACGCCCAATGGAATCGACAAACTCACCGATATGATCGTCGCCGTGACCGCGAGCAACAGCGACCGTGGCAATCGAATCGCGATCAGGTCGGCGACGGGCGTCCCGTACCGGAGGGACGTGCCCATATCGCCCTGAACCATACCGACGATCCAGTCGACGTACTGTATGTAGAGCGGTTGATCGAGTCCCAGTTGTGCCTCGAGCTGGGCGATCGATTGCTCGGTCGCGTTCGGGCCGAGGATCAGGAGTGCGACGTTCCCTGGCAGGATGTTCGTGAGACCGAACGTGATCAGCGTCACCAAGAACAGCGTGATCGTCATGAACCCCAGCCGTTTGAAGATGTAGCTTACGAACGCCATCTATCGGTGAGCGTGTGGTAAAGTCCGTATCATATCCCTTGCAGTGTGTACGTGTATCGATCAGTTCATCCAGGTATTCTCGAAGCGGAAGGTCGAACCATCAGGTGACATGACCTCTCCCTGGAAGTCGTGCGTTCTGGCCATCAGGGTGGGCATCCAGTAGAGCAGGATGTGTCCCGACCGCCGTTCCTGTAGAATCTCTGCGGCATCATGGTACAGCGGTGCGCGGTCTTCCATTTCGTAGTAGCGTCGAGCCTCGTCGACAAGGTCGTTGTACTCGTCGTCTTCCCAACCCGTAAAGAAGAACGCCCCATCGGTGTGGAACGGCCGGTGGAAGCCAGCGTCCGGGAACCAGAGCGCGAGGTAGGAACTCGTCGTCGCTTCGAAGTTACGATCGGTGTAAACGTCACTGAGCCAGTTGCTCCAGGTGATCAGCTGGATATTGAGGTCGATGCCGACCTGTGCAGCCTGCGATTCGATCACCTGCGCCGCCGTTACCTGATCGTTGTACTGTTCGGGAATTTGGAATGTGACCTCAAACCCGTCCGGATAGCCGGCAGCCTCGAGGTGTTCTTGAGCGAGGTCGTAATCCTGTGGGCGGGGCTCGAGGTCGGGATGCTCCCACTCGCTGTCGGGTGCGGCGGGGCTCGAGGCGACCTGTCCCTGTCCATAGAGGGCCGCCTCCATGACCTCTTGTTTGTCTATTGCGTAGTCGAGTGCCAGACGGGCATCGATGTCATCGAAGGGCTCCTCGTTGCAATTCAATCCGAGGTACGTAAGCGACTGCGGGAAGCGACGAATGAAATCGACGTCGGGGTCGTCATCGAGATCATCGGCGTGGCGGGGTGGAACCCCGTTGATGAAGTCGAGTTCCCCGGCATTGAACGTGTTGAGCCGGTTGTCGTCATCGGAAATCTCGAGTTTCGTTACCGTGTCCAGGTACGGGAGGTCGTCGTCCCAGTACTCGTCGAATCGCGTCATCACGAACTCGGAGTCCAGTTCCATGCTGTCGAACTCGAACGGCCCGGTGCCGATCGGTTCGTCGATGGAGTTCTGGTCGGCCTGGTCGGCCGGAATAATGTGCATGTGTGAGGTCGCCATCCGGGAGAGCATCGGCGCGAACGGCTCGGAGAGCGTCATCTCGAACGTGTAGTCGCCGTCGGTGTCCATTCCGTCGACGAGTGCCATGTAGTCGGCGGCAAGTCCCTCGTGTTCCTGAATGCGATTGAACGAGGCGTATACGTCCTCGGCCGTCAGCTCGCTCCCGTCGTGGAACTGTACTCCCTCCCTGATCTGGAACGTCAGTTCCGTGTTGTCCTCGGAGGCGTCCCAGGACTCTGCCAATAGCGGCTCGAGTTCGTACTCCCAGTTGACCCTGACGAGCCCCTGCGTGATGTTCTCGAGGACGCGTGCACTGGCGGCGGCACTCTCGAAGTGGGGGTCGAGACTCTGTACCGGAACGCTGCCGCCCCAGAGCACTTCACCACCATGGGTCGCGTCGCTGTCGTCAGTGTCGACTTCGGTTTCGTCGCCCACGCCGTTCCCGTTTCCGTTTCCGTTCCCCGGATCGTCGTCATCCCCACCGAGACACCCCGCAAACGCAATCGGGATGCCCGCAGCTGCCGCCTTCATGAAGAGGCGACGGCTGGGCACCGAAGCTGAACTGGTAGTCTCTCGGCTACTGTGATGGCTTGGCATACCTACCTATCGATATTCGATTTACCATATATAAACTTATGGATTATGGAAGTGATCTGGGTCGTTCGTCCCCGAACTGCCGTCACTCGAGTGACCACTACTGGTCGTTGTGACAACCCTCTTCAGTGACTGTCAGGCTCCTCTTTGTATCAATTAAGCCCCAGCCAGTTTGGCAACCGCAGCCGTGATCACATTGGCGGCGCTTGCGCAGTCGTCCCAGTCTGTCCACTCGCGCGGATTGTGCGAAATGCCGTCGCGAGACGGAGCAAATAGAAGCCCAGCGTCGGTTACTCTGGCGACGTTCATCGTGTCGTGAGCCGCTCCGGAGTGCAGCGACAGCGTCTCGGTACCCGTCGCGGCACCCGCCTCGAGCAGGGCCTCCCGACACCGTTCTGCCATCGGTTCCGGCGGGATGTCGTACGGTTGTGTAATGGAGATGTCGACGCCGCGGTCTGTTTCGACCCGTTGTACGCTTTCCTCGAGTGCGGCGACGAGCGCGTCCATCGAGTCAGCGTCGACGTCACGAATGTCGACGCCGAGCCGAATCGTCCCCGGAATCACGTTCGTCGCGTTGGGTGAGGCTTCCACCTTTCCGACCGTACCGACTGCCGAGGCCGACTCTGCCGAGACGATTCGATTGGCCGCCGACTCGAGGTCGAGGATGAGTTCGCTCGCCGCCGCGAGCGCGTCAGTTCGGTCGCCCATCGGCGTCGATCCGGCGTGGTCTGCTTCGCCCGTTACGTCGACGTAGCAGTGTGTGATCCCGCTGATCGACGTGACAACACCGGCTATCGCGCCAGCCTCCTCGAGTCGCGTCCCCTGTTCTACGTGGAGTTCCAGCCAGGCGTCCCACTCGGCGGCGTCAATTCGACCCTTGCCATGGTAGCCGATTTGCTCGAGCGCCGTCTCGAGGGACGTTCCCGATCCGTCCTCGAGCGCAACCGCCTCCTCGACGGACATCCGTCCGGTGGCGACCAACGACCCGAGCAAACCGTTGCCGAACCGTTGCCCTTCCTCTTCGGTGAAACAGACGACGTGTATCGGCCGCTCGACCGAAATCGACGATTCCTGGAGCGTTCTGACGGCCTCGAGGGCTCCGTACGTGCCGAGTGGACCGTCGAAGATGCCACCGGAGGGGACGGAATCGAGGTGGCTCCCAATCGCAACGGGGGCAAGCGACGGATCAGCATTCGGTGACACCCACCGACCGACGATGTTTCCGACGGCGTCGACGCGAACCTCGAGACCCGCATCCTCGAGACGGCGGACGAATCGGTCACGTGCTTGTTTGTTCTCGGTAGTTCCCGTTAGTACGGTTCGTCCGTGGCCCTCGACGTCGGGAAGGACGCCACATTCGGCGTTCGCTTCGATATCGGATCGAAGCCGCTCTCCAGAGACCTGCATACTCAGTTCGCCGTTCTGAAGTACTTCATGTTAAGTGTTTGCGTTTCCCAGCACCTATCCGTTCGCTGTGTTACCGTTCGCGAAATCCGAACCCTGTGGGGTGGCCGAGATGTCGGTTTGAGTCGAAGTGTCCTCACAGTCGAAGTGTTGAACGCGTATCGGCGGCAGACCGATTTCACTGAATCGAGCTCACCGTTCGAGGCAGAACGTGTTCTCCAAATGCGAACACCTATGGTGTACCCGCACGTGACCCCGCTATGGCCCGCGACGAGAACCGATCCGCTCGCACCCTCGAAACAGTCGCCCGAGCCTGTGACGTCATCGACACGCTCGATTCACTCGACGGCGCTGGCGTAACGGAACTGGCGACGGAACTCGGTATGGCGAAAAGTTCCGCCCACGCGTATCTCAATACGCTTCGGGAGCAACGACTGGTCGTTAAACGCGGTGACCAGTATCACCTCAGCCTGGAGTTTCTCTACCTCGGAAAATCGGTTCGGCACCGACACGTGCTCTTCGAACACGGAAAATCGGTCGTCGAGGAACTCGCCGCGGATAGTGGCGAGTACGTCCACCTGATGGCCGAACAACACGGTCTCGAGCGGAATATTTACAAAGTAGCGGGTGAGAACGCCGTCGGCGATACCTACCACACCGCAAAGGAACGTAAGACCGACTACCTCCACTTCACTTCGACGGGGAAAGCTGTTCTCGCTTATCTGCCCGAGTCCCGGGTTCGAGAGATTGCCGACATCTACGGGCTCGTCGAGAAAACCGAGAACACGATTACCGATCTCGAGACGCTCATCGAGGAGCTCGAGGGGATTCGCGAGCGGGGGTACGCGGTCAACGACGAGGAGGAAGTCAAGGGCATTCGGGCAGTCGGTGCCCCGATTCGAAATGCGAACGGTACTGTCCTCGGCGCGGTTAGCGTCTCCGGCCCCACGAGTCGGTTCAATGGTGAGTATTATCACGAAGCGGTGCCTCACATGGTCAAAGAAGCCGCGAACGTCACCGAAGCCAGCATCAACATGTCAGACGCGAGCCGGACGCTATAGGTTCCCATCCTCGCGAAAGGAGCTATTACAAACCTAATACTGTAATACCCAACGAGAAATCGTCCCGGGTGAATCAAAGGCACTCTGGTTGCGTTCGCATTTGGCGAACGGCGCTCGTTTAGAGATCCGATGAGGCGCGCACTATCTACTGGTGGGAGTAGTATCAATTAAGACATACTTTCGAACCGCCAGTACGTAGACACACGTTATAATATAATCAATGCAACACCTCAATACCATGGTGGTTTGAGGAATTGATAATTTTTTAAATATGTTTGCTCTGATTGTGGACTCGGGATTGTTTTGGCTTAATGATCGCCTATTAAGAAACCTTTCGCAGCCCATGGGCTGAAATCTTGGAGAGGTATAGTATTATAGGGCGTGTATTTATAATTCTAGGGCGCATGGAAGATTAGAATTCGGTTTATATGATTGGGCGCTTTACTGTACGTACAGGGCCCAATAGAGCCAATAACTATTGTTATATTGGTACTTATGCCACAGAAACCTAATCTAACAATCATTCCTATATGGATGGTATGTTGGTCTACACTGCCGACGACTGGTTCCAATCGGAATCCGCTCGAGTGACCCATCTGACGATCCAATGTTCGCCAGCAGTCCACGGCAAGTCTGCGGAGGTTCCAGAAAGGCTTACTCGAGGCTCCCCAACTGGCGAATATGATCAGAACCTTCGACGGCTACGCCCCGACGATCGCCGACTCGGCGTACGTCGACGAGAGCGCGGTCGTCATCGGCAACGTCACTATCGAAGCGGAGGCCAGCGTCTGGCCCGGGGCCGTCCTCCGGGGCGACCACGGCGAGATCGTCCTCGAGGAAGGCGCGAACGTCCAGGACAACGCCACCGTCCACGAGGGTGCGACGATCGGTCCGTATGCGACGGTCGGCCACAACGCGATCGTTCACAGCGCGAGCGTCGGCGAGCGAGCGCTGGTTGGGATGGGGGCGATTGTGCTCGACCGATCCACAATCGGTGCCGAGAGCCTGGTCGGCGCGAACAGTGTCGTCACCGAAGACACGACGATCCCCGACTCCGTCCTGGCCATCGGTGCACCGGCCGAAGTCGTGAAGACCGTCGAGGATTCGCCGTGGACGGCCGCTGCGGATCACTACGTTGATCTCGCGAAACGCTATACGGAAACATCCGAGGTGCTCGAGCGGGGGACACACGGTGCGGTCGACGGTGAGGGCGACCAGTCCTAACGAAGCGGCAATCGAATGAAGCGGCTACCGAATCGTCGTTCCCGGCTGGTCGCCCGCGAGAAACGCCGACAATGCGTCGGGGCCGAAAATAGAGGCCTGGCCCGGCAACTCAAGCAGCGCCTGCACCTTCGCAGCCATGCCGCCAGTGACGTCCGTCGAGTCGCTCTCCCCGAGAACGGCCTCGACGTCACCGTAACGGTCGATTTCGGCGATAACCTCATCATCGTCGTCGAGGACACCTGGCACCGTCGAACACAACCCGATGCGCTCGGCCTCGAGGTCGGTCGCCAGCGTCGTGACGAGTTCGTCCCCGCTAATGATGGTCACGCCCCGTTCGCGCTGGGCGATGACGTCGCCGTGGAGGACGGGGACGAACCCTTCCTCGAGTAGCGTTTTCACGGGCTCCGTAGCGAACGTGAGCGTCCCGTCCTGATCGCGAGCCCCGGCCGAGAACGGATGGACGGGCACCGCCGGAATCGCTGCCTCGAGCAGTCGCTGGAGGACGAACCCGTTGAGCGTCTTCATCGCTCCGTGGATGTCGTGTACGGCGTCGACGTCGTGCGTGCCCTGGGTGGTGCTCACGTCGTGTTCGCTCGCGTGGACGTGCCCGAAGCTTCCGCCCCCGTGGACGACGACTAGTTTCCCAACGCTTCCGGCCTCGAGGGCCTCGGCGATTGACGTCCCGGCCGTCTCGAGCGCATTTCCGTCGAGGGTTTCGGCCCGATCCTTGTCGGTGATGACGCTCCCGCCGAGTTTGAGCACGGTCGTCATTCGAGCCGTTTCACCCCGGTTTCGGCCAGTTCGGCGCGGAAGGCGTCCTCACAGCCAGGTGTGAACCGCAGTGCTGTCTCGCTGGCTTCGGTCTGATCGAGAGCCACGATACAGCCGCCGCCACCAGCCCCCGTCAGTTTCGCCCCAAGGGCGTCGGCGTCTCGCGCCGCCCAGACCATGGTGTCGAGCGACCGCGAGGAGACGCCGAGTGCCGACAACAGCCCGTGGTTGAAGTCCATGAGTCGACCGACCTCCTCGAGGTTACCGTCTTCGAGCGCCGCCTCGCCGCGCCTGACCACGTTCCCGATCGTTTCGACGGTATCGGCGGCGAACGCGTACTCCTCCCGGAGCGCCCGGACACCCGACACCAGTTCGCCGGTCTCGCCGGCCCCGCCATCGAACCCGATGACGATCGGCAGATCCGGGGCGTCGATACGGCGACAGTCCTCGCCTTCGACGCGGACGGCACCACCGGTTGCTGAACAGAACGTGTCCGCCCTGGACGCCTGTCCATCCTGTACCGCGTACTCGGTCTGAAACGCCCGTTCGGCCAGTTCGTCGACCTCGAGCGTGGCTCCCAGTTCTCGGGTCGCGGCGTCGATAGCGGCGACGACGACCGCCGCGGACGACCCGAGTCCGGCCCCGAGCGGGATATCGCTCTCGATGATGACGTCGAAACCGGCGTCCGGTTCCTCCGTCACGTCCCGTACCTGTTCGATCGCCTCGTCGACGTAGCCCATCGCCGCGGTGATCAGGTGTTCCGGGACGTCGACGTCAGGATGGCCGTCCGTCCGTCCGCCGTACTCGACGGTAAATCCGTCCAGGCTGAGATTGTCCGCCTGCACCCGCAGTTTGTCGTCCGCGCGCTGTTCGACGGTCACCCGTGCCCGCCGTTCGATCGCACACGGGACGGCGGGCTCGCCGTAGACGACTGCGTGCTCCCCGAAGAGATACACCTTCCCGGGAGCGCTCGAGACTGTCATATTCCAGGATTCGGACGACGACGGTTAATAGCTATCCTCTCGCGTCGGGCCCGTATTGGGTACCCGACACTCGTCTCCCCCGTCATCAGGATGGAGGCACTCGTCTCCACTAGCAGGATGGACGCCCGTGTGGCGGTCGCTCCCACATCGCTTCCGTCACTCGAGGTCTCGCCGCTCGATCAGACGTATCGCTCGGCGATCTCTCCGACGACCGGAAGGGCGAACCGGTCTCCCCGGTACGCCTTGAGCATGAGCACGAGCCAGAGGATGAACACGATTGGCCCAATCAGGAGTCCAGACAGCGCCATCATCAATCCGAACCCGGCTGCGAACAGCCATCCAATCCCCGGGATGAGTTCGAGGAAGACGATCGCGATGTTGAGGCCAATCCCAATGGCGAAGAGGCCGCCAAAGACGAGCGTACTCTGGGCCGCGTGAAATCGGACGAATTCATTTCTATCCTCCAGCAGGAGAAACACGATCCCCGTCACGAACCCGAACAGGTAACACAGCGTCCCAGCGACGTGTTCCTCGAGCCCACCCACGATCTCGGTGGATCCTCGACTCTCGTGTGCTGTTCCCCCTCCGCTCGATCCACAGTCGGTGCAGAACGTGCGTTGACTGGACAGTTCCTCCCCACACTGCTGACAGTACATGTGGTACGTGTCACCACACCTGTCCATTACTAATGACGACATACCATTGGGTACGCGATGCCAGCAGTTCCCGTAACGACCGTCGTCGCTGTGGGTGAAACGCACGCGTCCCTCGAGGAGTGCGGTATTCAAGTACACGACGACACAAAAGAACGCTTACCGAACGAAAACGTCTATACGAGGCTCTCGAAGTCGTCGAGCGCGTAATTGGGCTCTGCGCCACGGCGGTCGAGGACTTCGTTGGCCAGCAGCCAGTAGACGACGGAGAGCGCCTTGCGACCCTTGTTGTTCGTCGGCACGACGAGGTCGACGTTGCTGGTCTGGTTGTTCGAGTCACACATCGCGATCACGGGAATGCCGACCGTGATCGCCTCCTTGACGGCCTGGGCGTCACCGATCGGGTCGGTGACGACCACGACGTCCGGCTCGATGTAGCCGGCGTATTTGGGGTTGGTCAGCGTGCCGGGGATGAACCGACCCGTGCGAGCGCGAGCACCGACCGCTTCCGCGAACTTCTCGGCGGGGAAGCGACCGTACTGACGGCTCGAGGTGACCAGAATCTGTTCGGGGGCGTAGTTCGCGAGGAAGTCCGCGGCCGTACGGATGCGGCCGTCGGTCTTCGAGACGTCGAGCACGTAGAGACCGTCGGTTCGGACGCGGTGGATGAACCGCTCCATGTCCTTGGTCTTTTGCTGGGTACCGATGTGGACACCGGCACCGAGGTAGTCCTCGACGGGGATGAGGAGGTCGGCCTCCTCGTCGGACATCACGTCGTCGTCGAGTGCTGGTCCGGCTGATTCGGCTTCCTGTTCGTCCGCGGCCTCGTCGGCTGCGGCGGGCTGTTCGTCTACTGGCTCGACGTCCTCGGCGGGATCGGCGGCGGGACCAGCCCCTTCGGCTGGCTCCTCGTCGATCTCCGCCTCGGCGGCGTCGAGTCCGTCCTGTTGTGCGTTGTCCTCAGTCATGTCGCATCGTCTGCAATTCGGATGAGCTCGTTGAGCTTGGCGGTTCGCTCGCCGCCGACTGCGCCGGTCTTGATGAACGGCACGTCGGTCGCGACGGCGAGGTGTGCGATCGTCGTGTCCTCGGTCTCACCGGATCGATGGGAGACGATCGACTCGTACCCGTTCTCGCGGGCGAGTTCGATCGCGTCGAAGGCGTCGGTGAGCGTCCCGATCTGGTTCGGTTTGATCAGAATGCTGTTTGCCGCGCCCTGCTCGATCCCGTCGGCGAGGCGTTCGGTGTTGGTGACGAACAGATCGTCACCGCAGACGAGCGTTCTGTCGCCGACTTCTTCGGTGAGAGTTGCGAACGCCTCGTAATCGTTCTCGTCGAGAGGATCCTCGACGTAGACGAGGTCGTACTCCTCGACCAGGTCGGCGATGTAGGCGATCTGTTCGGCCGTGTCTCGAGTCGTGTCGCTGTACTCGTAGATGCCGGCGTCGGCGTCGTACATTTCGGCCGCAGCGACGTCGAGTCCGAATCGGATCTCGAAGCCGACCTCGTCTTCGATGGTCGAGACGGCCTCGTCGACGATGTCGAACGCCTCGGCGTCGTCGATCGACGGCGCCCAGGCACCCTCATCGCCCTTGCCTGCGGGGACGTCCCGCTCGTGGAGCAACTCCGACACTTCGGCGTGGACGGCCGCGTTCGCGAACACCGCATCCGCGACGCTCGGTGCGCCGACGGGTGCGGAGAGGAACTCTTGGATGTCCGTCGCGTCGGCGGCGTGCTCGCCGCCGCCGATGACGTTTCCGAGCGGAATCGGGAAGTTCTCGCCACGGAACGCACCACCGAGGTGCTGGAACAGCGGGGCACCGAGCACGTCGGCGCCGGCTTTCGCGGCGGCCATCGAGATGGCGACCGCGCTGTTGGCTCCAATCTCGGAGAAGTCGTCGGTACCGTCGGCCGCCCGAAGGAGTGCGTCGACCTCCCGCTGGTTGCCGGCGAACGCCTCACCGACGAGACGCGGGACGGCGTGTTCGCGGGCGGCGGCGATCGCTTCGTTTGGTGGGCGTTCGATCGCTTCGTACTCGCCCGTGCTCGCACCCGACGGCGCAGCTGCGCGCCCGAAGCCGCCGCTTTCGGTCAGCACGTCGGCTTCGACCGTGGGATTACCCCGCGAGTCGAGCACTTCCCGAAGCCGAACGTCGGTGATGCGCGTCATTTCGATCCTCGGTGGACGGTGAACGGAAGCACCCCAGCGTCGTACTCTTCGGCGGCGATCAGGATCGGTTCGGCCTGATCGGTGTCGATCAACACCGGTGCCCCGTAAGACACTTGCAGCGCTCGTGCGCCGAGGATGCGTGCTTTCTCGTATCGGTTGTGGCGTTGTCCCTGCATTACTGGTATGGTGAGACGACGTCGACGAGGTCGGTGTGGCTGACCAGCATCCGCCGGCAGCAGAACCGATCGACGCCGAGGTCGTCGAGAACCTCCTGCGGGTCCTCGTCGCCCTGGTTTGCTCGTTCGTCGAACGCTTCCCAGTGTTCGCCGACGACGTTGCCGCACGTGAAACACCGGACCGGTACCATCATATCCTGATCACCTCAGCGGTAGGATTTCTGGTAGCGGGCCCGTGCGCCTGGGCCGCCCCACTTTTTGGGTTCGGACTGGCGAACGTCGTTGACCAGTAGCGAACGGTCGAACTCCATGTAGGCGTCGCGGAGTTCGGCGTCGTTCGTGTGCTGGACGATGCCGCGAGCGATGGCGGTGCGGACGGCGTTTGCCTGGCCGCTAACGCCGCCACCCTCGACGTGGACTTCGACGTCGATGCCGTCACGGAGGTCGTCGCCTGCGATGCGGAACGGTTCGAGCATCTTCAGGCGGGACATCTCCGGTTCGACCAGTTCGACCGGTTGGGTGTTGATTCGCACGCGACCCTCACCCTCGCGTACGGTTGCGCGGGCGACGGCCGTCTTCTTCTTTCCACTCGTGTTCGTTACCATGTGACGTTAGCACCTAGCTGTTCGGACACTTCGTGCAGGTGGACGAAGCGGATGTTCGAGAGTCGATCCAGCGACGTGCCCTCGAGGATCTCGGCCTCGCGGTCGTCGTCGCCTTCGTAGGGGTTGCCGACGTAGACGCGAACGTTCTCGAGCGCCTCGCGTCCGCGTGGCTTCTTGTACGGAAGCATCCCGCGAACGGCTCGCTTGAGAATGGCGTCCGGACGGCGCGGGTACATCGGCCCCTGGTCGGAGCCGAGCCCGATACGGGTTCGGTAGGTGTCGAACACGTCGTTCTTGTCGCCGGTGATGACGGCGTCCTCGGCGTTGACGATCGCGATTCGCTCGCCGTCGAGGGCGCGCTGGGCAACCTCACTGGCGACGCGGCCGAGAATGCAGTCTCGAGCGTCGACGACGACGTCGGCGTCGTATTCAGCGACGCTCATCAGGCGATCACCCGGACGTTCGAGCCGTCGGGGTTCTCCTCGAGAAGTTCCTCGAGGCGAACCGATTCGCCGACCGCTTCGATCTTGGTCTCTGCCGACGACGAGAAGTCGACGGCGGCGACGGTGACGTTCTTTTGCAGTGCGCCGGATCCCAGCACCTTGCCGGGGACGACGACGGTCTCTTCCTCACGTGCGTATCGCTCGATCCGCCCCAGGTTGACCTCTGCGTGGTTGCGCCGGGGTTTCTCGAGACGATCCGCAATATCTCGCCAGACGGCTGCGTCCCGCTCGCGGGACGTAGACTTCAACTCGGCGATGAGATCGGTGAGTCTCGGATTGGTCTTTGTACTCATTGGTTTCCTCCAGTGTCAACTAGAGCGTGCCCACCCGTCGATGGATGGGACTTCGCAAATCGACTATCGGTGACACACCTCACCTCGAGGTCAGTCGCTCCTCGAGTCGAGTGCGTCGGATCGGAGAAGTGATGCAGGGAGCAGGATTTGAACCTGCGGACTCCTACGAGACAGCGCCCTGAACGCTGCGCCGTTGGCCTGACTTGGCTATCCCTGCTCGCACTTCCCCGTACCCGTCGCCCCGTAAAACCCCTTTCGATTTGAACCCCCGATCGGCTGCCGATCTCGTCGCTCACGGCGTCGGCGTCCGTCGGGATCGAACCGGGTGTGGAACGTCGGGTCATTGGTTTGGTAGTCGTCTGTGGTGTGTGGTCGTGATCGATACTACAGCTGGACGGCTTCCTCGAGTTCGGCCGCACGCCGGTCAATCGAATCGACCGCGCGGGTCACGAGTTCCTCGACGCTGAACGAGCCGTCGGTTTCGACGTGGAAGACGAAGGCGTTCGGCACGTCCTCGACGCGTACGTCCTTTCCGGGGTAACGCTGGGCGAGGTCGTGGTCGAACTCGCTCGTCGTAACGAGTTCGCCGTCGTCCTCGATGACGCCACGAACGATCTGGCGCTCCTGGTCTTCGAACTCGGGTAAGTCCTCGCCGACGTCGACACGCTGGAGGTGTCGGTAGCCGACGGCCACGCCGCCCTGGTGTTTGGCGTGATCCTTGCCGCGGTCGAAGACGGCGTCGGCTTCGGCCTCGAGACGCTGGTTGTCCTTCAGCTGGATGATCGGCACGTTCTGGTCGGCCGGTTTGACGAGGTCGTCACTCGAGACCAGATCGCCGGAGTAGGCGGTTCCTGGCCCTTCGACGTCGATCGAGAGCGTGACGGCGTCGCCGTCGACGAACTCGTCTACGGGAGGCGTCGTCAGCGGGACGAGCCCGAGCCGGAGCGCGATCTGCTCGTCGAACATGACCGACGAGTTCTCGATGAATCGAACCTCGTCGATCGCTAGCGTGGGGACGTCCGCGATCATCGCCCGGCGAATGCCGTTGGCGAATGCGGGCGTCACACCACGGACGAGAAAGCGGGCGCTCCGTTCCTCACGTTCGACGAACTCGACGTCGTACTCTTCGGTCATGGTCTAGTAGCCGCCCTTGCCTTTCGGTGCTCGCGATCCGTCGTGTGGGATCGGGGTTACGTCCTCGATGCGACCGATTTCGAGACCCGCACGGGCGAGTGCACGGATGGTCGCCTGTGCGCCTGGCCCGGGGGACTTCTGTAAGTTCCCGCCGGGGCCGCGGACGCGGATGTGCAGGCCGGTGATACCGGCTGCTTTGATCTCGTCGGCGATGGATTCGGCCATCTGCATGGCCGCGTACGGCGACGCTTCGTCGCGGTTCTGTTTGACTGCCGTCCCGCCGGAGGATTTCGCGATCGTCTCGGCGCCCGTGAGGTCGGTCACGGTCATGACGGTGTTGTTGAACGATGCGTGAACGTGGGCAATGCCCCATTTGTCGTCGTCTGCCATGTTATTGACCCTCCGCGCGTGCTGGGTGGAGTTCGTCCGCGATCGGACTGTTCTCTTCGAAGTCGACCAGATCCTCCTCGTCGACGTCGACGACGTACGACGGAACCCGCTGGCGCTGGCCGTCGAGGACGATGTGACCGTGCGTGATGAACTGACGCGCCTGTTGTGGCGTCTGGGCCAGCCCCTTGCGGTAGGCGACCGTCTGGAGACGGCGCTCGAGAACGTCCTCGACCTCGAGGCTCAGAACGGCACCGAGCTCGTCGGCTTCGTCGAGGATGCCGACGCGTTTGAGCCGTCCGAGGAACTCCTCGGTTCGGTTGATGACGGTTTCGTCGTCTTGCTCCTGAGCGAGCAGGTCACGGGCCTCGCGCCGGTAGGAGCGAAGTTCGGACTGGGCTCGCCAGAGCTCTTCTTTATTCTTCAGACCGTAGCGGTCGAGGAGCGAGTGCTCACTCGAGATCCGCTCGCCCTGGTAGGGGTGATTCGGCGTCTCGTACTGTTTGGTATTGGAGCCGAGTGGCATTATTCGTCATCCTCCGCCGCCGCTTCTTCGGCGGCTTCTTCACGGATCTCCTCGACGTTGACACCGATCGTCCCTTCGGTACGGCCGGTGGACTTCGTTCGCTGGCCGCGAACCTTCTGGCCGCGCTTGTGTCGAACGCCTCTGTAGGAGTCGATCATTTTCATCCGGTTGATGTCGTGCTGACGGGTCAACTGGAGATCGTTACCGGTTTCGTGGGAGGTCTCGCCGGTGTAAAAGTCCCGCTGGCGGTTGGTGAGCCACCCGGGAACGGTGTCGGCGTAGTTCTCGACGACTTCGATGACGTCGTCGATCGTCTCCTGGTCGAGCGCGCCGAACGTCGCCGTTCGGTCGACGCCCGCTTCGTCTGCGATGATGCGGGCGGTTCGTCGGCCGATCCCGTTCATCTCAGAGAGCGAGCGCTCGACGGACTTCGTCCCGTCCAGGTCTGTCTGCCCGATTCGGACGAAGTACTGAAGCTCGTCTTCCTCCTCGTGTTCTTGCGGTTCTTCCTCACTCATGTGTGGTTTTGCTATGGTGGTCGTGTGCGGTTCGAGGCGACCGTCTCCAACGACGGCGACCAGCAGTGGTCGCTCGTCACCGGCAACAGTCGTCTGATCGACGTCGTGGCGGGGATTTGAACCCCGGAGGCTTGACGCCACATGGTTAGCAACCATGCGCCTTGGGCCGCTTGGCTACCACGACACCGTGTGTATCGTCGCCCTCTCGGACTCGGGGACGGATCCCCTACATCGTATTGCACTCGTTCCTTCCCGTGGCCAGTACTTAAGGGCAACGAAAGATCCCGGTTCGTCACCGTGGAGGCGTGTGATACCATACCGGAATCCGACGACTTATTAGGAACTGTACAAAAGTGGCAGTCAATTGGTGCCTTCCACAGAGACGCTCACTCGAGTGGCGATCGTTCTCGTTGCAATCGTCGCCATCGGCCTGGTCGCCGCAACGATCAGTTCTCCGATCGATCCCGGGAGCGAAGGCCTCGGTCCGAACGACGGCGACGGCGATGGCGAAATCGGCCCCCAGCCGGTCGAACACGGCGAAACGACGACCATTCCGTCCTTTTTCATCTACCTCATCTACGCGATGGGGATCCTTGTCGCCATCGCCATCGTCTGGTACCTGATATACTACCGGCGGGACGCCGTCAAAGCACTCGCACTCGTGATCGCTACAGCGGCGATCCTCGTAGGGATTCTCTACCTCCTGCTCGAGTTGGGGGTCGACCTACCGACAGAGGAGCAACAAAACCAGACTGTAGAATCGCCCGGGGACGGCGAGCCCGGTGGTGGCGACGGTGGCGACGGTGAGGAAGACATCGTCACACGGGAACTGGGGCCCTTTCTCGGCTTTCTCGTCGTTCTCGCAATGATTTTCGTGGGGGGACTCCTGTTGAGTGCTCGTTCGTCGTCGACCGACGAGAAACTACCAACCGAGTCGACGGACGCTCAACCGGACGAACAGGCCGCCGTCGCCGCCGCGGCCGGCAGAGCGGCGAATCGGATTAGCGCTGACAGTACGGAAGACGTCGACAACGAAGTGTACCGGGCCTGGCGGGAGATGACCCAGTTGCTCGAGGTCGACCGCCCCGAGACGACGACACCCGGAGAGTTCGCGACTGCTGCCACCGAGGCAGGCCTCGAGCGAGAGCACGTCGACGAACTCACGCGGTTGTTCGAGGACGTCCGCTACGGCCACGAGGCGACAACGGCCGAGCGGGAAGAGCGAGCCGTGACGATCCTTCGTGCGATCGAATCCGCGTACGGTGGCGGTGATGACGAATGAACGGGCGACGTCTCGCACTGGGTGTTGGCGTACTTCTGTTCTTCGTTGGCGTGCTCGCCATCCTCGGCATCACGTACCTATCGGTTTCGCGGAACGCCATTTTCTTGATCGGTCTCGTCGTCATCCTGGCCGCGCTCAGCGGCCTGAGCAGCCGACGGGAAAAACGGCGCATTGCGGACACGACCGATCCCGAACATCGAGCCACGGTTTCGACCCCGGGCCACGACCTGTCGAGGACGATCAACCAGTTCCGTACGGAGACGTACGGTTTCGCCGCTGACTCCCAGCGAATCGTCGAAGGGCTTCACGGCGCGGCCCTTGCCGTCCTCACCCGTTTCGATGGGCAGTCGGAGGCGGAGGCACTCGATCGAATCGAGAACGGTACCTGGACGGAGGACGACCGTGCTGCTGCCTTCCTCTCGTCCGATCTGGAGGCACCGACCAGATCCGTTCGGAACCGATTGGCAGCCGTGTTCGACAGCCGAACGACGTTCAGACAGGACGTCAGTCGAACCGCTGCCACCATCGCCAGTATCGGCTACGGTGGGTTGGGCGAACGACCAGTTGCGACGGACATTCCACAGTACGACCCGGAGGAACTCGATGACGTCACCCCACGAACGACGACTCTGAGCGTATCCGAGGTAACCGAACGCGCTGCCCGAGAGACGGGGTACTGGACGGGCGTCGGTGCCCTCTCGTTGTTGGCTGTGGGTATCGGCGCGATAGCGGAATCGCCCGGCGTCGTGCTCGCCGGTGTCGTCGGTGTTGGCTACGCCGGGTCCGCCCACCTCCGCGTTGCGCCCCACCCGAATATTTCCCTCGAGCGAACGCTCAGCAACGAGACCCCTGATCCTGGCGAGGAGGTGGCGGTCACCGTTACGATCACGAACGAGTCTGCCAGCTTCATTCCGGATCTCAGACTCATCGACGGTGTCCCGGCGGGCCTGGCGCTTACCGACGGGTCGGCACGACTTGGCACGAGCCTCAGACCCGAGGAGTCGGTCACGCTCGAGTACACCGTGACGGCCCGACGGGGCACTCACACGTTCGATCCGGCGCTCGTGATCACCCGTGATCTCTCGCGGTCGAGCGAACGCGAGTGCTACGTCGGGACGGAGACGACGCTCGTGTCCCAGCCACTTCTGCGCCCGCTCGCCGCGACGATGCCGCTTCGACCGGCCGCGGCCGCCTTCTCGGGGCAGTTGACCACGGCCGAAGCCGGCGAGGGAATGCAGTTCCACTCCGTGCGCGAGTATCGACGCAACGATCCGCTCAACCGCATCGACTGGAACCGACACGCCCGCTCGGGTGAGTTGGCGACCCTCGAGTTCCACGAAGAGCGCGCCGCACGCGTGCTCATTCTGATCGACGCGCGAAAGGCGTCCTACCTCGCGCCGAAGCCGGATGCACCCCACGCCGTCGACCGCGCTGTCGAAGCCGCCGGTTTGATCGCGGCGTCGCTGCTTGATGCCGGTGATACGGTCGGTCTCGCCGCCCTGGGGCCGGTCAACCGTACAGATACGAGACAGATCAACCTGCGTGATACCTGCTGGCTAGCCCCCTCCTCCGGTCAGCATCACCGCATCCAGTTCAGCGAACTGCTGGCGAGCCACCCGCAGTTCGCGACGGAGCCACCCCGCGGAAAGACACAGTGGCAGCCACAGCTCAGGATGATCCGCCGTCGGCTCTCCGCCGAGACGCAAATTCTGTTCATCAGCCCGCTCTGTGATGCCACCGCCACCCGAATCGTACGGCGTCTTGACGCGCGCGGTCACGCATTGACGGTGCTCAGCCCGGATCCGACCGCCGAGCGGACGACCAGCCAGCAACTCGCTCGCGTCGCTCGGCGCATTCGCCGGTTCGACCTCCAGCGGGCTGGAGTTCCGGTCATCGACTGGTCGGCAGACGAAACCATCGACGAGGTCATTGCACGAGCCAACGCGGGTGAGAACCGATGATCGAAGTCACCAGACGCCCGACGCGGATTTCGAGTGTAGCTGCGACGCTCGCGGGCGGTGTCGCCGTCCTCTCGGCAGCCCTGGGTGGGCCGGCCGGCCCGACCGTTGGATTGGTCGGATTCCTCGTACTTGGTCTCGGTCTCCACCGCGGAATCTACGGCGCAGTCGACATCGGTGCCGGACTGGTGTTCCTGGGCGTCCTCTTCGGCGGGCTCCAGGGTGCGCCCGTCGAAGCGACGGTGCTCGGTGCCGTCACCGCGCTGGTAGCCTGGGATCTCGGTACCAGCGCCGTCGAACTCGGCTCCCAGCTCGGCCGGGAAGCCGACACTCGTCGTCTCGAGGGGGTACAGCTACTCTCGAGTCTCTCCGTCGGGTTGCTGACGGCGACGGTTGGCTACGGTGCGTACGTGTTCGGTGCCGGCGGCCAGCCCGCGGGTGCGGTGGTGCTCCTGTTGCTGTCGGTGTTGTTCGTGGTCGTCGGGCTGAAAGGTCGCTAGAGCGAAAGCGACTCGAGCGGGTTCGTAACAGAGACACTACCTGCTGTTGAACCCCTAGACGCCGATGTACTCCTCGTTCAACTCCCAGTCGCCGGCCTCGTTTCGCACCATATACTCGCCGTAGTAGGGGACTCGGTTGGCGACGACCGCTCGAAACGCCTCCCGGATCTCGGCTTTCGTCATCTCCCCCATCGGGCGCAGGTCGTCGTTTCGGTTGAGACAGCCTTTCAGATAGCCCTGATGGGTGACCCGGACGCGGTGGCAGTTCGCACAGAAGGTGGGGTTCTCGACGGGATCGACGATTTCGACCATGCCACGACCCGTGCCGTCGTCCGCGCCGATCCAGTAGCGCTTGCGGTCGTGCATCTCGCGATGTTCGACCTCCTCTGCCTGTTCGGCGAGCCAGTCGTGAACGCGCTGGATGTCGACGTTCCACTCCGGTTTGCCCGTCAACTCGGGCATGTACTCGATCAACTGGAGCTGGAGGCCGTCGTTTTCGGCGACGTGGTCGACCATCTCGGGGACGTACCCCGCCGTGTGCTCGAAGACGACCATGTTGAGTTTGACCGGATCGAGCCCTGCATCCAGGGCCGCGTGGACACCTTCGATCACCTTGTCGTAGGCCCCGCTTTTCGTTACCGCGGCGAACGCCTCGGGATCGAGCGCATCCTGGGAGACGTTGACCCGCTCGAGACCAGCGTCGACGAGCGCCTCGGCCCGACCGGGGAGGAAGGTGCCGTTGGTCGTGAGCGAGACCTCCATCGAATTCGGTGTCCGGGTGATGATCTCCTCGAGATCCTCCCTGAGCATCGGTTCGCCACCGGTGAATTTGACGGCCGTCACGTCGAACTCCGCGGCAACCTCGAGAAAGCGAACGACGTCGTCGGTGTCCATCTCGTCGTCCTGGGGGGCCATCGGCCCACGCGTGTCGCCCAACCCCTCGTTGTGACAGTAGACGCAGTCGAAATTACACCGATCGGTGAGCGAGACCCGAACCCCGGTTACCTCGCGTCCGAAGTCGTCGGTGAGCATGCGAGACAATTGCGGTCGGATCCGCTTAAACACGTGGGCTTCACCGGCAGTTATGTAACCATTCGTGGTTACGTGCCAGGGCCGAAGAGCGGACGCATTCGGTTCACGCACGGCATGGTATGTGTCATCCGTGGGGGACATGTGCCAGATTGAGCCGGGCCCAGAAGCCCAACAGCTACCCCACTCGAGGTCGGAGGGAGTGGTATGGATCGCGAGATGCTCGACGACCAGCGTGAACTCGTCGCCCTGATCGAAGACGCCGGCTGGGAGGTAACCGGCCTCGAGCTGTCCGCCTACGACAGTCCGTGGGTGGACGAGGACGCGCCGGAAGCGGAAGTGACGATTACAGCCAGAAAACCCTACGACGATGGGACGGAGGAGGACGATTCGGACGAAGACGAGAGTCCGTTCCGGATCAGCTGATCGGCGCTCGAGACTGACTGATCACCGGCGGTACCGGGAACCCCAAAAATCGGTCTCGAGCCAGCGACGCGTCGTCACCCCTTGATGTTGCAGACCGGGAACGTCCGGGCCACTTTATCGCCGATGCCGAGTTCGTCGGAGACACGTACGACCTCGTCGACGTCCTTGTAGACGCCCGGCGCTTCCTCGGCGATCGTCGCTCCCGACTGGGCTTTGACGAAGATCTGTTGCTGGGACTCGAGTTCGTCCCGAACGTCCTCGCCCCAGTAGTCCTTTTTCGCCTGGGTACGGCTCATCAGCCGACCAGCGCCGTGGGCCGTCGACCCAAACGTAAGATCGAGCGAGTTCTCGCCCCCACGGAGGACGTAGCTTCCGGCACCCATGCTGCCGGGGATGATCACCGGCTGGCCGACGTCGCGATAGGCCTTCGGGACGTCTGGATGGCCGGCAGGGAACGCCCGCGTCGCCCCTTTCCGGTGGACGAACAGTTCTCGCTGTTCGCCCTCGACGGTGTGGTTTTCCTTCTTGGCGATGTTGTGGGCGACGTCGTACAGCAATTCCATCTCCATCGACTGCCAGGAGCGATCGAACACGTCCGCGAAGACTTCCCGCGTGCGGTGCATGATTAGCTGCCGGTTGACCCAGGCGAAGTTGATCGCCGCATTCATCGCCGCGTAGTAGTCCTCGGCCAGCTGTGAGCCAGCGGGCGCAGCCGCCAGCTCTTTGTCCGGCAACTGGTTCAACAGCCCACCGTGTTGACGCTCGATCTTTCGCAGGTAGTCGTTACACGTCTGGTGACCCAGTCCGCGCGAGCCACAGTGGATCAACACCACGATCTGGTCTTCCGCGAGCCCGAAGGCCTCGCCGACCGCGTCGTCGAAGATGTCGGTCACACGCTGTACCTCGAGGAAGTGGTTCCCGGAGCCGAGTGAGCCGACCTGGTTTTTGCCCCGATCCTTGGCCTTCTGGCTGATCTTCGAGGCGTCGGCTCCGGCTCGAACGCCCTCGTCCTCACAGTGAGCAAGGTCGTCTTCGACGGCGTGGCCTGCCTCCAGCGCCCAGTCGACGCCGCGCTCGAGTATCTGCTCGATCGTTTCGACGTCAGTTTCGACGACGCCGCCACCACCGAGCCCCGACGGGATGGCCTCGAAGAGGGCCTCGACGAGTGCCTCCTCCCGGCCCTGGAGGTCGTCGTAGGTCAGGTTCGTTCGCATCATTCTGACGCCGCAGTTGATGTCGTAGCCGACCGACCCCGGCGAGATACAGCCGTTTTCGGCGTCCATCGCGCCCACGCCGCCGACCGGGAAGCCGTACCCCTGGTGACCGTCGGGCATGCAGATGGCGTACTTCGTGATCCCCGGGAGGTGGGTCGCGTTGCGCAACTGTTCGAGCGTGCGATCCTCGCTGATCTCCTCGAGCAGGGATTCACTGGCCAGCACACGGGCTGGAACGCGCATGGGGCCTTCCTGTGGTAGCTCCCAGACGTGCTCTCGAATCTGTTCGAGCACGATGCCGTCGGCGTCGAACGTCTTGGTCATACTCGACGATGGGACGTGCAGGCTGAAAGGTGTTGCCAGGTCGTGCCCGTCGAGTGGTTAGTCTGCGGCCGCTGATGCCACGGCGTCCTCGAGTTCGGCTTCGACGGTCTCGAGGCGGTTGTCGACCGAGTACGGGCCTGCGCCGGTGATCAACAGCACCGACGCCATCCCGAAGAGGGCGACGTGGGCCAGGACGGGATCGTCGGGCAACGCGAAGAGCGTTAGCGTGAACATTGCGATCGCCGTCGCCGCGCTGGCTCGGGTAAAGAGGCCGAGAATCAGGGCAATTCCGAGTGCCGTCTCGGTTAGCCCCGCACCAATCACCCACAGTTCGGGGCTCACCGGGACGACGTTCGTGAGGTCGTACCGATCGACCACGGCGAGTGCGATGCCTGGTCGAAGCAGTTTCTGGCCGGTGCCGAGGTAGATGAACGTGAGTCCCAGTCCGACGCGAGTGACGGTCGGAACAAATTGCTCGTAGGATGCGATCCACGTCTGAAAGCGTGTGGCGACGTCGTACACCCGATCGATGCGACCGTACAGCGTTCCCGGCCCGCCGGCCACCCGCTGGAGGACGTGATCGCCGCTTGGCTGACCGCTCCCAACGAGTGCTATTGCGAGGAGGCCACCCACGAACTCGAGTTGTAACAGCAAGGTCGGCCAGGTGAGCAGACCGACGAGGTAGACGGCGAGGGTGACGAGCGCGACGAGTCGTGTGGCCAGCCCGAACAGGAGAAGAAAGCCCAGAGCCACCTGCAGTAGACGAACCTCGATCTCGAGAGCGGGACTGACGAAGTAGCCGCTGAACCCGGCACCGATGAGGGGAATGCCGAAGGAGATGCGAAGGAGCCACGGCACGAACTCTGTGTACTCGCGCATGGCGGTTCGGAAGGCGGCAACGTCTCTGGGAACCGGTTTCACCCACAGATACCCCGCCAGCGCGAACACCACGGCGAGTCCACCTGCTACGAGCACTCCCACGATAGCCGGATCGGTGAATGCGTCGGCCAAAAACTCGCTCGCGCTGACGTCGTGTTCCTCGTCGACGACGTACTCCTCGTGGGCGCTGACGGGCGCTGTGGTAAGGAGGAACAGCAGCGACAGGCCGATTGTGGCGACTCCGCTCGTGACGTGATGACGTCGCGCCATAGCTGCCCGTACTCCAGCCACGAATAAAAGCACACAGTCGATCACGTTGACAGGCCAGAGTCGGCCGCTCGAGTGACGAGCGACAGGACGAGGTGTACAGTGTCGAGAAATCGTCGGGAACCACAGACGCCAGGTGCGTGCGGTGATCAGTTAGCGAGGGATTGGTTACACGTCGAAGACGACGTACGCCTCCCACCCGGCGTCGACCTCCTCGAGGCGCATCTCGGAGTAGGTGACGGCCTTGATCTCGCGGGCGTCGATGTCAGAGAGCGGAACGCCGCGGGCAGTGGCCTCGAGTCGCCAGGCATCCAGGTCGTCTCCCTCGTCCGTTTCAGGCTCTTCCGCGAGCCGTTCGACCCGGTTTTCGACGGGAAGCTCGAGGCGCACGTCGCGAAGATAGATGAGTTCGTCCAGGTACTCGAACAGGAGCGCCTCGCGGTTCTCGGCGGTGACTGCGAGCGAGAATCGATCCGTCGACGCGCCGGGAGCAGCGTCGTCAGGGGTGGGAGGAGCAGCGTCACCGGCGGCGATCTCATCACAGGAGGCCCCGGCTAACCCGTCGGCGACGGCCGCAAACGTCGACTCGAGTGACTCCCCCCTCGCGGCGACCGCGATGTCCGCGGTGTGGGCGCGGAGTTCGTAGCTCATACGTGTTGGAGCGTACCCCACCCAGTGCCCTATGTTCGTCGATCTATAGGCGGTGCAGGGCGAGAACCCCGACCCTTGGGGTCGGGGGTGAAGCCCGTCGAAGGACTACACATGCTCACTACGGTTGATGTACTGTTCAATCGTTTCCCGACTCACCTCTCCTGCCGTCCCCACGTAGAATGAACGCTCCCAACACCCACCGCCCCAATACAACGACCGCATCACTTCGGGATATTCTGACCACAATCTCCGTGCTGTCACGCTCTTCAACCGTAATACAATCTCACTTGGCGCGTGTTTCGGATGCGCTCCCAGGAACACATGAACGTGGTCAGGGGAGATATGCAACGACCGCAACTCGGTGTCGTTCCGCTCGATAATCACATGGAACTCCGATTCCAATGTCTCTGCAACGTAGTCGAGAAACGAGTGTCGATACCGAGGGCACCACACGAAGTGGTAGTTGATATTGTACACCGTGTGGTTTGAACGAGTCACCTCCATACACACCGCACGACGTAACAACATTTAAGTCAATGTGTTAATAAGTATTTACTGCAAATAAGATGGCGCGACGATTCACCGTCGATTTCGAGGAGGACTTCTACAAAGACTTCTCGAAGAAATGCATCGACGAAGACCGAACGAAAGCCGATGTCGTACGCAAACTTCTCCGCGAGTGGACGTACGACGAAGACACCGAGTGAGTTTCACGCATGGACATCGAAGACCAAAACCTCACGAAAACCCTCCCACTCCAACTCCAGTTTTACGAAGAGGGCGATGAGGCGAAAGTCTTCGAGTCCACGCAAGAATCACGCTCAGTGTACAACGACACCATCCGCCTCGCCAAACAGGGCGAAGACTGGGATGACATCCGTCGCCAGATGGAGCAAGACGCCAACCTCGTGAAAAACAACACACAGTTGGTCGTCAAGAAAGCCCTCGAAGCGATGGAGAACTATTACGAATACGACGACTACAACATGCCCAGTCACACCAAAACTGGGTCATATCCCCTGCGAATGAACCACAAAGAGGGCTACACACTCTCACTCACCGACGACGGCGAGGTTGCGTTTCGTATCTCTCCGAAACCATATCATCCCGTTCGAGGGACGGTCGTTGGCGATCCGGTGCATCTCGACGTGTTGAAAATCGCACTGTCGAGTGACGAGTGGAAGATAGGGACGGCTGAAGCCCTATTCACGGATGGCCGTGCCGAACTCCACGTCAACGTCACACACCAGACGCAGACCGTCCGAGACAAAACCGACTCGAAGACGGTGATTGGTGTGGATGTGAACGAGGACAACATCGCGTTGACCGCAATGGATGAAACGGGAGTTCTCGACACACTCATCATCGACTTCCCCGAAATTAAGTCTGAACGCCACCGCTATTTCACGATGAAAAAGCGGATGCAGAACGCGGGGAAGCCGTCGTACAAGAACGTGGTTTGTGACCGAGAGTATCGGTTTGTCCACGATAGACTCCACAAATTGTCTCGGGCCGTAGTCGAGTTTGCGAAGCGGTTTCCTGACCCGTGCATTGCACTTGAAGACCTCAAGGATATGCGCGAGTCAATTGACTACGGCACTCAGATGAATCGTCGGCTCCACGCGATGCCGTTCCGCGCAACACACGTGTTCATCGCGTACAAAGCAGCGTTTGAAAGCATCCCGATTGCCTCGGTTGAAGCGGAGTACACGAGTCAGGGCTGTGCGTTGACGGCGTGTGAACACGCCGAGCGAGCGAATCGACGGTGGAAGCGGTTCCAGTGCAAGTCGTGTGGTCATCAAGACCATGCGGATAGGAATGCGTCGGTGAACGTTGCGAAGCGTGGATTGGCGAAGTGTTTGTTAGATGTACCTGCTCTCAAGAGCCTTCCTCAAGTTCGGAAGGTGCGACGGTGGGCATCGGGGCGCGTGAACCGCCCGACCTCATCCCTCGTAACCGTTTGAGACGGCCTTGCTCTGAAACGGGTAGGCGTCGGGGGTTGCAGGGAGTGTTAGCGATAATCTGAGGGAACCACGAAGAAGCCCCGACCCTTGTGGTCGGGGTTGTTCACCGTCGAACCACCGCTTGCAGCGGCGACGTGGGATGCTCGAGCGAACACTGAAAACGGAAAAATCGGTGTTCGGAGGCTAACGACCACCGTTTCCCCTGAAATGTCGGTCTGACTGCCGGTGGAATTATATTGCCGTCCGTGATACGGTATGGTAGTGAGCGTCAACATCGACAGTCGCGTTGTCGGGCCCGGGAGCGACGAGTTCGTCGAGGAGGCCTGGGAGCTCAAAGAACAGATTAGCCAGGCCGAAGGGGTACTCAAGCAGCGACGGAACTTCTTCATCGACGCCTATCGTCGCTCCACGGTTCACTGTTACGTCCGCGACGGAACTACCCTCGTCGGGTTTGCGGCCGTTCGACGGGACGGATACATTCTCTTTCTTGCCGTCTCGCCCGAGGCTCGAGGCGAAGGGATTGGCAAGCGCCTCGTCGCACAGGTCGCCCAGGATCACCGAACCATCACCTGCCACGCCCGAACGACGAACGAAAACGCCCTCCAGTTCTACGAACACCTCGGCTTCGAAATCAAACGACGCATCGACAACTACTACGAGGACGGTGGCGACGCCTACTACCTCAAACTCGGCTCGAGTGCCGGCCTGACCGATCGGATTTCGGATCTGATTCGCCGATAGTCGGTCGCGGATCCCTCGTCTCAATCAGTCAGCGTTGCTGTTACCGAACTCGAGTCGGACGAACATTCGGAAACGCCTATATGCTCGTATTGCTGACTACCAGAGACGAATGGAGGAGCGAACGCGAGCCTATCTTCGGGGGCGGTTTCGGGATCATTATCGACGCACGGAGATCACCCCGCCCCCGGGGGCCAACGAACGCGAGTGGGGATTCATCCCCTGGACGGAGGGCCCCAAGACCACGATGGTTCGCCACCGCTCGCTCCTCGAGTTGGGTTCGATCGAGGACTTCCTCGAGCGAAAGCGCCCACAGCACGTCTACTTCTCGGTCGGCCGTTATCGCGACCCCGGCGCGAACTCGATGAGCGCGAAGGACTGGCGCGCGTCGGATCTCGTCTTCGACCTCGACGCCGACCACCTGCCCAGCGTGACCCTCGGTGAGGACTCCTACGCCGAAATGCTGTCGAAGTGCAAGGACGCCTTACTCAGGTTACTCGATTTCCTGGAGGACGACTTCGGTTTCGAGGAACTCGAGGTCGTCTTCTCCGGTGGACGTGGCTACCACGTGCACGTGCGCGACGAGAACGTCCTCCACCTCGAGCGCGAGCACCGCCGGGAGATCGTCGACTACGTGCGCGGAATCGGCCTCGAGTACGACCAGCTGATCGACGCCGAGACGGTCGCGGGCCTGGGGCGAAAGACGCCAACACAGCGGCGACATCTCTCCGTCGAGGGCGGCTGGGGACGCCGAACCCACCGACACTTCATGGCCTTCGTCGACGAGCTCCTCGACCTCGAGGAGGAGGCCGCCCTCGAGCGACTCCAGTCGTTCGACGGCATCGGCGAGGGGAAGGCGACGGCGACGCTCAACGCCGCCCGAACCAACCGCCAGGAACTCGAGGCGGGCAACGTCACGGTTCACACCGCCGTCTCCCAACTGGCCGAGCGGTTCGCCAAACGGGCCGTCGAGCGGGACAACGCGCCGATCGACGAACCGGTGACGACCGACACGAATCGACTGATCCGCCTCCCCGGCAGCCTCCACGGCGGCAGCGCGCTCGAGACCAGACGCATCGCGCGAGACGAACTCGACGCGTTCGACCCGCTGGTTGACGCCGTCCCCGAGACGTTCGTCGGGCACGAGATCGCCGTCGACGTGAGCCGCGGCGGCGAGGTTGAACTCGGGGGCGATATCTTTACAGTCCCGGAGGGTGACCAGTCACTACCAGAGTACGTTGCCATGTTCCTGATGGCGCGTGGTCGGGCGGAGAAGGAAACGGAAACATGAATCTCGACGAGTTACGCACGGTGCAAAGCAAGGAGCGTCAGAAGGACAGTCTCCAGCATCTGCGTCCCTCCTTTTACCAGGAGGTCGGCGACTACATCGCGAATCTCGAGGCCGAACGCGAGTGTATCGCCGACGCGGCCGACGACCCCTTCTCTTCGCCCGAGGTCGGTCGGCTGACTGACGAAATCGAGACGGCGAAGGACGTCGTCGACGCGATCTACGAGCGCCGGATGGGCAAACTCGTCAAACAGGCCAGTCTTGCAGCGGCGGGGATGCCCGCCGACGACGAGGGGCTCACGGCCGAAGAGTCGGATCTGTTCGACGACCTCGTCGACCGAATCCAGGGCAACAAAACGCGGGTGCTGGACGTCCTCGAGGGCAAGGAGTCGGTGGCTGGAGGCGCGGCAAACGACGCAAGCGACTCGAATCCGAACGCGGACACCAAGTCACCGGATCGTTCTGCCGACGCACCGGAATCATCGTCGCCAGCGTCAAACGCCCCATCCGATTCGGTGAGCGTCGCCGACGCGATGGGTGGGGAGTTGCCGGCGGACGAGACGGAGGCATCTCAGGAGTCATCATCGGCCGACGAAACGCCGCCACCACCGCCACCGGACGAACCGCCGCTCGAGAACGCTGACGCGGTATCCGACGGGGCGGATTCGGAGCCACCCATTCGAGACGACGAGCCGTCAGCATTGGCCACTGAAACTGACGCTGATGCTCAAACTGACACCGCAACCGCAGGCGACGAATCGACCACGGACGTCGACCGCGTCACCGTCAAGATCACCCGCGACGTCGGCTCGATTCTCGGGATCGACGATCGGGAGTACACTCTCGCGACCGACGACGTCGTCACGCTCCCCGAGCAGAACGCGACGCCGCTGGTCGAGCGGGAAGCGGCCGAACAGCTCGAGTGACCTGACCCGGTCGGACGAGGAAGATGCCGTCACGACCGACACCACTACAACTATCGAGACGAACGTCCAGGTATGCTCGAGATTGGCGACGACGCACCCGATTTCGCACTGGACAATCAACACGGCGAGACCGTTCGCCGCTCTGATTTCGACGGCCAGCACCTCATCGTCTACTTCTACCCGCGGGCGAACACCGAGGGCTGTACGGTCGAAGCCTGTGAGTTTCGCGACGCGCGCCCCACGTTCGAGAACGAGAACGCGGCCGTCGTCGGCATCAGCGACGACCCAGTCGACGACCTGGCGTCGTTCGCGGCGGAGTACGACCTCGAGTTCGACCTCCTCTCGGACGAGGATGGCGAGGTCTCGGCCGCCTACGACTCCTACGGCGAGAAGAACATGTTCGGCAACACCTTCGACGGCGTCTTCCGGAACACCTACGTCGTCGGCCCGGACGGGACGATCCAGGCCGTCTTCGAGGGCGTCTCCCCCGAAGGGCACGCCGAGGAAGTGCTTGAGGCGCTCGCGTAGGGTGGCCGATGTCGGGGTCGATCACCGCTGAAAGCAAACGCGAGGTCGACGCCCTCCTCTCGCGACTCGAGGCCGATTACGGCACGTTCGAGCGTCTCGAGAAAACGTGGACTCACTCGCCCGACGAACAGAAACGGATTCTCGAGCGGTACGAACGTGACGAACTCGGCGGCGCCGGGGTCTGGCTGCGAAACGGGGCCGGCGAAATTCTGCTGGTTCGAAACGAGGGCGACGACGGATGGGCGGATCCCGGCGGCAAAGTCGAACCCGGTGAGTCTGTTGAACGGGCCGCGAAACGGGAAGTTCGGGAGGAAGCCGGCGTCGACTGTCGGCTAACCGGAATCTGTGAAGTTCACGAGATCACAAATCGATGTGAGACCGCCGCACTCCCCGACGTCCTCGAAGCTATCGTCATCTTCGATGGCGAATACGTTTCTGGGGAACCGCGGCCTCGAGAGGGAGAAATCGCTGAGGTGGACTGGTTCGATGCTCCGCCCTCGAGCGTGTTGTACGACGAGGTACGGACGAGGCCGTATCCGGCACAGGAATATAGTGCCAATTGAAACGATGTACACACCGTTAGCAGACTTGTCTTCCGATCAGCTGTACAGTGACGTTCAGTGGCTACTAAAGGTCGACGATTAACCTGCGTGGACTTTCCAGACTGTCGTCGGGGGTGGCGGTCGAAAGACGATCAGATCGACGGAATGCACACACTTCCACACGCCAGCGACCCGGATCGGGCGAGAAGCCTTCGAACTGCCGATCGTCACGACGACACTCGAGCCGATCAACTCCGAAATTGCCGCCGTCGCATTCGTCCTCGCCGTCGCCGTCCTGATCGGCGCGGCAGCACTGTTGTTCACCCCGGATTGTCAGCAAGGGCAACACTCTACGACTTCTTTTCCTTTCCACCGGCGATACTCCTCGTCACCGTGGTCTGGAAACTCTCCTATCCGAACCACCTGGGGGAACTCGACGGCGCGTCAGAGGGAGATCGATTCCTGGACGTCCTGAGACTCGAGGGGAGTTGGTAGCTCGAGTGTCTCGAGAGTTCCATGAATCACTTCGAGAAACCAACCTAAAGCCCTGAATCCGACGAAACGGAGCCGTTCCGATCGATTTGTTCGTACAGATAGTACGAATAGACAACTGTGATGATGGCGGTGACGACTACGGGGACGAAAAAGAAGTACAGCGCGTATTCGCCAAACAGGAGTCCGACCACTGTGAGTATCGCTGTCAGTTTGAACAGTTTCCCACCGAGCGCGTGAGTTCGATCCCAGACCACCTCGTCACTGAGCGTCCACGGCGTACGGATGCCGACAAACCAGTTTCGGTTTGCGTGGGTGAGTACGACCCCGCAGTAGTAAAACAATCCGGCTGCTCCAAGCAGGATCAGGTAGACGAAGTCGAATTCGTACCCGAGATTGAACGCGATAATGCCGGTGTGAATGAGGAACATATATGACGCGAAAACGACGACGAACCAGTCGTAATAGGTGCGAAACTCGGCGATGTTCGCACGCAGTGGATCTATTCGTGGAATTACGGCGAACAAACCGAGTAGTCCCGCAGTCAGCGAGGGCATGAGTCCGAGTGCGAGTGATTTAGACATCGTCCCACTCGGTTCACCGGCGGCGTTCCAGTTGGAAACGACCTGGTCGGGGAGTTCGGGTGCAGCAATAACGCTCACCATCGCCGAGAATACGACGAAGCTGCCAGCCAAGGCGAATCGGTGACGAGTGTTCATAGCGGATGATACGTCGGACGTACTGATGAATTCGAGGGATGGGTCAATCACGGAACCAGGACGATCGATGTACGATGAGGTACGGGCGAGGGCGTATCCGGCTCGAGAATAGAGTTAAAATCCGGGGACTGTCAATCCAGACAACGTGGTCGCCTGTACGCGGCGCTGGCTGACTGTACGCGGCGCGGAGCGCCGCGTTTCACCGAGCGCTTCGCGCTTGGCCTTTTAAGCGTAGCTTTTTGCGCTGAGTGGTTCCGCGCGGAGCGCGGAATCCCGAAGCGGAAAAAGGTACTATTGGAAGGTTCGTCCCAGCTGATCCTCGGCCGTCTCCGGTTCGCGCGTCTGGAACTGCTCTTCGATCTCTTCGTAGCGCTCCCGGGTGTCGGCGGTCACGCTCGGTGGCACTTCCTCGAGCGCCTGCTCGAAGTGTGCCTTGCTGATCCGGACGTTGCCGACCGTGTCAGCCATGTCTTCGGGGGAGACGGTGTTGATGAACTCCCGCGAAGCGGCCATCGACGCCTCACGGCAGACCGCTTCGATGTCGGCACCGACGTAGCCCGCCGTCTCGCTCGCAAGCCACTCGAGGTCGATCGCCTCGGCGAGGGGCTTGTTGCGCGTGTGCACCTCGAAGATCTTCTTGCGACCGTCCTCGTCGGGGACGGGAACGTGAACGTGGCGGTCGAGGCGACCGGGGCGGAGCAGCGCCGTGTCGATGAGATCCGGCCGATTTGTCGTCGCAATGACCACGACGTCCTCGAGTTCCTCGAGGCCGTCGAGTTCCGTGAGCAGCTGGGAGACGACGCGTTCGCCGACACCTGAATCCATCTGACCGCCGCCGCGTTCGGTGGCGATGGAGTCGATCTCGTCGAAGAAGATCACGGTCGGGGCGTTCGACCGGGCCTTCTCGAAGACTTCGCGAACGCCCTTCTCGGACTCCCCGACGTACTTGTTCAGCAGTTCGGGGCCTTTGATCGAGATGAAGTTCGACTGGGCCTCGTTGGCGACGGCCTTCGCGAGCAGGGTCTTCCCCGTGCCGGGCGGGCCGTACATGAGGACGCCTTTGGCGGCCTCCATGTCCATCGCCCGGAACACCTCGGGGTAATCGAGGGGCCACTGGATCGTCTCTTGGAGGCGTTCTTTGGTGTCCGCCAGGCCACCGACGTCGTTCCAGGTGACGTCGGGCACTTCGACGAACACTTCCCGGAGGGCGGAGGGGGTAATCCCCTTGAGCGCTTCCTTGAAGTCTTTCTCCGTGACGCGCAGGCGCTCGAGCACCTCGGCGTCGATCTCTTCCTGTTCGAGATCGAGCTCGGGCCGGATGCGTCGGAGGGCGTTCATCGCCGCCTCTTTGGTCAGGCTCTCGAGGTCGGCGCCGACGAAGCCGTGGGTGTTCTCGGCGTAGCGATCCAGATCGACGCTGTCGGAGAGGGGCATCCCGCGGGTGTGTACCTGCAGGATCTCCGTTCGGCCGTCCTTGTCCGGGACGCCGATTTCGATCTCGCGGTCGAAGCGACCGCCACGACGGAGCGCGGGATCGATCGCGTCGAGGCGGTTAGTCGCGGCGATGACGGTGACGCGGCCTCGCTCCTCGAGGCCGTCCATCAGCGAGAGTAACTGGGCGACGACGCGCCGTTCGACGTCACCGCCGGCGTCTTCGCGCTTTGCGGCGATGGAGTCGATTTCGTCGATGAAGACGATCGCCGGGGCGTTCTCCTCGGCCTCCTCGAAAACCTCCCGGAGCTGCTCTTCCGATTCGCCGTAGTACTTCGACATGATCTCCGGGCCGGAGATCGTAGTGAAGTGGGCGTCGATTTCGTTGGCGACGGCTTTCGCCATCAGCGTCTTCCCGGTGCCCGGCGGGCCGTGGAGCAGGACGCCTTTTGGCGGCTCGATACCGAGTTGCTGGAACAGTTCGGGGTGGCGCATCGGCAGCTCAATCATCTCCCGAACCTGGTCGAGTTCGTTATCGAGTCCGCCGATGTCCTCGTAGGCGACGTTCGGGACGCCCTCGCGACCGCCGCCCGCACCGGCGCTGATCTGTTCGGCCGGGGTTTCGGAGATCTGGATCTCCGTCGAGTCAGTGATGACCACCGTTCCGCTCGGCGACGTCGAAGCGATCTTCAGCGGCACCGACTGGCCGGAGCTGGCCATCGGCCCGAACGACAGCGAGAAGGGGACGGTCTGTCCCTCGGTGACCGCTTGTCCGCTGAGCTTATCGCGGACGAGCGGACCGATGTTACCCCGGATGCGGAGGTTCTGAGGGAGCGCGACCGTGACGCGCGTCGCCTGTTTGACGTCCGCTTTCTCGATGGTGACGCGGTCGTCGATACCGACACCAGCCTCCTGGCGAAGGCGGCCATCGATCCGGATGACGCCGCGGCCTTCGTCTTCGGGATAGCCTGGCCACACGCGTGCAACCGCTCGCGCGTCGGCGTTTCCTTCGATGACGATGTAGTCACCGTTCTCGAGGCCGAGCTCGCTCATCGAAGTGCGATCGATCGCAGCGAGTCCGCGCCCAGCGTCTTTCTGTTTGAGCGGTCTGACGGTGAGTTTCATAGGGAGTCCTCCAATTCGACAGTGAGTACGCCGTTTTTGATAAACGCTTGCGCGTCACGTGCCTGTGCTGGCAGATCGAATTCGTGCTGATCGTCGCCCAGAACGACGATGACGGTTCCGTCCACCACGTCGACCGTCGCATCGTCGTCGACGTCGCCGAAGTCGACCGCCAGAACGGATTCGTCGTCGTACTGGTACTGGCGCACCAGCCGATCACCGTCTCGGGCAAACTGTGAGTAATTCATTGTAACTAACCCCAGGTAAGCTGCGCTACTATATAAATGTTGTGTTGAGAAAACGCACGACGTGAGCACATAGGTGAGTTAGCGGTCGAACTGCAGTTCGCGAAGACAACTCGAGCAGAACCGCATTGTCGACATCCGGCTCACAATACGTTGATCGGGCACGCACACGCTACTACTCGTTGGATCGGGGACGCACACGCCCACTGTTAGTCAGATCGGCGACGATCAGCGATACTCTCCTCGCCGGTCTCGGTCGCGACGATTTCGTACAGGATCGCTCGAGCACCGTCGGTTTTCGGTCGAAGGATCCTGCCGAGGCGCTGGGTAAACTCGCGCTCGCTCCCGCTTCCGGAGAGGACGACCGCGACCGATGCGTCGGGAACGTCGACCCCTTCGTCGAGGACGTTCGACGTCACCACGCGCGAGTACGTGCCGTCGCGAAACTTCTCGAGGACGTCCCGGCGTTCGGCCGTCCCCGTTTGATGGGTGAGTACGGGTATCAGGAATCGTTCGCCGACCTCGTAAGCGAGGTCGTTGTAGGCGGTGAAGACGATCGTTCGTTCCTCTCGATGATCGCCGAGCACGTCGGCCAGGGTCTCGAGTTTCCCTTCGGCACCGAGCATGATCTCTCGAGCGCGCTGGCGTGCCAGGAGTGCTTCCCGTGCGGCCGGGTCGGAGCCGGATCGCTTGACGAGCTCCTGATAGTCCGAACCCGACTGCATCCGGATGTTCGACCTGGCGAGGTAGTCCACAAATGTACCCTGATGCCGTTCATAGGCAGCCCGTTCCTCGACCGTGAGCGAGACGGTCAGTCGCTTGACGTCGTACGGAGCCAGGTGCTCGCCGGCGAGGTCGTCAGCGGAGAGGCGGTAGACGACCGGCCCCACGAGCGATTCGATCACCTCGTGAGCGCCATCGGGCCGTTCGAACGTCGCCGTCAAGCCCAATCGCGCCGGTGCAGCCAGCAGGCGCGCGATGTCCCGGTACCCCTCGCCGCCGAGATGGTGCACTTCGTCGAAGACGACGAAGCCGAACCGATCACCGACGGAGTCGGCTTTCAGATACGCAGAATCGTACGTCGAGACGGTGAGCGCTTCGAGTCGCTGCTCGCCGCCGCCGAAGCGCCCAACGGGAAAGTCGAACTCCGCCTCGAGTTCGGTCGCCCACTGCTCGAGCAGATCGATCGTAGGTACGACGATTAGCGTGGGCACGCCGAGGCGTTCGATCGCTTTGATCGCGATGACGGTCTTCCCGCTGCCGGTCGGCAGCTCGAGTACGCCGGCTGGTGCCACTGCCGGGTGGGCGCTGCCGTCATCGGTGTCGGTGGCCGAATCGACCGTACCCCATCGGTCGGTCTCGAGCCAGTACTCGAGCGCCTCGCGCTGGTACGAACGGAGGTCGTAGGCAGAACGAATCCCGTGGAGCCGTTCCGGTTCGAAGGTGAGCACCGTGTCGTCCACCACGACCCCGTGGTCGTCGAGTGCAGACCGGAGTGGTGCGTACCGATAGCCTTCCGCGCGGAACGATCCCGTCCGGGCATCTCTCTTGAGCGCACCATCGGCCAGCAAGCCGTCCTCGAGGAGCGTCTCGAGCGTTTGCTCGTCGCCCTCGATGCGAATCGTCCCGTCCTCATAACACAAGCTGACGGGGCGATCGGGTGCGGTGGCAGGCGGCGACATAGCTTCGACTCTGTTCGTGTGTGGACGTGGCTGGCACAAATACTCTCTGACGGGCAGTGATGGCGTTTCCCTACTTATTGCAAAGAGACAGTGTCATTCGGGTCGACCACTACCTGCTGGCGGTGATAAGAACGCATACCTCAACCCTTTTATTACCGCTGTGCCTTGTCTGGGACATGAGCGAAGACGAGGGCCCAAACCCCACAGCCCAAGGCGTTTCGGCTGCGGGAAACGACGACGCCGATGCGGAAGACGGCTCCGAGGCCTCGAGCCAGGATGCGGACGAGGAGCCGGAGCCATCCGACGGCGAGGGAACCGCCGATGAGCAGCCACCGGAGGACGAACTACCGACCGACTCGAGTGCGGACGCTGAACCTGTCGCTGAGGATGGCGAAGCCGCCGAAACGGGAGTGACGGACGAGACACCACAAACGAGCGACGACATTCGCGACCTCCTCAATACGCTCCGGGAATACGACGACGAGATCGCTCGCGACGTCAACTCGATCGTCGAGACGGCCCGCGACCTCAACGGAACCGTCCAGCACCAGCGCGACGAGCTAGACGACCTGAGCGAGCGCGTCGACGCCCAGGCGGAGACGATCGGCGACCTCCAGAGCCAACTCGAGAACCGCGAACAGGAACTCGAGGCCCGCCAGGAAATCATCGACGAGTACGAACAACAGATCGAGGATCTCAAAGGGCACGTCAAACGGACGCAGGCGGACTTCCAGAACTACAAAAAGCGGGCGAAAAAGCGTCAACAGCAGATCAAAGATCGGGCAACCGAAGATCTCGTTCAGCGACTGGTTGGCGTGCGAGACAACCTGAAACGGGCGCTCGGGGAAGAGAGCGACGACGTCGAGAGCCTGCGGGACGGCCTCGAGATGACCCTGCGGGAGTTCGACCGGATCCTCGCCGACGAGAACGTCGAGGAGATCGATCCCGAACCGGGAACCGACGTCGATCCGCAGCGCCACGAGGTGATGATGCGAATCGATAGCGAACTGCCCGAGGGAACGATCGCCGACGTCTTCACGCCCGGCTACGAGATGAGCGAGAAGGTGATCCAGAACGCCCAGGTGACGGTGAGCAACGGAGCGCTCGAGGGTGAGAGCGAGGCCGAAGCCGATGGCGAAGGTGAAGACGAGGGCGAGGGCGAGCCACCGTCCGACGACGCGGACGACGGTATCGCTGGCAACGATAGTGACGATGGCGCTGACGCGGATGGTGACGATGACGACGATAATGCTCAGGGGAGCGAATCAGTCGACGGCGACGAGGGATCGCACCCGGATGGGGACAACGAAGCCGACACAGAGACCGACGACGGCGACGGTGAGGAGGCGATCGAACTTGGCGGTGAGGTTGCGGTGACTGACGACGAGGACAGCGAGAACGTCGGCGAGAGCGATGGGGACGTGAACGACGAGACGGCTGATGCCGACGAAGTTGCATCGACGGACGACGAGGATAGCGAGGAAGCCGGTGACGGTGCCGATGCGAGCGACACTGACGAGGCGGATATCAACGTCGATGGCGATGTCGATGCGGATGGCGACGGTGGCGAAGTCGACGGCGACGAGTCCGACGAACCCGATGGGGAAGCCACGGATGACGTGGAGACGGAACCTACCGAGTAGGGAACGTGAGCGATTGACCGAGCCTGACGGTTCGGTTCGTCTCAACCGGTGGCTCGAGCATTCACCGCCTCGAGCCACCCACCGACTCGAAGCAGGTTTTTTTACGTGTCAGCGTCAGATTCGATAGCCAGTGCGTCCCTGGAACCGATCGCTCGAGAGTAACTACGATCGGGGTAAGACTTCCACGGAATCGCGCGTTGGGTGGGGTTTCAGAAGTCTTTTGACGACATAGGGGTAACGTCCGCTACGACATGACCGAGGACTTAAACTGGGCAATTGGAGGCGAGGCCGGGGACGGTATCGACTCCACTGGGAAAATTTTCGCCCAGGCACTCTCCAGGGCCGGACGACACGTCTTTACGTCGAAGGATTTCGCGTCGCGGATCCGTGGCGGCTACACCGCCTACAAGATACGGACGTCGACAGACCGCGTACAGAGTGTCGTCGATCGGCTCGACATTCTCGTCGCGCTCACCCAACGAACCATCGACGAAAATCTCGACGAACTTCACGAGGGCAGTGCCGTCATCTACGACGGCGAGCGCTCGTGGGACGCCGAGATTCCCGACGAAATCACCGCCGTCGACGTGCCACTGAAAACGCTCGCCGAAGAGGCCGGCGGTGCCATCATGCTCAACGTCGTCGCGCTCGGGGCCGCCTGTGAAATTACCGGTTTCGACGTCGAGTACCTCGACGAATCGCTCGAGAAGCGCTTCGGTGGCAAGGGATCGAAGATCGTCGAGAACAACCGCGAGGCCGCCCGCAAGGGCCGAGACTACGTCCGCGAGAACTACGATTTCGACCTCGGTTACGAACTCGATACGACGGACAACGACTACGTCCTGCTCAACGGCGACGAGGCCATCGGGATGGGCGCACTCGCCGCTGGCTGTCGCTTCTACGCCGGCTACCCGATCACGCCGGCGACGAACGTGATGGAGTACCTGACCGGGCGGATCGAACAGTACGGCGGTCACGTCGTCCAGGCTGAGGACGAACTGTCGGCGATCAACATGGCGCTCGGTGGCGCCCGCGCCGGCGCTCGCTCGATGACGGCAACCTCGGGGCCGGGCATCGACCTGATGACCGAAACGTTTGGCCTCGTCGCGACGAGCGAAACGCCGCTCGTCATCGTCGACGTGATGCGCTCTGGACCATCGACCGGGATGCCGACCAAGCAAGAACAGGGCGACCTGAACATGACGTTGTACGGCGGCCACGGCGAAATTCCACGGTTCGTCGTCGCGCCGACGACCATCGACGAGTGTTTCTGGAAGACCGTCGAGGCGTTCAACTACGCCGAGAAGTACCAGACGCCCGTCTACGTCGTCGCCGACCTCGCGCTCGCAGTCACCGAACAGACGTTCTCGCCCGAGACGTTCGACATGGACGCCGTCGAGATCGACCGCGGCACCCTCGTCGACGACGACTCGATCGGCGAGTGGCTCGACGAGCAGGGTCGCTTCCGCGCCCACGCCGCCACCGAGGACGGCATCAGCCCCCGCGCCATCCCCGGTACGACCGACGGGGCCCACATGTCCACCGGCCTCGAGCACGACGAACTCGGCCGGCGAACGGAGGACACCGAGGTGCGCGTCGAACAGGTCGACAAACGAAACCGAAAGGTCGAGACTGCCAAGGCCGAGGAGGACTGGGACTACCGGGAGTTCGGCGACGAAGACGCCGAGAACCTCGTCATCTCCTGGGGGTCGAACGAGGGCGCGCTCGTCGAAGCGCTCGAGTACCTCGAGGACGAGGGTATCGACGTCCGTATCCTCTCGGTGCCGTACATCTTCCCGCGGCCGGATCTCACCGACGACGTCGAGGCGGCCGAGGACGTGATCGTAGTCGAGTGTAACGCGACCGGTCAGTTCGCCGACGTGATCGAACACGACACGCTGACGCGGGTCAAACGGGTCAACAAGTACACCGGTGTCCGCTTCAAGGCGGACGAACTCGCCGACGCGATTTCAACGAAACTCTCAGAGGAGGTGCCTGCACAATGAGCTCAGAGGTACGATTCACCGACTTCAAATCCGACAAGCAACCGACCTGGTGTCCTGGCTGTGGGGACTTCGGGACGATGAACGGCATGATGAAAGCCCTCGCGAACACGGGGAACGACCCGGACAACACCTTCCTCGTCGCCGGGATCGGCTGTTCCGGCAAGATCGGGACGTACATGCACAGCTACGCCCTCCACGGGGTGCACGGTCGTGCGCTCCCCGTAGCGACGGGGGTCAAGATGGCCCGACCCGACATCGAGGTCATGGCCGCCGGCGGCGACGGCGACGGCTACTCGATCGGTGCCGGCCACTTCGTCCACGCCGTCCGGCGCAACGTCGACATGACCTACGTCGTCATGGACAACCGCATCTACGGGCTGACCAAGGGGCAGGCTTCGCCGACCTCGCGATCCGATTTCGAGACGTCGACGACGCCAGAGGGGCCACAGCAGCCACCCGTCAACCCGCTCGCGCTCGCGCTCGCCGCCGGGGCGACGTTCATCGCCCAGTCGTTCGCCTCCGACGCGCTGCGCCACGCCGAGATCATCGAGGAGGCCATCGAACACGACGGCTTCGGCTTCGTCAACGTCTTCAGCCCGTGTGTGACGTTCAACGACGTCGACACCTACGACTACTTCCGCGACACGCTGGTCGACCTCGAGGAGGAGGGTCACGACCGTCACGACCTCGAGGCCGCAAAGGAGGTCATCCTCGACGCGGACAAAGAGTATCAGGGCGTAATGTATCAGAACGAGAACTCGGTTCCGTACCATGAACAACACGGCGTCACCGAGAACATGGCTGATATTCCAGACGGCGCGCCGGAGAACGCGATGGATCTCGTGCGCGAGTTCTACTGAGTCCGCTTCAATTCTTTTCGCCGCCGTCAGAGACCCCAACACGGTCGAGACCGATGAAAACGGTACACACCGCTCGAGGCTTGTCGCTTGAGTGCACCAGGATTAAAGAGAGTGTCGACGATTGTGACCAGTTCGAAATAGCGTGAGGGTACCGAAGGCGGCCGTCGAACAGCTGCAAATTGTTTTCATTGTGGTCTCTCGAGAAGCCACTTACCGAGAAAATGCCGATCGCTCCGAACGTACCCCTGAGACGTTCGTCAGTTAGGGTGAAAACGGCAGCAATATTCCTCAGAAGTGTCGGTCGTGGTCAGTACGGTGTGAGAACTGAGGTCACAAGTCCCACGACTAACAGTCCCGCGATGATAAGGATGATAAACCCGACGATGTATCCGAACGCCATAGCGACAGCCCGGTAGTTTCGCGGCTTCCCAATCAACCAGCCCAGAATCATCACGTACACCGGAAGCATGATGATTCCGAAGATCACGTACAATCCAAGGTGGATCGTTTCATGCGCCATCTCAGTTCACCTCCTCCGGGTCGAGTTCAACCATTGGGATCACTTTCGTCGCGACCAGGAATCCGAGGCCGACCAGAACGATCGTGCCGATAAAGAGCCACCACTCGAGGAGCGTAGGGGAATACGATCCACTGGGATACAGGTTCGTCAGCGGTGGGGCAGTCGGGAACATGAGCCCTTCCACGATGAACATCACCTTCTTGTTCAGGATCGTCACGGAGAGGATCGCCGAGATGGCGACCAGTGCCGGAATGCTGAAGAACCGGTCGGGCCAGCCGATCATGAGGAACAATGCAACGACGGAGACGACGAGCCCGGCGACGGCCAGCCAGAAGAACGGCAACTCGAGCATCGCTCCAGTGAGTGCACCGATGTTTGTCGGGGCCGTGTATACCCCGGTCAAAATGTCGTGCATCGTGAACCAGATCGTCGCTAGTGCCAGGAACGCGAGGACGGTCGCGAGATCACGGAAGATTCGGTCTTCGATGACATCTCCCCAGTCGTACGCGAATCTGAAAATCGCTGTAATGATGATGACACCGGCGAGCGCACTTGTGAGCGACTCCGTGAGCATCGCTGCACCGGCTGCGGATCCGTACCACGCTGGTTGGGCGGCGATGAGGCTGAACAGCCACGGAACGACGCCGCCAGACAGCAGCGGCACGAGCGCAAGGATCGCTACCGCAAGCCACCAGAGGATCTGCTCGATCTTCTCGTCTTCCGATCTCGAGTATCCGATCGTAAGCACCGAGTACAGCGGCGAGAAGACAGTGGGGAGTCGGTCTCGGAAGGCAGCTATCTCCGCTCTAAGTGAGAGACACAAATACGTCAGACTCAGCACGAGGTACAGCGTAATCACAGCGATGTCCCAGGCCAGCGGCGAGTGGTGTACGGTGGCTGGCCACCAGAGGATCGTGTTGAATATCCTGTCGGGGCGACCCATGCTCAACACGATATTGAACGCGGCCATGCTGAGCGCAAGCACCGTCAATACCTCCGATACTCGAGCGATGGGGGCGAACCGGTCGATATCGATCACTCGTACGGCAGCCGAGATGGCGATGCCCCCGTGTGCTAGACCGACCCACCAGACGAACCCGCCGATGTACAGTCCCCAGGGAACCCCTCCGGAGATCCCCCAGTCACCGATGCCAGTCACCGCCCAGACGCCGGCGTTGAGCTGGTACGCCCATGCGATCAGGAACAATACCGTCCCGAGTAAAAAGATCACGAGAAGCGCGTAGTACCGTTTCGATGTGTGCTCTAACGGGTACAGGATCCTGTCCTCGAAGACGTCAGTACTCATTGATCCCCACCCCCATCGTCCGCGAGCGTCTCCATGCCGAGATCTTCGTAGGTGAACGGTCCATCCGTCGGTGTTGCGTTCTTCGATGGCTCGTTACCTAGATAGACGACGTTCGGCTCGTTTCCTTGTTCCTCGAGTAGCTTGAACCGGGATTGGTCTCGGTTCTCTCGAAGATACTGGCGGGGTTGGCTGTCCGCATCGTTCATGTCACCGAAGTGGATCGCATCGACGGGGCAGTCGTCCTCACAGGCGGTCGTCCCCCGTTGAGCGCTGTCGTCCTGTCGGTGGACGCAGAAGGTACACTTGCCCATGACACCTGCGGGTGGCGGCCCGCCGACTCGTCGATCGTTCCTATCAGTGTCCGACCCGATAAAGCCGGGAGACTTGTCGGTCGGCTCATCCTTCCCGAGGAAGTTTACACCGTACGGACAGGCGACCTCGCAGTACTTACAACCGATACATCGATCGTAGTCCGTGAGGACGATACCATCTTCCTGACGTTTGAACCGCGATTGGGTCGGACAGACGTACGTACACGACGGTTCGGAGCAGTGTTGGCACGGACGGGGCATCTGTCCCTCGCTCACGTCGTCGTACTCCGTTTCCTCGTATCGGAAGACGTGCATCCACTGGCTGCCGCGGTCGGTATCGTTCTCCCGTTTACAGGCTTCCGCACACTTCAAGCAGGCAATGCATTGATCCGTGTCAATCACCATCCCCAGCTGGACGTCATCCCCGTCGGAATCTGCCGTGCTCGCGGGTGTGTTAACTGCTCGGTCGAGACAACCGGCCACGCTCGTTGCCGCTCCCGCTACGGCCAACCCACCCATTGTCTTTAGCAATCCTCGCCGGGAAGGTACCGCGTCTCCTCCGACATCGGGAACACCGGGAAGCGCATCCCCGTCGTCGTCAGTTGTCGCTTTGACCGTTGTTTCGTACGTCGGCCGCAGATCGATCCCGAACTCCTCGAAGACTGCTTCGTGGTGTTTTTCGTGGAACGCGGCCTCGGTCATTTCTCCCCGTGCAAGGGCCATCGCGTCTCTACTGATCTCGATGCCCAGGTTCGTGTCGAACTCCACGGTCTCGAGTTTGGCCTCGGCGCGGGCTTCCCAGTCATCATCGAGGTCATCAGGAGTCCATCCCTGACCGAGATCTGGTATCTCAGGCGCTGTTTCTGGCGATTCGTCGCTCTCATTTGACCCGGAACATGTCCCCGAACCACAGGTACACCGGGACGGATCTATGTCGGAACTCATACCGATACCCTCATCATGCATATGGATCCCACCGGACTGCGGGTAGGGTTGCGTGTGGAAATTACAGGAGTTTATATGCTCGACGGGGCGAACTGGTGCAGGCTCGTTTTTCTACCCGCTGGGGCGGAACGTCACGGCAGGTTACACGGAACCTGCATGTCGGGCGGAGCTCTTCAAACGGGCGTGACGGCCATACACAGGCGGGTGGATCGGGGAGTATAAAAACCGCTGTATACTCCAGACCAATTCGAATCCCACCCAAGAGCCGAGTATTGCATATGACTGAGGAAACTCGAGGTCGATCGGACGACGAAATCGCGAACCTGAGTATCGATGAAGCCAGGGACGCTCTGAAAGGCGAAGCGGCGATTCCAATGCGGGCGTCTGGAACGCTTCGACGTCGGTTTCTATTAGCTATGGGCGCAACGGCAACGTTTGGCGCAAGCGCAGGATGTCTCGGTATGTTTAGCGAGGATCCCGAGGCGGCAGGTAGTGAAGATGACGACATCGACTATTCGGAGATAGAGAAGTTCAAACTCGATTGGGTTCCCAAGCAGATTCTCAAGAACCTGAACGTCAAGATGGCGTTCAACAACGAACAGTTCTTCTTCCGATTCAACTGGGAACAGCCGAACGCTGGCGGTTGGTTCCACGATTATCTCATCTACCACGAAGACGAAGGAGAGTGGGTGCGCCACGCCAGCCCGGATCCGTGGGTGGCCGATCAGGATCATCCGGATCACATCGGCTTTTACGAGGATCGCGTCACGTTCCTCTTAGACGACGGTTCCGTGAAGGGATTCGAGAACTTCGGCGGCTGGCTCACCGTACACATGGGAACTCGGAGTCTTCCGGGCGCTGCCACGTCGGAGGAGGTCGAGAACCATCCACATCTCGGTGACGACGGACTCGGGCGGAACGACGTCCGAAAGTTCCTCCCACAATCGCGCGAGGGCGAGTGGTGGGAATCCCCGTGGGACGATATTCGTTCACAGGAAGAACTGGATCAGCTGAAAGAAGACGGCGTCTTCGTCGATTTGCCGATGTTTCGCGCGCACCGGAGCAATCCGATGGGTTACGCCACGGATCATCACGTCCTCGAGTACCGGCACGGTGACGAGGGGAGCAACACATTCGGGTCACAGGGCTGGGATCCGGAGACCGGGCCGGAGTACATGTTTGATCCGGACGTGGTCGAAAACGGTGCGCTCGATCACGAGCGGATGCTCGAGGGTGACTATCGCCAGGATCTGTTCTACGACGATCGTGACGAGTGGCTCGGGGAGGAGGAACCCTACTATCTAGCCGACGAGTGGATGGTCGAGTTCGATCCGGAGGTCGCCGAACGGGATGGGGCAGCCATTCCCCGTCGACCGCTCCAGCAACCCGAAGGAAGTGCCGCTGACTGGCAGTGTCGAGGCGTATGGGACGATGGTGAATGGACTGTGGATATGTGGAGAGACCTCGAAACCGAGAACCCCCTGGACACCAAACAACTCGAATCCGGCAGGGTCTACGACTGGGCACCAGCCATCCACCATGGCTACAATGCACGGTGGCACTGGGTGGCATACCCGTACAAGTTAGGGCTCGGGACGGGAACGGAAGCCGATTTCCACGCCGTACAGTTCGACGGCGATGCCCCCGATTGGGACGATATCCCGACCCACACGATACCGCTGATCTACCCCGGGCAGGTCGACTGGACGTGGCTCACCAGCAAGGAACACCGCGGATACATCCCAACTCGAAACGACGAAATGTCGATCTGGGACGTCCACGAGAATCCGCGACGGATGGCGGCGATGGTGCTCGGCAAGGAAATCGGAGAAGATCCGCGGCGGTGAGATGATGCAATTCGCGTTCGAATCGATCGCCTGCGTTCGTGTGTCCGTCACCCAAACGACGAACTCGATGACGATTCAGCGACGCGTCGGTGCGCTTCGAGACGCATTGATCGACCGCGGTGGTCTCGAGGAGGTATTCGTCGTTGGAAACGCAGCCGTCCTTGACGCCTACGTCCGAGGTTCCGGGCCGGAGATCATCGACGAGCTTCGAGCGGAGGTCGAGATTCGGAACGGTACATTCCCGGGAATCCATAACGATGCTGTCCACCCCGTCGGTGACGTCGACGTGTTCGTTGGAATCGAAGCCGTCGACCGCCTGTTCGCTCGAGCAGCACGTACCGACACCCTCGACGCGACCAGCCACCGTTCGGCCGGGAGCATCCCCGAAGCATACGTCCAGGCGCGGCGATCAGGGAAGCTCACCGGGCCGCTGGCACGACTCGTCAGGTGCGCATGTCGTGTGCACCGGCGGGTTCGATCGGGAGCCAGTCCAGAACGCGTCGTTCACCGGGAACGTGGTCGTCTTGTCGGCGAGTTTGAACCAACCGTACAGACGGCCGTCCTCGAGGACGTTCACGAGCACGCAGAAGAAGTCAAACGGCGCGAGGTCGAACGGGCACGGCGGATGCTTACGGCGGCGGACGGCCTGACCTCCGAACAAGAACGCGTTCTCGAAGGACTCGCCGCTACGTTGGTTGATCGTCTCGTCACTGAGCGGCTTGCTTGCCACCTCGAGCGGAGCCCAGTGGGGAAGGTCGACGACGAACACTCGAGGACGTCGGGCAGGCCGAGAACACAGTTAAGCGAGTCGCTTGCGGCGATCTTCGAACTGTTCGAATTCGAGGTGAGCGAGGCCGACCGCGACCGCGAGTTCACGAACGATCACACGAGCAACCGGATAGAGGGGGAGTCGTGACCGGGTCGCCGTCGTCTACTCGTTGGGGGCACGGGTCGGTGCTCGCCGCCGCCGGAATCGTTCTACTCGCCCATCCGGCGTACGTGAGTTCCCTGTCGGTCTACCCGGGGACGGACTGGGGATTCCTCCCGCTGTTTCACGCCGCGTTCACCGCGCTCGGATTGCTCGCGGTCTCGGCTGGTGGGCTTCTCGTACGTCACGGACGGATCGTTCCGCCAACGCGGGAACTACTCGTCGTCACAACAGTTACGGCCGTGGCCGTTCCGCTGTACGGCATCGTTCTCCTTCAGACGTACGGCACTAGTGGCCCCATCATGGAGGGGTACGGCATTAAACGAGCGTTCGTCGGCGGTCTTGTCGTGGGCTCGTTCCTCATCGGCTTCAGCCTCTCGAGTCGGCGATGGCGAGCGGCGGCGGCTGGTGGTGCCATCCCATCTGTTCCGGCTGCGTTCGTCGCCTTCGAGTGGGTACTCGTCGTTCTCGAGTATCGACCCGGTGCGCTTCTCGGCCCGGTCGTCGATGTCTGGTTTCTCTTGACAGCCGCACCCCTGCTCGAGATCCCGTACCTCGGGACGGGAATCCTTCTCGTTGCGGGGACACTCGGCTTCTGGATGGGCGTTCCGGCGAAACGTGCTACACCCGAGTCGAACCGTCGCGAGTCCGCATCCGGTAACGGCCACTCCTGACACGGACGCCACGAGTCGTCACACTCCTTCCGTGAACCATCGGCCGTCTCCGATAGCTGCGGCGAATCCGAGAGGGTGAATAAAACGCGACCACTGTCAATTCAACGGTCGGAGACGGTTGTCTCGGTGACGTCGGCGCCGTCACGGGTACCAATGGGGTCGGAGGTCTCCCTCTCGAGACGCTCGAACAGGTCGTCGTGGATTTCGGGTACTTCGTCGGTTCCCTCCTCGTTCGGTACCTCGATACGGATCACGAACTGTATCGCATCGATGTACTCGCCACGATGAACCTGAAACAGTCTCGCACAGCCACAGTCGAGCCACTCGAGCGCCCAGTCGATAAGCCAGGATTCGTGGTCGTACACCGGTTTTTGGTGTGTGTAGACCAGTTCGTACCGGTAGCTCCCGTGGGAATTCATGGGAGTAATACTCCCCCTACCAGTATGGGCCACTCAACCGATGGATCGCTATATCGCGGTAAGACCATAATTATTTGCAGGTGACAGTAAGCAGTGAGTGTACCCCTCTATACTACACCCGTTTTTGTAGCGACCGCATCTACTCAAACGGATATCGAACGCGAGCAAACGTGCCCGAACCGTTAGACGTTGCCCTGTCGGTATCGATAGTCACCGCTCCAGTGGTCGCATCGATCGGGGAGGTTCACCCCTTCGACGGCTGGGGTTGGTCTCAGTCGCTCACGAGTGACCGAACAAGCGTGACCTCGGCGGCGTTGAGACGTTGTGATACCGCAGACCGTGAGATGTCGAGACGATCTGCGAGTACCTCGAGGTCAGCCTGCCGCGGGCAGTCGTAATAGCCGAGTTCAACGGCGAGATCGACTGCCTCACGTTGTTTGTCCGTTATTTTGGAGGTGTTGATCTCGAATCGGCTTTCTTCATCAGTACAGGTTCTCGTGAGCCGTTCGAGATGAACGGATGCATCGATATCCCTGAGAGAGTTGACAATGTCGGTAAGTACCTCCCGTTCTTTGACGATAACCGAGACAACGAAGGAACCGTTCCGAACTGACGTGACCGTGAAGATGCACTCGTACTCGGAGGCCGCCGTACAGATGCACGAAGACTCCATCTCTGCGGAGATGAACGACGTCTGTTCGACCGCACGGTCTTCCGTACGCACTTCGCAGTAACAGGTGTGACACTCGGATTCGTCGCTCACGATGTTCTGTGAGATGATCGTTGAGTCGTTTGCTTCGCGGATGATCGGACAGAAAGAGTTGGCGGGCGGTTTGATCAGTAACGTGGCTCGAAGGGGGTTTACTTCTGTCTCGTGTAAAGAACCGGGAGCAGACTGACCCATAGATAACGTTGTGCGCAAACTATGGATATGTCTTCAGGGACGTTCCTACGACATGGGAATGATGCACAGATTCAGATCACCGATACGCATCTGGAACGGGTGGCGTCAAGCTCGTGGGAGACCGTGTATGACGGGATCCTCCCAGCCGCACTCATGGGGTTCGTTGTAGTCTCTTACGTAACTGCTTCGCCGGCTACCAGGGATCGGGAGTCGTCGCCATTGTCATGCAGTTATTGGCGCTATCCCGAGGTATGAGTGAGCGTGAATGGGAAGGGACGCAGTCACGACCGACAGCGAAGCCGACCCCACGCGCGACCGTCGAGTACGGCCCGGACGGCGTGACCGTCCACGGGATGAGCGACCGGGTCGACGAAGACGACGCTCCCGTCGCCCTCGAGGTGTTCAAACAGGTGACGGGCCAGCGGTTGCCCGACAAGCCATTCGGAACCCATCGAGCGACGGTACATCAGTTCGAGCACGTCCTCGTCGTCCACTACCCCAACCAGGAAGACGCGGCGACTGCGGAAGCCGACGCACCGAAACGGGGGACCGTCGCGACGTTCGACGCGGAGGCAGCCGAGCAACCGTTGACGGCCCTCGTCGAGGCGACGGTTCGAGCGACTCGGTAGCGATCAGCACGCTCCACGAATCCGGTGCCGGCTTCGAGGTGTTCCCAGGGCGTGGGAATCAACTGGGTTTATCATCGGTACGGGGACGCTATCTCCAGTCGGTGATCGGATGACATGGACTATCGTCGTCGGCGTGAAGCAAGTTCCCGATGCGGCTGAGGTCGGGATCGATCCCGATACCGGGCGACTGGATCGGGCGAACGCTCCCGCCGTCATGAACCCGCCGGACAGAGACGCCCTCGAGGCAGCCCTCTCGATCAAAGATGAAGTAGACGCTCGCATCGTCGCGATGACGATGGGGCCACCGATGGCGACGCCCGTCCTCGAGGAAGCGATTGCGATGGGGTGTGACGACGCCGTGTTGATCACCGATCGCGCCTTCGCTGGCAGTGACACGTGGCCGACGAGCCTGACGCTCGCGAAAGCAGCCGAGAAACTCGGCGCCGACATCGTCCTCGCCGGTGAGGAAACGACTGACTCCTCGACGGGGCAGGTGCCCCCCGGGATCGCCGCCCACAACGGCTGGGCACAGCTCACCTACGTCGAAGCCATCGAGCCACGACCCGAGGAGAACCGACTGGTCGCAACACGTGACGTCGAAGGCGGCTACGAACGTGTCGCTGCCGACCTCCCGGTGGTCGTCGCCGTCGCCTACGGCGAGTTCGAACCACGACCCGCCGGCCTCCACCGCAAGATCTACGCCGAGAACGACTTCGAGCCGATCGAGTGGACGGCCGAGGATCTGGGTATCGAGGACGAGGTCGGACTCGACGTCTCGCCGACCTCCGTCGGTGGCATGGAGACCGTCCAGCCGGTCGAACGCAAGGGCGAGGTAGTCGAGGAGATCGGCGATCTGGCCGACCCAATTACGGAGGTGCTCTCATGAGCGAGCAGAACGACGCCGGAATCGACGTCGAGGAGTACGAAGACGTCTGGGTCTTCGTCGAAGAGCACGCTGGCGAGGTAATGCCCGTCTCCTGGGAACTCCTCGCGGAGGGCAAGAAGCTCACCGAGAAGACTGGCGAGAACCTCGTCGCCCTCGTCATCGGCGAGGATCTCGAGAACGTCGCCGAGGAGGCGCTCGAGCGCGGCGCTGACCGCGTGCTCGTCGCCGACGACCCGGTGTTCGAACCGTATCGGGCCGACCCCTACGGGGCGCAGTTTCGGGCGATGGTCGAGGAGCGAAAGCCCTCGATCGTCCTCATCGGCGGCACCCACACCGGCCGCGACTTCGCCGGCCGGGTCGCCGTCCCGACCCACGCCGGTCTCACGGCGGACGTGACCGAGATCGACGTCGACGACGACGGGCTGTTGCAGGCCCGCCGACCCGCTTTCGGCGGCGACATCCTCGCGACGATTCTCTGTGAGGAACACCGGCCGCAGATGGCGACGATCCGACCTGGCGTCTTCGAGCCGGGTGAGTCCGACCCAGACGCCGACGACGGCCGAACGGCCGACGACGAGGCGATCATCCCGGTCGACGTCGTCGTCGACGAAGCCGACACGATCAGCGAGGTGCTCGAGCGTGAGGTCGGCGACACGGCCGATATCACCGAAGCCGAGCGCATCGTCGCCGTCGGCGCCGGCGTCGAGGGCGACCTCGGGCCCGCGATCGAACTGGCCGAGGCGCTCGACGCCGAACTCGCCGCGAGCCGCGCGGCCGTGGACGAGGGCTGGGTCGACGGCTCGAGACAGGTCGGCCAGACGGGAAAAACCGTCCGACCGGAGCTGTACGTCGCTCTCGGCATCAGCGGGGCGATTCAGCACATCGAGGGCATGAACAAATCGGGCACGGTGATCGCGGTCAACACCGACCCGAACGCGCCGATCTTCGAGCACGCGGACTACGGCATCGTCGGCGACTTCGCCGACGTCTGTCCAGAGCTCGCGGCAACGTTGGCTGACCGTGACCTGACGGAGGTGGTACAATGACCGATCAACAACTCGCAGACGGCGCACAGCTCCTCGACGAGCGAGCGGGCGACGCCGCCCTCGAGGCACCGAACTACGACAACGACTTCGACGTGATCATCGTCGGGGCCGGCCTCGCCGGAACCGCCGCAGCCCTGACGCTGGCAAATCGGGGGCTCGAGCCCCTGCTCATCGAGCGCGGAACGTACCCGGGCGCGAAGAACGTCTTCGGCGGCGTGCTCTACACGCCGACCATTCGTGAACTGACGGATCTGGACTCGGCACCGCTCGAGCGCTACATCGCCGAGAAGCGCTTCAGCATGCTGAGCCACGACGACGAGACGGCCGTCTCCCTCAAACCGGGCGCGTGGAACCGCGAACCGCACAACGATTCCTACACGGTCTTGCGCGGAGACTTCGATCGGTGGTTCGCCGAGCAGGCCGTCGAGGCCGGCGCGACGCTCGTGACCGAAACGACGGTCACCGGCGTCGTCCGAGAGGGCGGCGGCATCGTCGGCGTCCAGACCGACCGACCCGACGGCGAGATCCGTGCTCCCTACGTCGTCCTCGCCGAGGGGGCGAACTCGCTGGTGAGCGAAGGCGCGAACCTCAAGGAGACCGAATCCCGGAAGAACATCGCTGTCGCCGCCAAGGAAGTCCTCGAGTTCCCGGGGAACGACACGGCCATCGAAGACCGGTTCCGACTGGTCGGCGACGCCGGTGTCTCCTACCACTACTTCGGCGAGGGGGCCGTCGGCGAAGCCTACGGTGGTGGTTTCATCTACACGAACGGCGACACGGTGAGCGTCGGGGTGGCCTACAGCCTCGACGACGCCGCGACAAAACGCCAGTCGCCAGAGTCGACGCTGAACCTGTTCAAGAGCCATCCGGCCGTGGCCCCACTGCTCAGGGGTGCGCGTACCGTGGAGTACAGCGCCAAGACGATTCCGGAAGGCGGCGCCGAGTCGATGCCCGACCTCGTCCACGACGGGGCCGTCATCGTCGGCGACGCCGCAGGGCTGGTACTCAACAACGGCGTCCACCTCGAGGGGACGAACATGGCCGTCGAGAGCGGCTACTACGCCGGTTCGGCCATCGCCGAGGCGGCACAGAAGGGGCAGACTGGTGCGGAAGCACTCGAGTCTTATCCCGACCGGCTCGAGAACTCCTTCGTCGTGCAGAACCTCGAGCGCTACGCCTGGCTCCAGGAGCGCGTCGAGGAGGATCGCGAACTCCTGTTCGAGCAGTTGCCCCGGGCGATTGCGGACGCGAGCACGGAGTACTTCAGGATGGATCGCTCGCCCAAAGCAACCCACGCGAACGCCGCCAAACAGCGGGTGTTCGACACCCTCGGCGGCTGGACGGGCGCAATGAAGCTGGCGCTGCGATACCGAAAACTGGTGAAATAAGATGAGTGTAACCCCACAGGTTCCCGAGATCGAGAACGCATCGATGGAAGATCGCCTCTACACGGTCAAGTACGACGACCCGGGTGAGTCCCACCTCGACGTCAAAGTCCAGCGCATCTGTTCGGACTCGTGTGAGACCAGCGACTGCGTCTCCATCTGTCCGGCGGACGTCTGGCGACGCGAGGACGGCGAGGTGCCGACCATCGCCTACGAGAACTGCCTCGAGTGCTCGAGTTGCCGGTTCGCCTGCCCGTACGACAACGTTAGCTGGGAGTACCCCAAGACGGGGTCGGGTGTGACGTACAAACACGGGTGACGGTTGTCCGTTTTCGGTGTCCATATTCCGTCCCCCGTGTCCCGTATTCCTCATTCCGTTTCATCCCACACTGCTCGAGGCGTGTCTTCGAACATTGATCCCGAATCTGAATTCGTATTTCTGTTCCCGTTCTCGCTTCTGTTCCTGTGATCGTTCCCGTTCCCGACCAGTGGGAACGATCGACCGTATACATGCGTGTGTGGGGCATACACACGATCGAGGGCCCCGACCATGACAGACACGCTCACATCCCGACCAGGAACGACACGCGTCGCCTCGATCGAACAGGCCGCAGTCGCCGCCTACGACGCGCTCCGTGCGGCTGGCTGCACGGCGATCGAAACCGAACTCCCACACCAGACCCGCGGCACCTGGATCGTTCCGGCGACGACCGACGAGGGACGTCGCCACGTCCACATCGATCCTCGGACGGGAACGACCCGCATCTCCACCTGTCGAGACTGACTGACAGGCGTCGGCGCTGGTGGCGTTTTCAGTGATCGCTTCTTCTACTCCCGTCCGAATCGGCTCGAGCGCTGCCGGCTGTTTTGAAAAATACTCGAGCGAGCCCGCTCCAGAGCGGCGCTGATTCGCTGATTCCGATGAAACCGTCGTTGATCAGGGGAAGAAATATGTCGTGACTGCCGACACGACGGCTCGGCCGCGGCACGTATCAACAGTTATCGGGATGGCCCACGGCCGTACAGGTATGGCGGAGTTTTCCACTCGCGTCGAGGCAGTATCGATCAGCGGCATCCGCGAAGTGTTCGAGGCGGCCGGCGAGGATGCCATCAACCTCGGCATCGGCCAGCCGGATTTCCCGACCCCCGAACACGCACGGCAGGCGGCGATCGACGCCATCGAGTCGGGAAAAACCGACGCCTACACCTCCAACAAGGGCATTCTCCCCCTTCGAGAGGCGATCTCGGCAAAGTACGACCACGACTACGGCATCGACGTCGATCCCGGCGACGCCATCGTGACCGCCGGCGGGAGCGAAGCCCTTCACCTGGCGCTCGAGGCCCACGTCGATCCCGGCCAGGAGGTCATCTTCCCCGATCCTGGCTTCGTCGCCTACGATGCGCTGACGAAACTCGCCGGCGGGACGCCGAAGCCGGTCGACCTCCGCGAGGATCTGACCCTCGATCCGGCCGCCGTCGAGGAGGCGATTACCGAGGACACGGCGGTTTTCATCGTGAACAGTCCCGGCAACCCGACGGGCGCCGTCCAGAGCGAGGCCGACGTCCGCGAGTTCGCCCGCATTGCGGACGAACACGACGTGCTCTGTCTCTCCGACGAGGTGTACGAACACATCGTCTTCGACGGTGAGCACCACTCGCCGCTGGCGTACGCGAACACGGACAACGTCGTCGTCGTCAGCGCCTGCTCGAAGACGTACTCGATGACCGGCTGGCGACTCGGCTGGGTGATCGGCGCTAACTCACGGATCGAGCGCATGCTTCGCGTCCACCAGTACTGCCAGGCCTGTGCCTCCGCGCCGGCCCAGTACGCGGCCGAAGCCGCCCTCTCGGGCCCCCAGGACTGCGTCACCGAGATGCGCGACTCGTTCGAACGCCGTCGAGACGTCGTCCTCGAGGGCCTCGAGGCGGCCGGTCTCGAGGTGCCGACCCCCCAGGGGGCGTTCTACGCGATGCCGAAGGTGCCCGAGGGCTGGTGTGACGAGGTGCTCTCCCGTGGCGTCGTCGTCGTCCCCGGCGAGGCGTTCGGCGCGAACGGCGAGGGGTACGCCCGACTCTCGTACGCGACGGGCATGGACGACCTCGAGGAGGCGCTCGAGATCATGCAGGCGGCGACGGACGCGGTTCGATAGGCAAAACTACAGCTTCTGCTGTTTTTTACGCTACTTTCTATACCATTTTACTATAGCATTCATAGCTAAGGCGTGGGATGCGCTCGAGGCCGTCGATGCCAGGACTGACGGAGTCCGGACAGGCCGCTCACTCCGCGTCCTCGAGCACGTCCCGACACCGTTCGCGGGCAGCCGCGAGGTGTTCGTCGGCGTCGTCGTGGCCCGTTTCGTCGGCTTCCGCGAGCAGGTGCTCGACCTGTCGGATGCGTTTGCGGATCGTCGCCTCGTCGAGGTCGTTTTCGGCAGCGTCGCGGGCGACCGCCTCCGCCTCGCCGAGCCAGCGGTTCGTTCGGTGATCGATCGGAAGTTCGGCCGTCGCCTCGAGGTGGCGATAGATTGCATCGACGTGTGTCGTGAGGTCGTCCGTCTCGTCGCCGTTCGACGGTGGCGTCATACCCCCGTCTACAGTGGCCAAACCTGTGGCTGTTCGGGTTCGCTGGCCGGGGCTCGAGGTGCGTGAACCCAAAAAACGTGAGGTGAGGAGTTCGAAGGGAGAGGTGCGATAGAGTCGTCTCGCCAGTTATAGCAACCGGTCGACCGTCTCGAGCGCGTTCGTCCGACCGGCGCCGAAGTCGGGGTCGCTGCGGCCGTCCGTTCCCTCTGCGCCTCGGGCAATAGCACCCTCGACCCGCCGGGCGTTGCTCTCTGGCTCGAGTTCCCGGACGAGCGCGGCGAGTCCGGTTACCTGCGGGGCGGCCATCGAGGTGCCTGCTGCCCAGCCGTAGCTGCCGGGAACCGTCGAGTAGACGAGGTTGAGCGGGTAGGGCCACTCCACTTCGTCGGGATCTTCGATGAGCGTCTTCTCCTCGGTCTCGTACCCGCCTCCGGGTGCGCCGACGTCGATTTCGTTCGTTCCGTAGTTCGAGTAGAACGCTCGCTCGTCGTTCGGCGCGGTCGCGCTCACCGAGAGGACGCCCGAGAGGCTGTTCGGGAGGGTGAAAAAGCCCTCTTGCTGGAGGTTCGCGTCGGAGTTCCCGGCGGAGCCGACGAGGAGCGTTCCCGCACGCGTGACCGACTGTGCAACCGGTTCCATGATCCGTCGATACTGATCGGCGTTCGCCGCCGGCGGAATCGGTGCCGTGCCGATGCTCATGTTGGCGGCGTCGGAACCGATCGCGGCGGCGTACTCCATCCCGATGAGAATGTCACCGAAGGCCGCGCCACCCTCGTCGCCGAAGACGCGAATAGAGACGATGGTCGCGTCGGGGGCCGTCCCCAGCATTCCAACGCTGCCGTTGGCGGCGGCCGTTCCGGCGACGTGCGTGCCGTGAAAATCGACGTCACCTATGTGTTCGCTGATCGCGCCGCCGATGACCGAGACGCTCGCGTCTGTGTCGACCGTGAGATCCGGATGCGTATCGTCGACCCCGGTGTCGATGATGGCGACGGTTCGCCCGGCACCGGTCGCGTGGTCGTGGGCCTCGCGAACCTGCTGTACCTGCTTGTCCCAGAGAAATTCGTCGTACACCTGATCGATGCTGGATGTGCCGACGTCGGCCGACGCCTCAAGCGCCGGCGTCTCGAGTTCGAAGGCAAGATCCGGAAGGGCGAGGGAAACGCCCTGAACGGTCTCGAGGTCGGCGGCGGCATCCGCCGGGCCGTCGACGAGGAGCACTCGTCCGTCGGCGAGTTCCCATCGTACGTCGAATCCGGCAGCGGAAACGTTGTCCGCCGCATCCCCGTTCGTTCTGGTCAAATAGCGTGCCCGACCGTCGGACGCGCTCGCCAGTCCAGCGAACGTCATCGTTGCACCCAGTGCGCCAAGTCCCTGCAAAACAGATCGTCTGTTCGTGAATGTCATGTGTGTGAATCCCAACCGCGGGATGGTTCAAACGGGTCGACAATCACTATATAATTTATTACTTTACTCACGAAATGACTGGTATCAACAGGCGTAAGTAAGTGTCGAACACTCAGCACCGAAGGGGGTTCATCGCCCGCTGGTGCGTTCTCGCTGGTGTGGCGATACGAACCAGCCAGTGATGCCGTAATCAAATCCCTTGCCGGTTGTCAGACCTTTTCGTCACTCGAGCGATACGACTCCTGTATGGCCGATCAGTTACTGGTACTCAACAAGGATTCGGATACGATGTCGGTGCTCGACGCCGACACCGGCGAGACCGAGACCGTCGTCGAAACGGACTTCAACCCCCACGAGATCACCGTAACGCCGGACGGCGAGAAGACGTACGTCACCTGCTCGCTCGGCGGGTCGCTGCTCGTCTTCGACACCGACTCCTGGGAACTGTTCGAGCGCATCGAACACGAGGAGTTCGACTTCCCGCACGGACTCGCGATCCGCGAGGAGGCGGGCGAACTCTGGCTCGCTTCGACCTACAGCTCGCGGGTGTACGTTATCGACGTCGAGACCGACGAGATCCTCGAGCACTTCCCGACCCATCAGGACAAATCGCACATGGTGGCAATCACGCCCGACGAGGAACGGGCTTTCGTCGCCAACATCGGTAGTGAGAACGTGACGGCGATCGACTGTGAGACACGACGAATCCTGGGCGACCCGATGGTCGGTGAGGAGCCCGAAGGGATCGAGGTACACCCCGAAGCTGGACTCCTGGTGGCGAATCAGGAAGACGGCTTGCTTTCGGTACTCGATCCGGACAGTCTCGAGACGACCGGCCGGGCGCTCCTCGGTGAGAACCCGATCCGAGTCGTCTCCTCCCCCGACGGGCGACACGTGCTCGTTCCGAACCGCGAAGGCAACGACGTCTCGTTGATCGACACCCAGCACGTACGCGACGGCGAACGACGACCGTGGGAGATCGCCCGCATCCCGGTGGGCATCTGGCCCGGAGGCACGGTGTTCGCCCCCGATGGTGAACGGGCGTTCGTCGCCAACAACAAGACCAACGATGTGAGCGTCATCGACTGCGAATCCTGGTCGGAGGTCGAACGCTACGATACCGAGGTACACCCCGACGGGATTGCCTACCTCAACCGGTGACGACGGCTGAACGCTCCGTCTCGAGGACTGAACGCTCCGGTTCGGGTAACCGATTCAAGTTCTCCGCTTCGTGGCGGTTCGTCCGGAGATGACTGCAGGGACGTCTCCTCACTACGTGCGACATCGACACTGTTCTCGAAGCGCTGGCCACACTGGACAGGCTGGAACGCACGCGTGTAGTCGGCACGAGACGCTCGAACGACCTCGAACGGTTACGTCGATACTCGAGACCCGTTCCTCGTTCCCAGCAACCGGGCTGCAGTATTATGTGTCACGTCGTCGACTAACCATCTATGGCACTGGCGAGACACGGCTCCGGACTCGAGGTGACAGGTCGAGCGTATCTCTCACAGGTACACCCAGTCTTCATGTTGCCCCCGCTCGCCGCCTCGCTGTTCGGCGGGATTCTGGTCGGCTCCCTCGAGCCGGTAGTAGCCTCGGTTCACGTCCTCGCGATGTTCGCCGCGGTCTACACCGCCCACGTCAAAGACGGCTACGTCGACTTTCACGTGCGCGGGGAGGACGACGACCACCCCCTCACGGTCGCCGGCTGTCGACTCGGGCTGGTGGCGTCGACCGCGCTCTTTGTCGCGTGTTGTCTGGCCCTGTTCGCGCTCGTCGGCTGGGGTGCCGTCGCGGTGACCGTCCCGACCTGGCTGATCGCGTATCTCCACGCCCCACAGCTAGATATGCACCCCGTGACGGCGACCGCGGGGTACCCGGCAGGGATCGCCCTCAGCCTCCTCGGGGGCTACTACGTACAGGCGACGGCACTCGACGTGTTGCCGATCGGGTTCGCGCTCGTCTTTCTGACGTTGCTGTCGGGGATCAAGGTGATCGACGACGCCAAAGACTACGACTACGATCGCTCCATCGACAAGCGAACCGTCGCCGTGGTTCTCGGCCCCGCTCGAGCCACGACCGTCGCCTATGGGCTGATGGTCACCGGGCTGGCCGTCGTCGGTCTGCTCGCACTGACTGGCACCTTCCCGCTGGGGGCGCTCCTCGCGATCGTCGCCTTCGGGGTCGTCGCCCTCTTCGCGCGACGGGCACCGCCTCGGCTCGCGACCATGCTCCTTATTCGGGGCACGTATCTGTTTTTGGCCGTACTCGTCGCTGCCGTCTGGTTCGAGCCGCTGGCGACGGTGGGCGCGATAGTGTAACTGTGCTACAACACGGATTCTTCGACCGTCGGACTCATGCTGCCGGTGTGAGCGTAGACGCCGACGACGAGGATGAGGCCCGCGAGGAGGGCGATCCCGGCGCTGATCGCGTACATGATCGAGAAGCCGATGGTCTCGGCCAGCGGCAGCGAGATGAGCGGGCCGAGGCCGCCGCCGACGTCCCCCAAAATGTTGTTCGTTCCCATCGCCCGCCCCATCCGCTCCTCGGCGGTGAGGTCGGCTAACAGCGCGGTGAGCGGGCCGCCGACCCCGCCCTGGCCAGCACCGATGAGGATGCAGCCGACGACGACCGAGAAAAATGATCCGGCGAGAGTGAGCACCAGAAATCCGATGCAGTTGAGCACGAGAAAAAAGACCAGAACGGGCACTCGAGCCCCGACGGAGTCGCTGAGGACGCCGCCTGAGATCGTGAAGATCGCGCCCATCAGGACGGTGATGGCCATCAGCATGCCCGAGGTGCCCTGTTCGCCGAAGACGACCGCGTAGCCGAGTATCTCCGTCGAGATCGTAAGCGATTCGACCCGCAGGTAGATCACCAGCGTCGAAAACAACACGCCGACGTACGCGAAGTAGAGCCCGAAGTTGACGAAGCCGACCGTCAGCGCGGGGACGGTCAACTCGAGATCCCAGGGTTTGACCGAGGTATCCGTCTCCTCGACGTGGGTCTCAGGCACGACGACGAAGGCAATGACGCTCGCCAGGCCGGCGAATGCTGCGGCGAGGACGAAGGCCGCGGAGTTGCCGTACAGTTCGCTGACTATTCCTCCGAGCACCAGTCCCGCGGGAAAGCCGAAGGTGATGCCTGCCCGGACGATCCCCATGCTCGTCCCACGGGAGTCGGCGTCGCTCACGTCGGCGGTAATCGTGTAGGCGGTCGCGAAGACGAGTGCGCTCCCGAGCCCCCAGAGGACGCGAGCGAGCAGGAACCAGACCTCCGGATTGGGGGATACGAGACCGACGGCCCCGCCGAGGAAGGTGTCGGGTCGCGACGCGTAGATCGCCAGCACGTAGCCGAACGTTGCGACGCCCTCGATGGCGAGGCCGACGACGAACGGCTTCCGGGTGCCGATCCGATCGACCAGGATGCCCGCGGGGGCGTTCGCGACGAGCCTCGTCCATCGGTTCGCGGCGAGAATCAGGCCGACCATCGCCGCCGAGATACCGAGCACCTCCCCAAGGTTCGGCAGGATGGGGAAGATCACGCCGCCACCGAACCCGACGAAGAAGGTGCTCACGACGACGGCGAGCACGATCCGGCGAGGGGTGTGGTCAGGGTTCGAATCGGACACGGCGATCGGCTCGTTATTTCGTTTCGATACACTCGATTTTTCGGCGAGGGATTTGGCTCTTGTGAAGTGAGCAAACGCCACGATCAGAGAAACGGGTTCGATCCGGTTGCCTGCTCGAGGCGAGCGGGCGAATACTGCTGGCTGTTTCAGGCTCGAGAACGACCAATTGCGCGATAAGCGGAAGACGCAAATCCCGCGTCAAAACGTGTCGAGTTCGCCGTCGATCACACGCTTGGTGATGTCGGTGACGTTCGCCAAGCCGTCGTCGACGATGGCTTCGATCTCGTCGTGAACGTCCTCGAGGTTGACGCCCTCTTCGGTGACGACGTGGACGTCGGCGACGTGGGGTTCGTCGATCGGGCGACCAATCTGGCTCAGGAGACGAACGCGCAGGTCGCGGATCCCGTCGACCTCGCTCACGACGGATTCGGCGATGTCGGTCGAGAGCAGGTTGTAGATCTTGCCGATGTGGTTGACGGGGTTCTTTCCGCTGGTGGCTTCCATCGACATCGACCGGTTTGGCGTGATCAGGCCGTTCGCACGGTTACCGCGACCGACTGAGCCATCGTCGCCCTGTTCGGCGGAGGTGCCGGTGACGGTGAGGTAGATCGAGCCCGATTCGACGTCGTCGGCGGTGTTGACGTAGACCGAGACGTTGCGGTCGGTGTACTCTGTGGCGACGTCGGCTACGAATTCCCGAACGGAATCGACGGCGTCGACGTAGCTATTCATGTCTGGGACGTGCTCGTCGATCATCGCCGCGGCGACAGTGACGTCGATCTGATCGCCTTCGCGTTTACCCATGATCTTGACGTCCGAGCCGAGGTACGGGTTCTCGGCGGCGAACTCGGTGTTCAGCCGCTGTTCGGCGTTGTAGACGATCTGCTCGGTCTCCGAGAGTGGCGCGTGACCGACGCCAAAACTGGTGTCGTTCGCCATCGGTACCTGTACTTCGTCCTCGCCGAAAACGTCCTGGAGGTCGCCGCTTCCCTCACCAAGTTTGACGTCGACGACGATATCCTCGCCGAATGTAAGTTCCGGAATCTCGGCCTCGAGGTACTCGCGAGCGGCCGTCAGCGCGATGCGCTCGGTGGGGATCGTCTGGCCCCCGTAGTGTTTGGTCGCCCGGCCGACAATTAGGAGGTAGATGGGATCGACGACTTCGCCGCCGCCGAAGGCTGGTGCGGCTTCGCCGGCGACGAGCTGTGTCTCGTCGGTGTTGAAGTGGAGAACCTTGCCGACGCGGTCGAGGTACTCGCGTGCGAGTGCCCCCGCGACGCTCTCGGCGATGCCGTCACTGATGGAATCGGGGTGGCCGATCCCCTTTCGTTCGACGATTTCGACCTCCTGATCCTCGACGGCTCGGCGGTCGATCGGTTCGACCCTGATGTTCCGTTCGCTCATTACCCGACATTTCACTGGGGTGGTTCTATAACTTGCGAAAACGTTGGTGCGACGAAAGATAACTTGAGGTAATATTGGCGCAGTCAGGACTCGAGTACCAGCTCGAGATAGGACGTCCTGATCTGCTCGTCCGGGTCGAGGTCGAGGCGTTCGAGGAGTCGCTGTGCCCCCTCGCGAACCGATTCGACGTCGGCTTCGGTTTCGGCCTCGGCTTCGACCTCGAGGAACTCGCCAGCGCCGTCGACCGTATCCAAGGTGATCGTATACCCCTCGAGGGCGTATCGCTCGCGACGTTTGCGTACCGTCGCCGCCGGTTCGAATCCGAGCGTCGTCAGGGCGGCGTCCATCGCTTCGTCGTCGCCGACCGTGGTCTCGTGTTCGATTCGGGTCTTCGACTCGGCCTCGAGCAGCGGGCCCTTGTAGGTGAGTCTGCTGTCGGTGTCGCTCGCTCCGTGTGCGCCTGACTCGCCCGATGTCGGGCCGTTCGATTCCTGTGCACCCACCGTCGGTGGACTGGAGTCACGGACAGCCGACTCGCGACGAATTCGAAGTGCCTCGTCCGTCTCTGGAAACGAACGATGGGGCGCGTCGTAGTACGTATCCTCCTGGAGCAGGGTCGACTCGTGGTCGGCTCCCGCGGCCTCGAGCCGTTTCCGAACGTCGTCGAGGACGGCGGGCACCTTGAGTTCGACTTCGTACATGTCTCGTTGAACGAACGGCCGCCATACGAACGTGTCGCTCCTCGATTCACCGTCTCGACGCCGATTCGCGACGCTCGACCAAAAACGTCGGTCTTAAATGCAGACAGCGGGTCGTATCACGTATGACTGAGGATCAGGAGGCCGAGTCCGAAGCACCGGCCGATGACGTTGAAGCGGACGTCGAAGACACCGATGATGCAGCAAACGGGCTACAGGACGGCGATTTCGTCAAGATTGCCTACACCGCTCGCACCGTCGACGGCGATCAGCTCGTCGACACGACCGACCCCGAGGTCGCCGAAGAGGAAGGCGTCGACCAGCAGGATCGAGAGTTCGCCCCGCGAACGATCGTCCTGGGCGAGGGTCACATCTTCGGTGACGTCGAAGACGCGATTCTCGGCAAGGAAGTCGGCACGGAAGGCGAGGTCACCATCTCAGCCGTCGACGCCTTCGGCGAGTACGACCCCGACGACGTCGAGACGATCAGCGCAGAGAAGATCGACGAGGACGACCGCTACCCTGGCGCGCACGTCCACGTCGACGGCCAGCACGGCTACGTGAGTACCATCATCGGCGGTCGTGCCCGCGTCGACTTTAACCACCCGCTGGCCGGTGAGGACGTCGAGTACACCTACGAGGTGCTCGAGGTCGTCGACGACCGTGCACAGCAGGCTGCGGGCCTGTTCGAGATGTACCTCGACGTCGAACCAGAACTCCACATCGAGACCGACGAGGTCGAAGAGGAGGTTCCCGTCGAGTCGGATGACGATGACGACGAGGACGAAGACGCCGAACCCGAGTTCGAAACCGAAATCGTCGAAAAGGAGACCCTCTACGTCGAGTCGACGCCACAGCTGACGATGAACCAGCAGTGGATGTTCTCCAAACAACAGATCGCCCAGGACGTCATCGACAAGGTCGGCGTCGACCGCGTCATCGTCCAGGAGGTCATCGACGGCATGGGTGGCATGGGCATGCCCGGCATGATGGGCGGCATGGGCGGCATGGGCGGCGGCGAGGAAGCCGACCTCGAGGCCGCACTTGAGGACGCCGACGTCGACGCCGACGAGATCGTCGAGGAGCTCGAAGCCGAAGCCGACGACGAGTAAGCACCAGTTTTCGCGTTTTACGCCGTGGTCGGAAAGAAATATAGTAGCTACAGCAAGCCAGTGTACACCTGATCGCCAGACGTGTCGGCGATCAGTGTGTACATCGTTACAGTTGTTACTATACTCCCAACTCAGGTCACCCCCAACCAATGGCTTCGAGCCGAAGTCACACCCCTAGTAACTTGGCCAACAGTGTAATGGTAGTTCATTTCATGCTTAAAGTAATGCGACAGTTTTTCCGAACACGTTCGGCCGTCGACGGTCGAACCGTTGTGATGGCACTCGGCGCTAGCTACGTCGGACTGGCGTTGCTTTTTGCCGCGTTCCCAACTGTCGACGACCTCTCTTCGGCAGCTATTGTAATCGTCGTGTTGTTTACCGCTTTTCCGGGTACAGTCCTCCTGTACGGCGGCTATCGGTTGACTCGAGCGGACATCCATGCCGCGTTATACGAACGTATCGCCGGCTGGGTGCTCGGTTCCATCGGTCTCATGGCACTTATCCTGTTCCTTTCGCAACTGGCGAGCGAAGTCGCCGGACTCGTTCCGAACCTGCTGATTCTCACCGCCCTCGCTAGCCTTGCTGGCTTCGGGATGGGTCTCTACGACGCTCAGGCGAGGACGCGAGCACGCGAAGCCGAACAGCGAAGTCGCGAACTCGCCTACCAGAACAATCGACTGGAGGGATTCGCTGGCGTGCTCGCACACGAACTCCGAAATCCGCTCGCGATCGCCAGGGGCTACCACGAGCAGTTAGATCCCCGAAACGAGGAGGCATCACGGGAGGTTGCCCTCGCCCACGACCGGATCGAGGAGATGATCGACATCCTCCTCATTATCGTCCGCGGGTCGGCCACGGACGCTGACGACGAGCCGATCGATCTCGCCGTTCTGGCCGATCAGGCGTGGAACGGGATTGACGATGGGACTGGATCGGAAACGCTCGAGGTCGCCACCAACGGCGCGATCCGGGGCGACGTCGTTCACGTCCACCACTTGCTGGTGAATCTCTTCCAGAATAGCGTCGAACACGCCCAGGCGGACGTGACCGTCCGTATTGGGGATCTCGAGGATGGATTTTTCGTCGAGGACGACGGCCCGGGTATCCCCGTAGAGCGACACGACGAGGTCGTCGAACCAGGCGTGACGACGAGTTCGCGCGGGACGGGGCTCGGATTGATGCTCGTCACGCAACTCGCCAGCCTGTACGACTGGGAGTGGACGCTCACCGAGAGCAGGGATGGCGGAACGCGCTTCGAGTTTACCGGTGTCGACCTCGTCGGGGACGCGAACTGACACCGATCCAGTCGCTCAAGGGGGCTGTCGTCAGTACCAGAGCACGTATCGCCCACCTCAGGCGATATCCCGACTCGTATCGATCTCGACCTGCTCGGTCAACTGGAGCTTGATGATCTCAGTCGGCGACCCGCCGCCACGGAACTTCGGAATCGCGAGGTGGTTTTCGATCTCGGTTCCCTCGAGTGACGTTCGTAGGTCGAACACCGCATCGGCGACGTGTTCCGTCGTGGGCCGGTTCGCGGGCGGATTCGGCCGCTTCAGACAATGGAGCACGGCGATGCTTCCCGTCTCGAGCATGTGGGATTTGAGGCCGTTGAGGAACTCGAGATAGCTGTCGGCGTCAGCCTGCTCGAGGACGTCCATCGTGTCGATGATAAGGTTCGCCCCGTCCGGCAGGGCGCTGATGAGTCGGTCGGCCTCCTCGAGCGGGTCGGCTTCGTTGACGTGGCGAACGGTGGGGCTGCCGACGCGGCTCCGGGAGGATTCGATGGCGTGGCGAACGACGTCGTCGGTGCGTTCGGTGGTCAGATAGAGCGTTCCCCGTGCGGCGGTCAGTTCGTAGAGCAGGAGTTCAGACTGGCTGGCGGGACTGGCGGTGTAGGCGACCATACAGCCGGGTGGCAATCCACCGTCTAACTTCCGATCCAGCACGTCGATTCCCGTTTCCAGCCGACCAACCATGCGATTGATGTGAATTCTCACAGCGCCTGCATAACTCTTTGGCCCGGTTGCAGGGTGAGTAGGCGCTCGAGCCGTTTGAACGTGGCTGGCAGTCCACCGCTCTCGGAACCAACCGTGTCAGCCAACATACGAATCACGGACGCAAACTGCCATGTTTTAAGCAAGCCCGGCACTGCGTTTCAGATGCCCAATGAAACTTCACGAGTATCAGGCGAAGCAGGTGTTCGCCGACGCCGGGATTCCCACGCCCGACTCGACGCTCGCGTCCGACGTCGACGGCGTGGTGGCGGCGGCCGAGGAAATCGGCTACCCTGTCGCGATCAAAGCACAGGTACAGGTCGGCGGCCGGGGGAAAGCCGGGGGGATCAAACTCGCCGACGACGAGGCAGAAGCCCGCGAGGCAGCCGACGCGATTCTCGGCATGGATCTCAAAGGCTACCACGTTGAACAGGTACTGGTCGAGCAGGCCGTCGACTTCACCGACGAACTGTACGTCGGCGTCACGATGGATCGCGGCGCTGGCAAACCCGTCGCGATGGTCTCGACGAAAGGCGGCGTCGACATCGAGGCCGTCGCCGAGGAAACCCCGGAAGCAATCGCTTCCGAGCACATCGACCCGGCCTTCGGCATGCACCCCTATCAGGCCCGCAAGGCCGTCTACGATGCCGGTGTCGACCGTGACCTGGCGCGTGACGTCTCGAGCGTCCTGACCACACTCTATCAGCTCTGGGACGACAGGGATGGCGCCGACGCCGAGATCAATCCGTTGATGGTCACGAGCGATAACGAGGTCATCGCGGCCGACGCCGTGATGAACATCGACGAGGACGCCCTGTTCCGCCAGCCCGAGCTCGCGGAAATGGAAGCGGACGCTGCGAGCGGCGACGCCCTCGAGCAGAAAGCCGACGAGTACGACTTCGACTACGTTCGCCTCGAGGGGAACGTCGGCATCATCGGCAACGGTGCCGGACTCGTGATGACGACGCTCGACCTGGTCGACCACTACGGTGGCGAACCCGCGAACTTCCTGGACGTCGGTGGCGGCGCAAAGGCCGCTCGAATCGCGAACGCGCTGGACATGGTGTTCTCCGACGACAACGTTGACAGCGTCGTCTTCAACATCTTCGGGGGGATCACCCGCGGCGACGAGGTCGCCAAGGGGATCAACGAGGCGCTCGGTCAGTTCGAAGAGATTCCAAAGCCGGTCGTCGTTCGCCTGGCTGGGACGAATTGGGAGGAAGGCATGGAGATTCTGAACGAAGACCTCGTGACGGTCGAACAGACTCTCGAGGACGCAGTCCAGCGTGCTGTTTCCTACGCTGATGAGGTGAACCAATGAGCGTACTCGTCGACGACGACACCCGCGTTGTGGTACAGGGAATCACCGGCGGGGAGGGTAAGTTCCACGCCGGCCAGATGATCGAATACGGGACGAACGTCGTGGCCGGAGCCGTCCCGGGGAAGGGCGGCCAGGAGGTTCACGGCGTACCCGTCTACGACACGGTCAACGAGGCGGTCGAAGCGGAGAACGCCGACGCATCGGTCGTCTTCGTCCCGCCTGCGTTCGCGGGCGACGCGATGTTCGAGGCCCTCGATACGGATCTTGACCTCGTCGTGGCGATCACCGAAGGTGTCCCGACCCAGGACATGGCGCGCGTGAAGCGTCGCCTGGACGAGACCAACACCTACCTGATCGGCCCGAACTGTCCCGGCCTGATCACGCCCGGCGAGGCGAAACTCGGCATCCTCCCTGGCAACATCTTCGCCTCCGGCGAGGTCGGCCTCGTCTCTCGTTCGGGTACTCTGACCTACCAGGTTGTCGACAATCTCACCCAGCGCGGGATCGGTCAGACCACCGCTATCGGTATCGGTGGCGACCCGATCATCGGCACGAGCTTCATCGACGCCCTCGAGCTGTTCGAGAACGACCCGGACACGAAAGCGATCGCCATGTGTGGTGAGATCGGTGGCGAGGACGAAGAGGAGGCCGCGGCCTACATCGACGAGCACGTCGACACGCCGGTCGCAGGCTTCATCGCCGGTCGGACGGCCCCGCCAGGAAAGCGGATGGGCCACGCCGGCGCAATCGTCTCCGGTTCCGGAACCGGCACCGCGGAGAGCAAGATCAACGCCCTCAACGACGCGGGCGTCCCCGTCGGCGACACGCCCGAGGAAGTCGCCGATCACATCGAGAGCTTCCTCTAGGGTCGCTACCTGTTTCCCCGTTCTGGTGATCGACTTTTCGTCGTGATGCTCACTGGCGAAGTGGACACTCGAGTGCCAATACTACTCTTTTTGTATCAATGGATTAGATGACCCGAATCGAGAGGGTTCAGTACGGAGACGCGCTGGTCTCGAGTCACGGGCCACCGGTGTGATCCTGCTCATCATGTCCGTTGTACACCGCCTGCCACAACACGTAAGCGAATCGCCTGCGACGCTCGCGGTATGGAGCGAATGCCACTCGGAATCTCGCGGTTCGATGCGATGATCGGTGGCGGAGCCCCGGCCGGAAGCGTCGTCCTCCTCGCCAGCGAATCCGGGGCGGGCGGACGGGAGTTCGCCTACACAGCGACGGCGATGAACGGGCTCGCCCACGCCGACGCCGACCTGTTCGAGTTCTACTACGGCGACCTCGAGCCCGGCGTCGCCCTCCCCGAGGCTGTCCACTACATTTCCTTTACCGGCGAGCGATCGGCCCTCGTCGACGAGATGGGCTTCGTCCTCGAGGACGACCTGGTCGAACGCGGCACCGACCCCGTCTCTTTTCGTGACCTCTCGACGGAGTACTTTCAGCTCACGCCGGTGCCGACCGACTGGTACAGCGAGACGCGTACCGATATCAGAAACTTAGGCAAGAGTACGAATCGGCGGGACGTCCTCGAGGCACTGGGCGATTATCTGACGACCCACGCCGCCGGGAATCTGGTCGTGATCGACTCAGCCACTGATTTGCTCGCCGCGGCCGGGAGCACTGATCGACTGGCTCGAACGGACCTCACGGTACTTCTGAAGGGGCTGAAACGGGCCTCCTACCACTGGGGCGGTATCGTCCTGTTGCTCGTGAACGTCGAAACGTTGACCGATCGGGAGTTCGGCCGCCTCAAAGAAGCCACCGACGGGACGCTCCGATTCGAGTGGGAGAGCGGCGGCTCAGAACGCGACCGCACGCTCGTCGTCGAGGAGTTCCGGGGCGTCCTCTCGCGGCTCGAGGACGAGAACATCGTCCGATTCGAGACAGAGATTCGGGACAGCGGCTTCGATATTAGCAACGTGCGCAAGATCCGGTGATAAGGGACGTTGCACCAGTGTACCGCCAACCACCGACGCGGGATCGGCGATCGGCGGTACGCGCGTACAACGATCCCTGTAAAACTGCCACAACCCCTAAGAGTCCATCGTTCCAATCGGTGGTAGATGGCGAGCGAGGATCACGAGGACGGAGCGGTTTCGGTTGCCCTCCCTGCCGACCTCGAGGACTGGCTCGAGGCGGAAGCGGCCCAACGCGGCGTCTCCCGCAACCAGTTCTGCCAGCAGCTCCTCTCCGCGATGCGGACGGCTGACGACGATACCGAGTTCGAACCCGCCGACGTCGCCGCCCTCGAGTCCCTCCGTACGGATCTCGAGAGCCAGCGCCGGGAGTTCATCGACCACGTCGAGGACGTCCGTGACCGCGTGATCCAGGTCAAAGGAGAAGCTGACGGGAAGGCGCCCGTCGATCACGACCACGACGACTACGCCGGCGAGGAGGCAGTCGAGACGCTCGAGGCTCGACTCACCGCTCTCGAGGATCAGGCGGATCAACTCGAGCAACTCGGCGAAACGGTCGATTCGGGGTTCGAAAACTTCGAGACTGTTCTCGAACACGTCCTCGAGACGACGGACGAACTCGACCGTCGGTCGACGACGCTCGCAAAGGCCGTCCTCGACCTCCGCGAACAGCGTGATTCCCTCGCGTCTCGGGAGCGACGGCGCTCGGAGGTCGACGAGCTCAGACTGGCGGCGAACCGCCTCGGCGTTCGGACGGCGACCTGTGAATCGTGTGCGGCCGCCGTCGACATCGCGCTGTTGACTGAACCGCGCTGCCCCCACTGCGGGAGCGCGGTTGCCGACGTCAGCGCGAAGACGTCCTTCTTCGGCTCGAACCGACTCGAGACCGGCGAGCCACCGGCATTAGCGCCCGGTGCTGAAGCCGCGGTCGAGACATCGGACGATGGATCCCTGTTCGAGACGGTCGAGGAGGATGCCGACGACTCGGCGACAGAACACGATGTAAACCCGGGTGAGAGAGATGCCTGAAGACGGTACATCGGAGGACGGAGACGCGTCGGATGCGGAGGGCGCCCGCTCCCCCCGTTCCGAATCGAGCGAGGTCGGCGACGACCACGACGAGTCCACGTCCGTCGCGTTCGACGAACGCGCGCTCGAGGCCGCCCCCGAGGACGGTGAGCCGACGGCAGCACGAGCACTCGAGGCTGCCTCCGAGGACGAGTCGGCGACAGATCCCCTCGCCGGCCTCGCCGACCGGGTTGTCGAGCACGGAGCCGAAACGGACGACCACGTCGCCGAGGAGTTGTTCGACCGCGAAGACGTGACCGAACTCGACAGCGACCTCCTCTGGGAGGAACTCGAAGGCGACGCCGACGCAGGCATCGACCCGGATCGAGACGACCGCGAGTACCGGACGATCTCGAAACGGAAGTACTGCCACCAGTGTGAACATTTCGCCGCCCCACCCGAGGTTGGGTGTACGAACGAGGGTACCGAGATCATCGAACTGACGTCGATGGACTCGTTCCGGGTCGTCGACTGTCCGGTAGTGCTCGAGGACGAGGCGCTCGAGAAGACGCACTAGGACGGTGAGCGACACGAATGCGGTGAGAGTCACGAAGGCGCTCTCCCCCAGTACGGATCGTTTTTGTCACTCGAGCGAGTAACCGGACGTATGCAGTTCTGTGGCGACTGTGGCTCGATGATGAAAGCCGACGGTGAGCACATGGTGTGTACGAACGACGACTGCGGAGCCACGATGGCTCGCGACAAAGAGCAGGAAGCGTCGTTCGTCACGACGGAATCCCAGACGTTCGACGACGTCATCGAGACGGACGAGAGCGCGAACTTCGAAGGGAAGCCGATCGCCTCGGATGTTCGATGTGACGACTGTGGCAACGAGGAAGCCTGGTATACGATCAAGCAGACGGCCTCGGCCGACGAGCCACCGACGCGATTTTTCAAGTGCACCGAGTGTGGCTATCGCTGGCGAGAGTACAATTGATGTCGACTCGAGGGTTGTAGAGGCCGTGACTCAGGGAACGTCCAGTCAGTGACTCGAGCGAACACTCACAGCCACCCGTGGACTATCCGCTCATCAGAAAGCATTTATGACAAAACTACAACTAAATAGCTATGCCGCCCACGACCCCCCTCCGCCGGCCAGCAGCCTATTTCGAGCAAACATCCCAGTCTCGTGTATCCGGCACCCTCGTATTCGTCGCCCACCTCATCGTCGACCTCGCCGCCGTGTTTTCCATCGTGTGGCTCCTATTTCGCCAGATCGACAACCCACCGGCAGGGCTCCAGAGCGAACTGTTCAGCCAGCTCGTCGGACTCGCCGTTTTCGGTGCGATCGTGTACGCCATCGCCTGGCTCCTCGTTAGTGCACTCATGCACGTTCTGAGCGGCGGTTCAGGCACTGATGGGACGTTTTGGGACGCAATGGACGTTGCCGGCTGGGCCTACGCACCGGAGATCGTGACAGCACCGCTGTTGCTCGCACTGGCCTGGAACTCGATCCGAGGGCTCACACTCGATGGGTCGGATCCACAGCGCCTTGTCGCACAACTCGAGACCCTCGAGAGCGCCGCACATCATCCGGTCAGCCTTCTCGTCGTCGCCATCGTCGTCGCCTGGAGCGTGTACATCCTCGCGAAGGGAACCGCAGCGACCCACGACGTCTCGACCGACAAGACGCTCCCGCCGGCAATCATCGTCGGCATCGGTGCGTTTCTGTTTGCCCTCGTCTGAGCAGCGACCTGGGGTCCAGCGACTCGATGTCGGATCTCGACGTGCAATGGGTCGCTCGAGTACTGTGGTGATATCGTGGCTCGAGATCGGCGCTTCGGTGTAGGACAGGATTCGAACCACGGTCGGAGCAAGCTCCTCCCTGGTTCGAATCCTTCGTCGCACATACACGTCTCTCACGTGCATTCGAGATGTTAGTGCGCGGGACAGGATTCGAACCTGCGGACGCCTACGCGACAGCGTCCTAAGCGCTGCGCCGTTACCACTTGGCTACCCGCGCTCGTTCTCGAGTAGTTTCTGACACGGCAAAGAAGGTATCGGTCTGATTGTCCCGTTATTACTGGGTCACCGGCTCTTCCGGTGACCAGTCCGGGGGCACGATGAACGTGATGTGTTCTGCGTCCCGTAGCTGGTGGAGCTCGGCCGCTTGTTCCGCCAGCGCCCGGTCTCGATACGGCATCTCGAGCCCGCAGCCAGTACAGACGAGTTTACAGGTTGGTTCGTTCATGAGTGGACGCCCCCGCCAGTCGCGTCACTGGTGCTTGGGAAGGGATGTGCTTTAGTAAGTGTGACCTAGTGAAATCGGACGCGAACGGCCAGTTTTTCGACGGGTTCGTAGCTGTGCGTTGTCTTGCGTAGCACGATATTGCTGTGAGTGTCTCAGTGCCCCCACACTCCGTTATGACGATACGACGATCGCGCCACAGCAACAGCCTCAATCAACCGTGTACTTATGAGCGATCACCACGGTATAACGGGTATGTACAACGCCAGCGCTCGCATCGAACACGAGTCCTGGCTCGAGGAACTCGAGCGAATCGCCGACCGGCTCGAACTCTCGAGTGAGGCGCGGTCGACGGCCGCAGATCTATTTCTCGCGAACGTCCCTGAATCGGATCGCTCGAAACGAGCGATGCTAGCGGCAAGCGTGTACGCCGGCTCACTCGTCGCCAGCGACGGCCGTACCCAGTGTGCCGTCGCCGACGCCGCCGATGTCTCCCGACTCTCGATCCAGCAGCGGTGGAAAGACCTGCTCGAGGACGCCGGTCTCGAGCCGCCGAAGTGGTAACGGATATCCCATGTGAATCGATTTACACATCGATCGCTGACTCGTCGTGTGACTGGGTGTGACTGCGACTTGCGATGGCTCCACTAGTCGGTCGCGAGGGCAGTCACTGAACGAATAACGTATCCCCGTGAGTGACTGTTTCGACGAATCCTCTGGCTGTAAGCGGCCACTACGCCACTGAAATCAGAAGAAGCGGAGATTACTGGTCGGAAAGGATGCCGAACGAACGGTGTTTGAGAGGGGTCGTCGTGACAGAGCGCCGATTGACGAGACCGACGCTCTCGATCAGGACGTCGGCTGACTCGAGCCCACTATTCTTCGTCAGACTCCTCGACGCGACCGAGACGCTTCGCCGCAAGTGCGGCACCGCCGGCGATTCCTGCCGCACCGACCGCTGCCCCAAACCCGGGCATGCCGTCGTCGGTGTCGTCGGACGTCCCGTCACTGTCATCAGTTTCGGTGTCGTCGGAATCGTCGTCGGTGTCGACGCCGTCGCCATCATCCTCGCCACCGTCATCGTCGCCGGGATCGTCCGCATCTGAACCCTCGTCCTCGTCGCTCGAGTCGTCATCATCCGGTGCATCCACGTCGCCGGCATCCGGGAGATCGACGTCGCCGAGGGCGACGAACGGCAGTTGCGGGAGCGAGTCGTCTGAATCGGCGAGCAACTCGGTGCGGTCGACGCCCTCGGGGGTTACCATGTCCATGACCCGTGGATCCGTCGATCCAGAGCCGCCGCCGATGACGTACTCGTCGGCCTCGGGGGCAATCCCCCGGATGTTCCCCTCACCGAAGCCGTCGAACGGTGCCACGAGTGCCGACATACCAATGGCGCCGTCGGCGTCGCCGTCCCAGCCAATCGAGTCGGCAGGAACGCGAATCGAAACGGTTCGTCCCTCGACGTTCGTTTCGACGTCGGACGTGACAGTGTCGCCGTCGGCGTCCTCGACGCTCTCGTTCGATTCGCCGTTGACGACGATTCGGTAGTGATACGGCGAGGCCATATTGGCGTGGAGACCGGAGCGTCCCTCGACGGCTTCGGGGCCGTCAGCGTCCGGATCGTAGACGTAGATCTGGTAGAACTGGTGGGAGAACGGTCGCGGGAGTCCCCACGGGTTCTCGACCTCGGTGGCCATCGTGAACGCGAACTCGACGTGATCACGCGAGGCCGAGACCGTCAGTTCGTCGATGTCCCAGGCTCCCTCGTAGAAGTCGTCACTGGTCGGGTACTCGTAGGTGCCCGGCCCATACGGTTCGCCCGTTGTCTCGTCGAACCGGGCCACCTCCTCGAGCGCCGTCGCGAGCGGGACGTACGGAATGGTCGCGAGCGTGCCGTCGCTGTAGGCGAGCGCCTGGAACTGCGGGACGTCCCCCGGCGTCGTCACGTCGATGACGTTCGGGGCGGAGTCGTTCTGTGCGCCGCCGAAGGTCGTCTCCGTCGAATCGTCGGTAACCTGTCTGACGTTCCCCGGCGCGTCCGGATCGTAGCCCAGCATGAGGACGGCTAGTTCCATCGACTCGAGGGCGGTGTCGAACGCATCCTTGGGAACGTCGATCAGGATTGAATCGTCCGCAGGATTGGCCGCGAGGTCGCCCTCGACGAGGAGCGTCCCGTCTGGTGCTTCGACGCGAGTGCCGTGTTCGCCATCGACGACGACCCGGTACTGGTAGGCCTTCTCGAACGTCGCTTTGACGCCTTCTCGGGCGTCTGTGTCGCCGTCCTTCGTGCCGTCGTGCAGGTAGACCTGCAGGTGTTGTTCCGAGAAGCCGCCGTCGTAGTCCGCGTGATTCTCGAGGTCGCCACCGATTTCGGCGCGGAACTGGTAGGTGTCGCCGCCGTCGTGGACGCTGAGGCTCGTGAGATCGAAAATGCCGTGGGAGAACCGGTCGCTAGTGGGATACCGGTACCGGCCATCCCCGTCGTCCGTTCCGGGCGCGACAGCGAGGTTGGCGATACGGTCGCCGGTTGCGAAGAACGTCGGCGTCTCGAGGATGGCGACCGAATCGACCTCAACGGTCAGGCGCTCCTCGCTGGTGGACACAGAGACGTCCTCGCCGGTGAAGGCGTCCGTCTCGTGGACGTCGCCGCGCAGGTCGACCGTCGCCGGGTCGTCGGGTTCGAAGTTGACGATGACGACCGCTCGTTCGGGCCCGGCGACGTCCTCGAGGTGGCTGGCGTCGCGACCGAAGACGAGCACGCGGTCGTCGGACTCGTACCACTCGCCCACGAGCGCCGCGTCGTTCTTCAGGACGTCGAGGTCGTGGTAGGTCGCGATCAGTTCCCTGTAGAACTCGAGGTGTTCCTCGTCGTAGGCGTCCCAGTTCATGAACGCACGCTGGCGGCCGCCGGGGCGGACGTCGGAGCCAGTGTCGATGGAGCCGTCGGCACCGACGCCGCGCGGGTCGTCCTCTCCCAGGTGTCGCCCCTCGCCGTAGCGGCTGATCTGGCGCTCCTGGCCGTAGTAGACGAACGGGACGCCGGGGAGGGTGACGCCGGCAGCCCAGCACGCCCGCTGGATCGCCGCGCCGCGATCCCACTCCTCGTCGTCGACTGCGTTGTGGTCGGGGTCGTGCATGTCGACGACGGTCTGGTTGAGCAGTCGGACCTCGTCGTGGTTTTCGACGGCGTTGAGGAGGAGGGAGTAGTCGGGGAACCCGTCAGTTTGCCGGGCGCGGACGTCGTCGTAGAGGTTGCTCGGCGAGGCGAGTCCGTTGGCGACGTCGTGAGTCGTCGTCGTGAATCCGTCGGTGTCGAAGTGCATGTCGAACTCGTTCTCGGAGAACGCCGGATCCTTCGGGATCGCCTCGTCGAGCATGAGGAACTCGCTGTTGTTCGAACGAACGACCTCACGAACGTCCTTCCAGATGCTGTGGGGCGCTCCCCAGGCAATGTCACACCGGAAGCCGTCGACGCCGACCTCACCCGACCAGAACTCGGCGATCGAGAGGATGTGTTCGCGGACGGCGACGTTGTCGAGGTTCCAGTTGGGCATGACGCGCAGCCCCCAGAAGCCGGTGGTCTGTGGGGCGGGGTCGACGATCTCGCCGTCGAGCGTGACGGGAGCCTCGAGGCGATCCCACCAGTCGAAGTACTTCGAGTCCTCGTCCCAGGCGTGGACGGGGGGATACTCCCAGTCTGGGGCTGGCGATTCGGTGCCCTGCTCGGCGATGGTGTCCTGGAAGAACGGGTGTCCGCGACCGGCGTGGTTGATCACCAGGTCAAAGACGACCCGGATGTCGCGGTCGTGGCAGGCGTCGACGAAGGCCGTGTACGCCTCGACGGGATCCATCCCGTCTGGGGTCAGATCCTCGGCGATGCCGAAGTAATCGTTCGTGTCGTAGCCGTGAGGGCCACCGCCCGGCAACTCGTCCTCCTGGAAGCCCGAGCGGTTGTCGTGGCCGAATAGCTTGTCGACGCTCTCGGCGGGGACGACCGGCGTCAACCACACCGCGTCGACCCCGAGATCGTCGAGATACTCGACGCCGTCGATGAGGTCGTCGAACGTCGTTTCGCCCCGCTGACCGGCCCATGATCGGGGGAAGATCTGGTACATCACGCCGTCTTCCATCCACTCCGGGGCGCGATTCGGGAGTGAAACTTCGCCCTCCGGGTCGAGTTCGATCGAATCGACCATGCTCTGTGTGGAACCGTCGTATGCGACGGCGTGGACGCGTGCGGACTCCCCCTCGAGCGCGTCGACGGGAACGCGGCCGGTCAGGCCATCGACCTCGATGGCTTCGGTCTCGAGGGCGTCCCGGTCGTCGGCGAGGAAGACGACCTCGAGGTCGTCGCGTGTTGCCTGGCTGTTGGGCGCGAGCTGGGCGTTCGTCTCGATAACGTAGGTGTCGTCTTCGAAATGCCCGTCGAGTGCGAGGCGCGGCGACCCACCTGATGCCGCCTCCGATTCTGGAAACGCGTGGATCGTGAGTTCGTGGATGCCGTCGGGCGCCTCGAGCGAGAGGACGTACGTCCCGGGCACGTCGGCTTCGAACTCGGTGACGTTGTCCCGGCCCTCGTTGTACCGGGGTCGCTCGGGATCGAGCGAGGACTGGTAGGTGAGTTCAGCCTCGCTGCCCTCGGGTGCCTCGAGGATCGACCAGGCGAAGTCGTCGGCGTCGTAGCCGTCCGGGTCGGGCGTCGCTTCAGGGACGCGGGGGGCGAGGTTGTCCCGGCCACCGATGAGTTCGGGGCCGACGAACGCCGAGTTCCAGAGCTTCTCGCCGGCCGTAACGAACCGGGGATGGCCGGGGTGGTAGGAGTCGATGCCGCTCGCGGTCAGATCGTCCGGCACGCTGGCAGTGACTGAGCCGCTCAGGCCAGTCAGTAGCCCAAGTGCGCCCAGGCCCGCCATGCCGCCGAGTACCGTTCGTCTGCGGAGCGCCGTCAGGTCGTCGTCGCGTGTGTGATCGCTCATGGATGGGGTGGCTGTTCCGTCCGCTTGTCGATGACGTGGGTCTGTGTTGGCGTGTCCCGTGTCACCTCGCCGAACGGAATGTGCAAGTAGGGTGTAATTATTCACCACACTTAGCACTATTTACAATCTTTTTGATATAAAGTGGTGATTCCTCTCGAGAGACTAATCGGTGAAATCAGTGCGTTCCGCCGACAGCAGCACAGAATCGTGAAAGGAGCAGCCGACAGGGGGTGCACGAGGAACGCTACGCGCTCGATACTCGCGTTGTACCCTGGAACTTCACCGTTTCATCGACTTGCAGAAAAACACCGACCCGCCAGACGAACGGAGACGCCTGGTGGGCGACGTGGAACCGACGGTTCGACAGCTATTCGGGACGCTTCGCGTTCCGCCCTTCTCGATCGGGCGTCAGGTTGCCGTGTTCGTCGATTTCGCCGTTGACGATGCGGGTGCTCGAGATGATGTCCTCGTCCTCGGCGAGCACGTGTGGAACGACGACGACCTCGAGGGGGTCGTGGCCCTTCTCGCGACGGATTTCGTTGATTCGTTTCCCGCCGTCGACGGTCTCGGGGGAGACGATGAGGTAATCGAACTGGGATTCGGTCGCGATCCCCGTTGGCTCGGTCAGCGTCCGGATTTCGAACGAGCGATCGTACTCCGCGGCGAGGGTTTCGAGTTCGGCCGCGAGGTCGCGCTTTCGCTCTTCGTACGGTCGTACGTAACGATCGACGTGTCGAGTCTTCGGTGCGAGTTCGTCGCTGGTCAACCCCACAGTCACGTCTCCGAGTTCGAACGCCCGTTCGAACAGCTGTCGGTGGCCGTCGTGAACGGGGTCGAACGTCCCACCAAGCGCGACGTCCATACTGCATGGCACTGGTGGGGTGCGTATAAAAGGGTCGAATCGTCCGTTCCACCCCCAGTGCCAACCCTGACTTCGACGATCGTCGAAATCCCTCTTCGCATCGTTTTTTGTACTGGACGTTCCTCCATCCGATATGGGACTTGACGAAGACGCTCTGGACTACCACCGAACCGATCCACCGGGGAAAGTCGAGATTTCGACGACGAAACCGACGAATACCCAGCGTGACCTCTCGCTCGCCTACTCGCCAGGCGTCGCCGCGCCGTGTATGGAGATCCACGAGGACGAAACCGATGCCTACACCTACACGGCGAAGGGGAATCTCGTCGGCGTCGTCTCGAACGGCTCTGCGGTGCTCGGTCTGGGCAACATTGGCGCGCAGGCGTCGAAACCCGTCATGGAGGGCAAAGGCGTCCTGTTCAAACGCTTCGCCGATATCGACGTCTTCGACATCGAACTCGAGGAGGATGATCCGCACAAACTCGTCGAGGCGATCAAGATGATGGAGCCGACGTTCGGCGGGATCAACCTCGAGGACATCAAAGCGCCCGAGTGTTTCACCGTCGAGGAACGCCTCCGAGAGGAGGTCGACATTCCCGTCTTCCACGACGATCAGCACGGAACGGCGATCATCTCCGGGGCCGCACTCGTCAACGCCGCCGAAATCGCCGGCAAGGAACTCGAGGATCTCGAGATCGTCTTCTCGGGCGCGGGTGCGAGCGCCCTCGCGACCGCCCGGTTTTACGTCTCTCTCGGTGCGCGCAAGGAGAACATCCTCATGTGTGACTCCTCGGGGATCATCACGACAGCCAGAGCTGAGGCTGGTGACGTCAACGAGTACAAACGTGAGTTCGCCCGGGACGTCCCGGAGGGAGACCTCGCGGACGCGATGAACGGTGCGGACGTGTTCGTCGGCCTCTCGATCGGCGGAATCGTCTCCCAGGAGATGGTTCGTTCGATGGGCGACAACCCGATTATCTTCGCGATGGCGAATCCCGATCCCGAAATTAGCTACCACGACGCCAAAGACGCCCGCGACGACGACGTGATCATGGCGACCGGTCGCTCGGATTACCCAAACCAGGTCAACAACGTCCTCGGGTTCCCGTTCATTTTCCGCGGTGCCCTCGACGTTCGAGCGACCGAGATCAACGAGGCGATGAAGGTCGCCGCCGCACGCGCACTCGCCGACCTCGCCCGCCAAGACGTTCCCGACGCCGTCGTCAAAGCCTACGGCGACCAGCCGATCCAGTTCGGCCCTGACTACATCATCCCCAAGCCGGTCGATCCACGGGTGCTGTTCCGGGTCGCCCCGGCGGTCGCCCAGGCAGCGATCGACTCCGGGGCCGCCCGCACGGCCCTTGACACTGCCGAGTACGAGGCCCAGCTCGAGGCTCGCCTCGGCAAGTCCCGCGAGATGATGCGCGTGGTGCTCAACAAGGCGAAGAGCGATCCAAAGCGCGTCGCTCTGGCCGAAGGTGAGGACGAGAAGATGATCCGCGCAGCCTATCAGATGCAAGAACAGGGCATTGCGGATCCGATCCTCATCGGCGACCAGAACACGATCACCCGAACGGCGACGAACCTCGGCCTCGAGTTCACGCCGACGGTGGCTGACCCCACCACGGGGGAGTACGACTCCTACGCCGACCGGCTGTACGACCTTCGCCAGCGAAAGGGCATCACCCGCTCGGAGGCGACCGACCTGGTTCGCCGGGACACCAACTACTTCGGCAGCGTGATGGTCGAGGAAGGGGACGCCGACGCCCTCCTGACGGGGCTCACGCACCACTACCCGTCGGCGCTGCGCCCGCCGCTACAGGTTATCGGCACGGCCGAGGACGTCGAGTACGCCGCCGGGGTCTACCTGCTGACGTTCAAGAACCGGATCGTCTTCTGTGCGGACGCGACGGTGAATCAGGATCCCGACGAGGAGGTGCTCGCGGAGGTCACGAAACAGACCGCGAAACTCGCTCGCCGGTTCAACGTCGAACCGCGGGCAGCGCTGCTCTCGTACTCGAACTTTGGCAGCGTCAACAACGAGGGAACCCGGAAACCCCGTCGGGCCGCCGCGATGTTGCAAGCGGATCCCGAGATCGACTTCCCGGTCGACGGGGAGATGCAGGCAGATACTGCCGTCGTCGAGGACATCCTCACCGGCACCTACGAGTTCTCCGAACTCGAGGAGGCCGCGAACGTGCTCGTCTTCCCGAACCTCGAGTCGGGCAACATCGGCTACAAACTCCTCCAGCGTCTGGGCGGCGCCGAGGCCATCGGACCGATGCTGGTCGGGATGGACAAGCCGGTACACGTGCTCCAGCGCGGGGACGAGGTCAAAGACATCGTGAACCTGGCGGGTGTGGCAGTCGTCGACGCTCAACAGGACTGAGGCGCTCAAATCGCTTTTTGGAACGGTTGCATACCGATCGGCGGTCGGGGAATCGTGGCCTACTACTCGAGGAACGAGCACTCGAGACGAACGCGTTCGGGCAGATTATCGACCTCGGCAATACTCACCCCTCTGCGTAGCCTCATGGCTCGAGGCTCGTAGTCGTGTGTATGAGCGACGAACCCGAGAATTCGCTGTCGACAGATTCCGTCCACGCCGGACAGGAACCCGATCCCGCGACGGGTGCCCGAGCGCCGCCACTGTACCAGACCACCTCCTACGTGTTCGAGGACGCCGACGACGCCGCGTCCCAGTTCGCCCTCGAGGAGCCGGGATACATCTACTCGCGACTGATGAACCCGACCCTCGAGACGCTGCAGGAACGACTGGCAACGCTCGAGGGCGGGGTCGGCGCGGCCGTCACTGCCTCCGGGATGGCCGCCCTCGATCTGACGACGTTCCTGCTCGCCGAGGCGGGAGACAACATCGTGAGCGCGTCCTCATTGTACGGGGGGACGTACACCTACCTGACTCACTCCGTCGAACGTCGCGGGATCACGACGCGGTTCGTCGACACGCTCGAGTACGACGCCTACGCCGACGCAATCGACGACGACACCGCGTACGTCCACCTCGAGACGATCGGGAATCCGGCACTCGACACGCCGGACATCGAACGGATCGCCGACATCGCCCACGACAACGGTGTGCCGCTGGTCGTCGACAACACGTTCGCGACGCCGGCGCTATGCCGACCGCTCGAGCACGGCGCGGACATCGTCTGGAACTCGACGACGAAGTGGCTCCATGGCTCCGGGACGACCGTCGGCGGCGTCGTCGTCGACGGGGGATCGTTCCCGTGGGCCGATTACCCCGATAAGTACTCCGAACTGGCCGCGGACAATCCCGCCTATCACGGCGTAAACTTCGCGGAGACCTTCGGCGACGCTGCCTTCACCTACGCGGCCATCGCTCGCGGCCTGCGCGACCTCGGGAATCAGCAGTCACCGTTCGACGCCTGGCAGACGATACAGGGCCTCGAGACGCTTCCCCTTCGCATGGAGCGCCACTGCGAGAACGCCATGGCCGTCGCTGAGTTCCTCGAGTCCCACGACGCCGTCTCCTGGGTGAACTACCCGGGACTCGACTCCCATCCCACCCACGACAACGCGAGCGAGTACCTCGAGGGCGGCTACGGCGGTATGATCACGTTCGGTCTCGAGGCGGGCTACGAGGCCGCCCGGAAGACGGTCGAATCGACCAACCTCGCGAGTTTGCTGGCGAACGTGGGGGATGCGAAGACGCTCATCATCCACCCGGCCAGCACGACCCATCAGCAACTGAGCGACGAGGAGAAGGAAGCCTCGGGGGTCACCGACGACCTCGTCCGACTGTCGGTCGGGATCGAGGATCCGGGCAACATCATCGCCGATCTCGAGCAAGCGATCGACGAAGCGACCTCGAGCTAGAACTGGTTTTGGACAATAAAACCGGTCGTGTTTAGTTTGTCTCATTGTGCCAGCGGGTGAAGGCTTGGAGCCACGAATTAGCCGTCTCTGGATAGACGTGACTGAACAAGTTTGAGAACGAAGACGTTCGTCGTTTTACCTCTCTGTAGACACGTTCAACACTGTTGCAGTCACCGTGACGCTCGTACCGAAACTCGAGGCCACGCCGGTGGAGTGCAGCTTTCAACCAGGCAGCCGAATCAATCAGGAAGACGGCGTCTTCGACGTCGTGTTTCTCCATAAGTTCCGCGAGAAACATCTCGGTGAGAGCGGTTGTACGTGCGGAATACAGCCGAACGCACAAGAATCGGTTGGTCGCTGGATCGACCACTGCATACAGCCAGTATTGGTGTCCATCGATCCAGATCACGGTCTCGTCGAGGGCGACGTGGGTCGGACTGGCACCGTCTTTCGGCGCAAGATCGGCTTTGTGAACCTAGTCATGAACCGCCTTCCGACTCCGTTCGACACCGTATTTCTCGAGTTCTCGAACGGTATTCGAAAGTGACAGTCCGCCCAAGTGGAGGCGAATACCGAGCACCATCAGCTCGCGCGGTGTCCGCTCGCGTTGCACAAATTCCAAGTCGATCCATCCACTAGATTCTCTGAGGCTGGCAGTTTTCGGCATAGGCACCAAAGACTGCCACCGCCTCACCACTTCATACTCAAACTAAACATCGCCATAAAACCGGCCGCAACTTTTTAAGACGAGACGGTGTCGAATTTCGCATGACTGACGTGCAGGTGCTTGCAGTCTGTGGAAGCCTTCGCGACGAGAGCTACACGCGCGTGACTCTCGAGCGGGCGCTCGAGGAAGCGGCCCAAGCTGGTGCGGAGACGGAACTCCTCGACCTCCGAACGTACGACCTCCCGCTGTTCGACGCCGACGTCGACCGGGAAGACGCCGGCGATGCCGAGACGGTCGCCCGACAGATCCGTGACGCCGACGCCATCATCCTCGGCTCGCCGATGTACCACGGCTCGTACTCCTCGACGCTGAAAACGGCCCTCGACTACTGCGGGTTCGACGAGTTCGAGGACAAGACCGTCGGCCTGGTGGGCGTGGCAGGTGGCTCGTTTCCGATAACGACACTCGAGCACCTCCGAACGGTGTGTCGAGCACTCAACACCTGGGTACTCCCCCACCAGGTCGCCGTCCCCCGCGCCCACAGCGTGATCGACGCCGGTGAGTTCGTCGACGAGAACCTCGAAGAGCGGGTCGCGACGCTCGGTCGCCGGGCGGTGCAGTACGCCAGAATCGAGCCCGATCCGAGTTCGTTCGAAGGGGATCACAACGTCGGTGCGTGATCAGGGCTCGAGCGTCTGTTGAAACCGACGCTGGTGGGCCAGAAACGCGAACGCACCGAAGACGAGGATGCCGAGCTGGTAGGCCTCGATGCGGAATATGAGGGCGGTGTCACCGACGACGAACGGTTCTGTCAGCACCGTCCAGTTCGTAAACCAGGCCGAGGCGAGGAGAATCGATGCGCCGAGAGCGACGAGTCCACCCGCCAGTGCCGCGGTGGCGTAACACCGGCGCGACTCGGGGAGCCGGAAGACCCGGCACTCGAGGACGAACTGCACGGTCAGTACCAGCCCGAGGAGGATTCCAGCAACAGTGAGGCCAAGGACACCATCGATCCGTTCGGCCAGAAGGATCCACAGCGGCCAGGCAGCAACGAGCGTCAGCATCGTCGCGATCCGTCGTGGCGTCAACAGCACCTGCACGGGCGCCGTCGCCGCCCCGAAGATGCCGAGCCGCAAGAGCGCGCCACAGAAGAGAATCCCCAGTCCTGCGAGGGCCGCCGCTGCCGTTCGCGTTTCGACGACCACGAGCGTAAACCACAGGCCGACGGCAACCGCCTCGAGCGTCGCCGCACCCGCGGCTGCCGTCACGCCGACGACGCGCCGGCGCGTGTGTCGGCCGAACAGGCCGGGCTGGCGAATGACGCTCATACCCCTCGTATGTGTTTGACACCTTTCGTTATGGGATGCGTTAGCCGCTCTCGAGCCGCTCGCGAGAGACCCGAAACGAGCGGGGATCGCGCCGAGCGAATTGGAAATCGATTTAACCTCGGGTTTCCCCGCTTTTATCCGATGCATGCGATCACGAACAGTGGGTGGATCGAAGTCGTCACCGGCAGCATGTTCTCCGGGAAAACCGAGGAACTCCTGCGACGGCTCCGGCGCGCAGAAATCGCGGGCCAGGATGTAGCGGTCTTTACACCGGCGCTCGACGACCGCTACGGCGAAGACTACATCGGTTCACACGATGGCCGTCGCTGGGAAGCGACTGCTTTGGATCCCGACGGCGACCTCGAGCGGGCGTTCGACGTGCTCAACGGCGAACAGGTGGTCGCGTTCGACGAGGCGAACTTCTTCACGGAGTCGCTGGTCGACATCTGTGAGCGGTTGGCTGCCAACGGCCGCCGCGTCATCGTCAGCGGCACCGACCAGACCTTTCGTGGCGAGCCGTTTCACCCGCTGCCCGACCTGATCGCGGTCGCCGAGTACGTCGAGAAGTTCCGGGCTATCTGTGCCTGCTGTGGCGAGCCAGCCACGCGCAATCAGCGCCTGGTGGACGGTCGCCCGGCACACGTCGACGATCCGACCATCCTGGTTGGTGCTGCGGAGTCCTACGAGGCACGGTGTCGGCACTGTCACACGCTTCGAACCGACTGACGGCATTTCGGGTGACACGGAACGCACGAACGGATAAACGCACACAACAAAACGACATGACCCAGTGGATCGACGACCCTCACGGCGGACGCGACCGCGGCCCGCGAGCGCTCGCTCGAGCGTGGTTCGAGGTGCTCGTTCGACCGCAGCGGTTCTTCCGGACGGGCGTCGCACCGGGCGATCAGGCCCCGGGCCTGACGTTTCTGCTGACCGTCGTGCTGGTCGTCGCTTCGTCGCGATATCTGCTCACGCCAGAGGTCTACCCATCGATCCCGGTCTCGCCCGTGCTCGAGGGCCTATTCTGGATCAGTCTTCTCGTCTTCCTCGTCGCCCCGCTCGGCCTCCACCTCCTCGCGGCGATTCAGACGCTCTTCTTGATGATTGTTGCTCGCGAGCGCGCCGGAATCAGCCAGACGGTGCAAGTCATCGCCTATGCGACGGCTCCGTGTGTCTTCGTCGGCCTCCCGATTCCTGCCGTTCGTCTTCTCGCCTGTTGGTACGGTACGGTGTTGCTGATCGCTGGGCTCCGAATCGTCCACGAACTCTCGGTTGTCCGGGCTATTCTCGCCGGTGCGATTCCCGCAGCTCTCGTCTTTGGATACGGTTTCGGTGGCTTCACAGCGCTCGAGGCGGTCACGAGTAGCCTGCCCGTCTGAGTCCAGTAATCCCGTATTGCTCGCTTTCGCCGCCAGTAGGCTCCGCCTACCGCTACACGCGACTATATCGTATTCGAAAACGTGGCACAGAACTATTTACCGGGATGTTGTCGGCTGTCGTATGCCCAAGCGAGAATCAGAGCAAGCGCCACTCTCAGAGCGCGTCGTGAAAGAAGCCGTCGGCGTCGGGATGGACACGCCGATGCGTGAACCCATTCTCGAGGCCGTCAAGGAGGCCGAAGGAACGAGTCCGCCAGCGAAGCGTGCCATCCCGGCGGTAGGGTTGTTCGGAATCGGAACCGCCATCGGGTACCTCCTCGGTCAGTCGGGGGTGCTCGAGTCCGCGGGCGAAGACGGCGACGGAACGGATCTGGACATCACGTCGGCTGTCGAATCGGAGGCTGAGGAGGAACCGGAGTCGATGGACGAAGCCGAAGCCGAAGGCGAGGGCGAAGACCAGAAATCGGGTGGAATGGCCGGCCGTCTGCTCGTGCTCCTCGGAATCGCCGTCGGGGCCGTGTTGGTGTGGCGTCGACGGCAGGCCGAGGGAGACGAGTGGGAACCCATCGAGGAGTTCGAACCCGCGGTCGATGCGGTGACGATGGACGAAGACGAGGAAGACGAGAGCGAGGAAGCAGCTGAAGCTGACGAGGACATGGGAGACGACATGGACATGGACGAGGAAGAGGCCGGCGGGGACGACGGCGAGCAGGACGACGGCGAAGAAGCCGAAGCCGAGTCCTGAGCGTCGACGCGCTACCCCAGCGTATTCTTGCGGTTCGGACGGTGATCGACGACCTCGAGCGACAGGTGGTTCCTCCGAACAGAAGCGTGTTCAGGATTGTGTGGGACACGACGTGTTCATCCTCGAGTGGGGGTGTAATTGTCGTCATGGATGTGAGGAATGACTGTCGTCACGGAAGTGAAGGAGTGACCGTCGTCATCGAGTGCGACGAGCAACCGCCGCCCTCGAGTGACAATATCGTGAACGGATCCGGTTCCGGATCAGGATCGCGGATCGTACTTGTTCCGAATGAAGATCGCGATGGCGTTCATCAGGAGCAGTATCGTCAACAGGACGACGATCCCCGCCGCGGCGACGTGCTGGAATCCGGCCTGTGGCAGGGTGGCCCACTCGAAGATCATCATCGGCATCGCGCTGAACGGGCTGGTCAACCCATCCGGAGCGATAAACATCGAGGTCGCCGCCCCGATCATCAGGATCGGTGCGGTCTCGCCGATCGCTCGAGACAGCGAGAGGATCGTCCCGGTCATGATCCCCGGTAGCGCACGGGGTAAGACGACGTCCCGGGTGACCTGCCATTGCGTCGCCCCCACGCCGTAGGCCGCCTGTCGCTGTGAGTCGGGCACTGCGCGCAGGGCCTCCTGGGTCGAGACGATCACGATCGGGAGGATGAGCAGGGTGAGCGTGAGCGCCCCGGCGATGAGACTCGAGCCCAGTTGCATGGCCCGGACGAAGATCGCGAGGCCGAGCAGGCCGTAGACGATGGAGGGGACGCCCGCGAGGTTGGCGATGTTGGCCTCGATGAACGATTTGAGCCGGCTCTCGGGGGCGTACTCCTCGAGGTAGACGGCCGCGCCGACGCCGAGGAAGATGGTGAACACTGCGGTCAGGGCGATCAGGAAGATCGACCCGATCAGCGCGGGATATATTCCGGCCCCGCGACCGCCCGGCAGGTAGTTCTCGATCGACTGGGACGGCGGATAGGTGAGGAACTCCCAGGTGACCCATCCCCAGGACTCGTAGATGACGTCGGCGATCAGGGCGATGAGCGCGACGATGCCGACGAGTGTCGAGGCGAAACAGATCGCCACGAAGAGGCGTCCGATCTGTCGTTTTCGCTCGATCTGACCAGATTCGTCCGTGAACGGGGATCGTGCGGTGTCGGTGCTCATTGGTACTCCTCCCGGTAGCGCGATTTGATCCACATGCTAAACAGGTTCATCGAGAGCGTCATCACGAACAGCGTCATCCCGACCGCGAACAGACTCTTGTACCCGATCGAGTCCACCGAGACGTCGCTGATGCCGATCTGCACCATGTACGCCGTCATCGTCTGAATCGGCTCGAGCGGGTCGAACGTGATTTGGGGGTGCATCCCGGCGGCGAGCGTGACGGCCATCGTCTCGCCAATTGCCCGCGACAGCGCGAGAATATAGGAGGCGATGACGCCAGAGAGGGATGCCGGGACGACGACGGTCGTCGACACTTCGAACTTCGTTGCGCCGAGGCCGTAGGCCGCGTTACGCAGGTCGTCCGGTACCGCCGACATGGCGTCCTCGGAGAGCGAGGAGACCATCGGGATGATCATGATGCCCACAACGATGGCTCCCGCCGCGGCGTTGAACGTTCCCGTTTGCGGAAACACGCCCTGTAACAGCGGCGTGATGAACGAGAGGGCGAAAAAGCCGTAGACGATCGTCGGCACCCCCGCGAGGATCTCGAGGGTCGGTTTGATCGTTCGGCGGACACGGGGGCTGGCATACTCCGAGAGGTAGATCGCCGTCAGCGTCCCGACCGGGATCGCGATGATCGCGGAGCCGACCGTGATGAGCAAGGTTCCCCAGATCAACGGCAGGACGCCGTAACTGTGGGGGCGGATGACGGGCGACCAGTTCGTCCCCGTCAGGTACTCGACGATCGACACCTCCGCGAAGAACTCGGCTGAGCCCTGGACGAGAACCAGAATTATGCCGAGAGTCGTGAGAATCGTGACGAGCGCACACGAGAAGAAAACGTACCGGACGAAGCCGTTTTTCCGGTTGTCGATGTCGCTTCCCTGATTCGTGATGTCGACGGCTGAGTCGACGCTCATTCGACCACCGCCTCGAGCGCTTCTCGCAGTCGGTCGTGGTTCTCCTCGAGGCGGCCGTCACCGAGCGCGTAGAACCCGGCCCGGCGAGCAGACCACTGCGTCCAGGTGAGCGTTTCGTCGTCGCCAACTATGTCGGCCTCGGTGGCCTCGCCGTCGATCTCCTCGAAGTAGAATTCGGCGAACCGTCTGACCTCCCTCCGATCGAACGCGCCCGTTCGGAAGTACGCGTACAACGGGCGCGTCAACGGCGAATACGCTTCGCTCTCGATGTGTTCCTGATATGGCCGATAGTATTCCCCGGGTTCCTCGTCGCTTTCAACCGCGATCAGTTTGAGATCGTCCTCGTTTTCCTGGTAGTAGCCGGCACCGCCGAACCCGAGCCCGTATTGGCTCCCGCGTACGCCGCGGACGATGACGTTCGTATCGGCGCTCGCGGAGTAATCCGATCGAATCGCTCCAAGCTCACCGGTAATCGCCTTCGTGAAGAAATCGAACGTACCCGAGGCCGGGTCGCGGCCGTACAGCTCGATTTCCTCGTCGGGCCAGTCCGGATCGTCCGGGCGGACGTCGCTCCAGGTCTGGACGTCCGAGCCGGGTTCCCAGATCCGCTCGAGTTCCTCGAGCGAGAGTTCGTCACACCAGGTGTTATCCGGATGAGTGAAAACGGCGATACCGTCGAGGGCGACGTCGAGTTCGACGTAGTCGACGCCGTTTGCCGAACAGAGGCTCCCCTCGTCGGTCGGGTCACCCTCGTCGATGATCTGGCGGCTCGCGTTCTGTACCTGCGTTTCTCCGCGACAGAAGCGTTGGAAGCCCGCACCGGTGCCAGAACCTCGTACGGGGACTATGACGCGATTGTTTCGCCACTGGAACTCCTCCGAGACGATGGCGCTGTGGGGTAAGACGGTGTTGCTGCCGTCGATACGGATCTCGCCGGAGAGGTCGCTGGATTCGCCGCGAACGAGACAGCCAGCCAATCCGGAGAGCGCCGTACCGGCCACACCGAGTGTGAAGCGACGACGGGAAAGAGTGGTGTCGTCGCCCCTAGAAGCCGGTTCGTTTCCCATTAGTGTGATATGAGCTGAGTACTATCTAAATACCCTACTATGATGACTATATAGGGCTATGTTGTGAACCAGTCACTTGGTGCGTTTGTGGGATCAATACGTTCGAAATACTCGAGAAAATCGTGGTGTAGGATCGACTTTCTCTGCCAGGTTGCCGTCGCTCTATAGATTGCAGTGGATTTATATTGTGCTGAGTAAATCACCCTCCATGGAAACCCGAAAGGTGCAGGTCACCGGCGGCTCGACGTATACCGTCTCGCTCCCGAAAACGTGGGCGACTGACAACGACGTCAGCGCCGGCACCACCGTCGAGTTCTACCCCGATGACGATGCACTCTTGCTCACCCCACAGAGCGATACGCATCGACAAAAAGGAACTCTCGACGTGACGAACCTCGAGGGCGAACGGCTCACGCGGGCGGTGATGACGATGTACGTCAGCGGCTTCGACATCATCGCGCTGGAAGCCAACCGGATCACGACCGATCAACGCCGAGCGATTCGAAGCGCCACGCAAGGACTGGTCGGTGTGGAGGTGCTCGAGGAGACGACCGACAGCGTCGTGATCCAGGATCTGCTCGACTCCTCGGAGCTGTCTATCGTCAACGCAGTCACGCGAATGCGCCTGATCGCGGCCTCGATGCTCAGGGACGCTGTCGAAGCCCTCATCGAGAACGACGACGACATCGCGCGGGACGTCATCGAACGCGACGACGACGTCGACCGCCTCTGGCTCGTCGTCTCGCGTACGTTCCGGGCGACGCTGCGCTCACCGCGGGCCTCGGAGGAACTGGGCGTCTCCCGTGAGGACTGCTTCGACTACCACTCGAGTGCGCGCCAGCTCGAACGGGTGGCCGACCACGCTGCAAAGATCAGCAAACTCGCGCTCAAACTCGAGGCGATTCCCGAGGGCGTCGCCGATGCACTCGAGGATCTCCTGGGCGACACGTTCGACGTGTTCGAGAAGTCGATGGACGCGCTGTTCGCCGAGGACAGCGCCGAGGCGACCGAACTCGGCCACGCCGCCCTCGAATCCGTACTCGAGATCGACGAGCACACCCGCACGATCGACGACATGCTTCGCGACCTCGACTCCGTTCAGGCGCAGTCGCTGGGGCTCATCGTCGACTCGCTCTCGCGAAGCGCCGACTACGGCGGCAACATCGCGGAGACGGCGTTGCAGAAGGCCGCGCCGCGGCCATAGTCCGTCTCTCTTGAGCGGATCAGTTCCTCAACACGAGCAATTCCGCACAAAGCCGGTTTGTGTACGGCATGAGACTCCGAATGCGACAGCCCCAGCGACATCGCTCACAGGTGGAATAACGAAACCGCGAATCGACCAGCCTCCAAACGGGGCGGTCGTTACTCGAGCAGGACGGCGTTGACCTGTCCGGTCTGACCGGGGCGGGAGGTGACGCGGGCCGTGCCTTCGCTCGTGTCGATGAGGGCACCTTTCGTGATGATGTTCCGGCGGACGTAGTTCGGGTTGGCGTCGTTCTCGAGGACGTCCGTGATCTCGGCGGTGACGGTCTCCTCACCCGTGCTCACGCTGGCGACGTCGGTCGCGAGCGCGCGGGTCTTCTCGCCGTTGCCGCGGACGTCGATCGTCCGGAAGCGGGGCTCGCCGACCTGCGTCTCGGTTGGGTGTCGGCCGAGTTCGTGTTTGCGTCGGTTGTTAAACGGCTTCAGTCGGCCGCCGGTGCGCTTGCGCGTAGAGCGTCCATGGTCTTGCATACCCGCACGAAGTCGTGGCGCATACTTGAATGCACCTCTTCGGATCGGCCTCCGAGTAGGAGACGATCACGGCGTTGCGAACGCGAGTTGTGCCCTACACACAATTGCCCGGACGAATCTGCCTCGAAATCGAGCACCGCTTCATCACTCCGAGGGTTAACTCCTGGCCAGCGACCGGATGTGCCCAAACTCCTCCCTGAGCGCTCGGCGTTTGACCAGCACGAACCCGAACGCGATGAGGGCAAACCCGAACACCGTTGCGACGTCGATCACTTCGCCGAGCCACAGCCAGCCGAAGATGGCGGCGAACACTGGCGCGACGTAGGAGACCATGTTGATCTCGACGGCTCCCAGGCGCTCGAGCAGGTCGAAGTACACCAGGAAGCCGAACGCGCTGGCGACGAGGGCGAGATAGCCGAGGGCGAAGAGGGCTTCGGCCTCGAGCCAGGTGGACGGCTCGATGGGTTCCCGGAGGCCGAGACTGAGGAGGTGCATGAGGAAGGCGCCGCCGAGCATCGACCAGGCCTCCATCGTTTCGATGGGCATGGTGCCTTCGATTCGTCGGGTGAGGACGCTCCCGAACGCGAAGGAAGCCGCGGCCAGAAAGACCAGCAGTGTGGCGACGGCGTTGGTCGCCAGCAGATCGTTTGGATCGGGTTGAGCGATGACGATGACTCCGAGCAGTCCGAAGCCAACGCCGACGATTCCCACCGTCGAGAGGGCATCGGAGGGGACGAGCTGTCGGGCGAACCCGGTCGTCAGGACTGGTGAGAGGCTGACGACGATAGCTGCCGCGGCGGCCGTGGTGTGTTGCTGGCCGACGAACAGAAACGCGTGGTAGGCGGCGATCAGGAACACCGAGCCGATGGTGACCAGCAGCCACTGGTCGCGTCCTCGAGGAAGGACGTCACCGACGGCGTAAGCCGCGTAGGCGAGCATGATGACGCCCGCGATGTCGTATCGGATTGCTGCAAACAACACCGGGGGGAAGTACTCGAGACCGGCGCCGATGGCCACGAACGCGGTTCCCCAGACGGCGGCGAGCGCCAGGAAGAGGACGAAGTTACGGTACCTGCTCACGGCTACCTGTTCGTCGAAGACGACCTATGGGTTTCGATCCGAAGGTCGGCAATTGGGTTCAACTCGCCCTCAAGTCTGGAACGGTGACGCCAAACGCCGGATTTACCGGCTACCCCGACGGGTTCGAGGCCGAGTTCACGGACAAGCCCCACCCTCAAAGCGCCGAAGGCGCTTAGGGTGGGGTAGTTGACATGTCGGTACCGTCGCTCGAGATACAGCATTCGAGTACGGTACCGGGACACGGTGCTCGAAACCCGGTACTGAGAGACGTCACTCGAGGCTGAGTCCTGCGTGCCAGCGGTCGACGCCCGCCTCGCGTTTGACGGCGTCCATCTTCGCCAGCAGGTGGGTCGCCAGCGAGGCTGTTTCGGCGGCTCGAGACTCCCCTTCGGTGCGGAACTCGCCGGTGATGCGGTTGGCGTAGACGGAACAGATGGCCCCGGCGCGGAGGCCGTAGACGTTCGCGATGGTGAGGATGGCGCTGGCTTCCATCTCGATGTTCGCGACGTTGGCCGCGGTGAGTTCGTCGACCAGGTCGTCTGCACCGGCAGCCTCGAATCCCTCGAATCCGGGTCGGCCCTGGCCGGCGTAGAAGGAGTCGGCGCTCATCGTGATCCCCGTGTGGTAGTCGTAGCCCAGCCGTTCGGCCGCGGCGACGAGTGCGCTCACGACCTCGTAGTCGGCCGTCGCCGGGTAGTCCTCGCGGACGTACTCGTCGCTGGTGCCCTCCTGGCGAACCCCGCCGGTGGTGATCACGAGGTCGCCGACGTCCATCTCGGGTTGGATCGCCCCGCAGGAGCCGACCCGGATGAACGTCTCACAGCCGACGCGGGCGAGTTCTTCGAGCGCGATGGCGGCGGAGGGGCCTCCGATCCCCGTCGAGGTGACCGAGATCGGCGTCCCGTCGTATGCGCCCGTTGCCGTCCGGTACTCGCGGTGGTGTGCGCGTTCCTCGTGGTCGTCCCAGTGGGCGACGATCTTCTCGACGCGTTCGGGATTCCCCGGGAGGAGCACGGTGTCGGCCACGTCGTCGGCCCCGACCTCGAGGTGGTACTGTACGTCGGCGTTCGGATCTTCGCTGTCGCCGGTCATTGAGACCGGAAAGTTCGTCCCGCCATCGTATATAAATGCTGGACGGCCGTGGATGGACGTATGGGCAGGGATCAGTCCGCAGAGGACTCGAGCGAGTCGGGACACCGAACCTCGAGCGCCAGTGATCAGAGCGGCTCGAGCCCCGGGGAACAGCGAGGGCCGGATGATGACACAGCGCCGGGGGCGCTCACGGACACCTACGCCGCTGCCATCCAGCACGATCTGGTCGACCTCGAGCCCGAGACGACGCTCATCGGCGTCGTCCGACAACCCCCACCGTGGTTTCACGCCGCTGTCGAGGAGAACGTGCGGGAACTCGGGCCACCGTCGTCGTTGCTCGAGGAGACGAAAACAGCCGAGGAGGAGTTGAAGATGCAGGGGCTGTGTGCGGAAGGAGCCCACAACGCCGCCTGGGAGCAGGTAGACTTCGTGAGTCGATATCGAACTCACCTCGAGACCGACGCGGACGCCCAGGATGCACTCACGAGATTACGGGAGCGACTCGAGAGCGGCGAATCGATCGCGCTGGTGTGTTTCGAGAACACGAACAAAAAGTGCTGTCACCGGACGGTGCTTCGGGAGGTACTCGAGGGAGAGTAGCGCGTTCGGTCACCGTCGACTGTCACGTCGCCTGGTCGGCTCGACTGTCATCCACATTTTCCGGTTCGTCACACGACGCCGACACCACCCGGCCAGCGAGTCGGTCGTCGACGACCCGACCCAGGATTTCGACCTCGATCGGCCCCGCCGGTGGCACCTCTTCGAGTTCCTCGAGTCCTTCACAGACGAGGACGTTCATGGGGCTGGTCGCGGATGGATGCTCGGCGAGTAGCCGTCCGTCCTCGTCGACGGACACCTCGAGGCAGTATCGGTGGCCAACCTTCAGGGAACCGCTGACGAGGTCACGGATGGATGTCATTGAAGTCAGAACCGGTGAATATCCACGTCCTCTGGATCGGCCGGGTTGAGTTCGGTCGCACAGTCCGCACAGAGGCTCGAGCCCCGGTCGTAGTGGGTGTGACAGACGAGTGAACCGCAGTTGTCACATCGCTCCTGTGCTGGCCGACTCTCGCAGATCTGACACAGGCCGCTGACGCTCATACCGGGTGTACGACCTCGAGTGGCTTAACTCGCGGGTCGTCAGATGGGTCGTGAAGTGTGGTCGGGTGATCGTTCATCCCGGCAAATGCTATGATTACTATATCTATTTACTCTAAAGGGTGTAGTTTCATGCACAAAACAGTGCTCTGAGTGCCTCCTCGAGCGTCGATCAATCCACGGTTGGCGCATCCTTTAGGAGGTTCGAGGCATTAGTTCAGGTGTGCAGCAGTCTCCGCTCGTGCTGGTCATCGCCGCGCTCTTTGCGGGTATGACGGCGTTGCTCGTCATCGGCTCGGTCGTCTCCGGGTCGCCGGTCGCGTTCCTCGCGGCGCTCCCGCTCGGAGCGACGGCGTACTTCATGTACTACCACGGGAGCGGGAAGCTCCTCGAGCGGGTGTATCGCCGGGAGGCCCGGCGTCGTCGCATGGATAGCCAACAGCGACAGCGTGGCGGCTTCGGCGCTGGCCCCCGTGCCCGCGGTGATCCCCGTACGAGGGCCGAACGGGAGGCACGATTCGGCGGCAGTCGGAACTGGACTCGAGGCACTTCATCCCGATACGACCCTCGAGACCGAGCGCCGCCGCCCTCGAGCGGGCCGACGCGGGCCGAAGCCCGGTCGGTGCTCGGCGTCGACCCGACGGCCGAACAGGCGACGATCAAGCGGGCCTACCGCGAACGGGTCAAGGATGTCCACCCGGATCGGGGCGGCGACGAAGCCGAGTTCAAGGCAGTGACGGCTGCTTACGAGCGATTGAGCGACTAGTCGACGTCGGCGCCGAGAGGGATTTAACCACTACCGCTCGAGCTCCGGGACATTCGGCCCGAACTTGCCGACGATACCCGAATCGGAAACCCGATCGCGAAGCAGTCGACGGTTCTCTTGTCGTAGCTGTTCGGGAGCAGCATCGTCGATGAGCAGCCGTGAGAGAGTCTCGCCGAACTGCTCGCTGGCGAGGAAATCGGTGACGTTGACGTACGTCGCACCAGCATCGATGAGTTCGACGGCGGCGGCGGTGTCGTCGGCCCGAAGCAAAACGTCTGCATCGGTCTCAGTCGAGAGCACGTACTCGGAGAGTGACTGCTGTGGCGGCGTCGACACGATCAGCTCTGCCTCGGCGGGGTTGCAGAGATCCCACGCGACGTCGCTCATCGCGTCACCGAAGACACAGACCTCGTGGTACTCTCTCGCGAGTTCGAACCGATCCGGGTCGTTCTCGATGACCACCACCGGCTTGTCGAGTTCGCGACAGACCGTGACGACGCTGCTCCCAAGTTTGCCGTAGCCGATGACGACAACGTGATCGGACAGCGGTTCGTCCGGAAGGGCGCTCCGGGAGCGAATTGTGTCCTCGGTCGCCCCGAATATCCCGGTTCGCTCGAGCAGTCGGTAGAGTTCGTCCTCGTAGGTGTAGGTCAGTGTGGACGTGACCATCGTCGCCGCCGCAGCGAGCAATATGGCGTCGAACAGCGATTGGGTGATTTGGCCGGCCAGCAGGCCGCTGATGGCGAGAATCAGTGAAAATTCGCTGATCTGGTCGAGGCTAAAACTCGTGAGCGCGGCCGTCCGCGTATCGTAGCCCTGATACACCAGCCCCCAGATCGTCACCACCGGTTTGACGAGAACGATGCCCACGATGAGCACGCCGGCCATGACGAACACGTCAGCCGACGGCCGCACGACGAGGCTGCCGAGCGTGACGAAGAAAATCGCCGTAAAGAAGTCCTCGATCGACTCGAGCGCCGATAGGAGTGCGAGATTGTACTCGAAGTCCTGTGTAATCGAGAGGCCGGCGGCGAACGCGCCGACGACGATCGACACTTCAAGGATCTCTGCAAGGGCGAGAAAGCCGATGAGCAGTCCGATTCCCGTTAGCATAATCAACTCGTCGGAGTCTCCCGAAAGGGTGACCAGCATTCCGAACAGGTAGATCCGGATTACGACCGCCGCAGCCAACAGTAACACGCCATAGCCGAGCTGGAGTGCGATCCCGTCGACGGAGAACGTCGCGGCTCCGAAGATGAGGATGATTCCGACGGCGAACAGATCCTGGACGAAGTGAATCGACTCGGTCAGCCGCCCGTGAATCAAGTCGAGGCGGATTTCGCCCTGGGCGAGTTCCCGGCCGACGAGTGACGAACTCAGCGCCGCCGCCGTTGCGAAGTAGGCCGCGGACAGCTGATCGAGGCCGAGCAACAGTGCGATACCGAACCCGGTGGCACCGACGACGAGAATCTGGATGGCGGCGACGTGTTCGCTATCGCGGGCAACTGAGAGAAACCGACGCGGTTCGGCGTGAACCCCGAAGACGAAAACGAGGAAGGCGATGCCGAGTTGGGCTAGCTCCAGCGTAATTCCCCGACCGATGAGCGGACTCACGCCGATTCCGACGAGGATGTACAGTGGTACCGATGGAATCGGATACCTGGTTGCGAGCAACAACACGACTGCGGCCGTGATGAAGATAATCGCCAGCGGCTCGATCAACTCAGACATTCGACTCACCTCCACGGTCGGAATCGCTCGAGTCGGCCTCTCCGGGAGCCGTTACTTCGACCGCCGATCGAAGGTGGTCGATGTCCGTTTCGACGGCGCTCAGGAACGCCTGGCGATCCGTGAGATACCGGGTGAGGTACCGTCGGATCTTGAGCCCGGCCAGAACGGTCGGCAGGGTCACGTAGTGGGCTCCCTCGTCGTACAGGTCGAGTGCCTGTTCGACGCTATCGGCTTCGACGATAACGATCGCCTCGTCGGCCGATTCGCGGATAGCGAGTTCGTTGATGTCGGTCTGTACCGACGACGACATCACGACCGACGCCCGGCTGAGACCCGCTTCCTTGCGAAGTTCGCCGTGTTTGAAGTCACCGTAGATGACGTCGTAGGGGGTATCCGCAAAGCGGTCAGATGTGGCCGGGTTTCGATCGACGATGACGACGTCCCCGACTGTCTCGTGCAGCACCGGAAGCACTGGCTCGGTCACGTCGTCGACACCGACCACGACCGCGTGGTCGGCGTACGTTTTCAGTTCGACGTCCCGTTTATCGTCGCTCTCGAAGCGGCTCCACAGCGGTTTCGTCAGGGCGTACAGCTGATGGTTGTACTTGATGAGGTACGTCGAGAGGCTCATCGTGACGATCGCCATCAGGCTCAGATAGCCGAGAATCGGCTCGCCGATGAACCCCTGTGTGACGGCCAGTGCGCCGACGACGAGCGAGAACTCGCTGACCTGCACCATGTTGAGGCTGCCGAGAAACGACGTCTCGGGGGTGAAGTTTTCGTAGTCGATGAGCGCGAACATGATGAGGAAGTTTCCGACCATGAGCACTGCCGACGCGATGAGCGCTTCCTGCCAGAAGGCAAAGAGGTCGTCGGCGGCGATTCGAAGGCCGATGCTCGAGAAGAACACCACCATGAACAGATCCGTCAGCGGGCGAATGCGCTCGGTGAGTTCGCTGGTGTACTGCACCTGTGCGAGGCTCAGCCCTGCGAGGAAGGCCCCAACCTCGATGGAGAGGTTCATCTCCATCGAACCGTAGATGAAGAGGAACGCCCAGGCGATGCCGACGATGAAAAACGCCTCTTGGTCGCCCGCCACGGCGCGAAAGAGCTGGGGGAGGAAGTACCGGGCGGCGACGTACGAAAAGACCCCAATCGCGGCCATCAGGACGAAAATTCGCCCGATGTTGATCGCGATGGTCGTCGGGTCGGCGAACGATTCGGCGCTCAGGATTGCGAGGAGCACGACGAGATAGATGTCCTGGATGATCAACACGCCGACGTCGATCTTGCCGGGCAGCGACGTGAGTTCGTCTTTGTCCGCAAGTACTTTGACGATGATCGGAGTCGCCCCGAACACGGTTGCGAGGGCGATGATCGTCGTCTGCAGCAGATCGAATCCCAGCGCGTAGGCGACCCCGAAGGCGAGCGCCGTCTGTAGAATCGTCTGCCAGATTGCGATGTTGATTACCGGTCGAAGAATCTCGCGGATATCGTCTATACGAAGCTTGAGCCCGAGTAAAAAGAGGAGAAATCCCAGTCCGAGTTCCGCCATCAACTCGACCAATTCGCCCTCGGTGATGACGTCGAGAAAAACCGGCCCAAGGACGATCCCGGTAAAAATGTACGCGACGATCGTCGGCTGTCCCGACAGCCGGAAGAGATAGCCAAGGGTGACCGCTGTCAGCATGATCAGCGCGAAATCAGCAGCAATCGTGACTGTTCCCTCGACCATTGATCAGTACTGGTGCATTTGCGGACGGTACTTTTGAGGTTGGTGGTTCACCGTGTTGTAGGCTGGTACGACGCTCGATTGGTGATTGCGGGTGACGATTCTCGAGGTCGGTTTCGGCCGAGCGAACAGCAGCCAGGGCGGTGATCAATTCGAACCCGACGTCTCGATTGCTATGAAATCCGTTCCAACAACGATTCTAACTCGTCGTGGGCCTCCGGCGTGCCAATTACGATGAGCCGATCGCCGACTTCGAAGACGACATTGTTCTCGATCACCGATCTCACCTCCCCCTCGCGCTCGAGCCCGAGCAGTGTCGTATCAGTTTTCGCTTCGATCACGACTTCGTCCTCCCTAACCCCAGCGAGCCCCGAATCCTCGGTCACGGAGTACCATTGGATGAGTTCCCCGCTACTCGATTGCTCGGTGAGTTGTCCAGCGATTGGCTGGTAGTACGCGCCGACCAGAAAGAGGCCGAACGCCCGCGCTTGCGCGTCGGTCAGCTCGACGATTTCTTCGTAGTCATTGTTGGTGTGCTCCCGATAGAAGAGCTGTCGTTCACCCGAGGGTCGGATCACTACTGCGAGACTTTGGTGTGGATCGAGGTACAACTCGTACCGCTTTCCGATGCCCGGGAGGATGGTTTCCTTGACTTCGAACGGCATACCTGCATAGTGGGGGACGCTTCACTTATACCTCCCTTCGCTTTCACCGCTGTGTCGGAGTCGTCATCGGATACTCGGCGGACTGCCCAATCGCCGAACGCGGTTTTCGAGTGGGCACGATGACCGAAGCACTGTACCTCAAGCGGTACCCCGTTTCGACGACGTCCACGGACTGTATGGAGCTGTGAAGCCGCCACCACCGTGCCACATGCTGGCATCCGACGGGAAGGCTTTTGCCGTGTGACTTGCTATCAGCGCATATGAGCCGTGACCGGGCTCTCCTCGAGCGAGCCCTGGAACGTGGCGAACAGGACGGTGGGAACGTCGAGTTCAAGGAACGACTCATCGAGTCAGTTCACCTCGAGGGGGGCCGCCGAGAGAGTCTGGCGGCACAACTTCGCCACCGCGTGTTGTCGGGTGACGGCGAAGCGACCTACGTCGTCGGCGTGACCGACGACGGCGGCCTTGCCGGCATCGACGCCGAAACGTTTTCTGAGTCGATGGACGTCCTCTCGTTGCTCGCCGAGGAAGCCGAGTGTCACATCGAAGACGTCCAGACCTGGGGGATCAACGACGGCCTGGTCGGCGTCGCCCTCGTCGAGGAGGGTGCCGTCCTCGAGACCGACGACGATCACGTCGTCATCGGAACGGCCGGGCACGTCGACCACGGGAAGAGTACGCTCGTCGGGTCGCTCGTCACCGGTCGTCCGGACGATGGCGACGGGGCGACTCGAGCATTCCTCGACGTCCAGCCACACGAAGTCGAACGTGGGCTGTCGGCCGATCTCTCCTACGCCGTCTACGGCTTCGACGACGATGGGCCGGTACACGTCACCAACCCGAATCGCAAGCAAGATCGCGCGCAGGTCGTCGAGAACGCCGACCGTCTCGTCTCGTTCGTCGATACTGTGGGTCACGAGCCCTGGCTTCGAACGACGATCCGCGGGCTCGTCGGACAGAAACTCGACTACGGCCTGCTCGTCGTCGCCGCCGACGACGGCCCGACACGGACGACTCGTGAACACCTCGGCGTGCTCCTCGCGACCGAACTCCCGACCATCGTCGCGCTCACGAAGACCGACACCGTCGACGACGACCGTATCGAAGACGTGACGCTCGAGGTCGAGCGCCTGCTCCGTGACGTGGGTAAGTCGCCGCTTCGGATCGAACGCCACGGCGTCGACGCCGCCGTCGAGGAGATCGGTGATACCGTCGTGCCCATCGCCGAAACCAGTGCCATCACCATGGAGGGACTCGACGTGCTGGACGAACTGTTCGATCGACTCCCGAAAACCTCGCGCAACGAGGGCGACTTCCGGATGTACATCGATCGCAGTTACTCCGTGACCGGCGTCGGGGCCGTCGCCTCGGGCACCGTCATGAGCGGCGAGGTCGAAGCCGGCGACACCCTCCTGCTTGGGCCGATGGCCGATGGCACCTTCCAACAGGTCGACGTCCGCTCGATCGAGATGCACTACCATCGGGTCGATCAGGCCCAGGCCGGTCGCATCGTCGGCATCGCCCTCAAGGGAGTTCACGAACGGGACATCGAGCGCGGGATGGTGTTACTGCCCGGCGACGCCGACCCCACTCCAGTGCGAGAGTTCGAGGCCGAAGTGATGGTTCTCAACCACCCCACGCGGATCGGCGACGGCTACGAACCCGTCGTCCACCTCGAGACGATCGGTGAAGCCGCCGCTTTTTACCCCGAGGAGGGTCGCCTCCTGCCCGGTGATCGGGGTCGGACGCGGGTTCGGTTCAAGTTCCGCTCCTATCTCGTCGAGGAGGGTCAGAAGTTCGTCTTCCGGGAGGGTCACAGCAAGGGCGTCGGAACGGTTACGGATGTGTATCCGGCGGACTGAGTGGTTTCTTTATCCGTTTGACTGTGTGGGAGGGAGTCGGTTCCTCAGAGTCACGTGATCCGAGAGAGCGTTCTCTCTCGCCATCACGGGAGATTTCGAATTTCACGACCTGCTCGAGAAATAGTACTAGCTGCAACGAATTACACATTGATCGCCGATACGTCTGGCGATCAGGTGTGCATTGACTTGCAGTGGCTACTATAGTCCCACGAGACAAGCACACCGACCATCCCTCACTGACCGTATTCGTGAGAGTCGGCTATTCGAGGAGGCATGGAAAGCGTACTGCTCGACGCATGCGTACGTGTTGGTGCACCCCATTCAATGAAATGGTTAAATAATGGGCCGTCGTATGTTCAACCGGATGGTTAAACGACAGTCGAACGGACTCGATACCGATTCAGGCGATACCGGATCCGATCGAACCATCGATGCGGATCCTGGATCCGAACCCGACTTCGATGCGATCTTCGGCGCGCTGGCACACCCGATCCGTCGAGCGCTCATCGAGCAACTCGCGGGAGGCCCCGAGAGCGTTGGCGAACTCGCCGAACCGCACGACGTGTCCCTTGCGGCGGTCTCGAAGCACCTGCAGATCCTGACGGACGCGGGACTCATCGAAGTCGAGAAGGATGGTCGCGTTCGCCGGTGTCATCTCGACGCCGCGCCGCTCAGCGACGCCTTCGGCTGGTTGACCCGATATCGGATCTTCTGGGAGGATCGATTCGACGCCCTCGAAGACCATCTGAAGAGGAATGACAATGACAGACGACAACACGACCGCGAAGACGGTGACCGAAGCACGTGAGGAGCAACTGACGATACGGCGAACCGTCGATGCACCTCGTGATCGCGTGTGGCGGGCGTTCACCGATCCGGACGAACTGGAGCAATGGTTCGTTCCCGACGGAATGACCGCCGAGGTTCGCGCCAACGAGCTGGAGGCGAACGGCGAGATGATCATCAGCTGGATCGGCGACGACCAGCGCATCGACAACGAGGGGTACTACGTCGAGGTCGTCGAGCCCGAACGACTCGTTTCAGGCGAGGAGACCGAGGACGGGGAGCTACGAGTTACCTACGAGTTCAGAGACGTCGACGGCGGGACGGAGATCGTGATCACCCAGGAGTTCCCCGAGTCAGTTCCCGACGGCGCAGCCGAGGGGTGGGCGGGTATGCTCGATCAACTGGTGGAGCTGCTCGAGGCGGCCGACCCTGTGGTCGAATCGACGGACACCTCGCTGACTATCCGCCGAACGTTCGACGCACCGATCGAACGCGTCTGGCGAGCGTTCACCGATCCGGACGAGATGGGACGGTGGTACGGAGCGGATCTGATGGCGGTCGAAATTCACGCACTCGAGGTCGAACCCGGCGGCTCGTTCTCGATCACGATGAACGAAGGCGACAGCACGTACGACATCGATGGCGAGTTTCTCGAGGTGGTCGAACCGAAGCGTCTCGTCCATACCTGGTACGTGGGTCGGATCACGGTCGAACTCGACGCTATCGGCGGCAAGACGGGGCTCGTGTTCACCCACACGGATCTTCCAGATCGCGAGACCACCGAGCAACACGTCGAGGGGTGGACGGCGGCGATCGAAACGCTGGCGACGACGGTGCGAGATTCGGACGCCGGGTTCGACCCGAGCGAGTACGACCTGACGATCACTCGAACCTTCGACGCACCGCGCGAGGCTGTCTGGGCGGCCTGGGTCGATCCCGACCAGGTGGCAGCGTGGTGGGGCCCCGAGGGGTTCACCGTCCCCCGCTGTGAACTGGACGTCCGACCGGGCGGATCCTTCCACGTCGACATGGAAGCACCGGACGGCACGATTTACCCGAACGCAGGCGAGATTCTCGAGGTCGACGAACCCGAGCGCCTCGTGCTTCGCAGTCACGTCTTCGAGGACGAAGACGGCGAGCCACAACTGGTAACGCAGAGCACCATCACGTTCGACGCTGACGGAACCCGAACCTACCTCACGCTCGAGACGGCGGTGATCGAGGCGACGCCGATTGTCGAGGAGGCCCTCAGCGGGATGGAAGCCGGCTGGACCGGGAGCTTCGAGAAGCTCGAGGAACATCTCGAGGCGTGAACGGCGAAATGACGGCAGCGGAACCGTTTCTCGAGCACCGTGATGACCGTCCGTACATCGCGGTCGCTGCCGGCTCCAATAGTACCAACTGACACGATTCACCCACTGTTGAAGTAGTGGGATTCTGTCTTCCGTCTGTATGCATAGGTGGGAAGGTTTTTATTCTCTGTCCCAAAGTCACTAGTAGCAGTTCATCGCAACGCTCGACATCTTTGACCGGACGTTGGTGATCGGGTGACCGATCCTTCCTCAACACGCCGGCCAGTCAGTCTTCGATACGAAGCGCCTCAATGCCGAAACCCGTGTTATCGGTCGTGCTGTGATGGCGAGACAGCGAACGAGCACCTCTATGAGCGACACAACGATTCATTCGGATGTACACGACCGCGTCGTCGAACAGGTTCCCCCACATTTGGATATTACCGACGTTCAGTTCGAAGGGCCGGATCTCGTCATCTATACTGAGACTCCCCGTGAGTTCGCTGAAAACAGCGATACTCTCGGAAAGTTAGCACGATCTCTACAAAAGCGGGTGACGATTCGTCCAGCGCCGGGCACACAATCGAGCCCGTCGGAAGCGGAGACGAAAATCCGTGAAATCGTTCCCGATGACGCCCACATACAGGATCTTGACTTTTATCCAACGATTGGAGAAGTGCTTATCGAAGCAGAAAAACCGGGACTCGTCATCGGTCGAGGAGGAAGTACGATTCGGAAGATCACCCAGGAGGTCGGGTGGAACCCGGAGGTGGTTCGAACGCCGCCAATGGAGTCCTCCACGGTCAGTAACGTTCGAAACTTCCTGACCCAGGAACGTGGTGAGCGGCGTGAGTTCCTCACAACGGTCGGCGAGAAGATCCACGGGGAACCCCAGAAGGACGTCGACTGGGTTCGGATAACGACGTTAGGCTGTTGCCGTGAAGTTGGCCGGGCAAGTTTCGTGCTTCACACGCCCAACACGCGAGTCCTCATCGACTGTGGAGACAAACCCGGTGCCGAGGGAGAAGTTCCTTACCTCCACGCCCCTGAAGCGATGCCACTGACGGGTCTCGATGCGGTCGTGTTGACACACGCCCATCTCGATCACAGTGCATTGCTGCCGTTACTGTTCAAATACGGGTACGATGGCCCGATATACACCACTGAGCCCACGCGGGACTTGATGGGCTTGCTCCAACTCGATTATCTCACCGTCGCCTCGAAGGAGGGTCGAACGCCGCCGTACGCCAGCGAACAGGTACGTCAGGCGATCAAGCACACCATTCCGGTCGAATACGGCAACGTCACCGACATCGCGCCGGATATCAAACTGACGATGCACAATGCCGGACACATCCTGGGGAGCGCCTCCGCACACTTCCACATTGGAGATGGCTTCTACAACGTTCTCTTTTCCGGTGACGTTCACTACGAGCCGACGCGGCTGTTCAACGGGGCCGTCAACGACTTCCCCCGTGTGGAGACGATGATAATGGAATCGACGTACGGTCGTCGTGGGGACTACCAGACCAACACCGAAGAGAGCGAGGGGAACGTCCACCAGATCATCAGGGAAACCTACGAGCAAGACGGGATTACTGTTATCCCCGCGTTCGCCGTCGGACGGTCGCAGGAACTGATGCTCGTTCTCGAGGAGGCGATGCGTGAAGACACGATTCCGACGATGCCCGTCTATCTCGACGGGATGATTCGAGAGGCGACCGCAATCCATACGGCGTATCCCGAGTATCTCCGCGACGGACTTCGCCAACGCATTCTCCACGAAGATGAGAACCCGTTTATCGCCGACCAGTTCAGACAGGTAGATGGTGGACAGGAGATGCGCGAGGAGATTGCGAGCGGGGATCCCTGTATTATTCTCTCGACGTCCGGGATGGTGACTGGAGGCCCGATCATGTCCTGGCTCGAGTTACTCGGCCCAAACCCGGATAACACGCTCCTCTTCGTCGGGTATCAGGCGGAAGGAACGCTCGGGCGACGAATCCAGAGCGGCCACACGGAAGTGACAATGAACGGCGGGCGTGATCGGTCGAACCGACTCACGCTCGAGTTCAGGATCGAATCAGTGAGCGGCTTCTCCGGCCACGCCGATCGAGCGGGGCTCGAGCAGTACGTCGGAGAGATGAATCCTCGCCCGGAATCGATTCTGTGTGTCCACGGTGACGAGCAGGCGACGGATCAACTCTCCTCTGCACTCTACCAGGAATACAACGTCAGGACGTATCAACCGAAAAATCTCGAGACGTTCCGATTCCCGTAGCACGATCCACCGCGCTTTTCGCTCCCATTTCACGGTTGGTAACGATTCTCCTGCAGTCGAATAACGAGAAGTGGCGATTCCTGGAGAGTCACTGTGTAGCGTTGGCCAGCGTTCAGAGCGATGGCAACCAAACGCTTTCTACAGGCGGTTCAAGGCGAGTGCCTCGGGGCTTGACCCCGAGATGAAGCCGACAACGCCTAACCTATCAACGCTAATCCATACCTTTACAACACCCGAGTCCGTCGATTAGGGTATGGAAAAGTCGCTTACGAAGACACTCGTCTTCCAACTTCAATCCGATAACGGGCGACTTCTTTCCGAAGCGTACCACGAAGCGCGTTGGGTGTACAACCAGACCATCCAATTAGCGAAAAACGGGATGGACTGGGACGACATCTCACCACGTCTTGAAGACGAGGCAGACCTCGTGAAGAACACCACGCAACGCATTGTCGCTAAAGCACTCGATGCACTTCAGCAGTCCTACAACCGCGACGACTACAACACACCCAGTCACGAGAAAACTGGGCCATACCCGTTGCGAATGAACTTCACCGAGGGATACAATCTCACACGCAAAGACAACGGGATACACTACCGAATCAGTGCCAAACCGTACAATCCGGTGAAAGGTACACTTCGTGGCGCACCAGACACCCTCGAACTTCTCGAACACGCCCTCGAACGTGACGACTGGCGTGTGGGAACCGCCGAAGCGATGACGCGCAACGGCAATCACGAACTGCACGTCAACGTCACTCATCTCGAAGCCACGGTTCAAGATAAACACGATGCTCAGACTGTCGTCGGAGTAGACATCAACGAGAATTGCGTAGCCCTTTCAGCCCTTCGTGAAGACGGCATCGCTGATTCGGTGGTCATCGACTACCCTGAAATCAAGGAAGAGCGTCATCGGTACTTCACGATGCGGAAGCGGATGCAAAACGCTGGCCAGACAGCGTTTGACCGCGTGTTCGAGGACAAGGAAGAACGGTACGTTCACAACCAACTCCACCAAGTTTCCCGGCGAATTGTGGTGTGGGTTCAGCAATTCGAGTCGCCGCTCGTTGTGTTTGAAGACCTCAAGCACATGCGAGATTCGATTGATTACGGCACTCGGATGAACCGTCGGTTGCACTCCCTGCCGTTTCACAAACTCCGCTCGTTCGTCGCGTACAAAGCGGCGTTCGAGGGGATTCCGAACGATGACATCGACCCGGCTTACACCAGCCAGACGTGTTCTTTCTCAAAGTGTGAGCATACGGCTCGGTCGAATCGCCGGAAGAAGCGGTTCAAGTGCAACGCGTGTGGTCGGCAAGACCACGCTGACCGAAACGCGGCAGTGAATATTGCGAAGAAAGGATTGGAGAAGTTGAATCGAAATGTGCCTGCTCTCAACACGCTTCCGGTTGTTCGGAAACTGCGACGGCAGGCATCGGGCTGTGTGAACCAGCCGACCGTGACCCACGCAACCGTTCGAGGCCACCAAGCCGATGGTCGCGTGGGAGTGTCCGATTAAACCACGGGAAGCCTCGGGGCTTGACCCCGAGGCGGTTCACGACCCACTTCCTCTCAACGGTATGTCCACGACGGTCACAACACCTGATGCGGACGAGGGTTGTGCGTACTGTGAGTCGCGTATCTTCGATCACGACCCACTTTGCGTGCGGGATTGCACCGATACTTGTGGATCACCCACGTACTTCTGTAACTATGCATGTCTGTCGGCATATATCGAGGAGAACGATTTGACGACGGGCAATGCGTGTAACTGGTCGCCCGAAGAAAACAGTTGTTGTTAACTGAGCGCTGTGTGCATTCCACTCATTTTATGTTTTCAGATCGTCGGCCCACTCCGAAGGGAGGATGCGTAGCAGGCCGTCGGTCGCGAGATCCTTGGTAGTAACGAATAGAATGTCATCGCCGCCGATGACGGCGGTACCGCCGCCGAATACCTCGTCCCAGTGGTTGAGGACGGCGCTGGGGATTGGTAGCTCACGGACGTCCGTGCCGATTTCACTGCTGCCAACGTACTGCATCCCGTCGCGGCGCTCGATAGCGTCGAAGTCGAGCGAGACCAATACCGCATCGTCGCGTGCACGGATTCCCCAGTACGCTTCGGTCGAGTGGGCCAGAAAGCCCTGATTGAATGCCCGCTGTGGTGCCGGAACCTCCCGGCTCTGCCTGTCGATGGCCGCCTCGCCCAGACGATCGATATCTGCTGTTTCGGTGCCAACGCCGGCGTCAGTGTCCTCCTCGATTGCCGTCTCGTCGCTCGCCCCTTCCTCGCCACCGGCATCCTCTGTTTCGCGCTCGGTCGCCTCCGATAGGGTCTCGCTCTCGACGCCAGTGTCGACGATCTCGCGCTGGTCGACCGATGCTGACTCGGCGTCAGATTCGGACTCGAGCCCCGAACCTACGTCCTCGAGATCTGGGGTCGTGTCAGCGATGTCCACGGCCGCCTCGCCGGTGGCGCGGTCTTGCGCCCCGACGCCGCCGGCCTCATCGGCGACGGCATCGACGTCAGGCCGTGTGACCACGTCGGTTTGCTCGACGTCAGGCTCCTCGCCACTGCTGCGGGATCGCCGTTGGCCGAGCGCGGCCGCTATGAACCCAGCTCCCAGGACGAGCGTGGCGAACCCGCGCTCGCGCTCACCGGCCAGGAGCGCCCGGATGCCGCTGAGGAGGCCTGCCCCGCCGATGAGTGCCGGTACTGTACCCGATTCGACGCCGCGACGGAGAGACGGTGCTGCCCTCGAGATGTACTCACGGCCGCTTCTCGCCGCGGCCCGCGCGGTATCGACTTCTGATTTCGACTCCGATCGTGCGCTGGTGTCAGTCTGGTTCACACCGAACCGTTCGGTCGCAACGCACAAATCCTCACCGTCATAATCAACATATATCTAACATTAATCGCGCCCAGTTGTCGCTCAGTTATATAGGTGCTCTGCGTCGGTCACGTCCTTCCTGCCAGAAGACGAGAAATACGGACATCCCTTGCTGAACTCGAGGCGAAAATCCGTCGATACAAACGCGGACAACTCGGCCATCGGCCTTATCGCACGGGATCCGCGCTCGCTTTGCTCGCGGGGAGACTGGTGATGCACCCCTCCATTGGGTCAGTTACGCCTGTTCTGACAGCAAACAGGAAGGTTGTTCAGTGAGTGCTGAACTCAAAGCGCGAATGTGGCAGATGCCGGTGGTCAATCAGATGGGCAAGGGTTCGATCACTCACGTGTACTACGTCTCAGCACGTGTTTCAATATCGTTCAATTGATGTCGCCCTCGAAGACCATATCCATGACACGGAGAACCGTTCCTCTGTGTATTATGTAAAACCTATCTTCATCCTCATTTCGTCGAATTTCATTTACAATCTCTTACAGAGAGGTGGTTTCATCTGGGGCTCAGGTACTGGTAATTTGATTTCGTCACAATTAGAATTGCTCTCGACAGGGCCAACAAACCACAATCGGTGGGCAACAACCGCCAGCGCAACAAATTGAGGTTCCTCGTTGGCGGCCGTCGGAGAGTACGATCCATCGCGCAGTCACTTCCACCTCGTCAACTTCAGTCTCGGCTTGGTACAGACCGGCATCACCGGTTGCCTCAGCGGTGAGGAAGGGAACGCCTTCCTCGTCTGCCAGGGACGCCGCCCCGAGGAACTCGCCGTCAACCATCGCTAGCTTGACTTCGTCCTCCTCGTCGGCTAGCGTCACACCGCCAACCTCGTATTCACCGACAAGCCAGATGGCGATATCATTTCCATCGCAGAGGTACGCCGCAATCTCTTCGGGCTGCCCAGTATCGTCGTCGGTAAAAGAAACGCCAACGAACAGATCGTCAGTAACCTCCCCGACGTATGTGTTTTCCAAAGGTTCGGCCTGCAGGGTTCCGCCCGGGATCTCTGCCTCTAAGGTTTCCAGGTTGAGTTCAGATGTTTCAAAGGGATTGAAATCATCGGGATTGAATTCATCCTCGTCACCTTGGTCATTGTCGTCGTAGTCGGCGCTCGCGGTTCCGATGATACCGAGTGCGCTTGCGCCAGCCCCGCTGGCTTTTAGCATAGTTCTACGCGAGATCCCGTCAATCAGGCCGGTATCGGATGATGTGTTAACGTTTTGGTTTGTGTCGTGAGGCATAATATCTTCCCACCACCTATACGCGAGATGGGTACAGATAGTCATCTACTGCCGTTGGTGCAGCTACTGACGGATTTGCATCTGCAGGTTCTAATTATCCGCTACAAGCACTCGTGTGGTTTCTAACGGATGATTCAGGTTGACATCCTCCTCCGCGGGAACGCGGAGGAATCCCACGGCTTCGCACCGCTGAGTTGGGATATTAGGGTTCGCAGTCTACCACCTCTGTCCGAGGTTGGAATCCTCGGGAGAGGTCATGAAGGTAGACTTCGGGCTGTGCCAACCAGCCGGTACTCCTATCTTCGTCCAAACTGGCCGAAGACTCAGAGTTACTTTCATTGATATCGAGACGGATGTTCTCCGCCCCGTTCACATCAGCGTTGAACGCGCCATCACACCCCTCACAGACGTACAGTCCACGTTCGACACGCTGACTATCCTCTTCTCTCCCGCAGATACAACACGTCTTACTCGTGTCGCGTTCGGACCCTTCTACGACTAAGGTATGCTGAACTCACAGCGTGAGTGTGGCACGGACTGAGAGTCGATCTGTGAAGGGGAGTGGTCAGTCAGTGCAGTAGAAGTGTTTATCGTTTAATCGACCCTCCCTCAGACTGATGGAGCCCCGAATCACTCTCGTTACTCTGGGTGTCGAAGATCTTGATGAGGCCATCAATTTCTATCGAGACGGCCTTGGTTTCCCGATGCATGATCGTGAGGAGGATAGTGATGTAGCGTTCTTCGAACTTGAGGGGACGTGGCTTTCACTGTACCCGAGAGACCTCCTCGCTGAGGATGCGACCGTGTCTGACGAGGAAACTGGATTCTCTGGGGTTACTCTAGCGCACAACGTTCCGAGTAAGGATGGGGTCGAATCGATTCTGATGGAAGCCGAAGCCGCGGGTGGTCGTATAGTTAAGCCAGCTCAGGACGTATTTTGGGGCGGGTATTCTGGTTACTTCGCAGACCTTGACGGTCATCTGTGGGAAGTAGCGTATCCAGAACTCACCGACGAGTAGCTCCGTTCGGCTGAATTATGAAGTCAGTTTGCTGCATCCTTTCTCTGGATTCAGCACGCAGTTTCTGACAAAATATGAATAGAACGTTCAGTCTCTGCTGCATACACAGCGCGAATGTAGCATTGATTGAGGAGAGATCAACTTGGAAGATCAAACGCTCAGTACTGATCAATTTGGTAACGAGCTAACATTTGACTACTCGGACTGCTGATAAGAGCGATGTGCAGGATACAGAGAGAGTCTGTAGATCGAGTATGATGATCCAATACTCGTCGCGTGTTTCTCGCTAAACAACTGGAAGAGAGTCTGTACACTGGCAGGAAATAACGGTCAAACAGTTATTTATATTGGAGAAAGCATTTAACAAACTAATCCAGACTCGTTGATATGAAACGTCGCACAGTCATCGCTGGTACTGGAGCCGCACTTTCTGCTATCGGTGGCGGCTGTTTAGGCACCGATGGGGAATACAATGACAGCGGAAGTAGTGACAATAGAGACGATGACAACGGAAGTAGTGATCATAGAGGTGATGATAACACTGAAATCGAATATCAACGATGTACCAAACCATTCATTCCGTTTTCCGAACTTCCTGTGAAAGCACGAAACCAAGTTGAAACAGCCGTGGAGGAAGGAGACTATACCACCAGTGAAATACTATATTATCCAGAACTTGTCGGCGAGGAATCAGCTCTCTGGATAGAAGAGGACAACCAATACTACGAACATAGGCTTGAGGAATTATCAAACAATAAAGTGACGCTGACGTTCGAAGAAATTACACCAACCCGTAAGACGCCAGCCGAACTCAAATTGAGCAATCAAACTGAAGACTCGGTCACAGTGAGCATAACGATCTCAAGCGAAGAAGATGAAGTTTTTACTGACGAAGAACTGACAATCGATCCAGCCGAAAATATTAACGAAGTTGATGACCTAACGGGAAGGGTTAGGGAATATGTCGGAGAGAAGCGCGATGCTGAGAATCTTCCCGGCTACTCGTTCCCTGAAAAACTTCAAGGATACGATGTTTCGGTCACCCTATTGGGAGATGAATCTAAACTTGATCCCAACTCTAAAACTGCCACCGTAAACATAGATCCGTGGTTTCTGTATTATTGGATCCAAATATCCGAAGACGAAATCCTAATGGGGACAGTTCAAGAGAATGATGGAACCTTTACAGAACATCGAGATAGTAAAACGGGATACCAGTGGGAGTGTACCCAACCGCCGGAAGGATGGCCGAAAAAGAGGGTTCAATCCTAATATCACTGGTTTGAACTCCAATTCTCACCATTCAGCACACCTTTGGCACCATCATCGGTAGCTGATAGAAGCAGTCGCGTTGGGTTCCCATCTGTGTGTATCGATTTTCTCACTGAGGTTTCGAAATAACTGATTTGCCATGCTGCATTCATCCTCTGAATGTTGCAAGCCGCTTCTGACAGCAGTTCGGCAACTCGTTGAATCTCTGCAAGATATAGGGCGCGAATGTCGCACGGGGTCTGACTCGATCTGCGACGGTGGTGATCGCTCAGTACAGAGGAACCACTAATCGTTCGGCGCAGTGAACAAGGTATCACTCCAGTATTTTCTTTTTACCATTCTCAAAGCAGAGGCCACTACAGAATATCGAAGTTACCGTCCTTTCAGACGGATGATTGTGAGATCCCAGTCTGGTATTGATTCATCATTATGGAGAAGTTCATACCCGCAATCGCTTACGTTCACTCCATTCTGATATGCCCGCCTGACAAGTTCGTCAAGGGATTCCTCTAATTCGGCTTTCGTACGTGGTGACCACTCACTCATTGGACAGACACGTAGCCGTCGCCGCAGACTGTAACTTTGTACCCGTTGTAGGAAAAGGTCACTTGGCCTTCCATCCGACCAGCGGACGGCATACTGGCGAAGATTTGGTCTAAGGCATCGGGGTCAATTACTTCGTAGAGCGGGGGAGTTAGTTCGAGAGGGTTAACGTCTTCTACTTCGGCTACCATTTTTACCACTTCATTGCTTACATTATCGACGTGCGCTGTTGCGGTCTGTGCTTGAACCATAGACCACTATAGTCCCTCACTCTTCTTCAACCTATTGCTTGATTGATATTTTCCAGAGCAACATAAAAGGGGCTGGAAATTAGCCAGTGTCCTCCTCATTCGTAAACTCCTCCCCGAAGTGGTTGTACGGGTTGGCTCGTTCCTGTTTCATCATCTCCATCCGCTCAATATCGACGCCGAGTGAGTCCAGCGCTTCAAGGGTATCCTCAATGTCTTCCGACGTGAGGCCCACTACTTCCATTGATAGGTTTTCGTTGTTGGTCAATAGCTCACGAATGCTTACGATACCGGATACCTCCATGATGTCGTCCAGCATCTTCTCTCGGTTCCGAAGGGGGACTGTCGCGGTGACGAGGAGGTGATGGCCTAACCCCGTTTCACTGTACCTTATGATTGGGTGATAACTGATAATGACGCCACGCTCCTCAAGACGATTGATTCGATTAGCGACCGTACTGGACGAAACACCGACTTTCTCAGCCATGTCCTCGGTCGTGTTACCCCGAGCATCCTTCTGGAGAAGGTACAAAATGCCTTTATCCACGTTGTCGAGTTCTTTGGAAACCATCTTTCGATTGTACGGGTCGAAACGGGAAGTGGCTTTCCGCAGTAATCAACACACGCCGACCGCGCCGGTTGTTGCCGTGTGGTTCTAGTCAGTATTGAACAATACGTCTATTGCGAACAGAGCCACTCGAACTGGCTGAGTACGGGGGAAATGCCGTGCGACACAGGCTGTGTGTATCTTACACGCCCATCAGAACACCTCCTTGGACTGTTAGAAATCTCGGCGATCAGTAAGCATCCGTATGTGTCGATTGGTTTCGACCTGAACGTGTGAAATAAACGAGGGCGCTGTGCTGAACTCATCCTCTGAATGTTGCAAGCCGCTTCTGACAGCAGTTCGGTAGCTCGTTGAATATCTGCAAGATATAGGGCGCAAATGGGGCAGCCCTAATCGGTTAGGAGAGGGAAGTGTTAGTAGCATTGTTAGTCACCGAGTTCGGTTCTGAGTTTCTTGTTCAGGTTTTGCGTTTCGATATCTGATTCGATGAGTTCACCGCACGCTCCAACGAATTCCGTGTCGTTTAGTCGTCCGGTGAAGACGTGGGATTCGCCGTCATCGGTTCTGATCTGAACGATAATGATGTCGTAGTCTTCACTGCTGAAGTAGTTGTAGGTGGTGGAAATCCCACCAATGATGAGGAACACGAAGAAGAGCATCTCATATTCTAGGCCCGGTGGGTCTGTACCAGCGAAATAGAATATGTAGACGGCGAATATGAGTACGAGAGTGATGGCAGCGAAGAACCATCCAAGAGGTCTGTTGCGGAGGAGGGTTGTGTCGCGCTTGAAAGTGACGCTGGTGATCTCATCGGTTGGGATGGATACTGACGGTGGGATGTCCGGGTTTTCCGGGGTGTACGTGATACTGGTGCCATCTCCGGCGAAGACACCACTGTTTTCTCCATCGATGACGTATTCATCGATATACGCCTCAGTCTCAAAATTCATTTAGTGTGATTTTGAGAGGGGTCTCTTTTTAGACTTTTGGCCCCTGTGAAATCTACGGTCGGTGATCCTTCTGCCAGTTGATGCTGAATATATCCTCTGTATCTCGCAGGCCCCTATCGACAGAAAATCAATAGTTCGCCACACCTTTGCGAGAAACAAGGGCGAATACAGCAGGTGGTTCTCAAAAAGCGTTCATGGATCCGTTGCCGGGAGCGTAAACGAAAACGTCGATCCTTTTTCGGGTTCGGAGTCGACCCAAATCTCGCCCCCATGACGTTCGACAACTCGTCGGCAGAGTGCGAGACCGATCCCCGTCCCTTCGTACTCCTCGTGGGTGTGGAGTCGCTGGAACACCTCGAAGACTCGGTCTGCATCCTCCTGATCGATACCGATCCCATTGTCTGTGATCGAAATAATCCACTCGTCCCCATCACGCGTCGCAGAAATTGATACTCGAGGGTCTTGCTCGCCGCTATACTGGAGCGCGTTGTCCAACAGGTTCTGGAAAAGTTGGCGGAGCTGACTGGCGTCACCGGTGACAGTCGGCAGCGGTTCAGCAGTGATTTCAACACCGGTTTCCTCGATGCGGATCCCGAGATCCGTCAACACATCGTCCAGCACTGCCTCGATATCGACCGAATCGAAGGAGTTCCCCTGTGTTTCGACTCTGGAGTACGTGAGCAGCCCATCGATCATTGCCTCCATCCGCTCGGCACCGTCGACGGCGAACTCGATGAACTCCTCGGCGTCGTCGTCGAGTTCGTCGCTATACTGACGCTCGAGCAGTTGCAGGTAGCTCGTGACCATCCGTAACGGCTCATGCAGGTCGTGAGAGGCCACGTAGGCGAACTGCTGGAGGCGCTCGTTGGATTCTTCTAGCTGTCGCTGATACGTGTATCGGTCGGTGATGTCGAAATGGGCAACAGCGACGTATCGCTGATCATCGTTCGTAAACGATGCTGCCCGCATGAGAAACCACCGTTGTTTCTCGGGAGAGTGACACGGATATTCGAACTCGAAGAGTTCTCGTTCGCCCGATAGAATCTCCGACAACCCGGCGGCAGCAGCCTGTGCCGTCTCGGTCTCCGCTTGTTTGGTGATCGTCAGATAGTTGGTACCGAGTGTATCTGGCCGAGTATCGATATCGTTTGCCTCGCCGAATTTCTGCCAGGCTCGATTTGTATACAGGATCGTCCCTTCGCCATCGAGGATTGCGAAGTTAATCGGGAGTGTTTCCACAGCGGCTGGAATAAGCGTCTCTGGCTCCCTGGCATTCATATCCGTTTTCAGTTGACTGAGGGGGATAACGTTGTTCCCATTCTGGTTACAGGATACCTGACATTCTCTGTGGTATGCACACGACTTCCCTCAATTCTCCGGTAATCCGTTCGAATGTTGTAGCATAAATCGTAATGTAATGTCGGAGTAGGGTAGCGTTCTCAACAAAAATACGTGTAGTAGTCTCGTATCGGCATGTATTCTCGACCCGGGAGCTTTCGATTGGAAGTACCTTTGCTCGGGTATCCAAAAATGGGCGTATCGAGACACACGTGTAATTTTTAGCCAACTTTGTGAATGGATAGGGCAATTGGAGTTGGAATTATCGGCGCAATGAACGCGTGGCAATTCAGCTACTAATCTTCAAAAAGTTCCAATAAAACGAACCAGTTAATCGGATTGGTCGTGAGACAACCAGTCGACTGAGTGGATGTCTGCCAGCGACTCGAGCCGACGTACTGGCTTCTGGTTCGGCGTCGATTCCCTCACCGCATCCGGGGACGCCGGCACCCAGACCGAGCGCATACCCGCAGCCTGTGCTCCTGCGACGTCGCTCGAGAGTGAGTTCCCAACGTACACCGCCCGATCCGATGTGGTCTCGAGCGCCTCGAGTGCGACCTCGAACGGCTCCGGGTCGGGTTTCGGTGCGGTGTCGTAGCCCGCGTACACCGCCGTCTCGAACGCGTCGGTTAGCTCGAGGGCGGCGAGTTTCTCACGTTGCATCGCCGGATCGCCGTTCGTGACCAGTCCCAACCGATAGTCGTCGGTGAGCATCTGGAGGACGTCCGGCACGCCCGGCAGCGGATCGACCGCCCGCTGATCGCGTTCCTCGGCGAAGGCAGCCGCCACGGCGACGCCCGCCTGTCGGTCGAAGCCAGCGTCGGCGGCGAGTTCGGCGAAGCACTGCTCGCGAAGCTCGCCGATGCTCGAGCTGGTCGCGAGGTAGTCGTCATACCGGTCGTAGTACGCCGTCGGGTCGAACAGCGGGTCGTATCCGGCGCGCTCGAATGCCGCCTCGAGGACGGCCGCCGAGGATCGTCGGTAACGACAGAGCGTGTCGTCGAGATCGAACAGGACTGCATCGACTGGGGTTGGCATCGTCCGGTCGGACTCGAGGAAGTCGAATGACAAAAGTGGTCGGTGCACAGGGAGTCTCGAACGCATCTCCGAGGAGCACGTCACGAGAACCGTTTGCATCTCGTCCGCTACTCGAAATTGATTAACGGCTTGATGATATCGTCCTCTTTTTCGTCCATTATTCCGAAGGCCTCTGCGATCTCGTCAAACTCGAACTCATGTGTCGTCATTTTCGTCGGTTGACCTCCTCCCGCGCCTGAAGACGCGGGTATGCGCTCGCACTATGTATCAAACGTACAAATGAGCCCCCTTCGTGGGTTTGAGAATAGCGTCCCTCGAGCTGATCTCAGGGCGATCTTTTTCGGTAATTTTCGTTTCGCCAATCCCATCCACGACAAATGCTTACATCGACATGCAGCTCCGAGCATGCCTGCTAAAATGATGATTATTTAATAGGACTTCTTGTAATTCGCCCCATTTTGTTTGTCGTTAGTCATGACCCTTGATATAGATTGACATACTTTCGCCCGGTGACGACGGTTGAAGGTGGGTGATTCGACATATCCAATCGCAAATTTTGAAGAGGTCTCTTGCGGTTTGTAGGCTAGCAGACAAGATTAGTTTACTTGATCTGTTTTACAGAAAACTAGAGAATAGATACTGATACTGACATTCGGATACATGTCAGGTTTGGTCGTTACCAGCAGTTGCAATGTCTCCGACAAGACGATCGACCATTAAAGGTATCGGCGCTGCGGGCGGACTGACAGCGATTTCAGGAACCGCCCTCGCGACCGGCGAAGACAAAGACGACGACTACGACGACGACGAGGCAGAAGAACAGCCAACGGAACCCGTCGAACCGCCCGAGACGGGGATCCGTGTTGCACACTTCTCACCGGACGCACCGAATGTCGATGTCTACCTCGGTGGCGACGTCGTGCTGGAAGATGTTCCATACCGGACGATCTCGGACTACCTCGCGGTCGATGCCGGCACCTATCCGGTGAAGATAACGGCCGCAGGCGACCCCGAAACAGTGGTCTTCGATCAAGAGGTGACGATCGAGCAGGGAGCCATCTACTCCGCGTTCGCCATCGGTCTTCTCGAGCCGCCCGAAACTCTCGAGGAGAACGCATTCGAGGTGCTCATCCAGCTCGACCGAGGCCCCGCCGACGGCCACTAGCGGTTGATACCGGCGTTTTTATCAATCTCCACACAACTAAAGCCGTGGGCTTCCTCTGCATTTCTGTGAAAAAAGCGGTCGATCAGCGGTGGGTGGTTCGTCGTTGGGGTAGTTGACTTGAAGCCCCGGATGAGGCCGTCCGGGACGATTCCGATTCAGTCCATCATTACAGTCCTGGTGTGAAGACAATCACTTCCAGGAGTAAACGAGTTCTATTCCTCCGATGTAACAGTTATTTGGCTGTGCGTAGTATTATTCGAGACCCCCATCATGTGTCGAGGCTCTTCAAACCGCGGAGGACTGTAACAATGGCAAGTACAATCGAGAAACTCGATCTGGAGAACGACCTCGTACAATTGCTCGTCACGGAAGCGGTGAAAGTCGCAATGAAGTCGCCGTTACGCGATCCGATTCTCGAGGCGATCGAAGGGACTGCCGGAGAAACACGTGAAGCGATCGAAGGGACAGCCGGAGAAACACTCGAGGCGACCGATGAAGATGAGGCGTCGGTCACGAGAGAAAAAAGCCGGCGCACCAAAGTAATCCAGGGAGGAACCGTATTCGTCGTAATGTTTGTCGTGCTGTACGTTACCCTCCGGCGATTGACCAGCGATGAACCAAACGCGTGAACCAGGCTAACTCAATTAGTTCGCTCCAGATACCGGATCACTTGCGAAAGAATCCGAGAGCGCCCGATCGATCGACTCGTATGATACGTGAATGAAACTCTTCGAGTTCGTTCGTGAGCGACGGTGGATTCCGGTTACCGGCTATCTAATCTACGTGTCGGCGCTCACGGCGGGCTACTACTACAACCTCACATTCGTCCAGTTGGGATTGACCGATCTTGGGACGCGCGAGATCGGCATGTCCCCGGAGGACGTGTCGATAGTGATGGCTGTGCTCGCGCTCCTCACGCTCGTCGCCGCCATCGGCAGCGGCCTCGTCATGGATCGACGTGGCTGGAGCACCGATCTGTACGTGAAGTTTCGCCTGCTCTTTCTGATTATTCTCGTGCAACTGCTCCTGACGATCGCTGCCCCGTTCGTGAGTACGGTCGAGTGGTTCGTGCTGTGGGTCGTCGTCTGTTCGGCGACGCTCGGACTCGGCATCCCGGTGACGTTCAGCTTCATGCTCGATTTCATCCCCATCAGAGACCGGGGATACGTTGCCGCGATAGTGGCAGGCCTCTCGTTTTTCATCGCGGCGCTGTATCCAGTCGAGTGGCGAATCGATGAGTTTAGCCTCGTTATGAGTGCGATGATGGTGCCAGCAGTGTTGATTCTCGCCGTCCTTTCAGTGAAGCGGTTCGCATTCGTCGATGTCCTCGCCGGACAGCACGAACGTAGCACGTTTGGGATCGGTCGGTTCTGCCGATCGACGCCTGTTCGAACACTGAGTGTCGCGTTCTGGGCCCCAGTCCTGTTGATGTTCGGTGTTTTCTTCATTGATAGTCTGGGCTTTCTCCGGATCATTGAGGAACCGCTCTACATCTACACATCGTGGCAATCACCCGACCTGAGTGTCCGGCTGTTCATCGCCGTCCTCCACGTCGTTGGGGCGATTGCCGCCGGTGTCCTGTACACGAACTTCGAGCGGAACTGGGTGTTTATCTGGGTCTTCGGTCTGTTCGCATTCACGCACCTGCTGTACGTCTTTGACATCCAGTTCGGAGCGGGAGAGACGCCAGCACTCATTCTCCCAATGTTCTACGTCCTCGCGGTGAGTTTCTACACGACGCTCAACTTCGCGCTCTGGCCGGATCTCTCGACGTCGAAGACGATCGGGACACACACGGCGCTCGGCGTGGGAATCGCTGGTTGGCTAGCGACGTTCCTGAGCACCGCGCTGGCGCTGTACTCGGAAGGAATTGAGCTCTCCCTCACGAGCCATCTAACGTACGTGAACGCCCTCTCGTTGCTGTTCGTGGTCGCGTTGCCGGTACTGCTTTACGTCAATCGAATGGTCGAGTTAGCACGTGGAAAGGCGGCGTCATGAATCTGGAACTCCTCCCGTTGTTAATCATCGTTCTACTCATGATGTCTGCGGGCGGGGGAGAGGTCGAAACAACTGAATTTGTTATCGAGGGCAATCATGAGATCACCGAGCATCGTGGGGCGTTGATCGTTGGCGACGCAACCGTCACCATCCCCTCAGACGAAGCGATTGCTGGTCCAGTCTACGTCATCGGGGGCGAGTTCCACATTCAGGGTACCGTTGAAGGTGATGTGACGCAGTTGTCGGGCTCGCTCATCGTCGAAGACGGCGGAACTATCGATGGCGAACTCCAGCACATCGGCGGGGGTGAGGAAGTGGCCGACGGAGCAGTCATCGCCGACCGATCGACCGTCGCATTCGCACCCGCCGAACCCGACCCGATCGCCGCGTACACGCCTGTTATTCTGACGACGCTGGTGTTGGCCCTCGCGGGAGCGTGGCTCGCCCGAACCCGTCGTATTCTCCTCGAAACAGTCGGCTCGGCTGCACGCGATCACTCGGTTGTCAGTCTCACCGTCGGGGCGCTCATCGCCGTCACGTTTCTCGCCGTGTTCGTGTTTATGGCGTTCACTCTCGTTCTACTCCCGGTGAGCATTCTCGGGCTGTTGGTCGGAATGATGACAATATTCTACGGGATCATCGCCCTGGGGTACCTTGTTGGCCAACAACTGGAAACGTCACGCGTCGAACTGGCGACCGCACTCGGCGTCGTCGCCATCATGGTCTTCCTGCAGGTGATCGAAGTGGTTCCGATCCTTGGCGATCTGATCGCGGCCGCCCTTCTTCTGATTGGCCTGGGAGCCGTCGTGGTGACGTACTTCGGGCTCCAGGAGTTCGAGCCAGTGTCGCTGCCGGAATGACGACCAATCTGGTGGTATACTGATTCGATCACAAAGGACTCTTCGAAGGCTTTTGCCGGTCACAGCGAGATCAACGTCCACGAGTTCGCGTTCGCGCCGGGAATACTTATCCCGCCGTCAGAACGCGAGGAGGCTCTGTTGAAACCCTCAAGAGGTGATAGGTTTCAGACCTTGTGCTGCATACAGGGCGCGGGCCGTGTTTAGACGCTAGTAATATTGCCTCTATGTCGGGATTTCTAGGAAATGAAGCGAGCACAGGTGGATGTGCACTCCAAACTGGCCCGCTTCACCGAACGATGTGTCGAATTGTCTCAAAAAGCTGTCGGAAGCGGTTCGAAAGAACCTCTCAGCAAAGGAAAAGATGGCTACGCCGATTGGGTGATCGTAGCGATCCATGGTCTTCGAGAATACCTCGATCACTCCTACCGACGGTTGCTAGACGTTCTTCGAGAAATGCCTGCTATTGTCGCCAAACTCGGCCTTTCACCGGATGAGCTGCCGGACTTCACCACCGTTTGTGCTCGAAAACAAGATCTCAAGATGCCCGTCTGGCGGATGCTGTTGCAGCTGTCGGCGGAACTATTCGATACCGGAGAGGTACAAGCAATCGACTCGACCAGCATCGCTCATCGCTCGTCGAGTCATAACTACGCAAAACGCGTCAAAGGGACGTTTGAGTCGGTCAAAACCACTATTCTCGTAGACTGTTCTACGCGAGCCATTCTCGATGTACACTGCTCGATGAACCTACCACATGACACGCAGATTGCGTGGCAAGTCCTGAAAAGAAATCTCAGCACCGTGGAAACTGTCGTCGCTGACAAAGGGTTTGATTGGGATGAACTCCGGCAGATGCTACGAAACGAGGGGATTAGACCGGTAATCAAGCATCGTGAGTTCTACTCGCTCGACGCTGCGCACAATGCTCGGATTGATGATGAAACCTACCATCAACGGTCTATCGCAGAATCGATATTTTTCGCGTTGCGCAAGCGTTTCGGTTCCACACTTAAGGCAAGAACGTGGTTTGGGCAGTTCCGAGAACTCGTCCTAAAGGCTGCCGTCAGAAACATCGAACAATCGATCAGGGCCTAACCCGGCCGATCTCGCGCGTCTAAACAAGACCCAGGGCGCGTATTCAGAAAGCGAGGGTATAGTCAATAAGTAGGAGTGTAGTGGATAGTCGAGGAATGATTGACCGATTATATCTGCTGTGTGATAGTCAAACCGATCAGTATTGGTGAACGACACATGATAGTAACAGATTTTCAATTGACACAGATATTTCAATTCTATCTCAAAGTTTAGTTCAATAAAATAATAGTTTGATGGTCGAACTTAATATGGCTCGTGGCGTACCTCCATCGGCGATTCAATTGTCAAGTGAAGTAACTGAACCAGTACCCGACGAGGAGCATCTCCACGTGCTCGGCGCTACGATGACTATCACCGCCGACGGTGAGGATACGAACGGGGAGTTTTCCGTCAAGGATATGCTCGCCCCGCCTGGGTTCGAGAATGGCCTGCATACCCACAGGCCCGCCGAAATCTTCCACGTCATCGACGGTGAAATGTTGTTACACGTGGATGGCGAGACACAGTATCTCACTCCCGGGATGACGGGTCATGTCTCGGCGAACGTACCACACGGAATGCGTGTTGAGGGAGACGAAGTGTTGCGCGTACTCATCGTCATGACGCCCGCGGGTGCCGAGGACTTCTTCCGCGCCGTCGGTGAACCGTCTGCCAGCCGGGAGCTGCCCGAACTGCGCGACGTAACCGATGCTGACCTTGAAGCCCTCTTTGCGATAGGTGAAGAGCACGGTTTCGAATTTCTCGGCCCGCTCCCGACCGACGCGTAAATCGGTCGGCTACGCACTCGGCGGCAGTGTGGACGAACATAGCCCAACGCAGCAGGCGCGGAATACCCGATACAAACGGTGTCGCCGTGCTGAACTCATGCTCTGAGTTTGTCACACCATTCCTGACAGAAGCCGAGTAGTTCGAACAATCCGTGCTGAACCCACAGCGCGTATCGCTCACGTCCGATCTCTGATCACATTCCTCCTGTTCACCGTCTGCAGATTTTTCAGCA